>NZ_JBEXVE010000003.1:0-570909 GCF_040629205.1 Streptomyces sp. NPDC005962 | reverse complement strand
AACTGCGGCGGATAGTTCTTCATGACCACGAGATGTCCGTTCTCAGATCCTCAGGATCCAGTGTCTCGTGTGTCCAGGATCAAGGGTCAAGGCCCCTTCCACCGGTGGGCGAAGAAGAAGCCCGAGTGCCACGACCCTCGCCGGGAGCAGTGCAAGGGTCCGTCGGGGCTTCTTCGTCTTGGGGGCACTGAGGTACGTGCCGCCCTCGGCTCGACGCTTCCATGCGCGATGTAGGCGGAGCGTGGACCGCTTGCCCGTGAAGGTGAAGTCGCGCGGCTGGAACGCCGTTACTTCGCCCCACCGCAGGCCGGTGCCGATCAGGGCATCGACCAGGTCGACGCCGTCGGGCTTCAGGTGCGCGCGGAGGAGTGCGTACTCCTCCGGTTCGAGGAAGACCTCTTCGTCTTCGGCCTCGTGCCCCTTCGGCAGACGCGTCTGCGCGCAGGGGTTGGAGTCACGCAGCGGCGGGTCGGCGGTTACCACGGGCTGGAGGACGCTGAAGAGCAGTCCGTGGAGGTTGGCGATGGTCTTCTTTCGCCGCAGTCAGGTCGTCAAAGCTCTCGCGCTGCCGCTTGCCCTCGCGAGCGCCGCCGGCGCGCCAGACGATCCCGTAGGACACCGCCCCGGACTGCTTCCTGTACGTCCTGATGCTTGCCACACCGGGCATCGCAAAAAGGAGGCGCGGGACAGTGCGTGTGGCAAATGTGAGGTGAAAACCCGGGCGAGACAGCGCCCGGGTTTCGTTTGCGCAGGCCAGAAGGATTCTGCCCGCGTAGCGCGTGGTGGGGCGGGTGGGACTCGAACCTAAACCGGTGACCCATCTCACCTGCGGTTTTGCTGGAGAACCGGACATCTCCATCCGATTCGATCCGGCTGAGTCCTCCTCGATCCCGCTCGATCCGGCGCGGTGAGGCATTTACCTCACCAACTGTCGGGCCCAGCGAGTCGCAGTGAGCGGACTGGATGGACGGACACTCCACTGTGGGTCACGCACCCCGCTCCCGGGCCGCCCGCGGCCGTCCGGGCCCCTTTCTGCGATGGCTGTTCGACACAGCCGACCACTAGGCGCCCGTCGACCCGACTCTGCTCCTGTCGACACCCACATCACCCTTCGCCGGAGCCGAGCTCACGGGGTCCGATCTGCGTCAAGTGCTCGACTACCTGGCAGGGCACGAACTCAGCAAATCCCTCGACGCCGGCCCCGCCACGCTGGCCATCTCCCCACAAGACGTCACCTGCGCCCTGTCCGGAGGAAGTGTGCAAGCCCACAACAACCAGCGGCGCACCGGCACCATCTACAACAACTTTCGCCGTGGCCGCCGGAGGGGCCGCCACTGTGCCCGCCGGACGACGGGCCGACCAGCGCACTCACGAGGCGGGAACTCAACGCTCACATCGGTGGTAGTGGCGGCCGCCTTGGGGCCAGTGTTGTCATCCATCCACGAATGGATCTCCTCGGCCGTCATCCCGTGGTAGGCATGTGGTATTTGAGTGGCACGAGTTCTGTGATCGGCCTTCCGTAGCTCAGGCATCGACCTCGCCGACCCAGCCGAACTGCAGAAGTTCTTTGGGCAGGTACTCGGAATCGACCTCGATCGAGAAGTCGTTGTCATAGGCCATGCATGCAATGGCGAGAGGGGCGAGGGCTACCAGCCCGTCACTGTTCAGGGATCGAGCCTCGTCGCCGGTCCAGTACTGCTTGTGCCAGGTGAGGAATTCGGCCAGCGAGGCATTGAATTCCTCGGCCTCCCCGCGGTTATAGAGTTGGAAAAGCTCGAGCGGCGGATAAAGAATCTTCAGCAACGTCTCTTCGTCAGCGATCCGGGCGGCCTGGGGGCTGGCGCCGTCAATCGCCTCGACCAGCGTGTTCCACATGTCGTCTGCCCGGCGGAACCAATAGCTCTGCAGGGCCTCCACCCAGCTGTAGACGTACTCGTCGAACATGGCGCCGGACTCACGGAGGAACGACACCGGCACCTGCATGAGCCGGGCGAGGCGCTCGTTGTCACGGCAGATCGTCGCCAGGTAGACCGCGGTGAGCCAAGCTCCGGCATGCGTGTAGGAGGTCGGCCCGGTCGCCGGGAGATGTTTTACTTCCCCGGCGATCCCGATGCGGCACGGCACAGGGCCTTCCGCCGCCACAGCCGAATCAAACAGCGCGGAGCCGACCTGCATGGCTGTGACCCACGCCTCCCACGTCTCCAACTTCGTTGCCTGGGGATCGGCCGCACAGCACGACATCGCCACGGTCAAGGTGGAGTCGAGAGCCCGGGAGCGGGACATCTCCGATTGCTCAAGACGTCCGATGACCCGCCTGGTGCTCTCCATGAGCGCTGCCATGTCCTCCTGGGTTGCCTGGGCTGGGAAGCCATGGCGGGGAACGCTCGTGACCACTGTTTCTCTCCTCTAGTAGATCTGAAGATGCTCCAGCACGGCACCATCGTAAGAGCCCCCGCTCTCCTTCCCCTTGACCAGGACGTACTGCAGCTTCCCGTCCTCGAGTGCGTCGAAGAGGGCATCCGCGAGTTCCCTGTCCTTTCCGCCTCGCTTCCACATCTCATGGAAGATCGTCTCGAGGTACGGCTTGGTGCCTTGCTTGACCATCATGTTCGCAGCAGGCCCGGCACCAAGTCGGGGAGGATTGAGATTCGCCTTCGGCCCCTTCTGCTCGACGACGAGATAATGGCCGTCATCGCCGAGCTTATAAAGGTCGTCGAGCATGTTGGCGCCATTAGGCGTCTTCGGAAGTCGAATCCATTCGGGGTTCCTGTCCCTGAACAACTCCGGGATGGCGTGGCGCCTGGACGCCTGCTCTCCAAGCTTCTCGGAGTGCTTGCTATTGTTAGGTACGTCACCGAGCTGATCATGATATGCATCCCGCGCAGTATCGAGAGCAACCTGATTCTCGACCGACGGATGCTCCTTGAATGCCGTTTCCGCGTTGGTGAGATCCACGCTCACCCTGCTGTTCTTCGCTGCCTCATTAAGCTTCGGAAGGTGCGCGGCGTCGGCGGAATCCGGCTTGAGCGGAGTCCGGCCGTGCCTGACTTCAGACGGTCCGTGCGGCAGATCGTACTTGGCTACCCAGCCGCCGCCGGAACGTTCCTTCAGGATGGGTAGCTCAACTCCGTCCACCTTTTTGGTCTTGCTCCAACGATGGCCGTCGCTGCCCCGGTAGTGCTCGTTGAACCACGCATCGTTGTTGTTTGCCAACCACACGTGCTTGTCTTGGAGCTTCTTCCGCTCGGCCGCTGTCAGCTCTCGCTCTCCGACGCTGCCGTGATCGCTTGTTCCGGTTCCCTCGTCCGTCTGGTGTGCGGGCACGTCCGCGTCATCGCCCGCGCGCCCCGCGTCCCCCGCCGCGTCGTCCGCGCCGTGAGCTGCGTCGTCGCCCTCGCGGGCCACGTCGTCCAGGCCCTCGGTGCCCGGGGTATCCGGGTGGCCGGAGCCAGGGAGACCGTTGTCGGCCGTCGAGCCGCCAGGGAGATCGCGGCCGCCACTTGTGGACGGCGTGTCCGTGTGACCGCCCCCACTTGCCCCGTCGTGCGCAGGCGTGTCAGGGCCGCTGCCAGGGTTATCGGTTGACGAGCCGTGGTGTCCGCCTGTGCTGCGCCCGGCGCCGCTGGAGGGGCCGTCGCCGTGCCCGCTGGTCGACGGGCCGTGGTGGCCGCCCGTGCTGTGCCCGTCGCCGTGGCCGCCTGAGGGGCCGCCGCCGTGCCGGCCGGCTGAAGGCTCATGGCGGGCGGAGGGGCCGTCGCCGGTGTGGGCGTGGGCGCGTGGTGGCTGGTGGTCCGCGCCGCCTCCGACCGTGGCCTTCTCGCGTTCCGGTGCTCTTTCGTGTGCGGGGTGGTCCTCGGGCAGGGACTGCTGGGGGTGGTCGCCTTCCTTCCTGGCGTCCTTGATGTCGTGGATGACCTCGCCGTTTTCCGCATGGCGGACGTTTCCGTCGTTGTCCAGGACCGTCGGAGGCCGGCCGTCCCCGTCCGGCAGGCGTACGCCCGTGTCGCGCGGGTGGGCCAGGTCGTCCGCGGCGTCCACGGTGCGGTCCAGGTGAGGTGCATCGCCCCAGTGCGGGAGGCCTTTGACCGCCGCCAGCACCTCAGAGGCTTTCGGGAGTGCGGCGCGAGCGGCCCTGGTGCCAGCGGTGACGGAATCGACGACCTTGGTGACCTTCGTGACCTCGGCCAGATGGGTGCCCTTGGCGGCCTTTCCGAGCTTGCCCGCCAGACCGAAGGGCGTGACGTTATAGAGGACCTGGCCTCCCGCGCGGACCGGGTCCTTGTCCCACTCGTCCCACGCCACGAAGCCCTTGAGGGACTCACGGAACGCCTTCTTCTGCGCGTTGTCGCCGTTGCCCCCGCCGATGGTCTTGGACATCGCCCACTCATACGGCCAGGCCGTGTACTGACCGAGGCCGCTGAAGGTATCCCCCAGCGCTCCCCAGGCCTCGGAGGCCTTGTCGCCTCCGTGCCAGCCGACCAGGGTGGCGAGCCCGTCGATGTCGCCGCCGAGGCCGTCGATCCCGAATCCCTTGGCCGCGCTGGCGCCCCAGTGGTCGAGCTCCCAGACCCGGTGGGTCTCCTTCTCCGGCGTACCCCAGGGCAGATCCTTCGCCTTGTCCAAATCACCGGCCCGGTACCCGTACGCGCCCCGTTTACCGGAACCATCGTCGACCGTGTAGTGGGTGGAGCCGAAGAAGCGGTCACCGATCTTGTTGGCCGCCCGGCGTTCGGCCGCCTGGAATGCCGCCACCGCGACGTTCACCTGGTGCAGCAGGCCGGAGTGCTCGGCGATCTTCTCCTCGTCATCCTTCCAGTGCTCATCGTCCTCGACCTTCTCGACGAAGGCCGCGGCCTGATGCTTGAGCCGCCGCAACTTGTTCTTGACGGGGCGGACTTCGTCGGCGTAGGCCGACAACGCTGCCGCGATCTTCTCCAGGTCGTCGGCGATGACATCGGACATGTCGCGCACCGGTGTCGTGGTGTCGAAGAGCTGCTGCGCCTCCGGGGCGTGGTAGACACCGGACAGACTCTGGAACTTGGAGTGGACATCCGACCCGGTCGTACGGAACTTCCCCGCCTGCCTCTTCAGCGCGGAGGCATCCTTCTCCAACTGCTCCAAATCGCCCTTGAACTGGGGAATGGCATGGGGGTCGATCATTTAGCGCCCTTCTTCCCCGGGCCGTCGGGATCGATGTAGGGCGCCTTGAGAGCCTCACCCTGCGCATTGGCCGCCATGTCCAACGCCCCCTTGTTGTACTCCTCCGTCGCATCCACCGCACCCTGCAACGACTTGTCCGCGCGGGCAACGATAAAGGCGAGGTCCGACTGCTGGGCCGAGGCGTACTGCCCCAGGGTCATGCCCACCAGACCGACCTCAGGCGTCTGGCTCTCGCCCCCGAAGTCCAGCGTCCCGGCCGCCTTCATCGCGCTCTCCAGATGAGAACTGATGGACTTCAGCTCGCCCTCGAAATGCCCGGCGGTGCGTCCGGCCTCCCCGACGATGCGGCCCACACCCGCCACATCGATGTTCCATTTCGCCATGATCCCCCCGGTTCCCCTCCGGAGCACGCCGGGTCGAACGTGCTCCCCTTGTTCCACTTATGTCCGCGGTGAACGGTCCTTTGGGCTATGCGTCCTGGCGGCGCAGATGCTCCAGGAGCGAACGCAACCTCGCCCAGTTGGACGGGGAGTCGGCCTCTCCCAGGCTGAAGTACCTGCCCGGTCGGCGTCGCGCTCCGATGGCCTGCGGCGGCTGCGGAGTCAGCGCCATGTCACTTCGGGCACCGACCCTTTGGGCTTCCTCCGCGCCGAGGGCCAAGGCTAGCGGGATGGGCGGCGTCTCGAAACTCGCCGGAGCGTTCACATCCCGCCGCCCGGTCCGCACATGAAACAGAGCCGAGCGAAGACCGTGATGGGAGGCCAGGTCATCGGCGAGACCGGCGAGTGCGTCAAACGGCGGCTCCTCGCCCTTGCCGAAGCCGATCCCGAGGTTGATGTCCTCTTCCACGCCGTCCGCGGTGCGCAGGATGTTCAGGGCGGCGATGGCCGGGCGTTCGGGCGCGCCGACGACCACCAGTCTGGTCGGCCGCGGAGCGCGCTCCCTCGCGAAGTCGGTGAGATTACGCCGGGACCACGGCAGACCGACCGGCTCGGCCGTGCCCCACGCGACCGGAGCAGCCCCCGCCAGATGCTGCCAGGCGGCCTCCAGCGCCCCGCCCAACAGCAAACCTTCCTGGGCCCGGTGGCAGGTGCGGATGGACAGCAGCAGCTGACGTTCATCCGGGTTGGGCACCGGGGCGAAAGCCGCCGCCGTGCCCGTTCCACCGGTCTCGCGGGAACTGTCCGGGACGGGGGCGAAGGAGTCGCCCTGCCAGCGCAGAACCGCCCCGGTCAGACCGTCGTAGTAACCCCCGGCCTCCTCCCGCACCACCCAACGCCCCTCAACTTCCGCCAGTGCGAGGCGGGCGGGGAGCGTCAGCAGCGTATGAGGCGGGGTGACGACCTGCGCCTGGCGCTCCTCAGCCACCGCGGAGAGCAGCGCATTGCCCAGCCACGAGGACAGCCCGAGAACCGGACGGTCCTGAAAAAGGACGGCCGCGGCGTCGGTCAGGACATCCACCGCGGGCTGTTCAGGATGGGGCGAAGGAGGAACCTGGGCGCCGCGGGTGTCGACGACGCCGATCCCCTCTCCCGCGGCCTCCCGCGGCCACAGCGCACCGCCGAGCAGGGCGACCAGGCGCCCGGCGGCCACCGAGGCAAGGCGCCGCGCCTGGTCCGTGGCGGCCGTCGCACGGACCTCCGTCCACCACACCGACTCGCCCAGCTGCTCCGCCCGCACACCGAGGAGACGCTGCGCTTCGTACGGCACAGCCAGCAACATCGGGGACTCGATGGAGACCAGCGGACGCCCCTCGTCATCAGCAAGCTGCACCACAGCCCCCTCGCCGAGGGCCTGCAACCGCAGATCAGGTCCACCCGACAGCAGAGCGGCCGCGACGGTCCGCGGATCCGGCAGCTGCTTGGTGAGGGCAATGACGTCCTTGGTCATGTTGCGGCCCCATGGCTGCCGGACTGTCCGGGCCAGGGGCTGCGGCAGGCGATGCCGCTCGCGTCGAATTTCATAGGACCGCCCCCCGTCACGAAACCGCACCGCATGCACTCAAGCCCTTCTCCGGAGCGGTGCCTCCCCCGGAGCCCCACCTCACCATAGATCACAGCGCGTCAAGAAGAGGAACCCTTAAGGCGTATCTGCAGGTGAGACCAAGGGGCGGACCTCCGCACCACCCCGCGCGGGGCCCGTGTCCGCGCGGTGAGCCAGTCGCGGTCGACCAAGGCATCGACAAGCTCGACGGCGTCAGCCTTGAGGTGCGCACGGAGGAGCGCGTGCCCCTCCGGCGCAACGAAGACCTCTTCCTCTTCGGCCTCGCCCCCCTTGGCAGGCGCGTGCGCGCAAGGGTTGGCGTCGCGCAGCTGTCCGTAGAGGTTGGCGACGGTCTTCGACGCGCAGGCACGTCGCACGGTACCGGGCTCGTCATGCGCTCCCGGACGCCTCTACTCGTCCATGACCGTTCCCGGCATCGACGGGTGAGGACGGCCCTGCATCGGAGGACACGGTGGCGGGACCGCGGACAAGCTGTCGTCAGGCTTCGGCCACGTTCAGCAGCAGCATGTGTTGATGGGATTCGGCAGCAGCTGGCGACCCCAAGGCCGCATCCGCCACGTCACTGGCCGCGCTGCAGGGTCCAGCGATGGGAGATCGAGAACACCCTCGACAAGATCAAGACCCACCAGGGTGAGCCCCGGTCGCTGCCACTGAGGAGCTGGCGTACGACCTCCAGCAGCTCAGCCGCGCCGCAGTCGTCGGCGAGCACACCCGCGGCGGCGCACATCCGTGCAAAGGCTGGACCGTACACCCACACCTGGAAGCCACCGTCCCAGTCGGCCGCGCCATCAACCCCGTCTCCAGCACAAACTGGGAGGGCACCGGTGTACAGCCGGACATCCCTTGCACCCCTGCCGACTCCCTCGACCGCACGCACACTCACCGACAGCGCAAAGCCGAAAGGGCTGGGTTCGCTTGCCGCGGCCGTGGGAGCATCAACCACGGATCTCACCCAGGTATCGACCCAAAACCCAGGTCACAAGAGGGTCGGAGGATCGGCCGGGCCACACAGGCGTGCGTTTGCCTCACCGACCTGAGGCAATTGCCTCACGCAACCCGCCTCTCTGATCGCGTTTGCGCAGGTCAGATCGATTTTCTAGGTGGGGCGGGTGGGACTCGAACCTAAACCGGTGACCCATCTCACCTGCGGTTTTGCCGGAGAATCGGACATCTCCATCCCATTCGATCCCGCTGAGTCCTCCTCGATCCCGCTCGATCCGGCACGGTGAGGCATTCACCTCACAGACTCTCGGGGCCGCAGCGCGTCGCTGTGAGCGGACTGGGTCGACGCGAGGGTAGCCCCAAGTGGTCCGAGACATTCCATGACCGAGAAGTCCTTGAGCAGGTCCTGAATCGTCACAGTTCAGCCCCCCCTCGCACAAAGCGGATCTACACGGCACGCGGGTGCCAGATCAGCTGGGACACGTCGATACCGCCCGGCACCTTCGACGCCTTCGCCGCGCCGTGCCACAGCAGGACGGCCGGAACAGGGGTCTGGCACGGCGCGAACGGGGTCTCAGCGATCACGAAGTCGCGCAGGATCTGGCAGCCGCAGTTCGCCTCCAGGCCGTACAGGTCGGACTCGCGACCCTGCCGACCAGTACACCGGAGCACCCGGCCGTACGGTCGCACCCGCCGCCGCACACGTAGTGCTTACCCTCGCAGAACAGGTTGAGGTCGAGGGTGATCGTGTCGACGGAGTCGGTGCCGTGCAGGGACGCCAGCCACTCGCGGTTGGCGGTCGTGTACTCGGACTTCGAGACGGGCTGAATGGTCATGTGCGTCTCTCCATGGACGCTGCGGTCCGAATCCGCACACCGCCCACGCAGGCGATGCCGTCCACGAAGTTCAGCGGCGTGGTCCTCCAAATATGGGTCTGGAACTACCGGGCGGCGGAGTCGCTGAACTCCGGGATCAGGACCGCGGCGCTTGGCCATATCCAGCCCGGCCGGACCGGGCTGCCGTACGGGTCGGGCCGCGCCCGGCCGGTGCGCCGGCGGGGGCCGTGGCACCGGAGTGGGGACCTCACCGAACAGCTCCGGTCGACGCGCCCGCAGAGCCTCGGCTGCCGACTGGATCTGCAACTCGTCCGGGTCCTCGTCGTCCACTGCCAGCAGACGCTCCGCGTCCACCAGGTCAACACCCTCCGCGCCGAGCGCCACCGCAGCCGCCCGCCGAAGCGCCGCCCGCTCCCGCTCAGCAGCAAGCTCCTCACGGCAAGCAGCTTGCAACTCCCGCTCCGCCGCTGCTTGCTCTCGGCGGTCCACCTCCGACAGCGCGGCCTGTTCCGCCTCACGCTGGGCCATGATGAATTCGGTGAGCGACTTCGGCGAGTCGAAGCCAAGCTGGGACAACAGCCGTTTGATTGCAGCACGTTCACCCTGCGCCTTCTCACGGGTGAGCACCTTGCCCAGCCGGTCCGGGGTGAACGTGACCTGCTGCTTGTGACCACTGTCCGCGACGTCGTCAAGCTGGTCATTCGTCTCGTCCTCCACAGAGGCACCGAGAATCGGGTAGATCGGCCGCGCGTCACGGCGAAAGCCCACGGGACGGCGGGGCGACAAGGGCAGGACCGTACAACTCCTCAAGGCGCACCCCCGCGCTGACGATCAGTGTAGACAGCTTGTCGGCACCAGTTGGAGGCCGAATTGCCGTGCTCAATTCCCGAACGGGCCACCCGCCGGGCTCTCTACGCGTAATCTGACCTCGTGCCACGGCATGTGTGCCCTCCACCACCCACGTTCCCGGACACCGGGTCCGGGGCGATTCAGAGGAGGCAACCATGCAACGGTACTTAAGGAAGCTGGTCGAAAAGCTCGGACGACGCGAACTGGCCCTCATCGGGGTTAATGCGGTTGCTTCAGCAACGGCGACCCTGCTGGCGGACGCGCTCTTCTAGCTGACGACCGCGGCGGTGATAGCACCGCGGTCGCCAGCCGCTGGAAGGCCACTCCCCAGGGAGCCCTGCTCTGCACTCGGAGCAGGGCTCCACTGTGTGCACCGAGCACGGCTTGATCATGTCCTGGACAAGGTGGTCAGACCGTTGGCGGTCGGCCCCATCTCGACCAGTCGCGTGGCGGGCGCAACTGACTCTTATGACTTGCAGGGTAGACGATCCGAGGAGCCGCTCGTTGGGTTTTATGTGTCATCACCGTAAGAACGGCCCTGATCAGCAAGCATGCCCCCACGCGGGCGGGGTTGGTCCCGACCATCAGTACGCGCAGCAGGTCATCGCTGAGTGGTACCCACCTACGATAGATAGTAGGTGCCTAGTACTCCAGTCTGGTTTCGCGATCCTGCGCGGGACCGGCTGGGAACGGGTACGGCCACCGCGTGATCATCAGAGCCTGTGTCGACTGCTGAAGATCGTGCTGTGGCCGTAGGTCATAGCGTAAACCCTGCCCGCTAACGGGCGATGTCCGGCCAGGTCATGGCCCAGATCGCGGGCCGGTTCAGGCGGGTGGAGCCCCGGGCCGCGGGCCCGCCTACGAGGGGGTGGGGTGGAGGAAGTAGCTCTGACTGTCCGACGGGTTGAACCAGCCCTCCCACTGCAAGGGGTGCTGGATGGCCCAGGCGCCCGCGTCGGCGTCCCCTTGAGAAACGTCGACGTACAGGTCGGTGGCGTTGTTGCGGAGTACGGTCAGGTTCGGGTATCACGGGTTCGGATGCTGCAGGATGAAGTTCCGGGAGTCCCGCCGGTGGGGCTTGACCCCTGATCTTGGACACACGAGACACTGGATCCTGAGGATCTGAGAACGGACATCTCGTGGTCATGAAGAACTATCCGCCGGAGTTCAAAGCGGACGCGGTCGCGCTGTACCAGTCGCGGCCCGAGGCGACGATCAGGCTCGCTGCCGATCTGGGGATCAATCCCGAGACCGCTCGGGGAGGCTGGGCGTGGGGCTGCTCATGGCGGCGACGAACGTGTATGGCGCATTTGCTGGTGCTGTCGTCGCCGATCCGTTCGGTGCGGGTTTCGACGGTGCTGCCGGCCGCCGCTATCGGCGACTACGAGCGTCGCGCGGCCTCGCTTACTCCGGAATCCATTCGAGAAGCGCGGGGATATGGTGATGGTCGTTTGACTCCATAGTCATGATCACCCTCTTCCCGCAAGCCTCGCCGACCTCGCTCATGAAATCTGCTACGGAGTGAAAGGAATCTGCATCCTCGACATCGGCCGGATCAAAGGTGAACTCGATCTCATCGGCTTGGAAGAAGTAGCATGAGAACCAGACGTTCCCAAATCTGGTGGAAAATCTGGCGCTCTCTTCCGGGTTCGACGCGAGCGCAGAAAGCAACTCTCCCGCATTGCTTTGGAGGTCAACTGGAACCTGTGGGAGCGTCGTCGAGAAATGCGTATCAGCCGCAGACCGGTGAAGACGTGCGATGACCTTGCTCCAGTCATCCTCTGACGTATCCAGGACGCATACATCCCGGAGTGCGCCGTCCGGTTCAAACATGTCGCTGTCGTAGATCATTGTCGCCCTTGCGTCCATTACAGGAATCCTTCAAAATTCAGGGACCCTCCCCGCAGGCTCCATCTCGCACCCCATCCATCGGTTATTCGAACGTCGCGCACAATGCCGCCATAATGGGTGGCGGCGGGGCGGATCGTCGTTCTCGCGGAGGGATTGGTGAGGATCTCTTCAATCATCTCCTCGGCAACCTGCGAGCGCTCGCTGTTCGTGAGTTGGCCGAAATCGTAGAGATCGACGTGCGCCTGTCCTCGCTTGGCGATGTTACCCGGACTGGGATCGCCGTGCTTCTGGAGCGCGCGCCCGGCGGCCGTCAGTTGCCCCTTGGTGCTTGCCGTGGCTGTCGAGAAGAGGTCATCCACTGGTGCGTTGATACACGGCGAAAGTCCGAGGGGGTCGATCTCGCGGTGCGGATTCGCTACGTATCCGCGTGGGTTCGGCGCGGGTTCCAGACCCAGGGGATCCGTAGTGATGTACCGGCCCGATGCCGGGTCGTAGTAGCGGTGGAAATTGTAGTGGAGGCCGGTTTCGGGGTCGAAGTACTGGCCCGGGAAGCGGAGTGGGGTGTAGGCGGCGCTGTCGGCTGTCCAGGTGGTGGTGCCCCAGAGGGTGGAGCGGGTGTGCCAAGCGATGGTGCCTGATTCGTCGACGAGTTCGGTGGGGGTGCCGACCAAGTCGGTGACAACGGCGAAGAAGCGGGCGTCGATTTCGCGCTGGGTGGTGTCCTCGGTGATGCGTTCCGTCTGAGCCACCGGGTACAGGCCGTCGTGGTCCCAGGTGAGGGTGACGGGGCGGGGGAGGTCCGGTGTGGTGGTGGTCTGTTCGATGAGGATGGAGCCGTCCCAGGTGAAATCGGTCTCGTCCTGGACGGTATCGCTGTCGGCCGCGAGGCGTTGTTTGGCGGTGCGGCGGCCGAAGGGGTCGTAGAGGTAGCGCCACACCGTGCCGTCGGGGGTGGTGACGCTGGTGAGGCGGTCTTCGGCGTCCCACGTGTAGTGCCAGGTGTCGGGTTTCTTCGAGAGGCGCGTCTTCTGGCGGAGGGTGAGGCGGCCTGCGTCGTCGTATTGATAGCGAAAGGCGCCGGCGCGGGTGATGCGGGCGCCGGTGTAGGTGCGGGGACCGGTGGCTTCCTGTGGCGCACCGTTGGTGGGCCAGGTGGCTTGGGTTTGGTTGCCTGCCTCGTCGTAGGCGTACGTCTCGGTCCAGCCGTTCGCCCGGACTGTTGTCACGCGGCCTGCCGCGTCCAGGTCGAAGGTCCTCGGACCGCTCAGACGATCGTTCACCGCGGTGACGTTGCCGTCGGCGCGGTAGGTGTAGACGCGGTGTTGGATGGGAGACGCGTCGGACGCGCCCGTCAGGGAATGTTCGGTCAGACGGCCCAGCGGGTCCCAGACGTTGGTGACGGTGAGCGTGTCGCCGATCCGGCGCGTTGTCTCGCGGCCCGTGGCGTCGTGTTCGGAGGCCAGAGTGTGGCCGCCCGCAGTCAGCGACGTGCGGTTGCCCGCCGCGTCGTACGCGTACGTCGTCGTCGCGCCCGTCGGGGTGACGCGGCGGGTTCGGCGCCCCAAAGGGTCATACGAATGGGCGAGTACGCGGCCGTTCACCATCTCGGACTGGATCCGGCCCAGGCGGTCGTGCTGATAGACCACTTCCGTTTCGGGGCCGGTGACTGTGGTCAGGCGGCCTGCCGGGTCGTAGGTGAAGGAAGTCACCTGGTCTTCGGCGCTCTTGCGGGTGATCTGGCCTAGCGTGTTGTGTTCGTACGTGACGCTCTGGCCCAGGGGATTGGTGCGACGGATCAATTGGGCGGCCGCGTCATGTTCGTACGTGACCGTGCGGTCGTCGAAGTCCGTCTCGGAGGTTAGGCGGCCAGCGGGGTCGTACTCGTACGACCAGGTCAGGCCCTGCGGGTTGGTGACCTGGGTGAGGCGCAGGGAGGCGTCGTGTTGGAACTCGTAGCGGACGCCGTCCGGGCCGGTGCGGGCCGCGAGCAGGTCGAAGTGCGTGTACTCGAAGACGGTGGTGTCGCCCATGGCGTCGGTGTGGGTGGTGCAGTTGCCTTCGCCGTCGTACGTCCACCACTCCTGTGAGCCGTCCGCCGCCGTGCGGCTGGTCAGCTTGCCTTCCACCGACCAGGTCAGGTGGGTCGTGGCGCCGAGCGGGTCGATGATGGTCACTGGGCGGCCGAAGGCATCTCGGTGGTACGTCGTCGTCGCGCCGAGCGGGTCGGTGATCTCGATGGGCAGGCCCGCCTCGTCGCAGCCGACGCGGGTGGTGTGGCCGAGGGCATCAGTGACGGCTGACAGGTGGCCGAGGGTGTCGTAAGTGTAGTAGGTGGTGTGGCCTTCCGGGTCGGTGGCTGAAGTGCGGCGGCCTGCCTCGTCGTAGGTCTGGTGCCAGGTGACGCCGTCCGGGCCGGTCAGGGTGATGGGTAGGCCGAGGTCGTTGTAGGCGGCGGTGGAACGGGGGCCGTCGGGTCTCGCTATCGCCGTGAGGTGGCCGGACTCGTCGTACTCGTACGTTGTGGTGTGGCCCACCGGATCGGAGCGGGACAGAACCCGGTCGAAGCGGTCGTATTCGGTGCGGACGGTGTGGCCGAGCGGGTCGGTTTCCGCCACGACCTGGCGGCGTTCGTTGACCAGGTACCGGCTGACCGAACCCTCCGTCGTGGTGACCGTGGTAACGCGGTGGCCGGGCTGCTCCGCCGCCCCGTCATAGGCAATCCGCAGGGATACGTGACCTGCCTCACCGCTTTGAGCGACGCAGCGGTCCAGCTCGTCGTAGACGTAGTCGAAGCGGTGATCGCTGGTGTCCGTCCAGGAGACGATCCGCCGCCGGTCGTCGTAGGCGAAGCGCAGCGGAAGGCCGCTGGAGTTGATGACCTCCGTGAGGTTTCCGTCGGTGTAGCCGTAGCGGACCAGTTCCTGGTCGATGCCTTCCGCGCCCGCGCGCGCCAGATGGAGAGCGGTGATCCGGCTGTCCGCCGTGGTCAGCTTCAGCTCGTAGCCCCCGCTGTGCGCGATCCGGACCGGTGTGCCGTCGGAGTCGTACTCGAATGTGATCCGCTGGCCGCGGCGATCCGATATCTGCTCCAGTCGTGCGATGCCGTCGCCGTCGACTTCCGGACCGGTGAATTGGCGGGTACGGCCGGTCTCCGGATCGGTGAGGGTGTACTCGCCGTTCGCGTCCCGCTCCAGCGGCCAGCGGGGACCCGACTCGGGGAGCGTGGGGACGCCGGGGGCCGGGTGCGGGTAGGCCAGCAGCAGGCCGTCCTCGCTGACGAAGACGGCGCCCTCTGCGTCGATCTCGAGCCTCTGGTCGGCCGTGCTGATCCAGGACGGGCCGAACCAACGCCCGGTCGTATGGCTGGAGTCGTAGCCCCGGGTGAAGACCAGCGGCAGCAAGCTCGGGAGCGTCACGTCGGTCGCGGTGAGGGTGACGTAGCCCGTCGCGACGTCGACCGGGTCACCACAGTGTGTACGGGTCTCTCTCGGTCGGCTGTTGATCCGGGGTTCGGTGACCAGCGTGCGGGCCGAGTTCGTTCCGCCGCCATTGAGTCGTGTCCCGGCGGCTGTCGCCAGGTTTCTGCCTCCCGCGCCAGGGCCGGGGAGAACCCCTCGCAGGCCGGGCGCACCGCTGCCCCTCGGTGCCGCCACGCGTATGGCCTGCGCGCAGCTGGCCTCGGCTTCGCTTGCGACCCGTGCGGCTGCACGGACCATCTGTACCGCGGCTTGCCGTTCCTGTTCCGCTTGCCCGGCGTAGCTGCCGATCTGGACGGCCATCTGGCGGATTTCAGGTCGCTGGTATTGGCTGAGCTGCCCTGCGGTCGCCCGGTTCAGGCCGCGCCAGAGGCCGCTTCCGGAGGGGGTCACCGGCACCAGTGAGTAGAACTGCTGTACCGCCGCTTTGTACTGGCTGTCCGCCTGCAGTCCCCGGCTCAGTGCGATCCGGGACTGGATCTTGGCCTGTTCCAGATTTTCCGCGTACGCGGCAAGGGCGTTGCCGCAGTTTTGGTGGGCCGGGCCTAAGCGCGCTGCCTGGTCGGGAAGTTCGGCGAGCCTCCGCAGGAATCGTGGGGCGTAGTCGCCCTGCATGCGGAGGTCGCCACTGTTGGCCACAACCTGGTGGAGCCGGTTGGTGTGCTGCTCGGCGTGCTCTGCTTCACGCTTCAGCCGTGCCGCGAGGGCCCGGATCTGTGTGGGGTCGCCCGGGACGGGGTCTCCCGCCAGGTCCAGAACTCTCCAGTCCTCCATGTCTGCGGTCCAGGCCAGGTCAGCTGCCGGCGCCCCCGGCGAGACGGGCATCCAACTCCTGGTGGGACCGTACGACGTCGCTCAGATAGGCGGCCATGCCTTCCAGGCCCTGGAGCATGTTCTGGGCGCCGCTGGTCCACTGCTGGTAAGAGTCCTGGAACTTGCCGGACGCCAGTTGAGTGCGGAACTCGCTGGTCACCAACTGGTCGATCATTGACTTGAGAGACTGGAGCTGTCCGCTCATCTCGCTCTGCCCGGTCTTCAACTGCCCGGCTGCACGGGTCACACCGTCGTAGCCGACATTCACATCCGTCATCATGGCCCCTTACGTCTCCGTAGCACGGTCAGCGAATGCCTTGTCCAGGTCGAGCGTGCCCTCCGCCAGCCCGGTGAACAACCCTGCTGTCGAGCCGACCGCGGCGATCAACTCGGCTCGGGTCATGGTGACGGCCTGAACGAATTCGATCAGCGCCACCTCGATCACCCTGGAATCCGTCATTCCTGCAGCACCCTCCAGAGGGTGCGACAGCGAGAGCCTCATATCGGAGCGCATGCGCGTCAACTCCCTGGCCACAACCTCGGCTTCCTGCGGATCACAGGCGAACTCCCCAGCCATCGACTCGTGACCTCCCCCGTGAGACCTTTACTTGATGACACCGCTGGATAACCTGCCGTCAGACTAGCGCGCGTGGCGCCGACAGGCGAGCGATTCCGATAGGAGCGCGGTTTGGGGGACGAATTCCCAGGGGGCCACAACGGCTGGTGGGGGGGGGTAAGCCACCAAATTCAAGATCCTTTCTGTCCAGCGCATTCTCACGCGATAGCACTGCCGGGAAGCCTGACGTCAGATAGCTTACAAATTAAGGCTGTTGACGCAATCCCTTGGGGCGTATGGCCAGTGGAGGGGCAAGCTCCCGAACGCCGCAACGGCTTGCGGCGGGACGGTACCGGCTGGTCAGCGTGCTGAGTCGGGTGCGGCCAGTACAAGGGCAGCAGGGTCGGAGTCGAAGACGTCGGCTGGGGTCTCGCCGGTGGAGCGGATCAGGGGCGACCACATGGAGGCAGTGCTAGAAGGGCAGGAACGCGCTGCTGCCCTTGAAGTCCACCAGTACGAGATTGACTCGTCGGGCCGGTTGGCCGACAGCAGGGAGGTCACCAAGGTTTGCAGCAGGATGCACGCCAGTTCGTGACCGGGTCCCGAACCTGCCCGCAGCGGATTCCCATACAGGCGCATTGAAGCCCCACCCGGATTACCGGTGCGGAGGCCTTGCCAAGCCCAGGCACTCCTGATCACGCCAGGCGCTCGGGCATTACCAGTTGCAAGAGGACCACTGTTTGACCGGTTGCGAGGTAACCCCGCCCAGGTGGCCCGCTGAAGTACTGGTCGGGCTCCAGCGCGAAGGTGTGGGCCACTGCCGTAGGGCGCCCGGAGGGGGTGAGCAGGATCCGGTTCCCCGTGGCCACGATGGTGTTGAGCAGGCGGGCGAGAGTGCTCGGGAAGCCGGTGAGGATGGGGCCGGCGTCGGCGGTGATGACGAGAGCCTGTCGGCCTCGTGCCGAAGGGCGGGCGATATCGTCGAACAGAGTGGGGGCCTCGGTGAACCCTTGCTGGGTTGGCAGCACCGTGGTGTGGTCGGCGTCGTCGATGACCACAGCGTAGGGACCGTCGCCGAAAGCCGCGGCGGCGTCGCGGAGGTCGGTGTCCTTGTGCGAGATGCCTGTGACGACTCGTACGCCTGCGTCGTCCGGGAGCAGGTTGGGCAGGGCGGATCGGGGTGGGGCCACGGCGAGCACGCCGATTCCGGCTCGCCGCAGTACGTGGGCGAGTACGGCGGCGGAGGTGGTACGGCCGGATCCGGGTGGTCCGGAGATCAGCAGCAGATGGCTCCCGGAGATCAGGTCGATGCCGATCACGGCGTGGTCGGGTCCGCCGATGCCAAGGGGGATCCACGTGGGTGATGGCGGCGGGTGGGGCAGAGCCAGTTCATTGACGGTCACTTGCGCGGGCAGGGAGGGGAACTGCTGTGGCAGGCGGGCGGGTTCGGTATCGCCGGTCTGGGCCGTGATGAGGGCGTCGGGAGACTGGGTCACTCGACAGATCTGCACGTGGCGACCGGTGGCGGCGTCGATCGCGCGGCCGGGCAGGACCGGCGGGCTGGTCATCCGGGACGCCAGGTGGGCGCGGCGGGTCTCTTCCTTGGGGAAGGGCAGCAGCAGGCGCCGGGTGTAGAGGGTGGGGAGTTTGTGGTTGAGCATGTCCTGCCCGCCGAGCGGCACGATGTGCACGCCCAGGGGGGTTCCCGCCGCGATGATGCCGCGGAGCGTGGTCAGCAGTGAGGTCTCGGTGAACGCGGGGTCGCTGTGGTCTTCGAAGTGCTCCCAGCCGTCGACGACGACCACGATGTGCGCGCGAGACACGGTGCCGTCCGTCGGGCTGGTCGCGCGGCGGTGGACTTCCCGGTCGAGCCAGGTGATCAGACCACGGATGCGGTCGGGTTCGGCCGGTGAGAAGACGCCGCCGCAGTGGGGCAGCCCGGCATAGGCGGACAGCCCGGCGGGGTGGTGCTCGATGACGTACAGGTGGGCCTCATCGGGCCGGAACCTGGTGGCGAGGCTGGTGATCAGGGTCCGGGCGAAGGTGGTGCGGCCGGATTGGGGCCCGCCGGCGACCAGCAGCCGGTCAGCGCCCGCGAGATCCAGGAAGTCGGCGGGCTGCGCCTGGTCCTTGGGTTCGTCCGCCAGGCCGAACGGCACGGCGGACGCGGGAGGTGCGGCGGTCTGGACTCGCGCGAGGTCCTCCATCGTCACGGTGACCGGCAGGGGCGGCAGCAGGGGCCGGAAGGGGGCGGTCCGCCCGCTCCGGCGGGCGGCTTCCTCGATCGCGGCGATGACCAGGTCCTGGTCGGTGGGCGCGTTGTTGCGGGTGGTCTGACCGGCGGTGCGGGGCGCGCCGAAATCGGCCCATCGCAGGGTGCGGACGGCAGCGGGCTGAGCGGTGCCGGAGGGCGGCGCGGCGCCAAGGTATCCGGACTGGAACGTCTGGGGGACGCGGGTCTCGTCGGTGGTGCAGAGGATCATGCCGCGGCCGCGCAGGGACCCGGGGATGGCGGATGCGTCGGGCACGCCCAGGACCTCGGTGCTGTCGGCGGGTTCGTTCTGCCGCAGGCTGATGCGCAGCGAGATGTTGTTCTTCATCTCGGGTGACAGCTTGCCCTGCAGGGACTGGGTGGCCAGTACCAGGTGCATGCCGAGCGAACGCCCCTTGGCAGCGACGTTGACCAGTTCCTTGAGGAAGTCCGGAGAGGTCTCCAGTACGCGGGCGAACTCGTCGAAGACCATGACCAGGCGCGGCAGCGGCGGCATGGACGGGTCGGAGCGGCGCTTCTGCCAGTATCTGTCGATCTCCCCGTCGTGCCGGGCCAGCAGAAACTCGCGGCGGCTCACCTCGGCGCGTACGGAGGCCAGCACCCGGTCGGCAGCGGCGGAGTCGAAGACGTCGGCGGGGGTCTCGCCGGTGGAGCGTATGAGGGCGACCACATGGGGGCAGTGCTGGAAGGGCAGGAACGCGCTGCCGCCCTTGAAGTCCACCAGTACGAGGCTGAGTTCATCGGGCCGGTTGGCGAGCAGCAGGGACGTGACCAGTGTCTGCAGCAGGATGCTCTTGCCCGCTCCGGTGGCCCCGCCGAGCATGGTGTGCGGGCCTTGACGGGCCAGGTCGACGGTTACCGGGCCGCCGGCGTCAGTGCCGAGCGCGACACGGGTGAGCGGTCCTTGCCCGTGGTTCCAGAGGGCGAGGACATCTGCGGCGGTCGGCCTGCCAATGTCCAGCAGGTCGAGGAAGCGCACATAGCGGGGGATGGCGTTGAGCGCCGAGCCGAGGGTGAGCCGGTCACGCATCGGGGCCAGGGCACGGGCCAGTCGCTCGGCGGCTGACTTCTCGAGCGCGTCAGGTGTGGCCGTGACGGGGTCGTCGTCAGGTGTGCGGGTGAGGCTCAGGGTGTCGGTGCCCATCTCGCACAGGCCGCGGCACTCGTTCATGCCGCGCCGGTCGGCGCACACCAGGTAGACCCCGACCGATGGGCCGTCGCGCAGCACCTCGCCCATGCCGGGTAGTTCCCGCAGCGCCAACGCGCCGTCCAGAACGACGACGACTTCCTCGTCGAACTGGGCAGTGGAGGAGGCACGGCGCTGTGTCTGCCGCGCGGCAATGAGCTTTCTCAGCTCCTGTACACGGGCAGCGCGCGTCGCATCTGTGTTGCCGATCCAGCAGGAATTGGCGGCCGTTGGCCCGGCATCAAGGTGCGGAAGCCACCGGGCCCACATCAAGCCATCGTGCCCGTTGGCAGTGATGAGCACGATGCGCAGGTCGTTGGGGCCACGCAGAGTGGCCAGTTGCGCCAGCAGCCACCGCAGGAGCGTCTGCGTCTGCCTGCTGTCTCCGACGACCCCCAGCACGCCAGTGGTTCGCAGATCTACCGTGACGGGCGCATCGCGCAGCGTGGGATCCTTGAAGCCCGCCCAGGGCTCGCCACGTACGGTGACCGATGCCGGCAGGTCAGCGATGCCGACCCGCAACACCAGTCCGTTCGGGGAATCGCTCCTGCGTGGCCAAAGATCCGGTCGCGCCCCGGTGGCCATCTCAGCGATTTCAGAAGGGTCGGGGGCCAGCAGCAGGCGTACGCGCTGCTCCTCGGCGAGGTGCGTGTCGATCTTCTGCCGTGCGGCTTGCCTCGTCCTGGCGAGAACCGCCTTACGCTCTTTGCGTTGTTTCGTCCGGATGCTGTCCATCAGCCCATATCCAATTAAACTGATCCCGCCAAAGACGACCATGAGCATTCGGTCTGTCAGAATACCCACCCCGATGGCCCCCAAGATGGCCACCAGGGCGACGATCTCCATCGCATCTGAATTCGCGGACTCTTCCTGCTGCACCGGTAAGGTCACTTCGGTACTCGGAACGGCTGGGGCCGGGGCGAACGCCCGGTCGAAGTCCAGCCGCCCATCCGCTGACCGCGTGCTCCGCAGCACCCCTGCTGGCAGGGGAGTCCACTCCAGCTCGTCGGAACCCGTCTGCAGCACGCTTCCAGCCGACAGAGCCGCGCGATCGGTAACCCTGACCCCGTCGACGTAGGTGCCATTGGTCGACCCCCGGTCAACGACAACGGCCTGACCGTCCGGGGAAACTTCCAACCTGGCGTGGCCCCTGCGCGAGACATCGGGGTCCCGCAGGCACACCTCCGCGCTGGAGCTCCTGGCTACCGCATGCGTCCCTGGGGTCAGGGCAAAACTGAGGCCGACGTCCGGACCGGCTATCACCTGCAGGACGCCCGCCGTCTGCCTGGATACAGGGCGAAACACCGGCCCGGGCGCGCCCACACTGATCACCGACCCAGGCGACAAAGGGCTGTCGCCCACGGTTTTCTGAGGATCCAGGGCAACGCCCCCGACGAAACACCTTCTCCCGCCCACTGGGATCGGCATCGTCAAGGATTCCAGCAAAGAGCCCACACTGCTTTCCAGCGCAGTAACCACCTCGATATCCTGGTGTATCGAAGTGTCAATATCTTGAACAGTCAGCCTCAGAATCATGCCCGCCCCCGCTCAGCCTTGTTACCGAACAGCCGACCAATCCCACTCAATCAAAGGTCAAATCCTCCACTTGCCCCCGGGCGTGAGATGCCACACGCGGCGTTTATCTCCGCAAAGATGGTGCGATCGGCGGCTTCCTGAACTGGCGCTCGGGTCATCCGAACACGCCGACTCCCGAGGCGATTCCGTACAGGTACGAGCCCACGCACATTGCGACGAGAACGACGACGCACTTGATGAGCGGGGAATAATCCAAGCGGGGGCGACGGTCAGGCAGGGCATCAGCTTCCCCTCTGTCGATCACTTTTACGCGTCGCGGGGCAGCGGAGCGGAACACTGCCGTCAAAGAAGTGGCTGACTCTTTGATATTACCTAGTGGCCAGGCGAAGGCTTGGCCATGTGCAGAGGCGAACGGCTTGAGGAAAGCGATGGCCCTGACCGCGGGGGGCGCGGTGGAGGCCATATACACGGTGATAGCATTCCACTCGCCGCTGTAGCGCATCCCGCCGAGCGTGGATCTCGCGACGGAGACTTCCTCGATATGGTCCCAGGGCACCAAGATCGGACCAGACATCCCCGTCAAGCGGAGTCCGTTCAAGCGGAGTCCTTCACTGGAAACTGACACCTGTTTAGGGTGGACAGGCTGAAGGATTGTCAGCACAGGGAAGCATATTATTGCAGTGAATGCCAATATTTCAAGGCCCGTTATCAACGTAATTAGCAGGGAAAACAAGGCGCACGGCACGAGGAGAAGAGGGGCGGCCCGGCGACTGAATCGGTCCACCAAATCTGCCACGGTCGGGGTGTAGGTCGTCGCTGGCCGGGTCCGAGCAGGCATTCTTCTTGGTGGGCTTCCGGCACTGACCGTGGTGGGCCGGTCTTCCCATGTTTCCCTGCGAGGCCTGGCCGGTTCTGCTGGTGTGGCGGCAGCTGCGACGGGTCTGAGGAGAGTCCGGGCTCGGTCGCTGGACATCCGTCGGGCTGCGTCGCGGGTGAGGAGGCCGGTGATCACCGCCGATAGTCCTGGGTGGCCGCCCAGCTGCGGCAGGTCGTCATACAGGATCGCCCGGATGGTCGCGGCGGTGGACGTGCGGTCGAACAGCCCGCTGCCCTTGACCGCATGAAACAGGACCACACCAAGCGACCATAGATCCGTCGCTGGCGACGGCTGGTCTCCCTCGAACAGCTCCGGAGCCATGTAGCCGGTCGTGCCGGCGACACCATGGCGGGTCAGGCGGGTGTCGTCCAAGGCGTGGGCGACACCGAAGTCGACCAACTTCACCTCATCGCCCGCCAGGACCATGACATTGCTGGGCTTCACGTCCCGGTGCACCAGGCCAGTCGCGTGCGCCGCGTCCAGCGCCGCCAGCACCCTTACCCCTATGCCGGCCACCCGCTGCTCGGGCAGCGGCCCCTCACGCTCCAAGACGTCCGCGAGAGAGGCCCCCTCCACCAGTTCCATGACGATGTAGACCGCTTCGTCCCCCGCGGTGGCGGGCACAAGGTCGTGGATGGCCACTACACCGGGATGGTTGACCCGGCCAGCCGTGCGGGCCTCACGCAGCGTCCGCTCAGCGAACTCCGCCCGCTCCTGCTCGGAGAGCCCCTGCGGGGCGCGTAACTCCTTGACCGCAACCTGGCGCCCGATCAACTCGTCGGTCGCTCGCCACACAACCCCCATCCCACCCCGACCCAACACCCCTGCCAGCCGATACCGCCCCGCCACAAGCCGCTGCGGCGTCCCCGAACCCGTCCCCTCCACAGTCCCGCCCCCGTCGACAACTCCAGTTTTGTCATTGACCTGACATCAGGTTACTCGCCGACGCCTGCGGTGAGCAGCCCTCCGAAGGGCACAACCCCCTGGCGCTATAGCGCCAGGGCCACCAGGGAGCTGTCTGCCAGGCGGGGGCCGTCAAGCTCTCAGCCCACAGTCGGCGTCGTGGGAGTCAGAACTTATTTAGCCGCTGCGGCACCGCGGCGCCAGTTACTGCTGCCCAGCGTCATTCCGCCAGGATTGAACTTCACCTCTCATTCCTCGACCGAACTGGCGACTCTGACGCGAGATGGGGCGGCGGCGCGAAACGCTGCCCGCACGGCACCCATTGGTGCGTCGATTTCGCCCAAAGTCCAATTGATGGCCGAGGCTTTGCGCTTCCAGATGGTAACAAATCCCCTGAACGGTGGTTGGCCCCAGATCGCAGCCGGAGTGGTAGCGGCCATGCGTAGGGAGACTCTGGTCCTGACACCGTGGCCGCTCCCGTTCCCAGCGCGGGCAGTCTCCTCGATGGCCACTGCGTCGACGTGCTCCCAGGTCACAGTGCACCTCCCGGACGATGGTGCATACCCCGGCGCCCGCGACGACTCTCCTTTGGAGACAGTGATGCCTTCACTCGTGATCGTCACCCTTTTCCACCAGGGCGGAAACATGCGCTGCGACTCAATAAGGATGAAGGGGAACAAGACAAAGCCGCACCAAGACCAAGAAGGCCCAAGAAGCAATGGGATGGCTAGCAGGCCTGGAAAGTACAGGGTAAAGAAGGTTACGCGGATGCGACGTTTGATCGGCTGCGACTCGTGGACAACATAGCTTTTCCCCGTTCGGGCCCGGCTCCGTGCACCTGCCTTCCTTGGTGGTGGGGTGGTCGACTTGATGGTGGTGGGGTGGTCTTCCCACGTGTCCTTGAGGCGTTCGGCGTCTGGTGGAGGTGGGGCAGCGGCTGCAGGTGACGGTGGTGCGACTCCGGCTGTTGGTGTAGTGGCGGCGCGATTGAGCAAGTCTCGGGCTTGCTGGCTGCTCATCCGCTGGGCGGTGTCACGGGTGAGCAGTCCGGCGATCGCTTCCGAGAACGCGGAGTCACCGTCCAGCGAGGGCGGGTCGTCGTAAAGGATGGCGTGGATGGTGGCTGCGGTGGACGATCGGTCGAACGGGCCGTTGCCCTCGACGGCGTGGAACAGCGTCGCCCCCAGTGACCACAGATCCGTCGCGGGCGAGGGATACTCACCTTCGAACAGCTCCGGGGCCATGTACCCAGTCGAACCAGCCACACCGTGACGGGTGAGACGGGTGTCGTCCAGCGCATGCGCGATACCGAAGTCCACCAGCTTCACCTCATCGCCGGGCAGGGCCATGATGTTGCTGGGCTTGACGTCCCGGTGTACCAAGCCGGTTGAATGCGCGACGTCCAGCGCGTCCAGTACCCGCGCCCCGATGCCGGCCACCCGCTCCTCAGACAGGGCTCCGTCCCGCTCCAGGATGTCTGCCAGTGAGGGCGCGTCCACCAACTCCATGACGATGTAGACGGCCTCGTCCTCCGCAGTAGCGGGCACAAGGTCGTGGATGGCGACCACGGCAGGATGGCTGACTCCGCCTGACGTCCGAGCCTCGCGCAACGCCCGCTCGCCAAACACCGCCCGCTCCTGCTCGGAAAGACCTTGCGGGGCACGTAACTCCTTGACCGCGACCGGACGTCCGATCAACTCGTCGGTCGCTCGCCACACCACCCCCATCCCGCCCCGGCCCAACACCCCTGCCAGCCGATACCGCCCCGCCACAAGCCGCTGCGGCGTCCCCGAACCCGTCCCCTCCACAGCTGCGTCCCCTCGTCGGATTTCACTCCAACCGCTAGCGTCCGCACTGTAACCTGACTACGTGTGATCCTGCACCATCACGTAGTAAGGACGCCGGAGGATCAGGGGTCCGGTGGCTGAACGATTCGCTTACGATCCGTAGGAAGCCGAGTCGGTCGCACGTGAGTTGATGCGCCTGCGGGCGGACGGATACCTCCGTCGTCCTGTCGGCGCTCCGGCGCCCCGCCGTCGCATTCCAATACCTCCCCCGACAGCCTGCCGACCGCGGCGCTGCGGGACCACAACACACTGGGCCTCGTCCGACTCCTCGACGGGGAGCGCACCTGCTCATACGTAGGCGCTAACGGGTGTCATCGCCGTCCCAGTCATGGTGGGGTACCCCACCATGACTCGTTGGCCATCGAGGTACAGCCTTCACCCACAGAACACCACACGTCTCGCCGGTATCAGGGGGCCCAGTGCCCGCCTGACATTCCGCCGAGGGGGAGACAGGGACGTCGCCGGTGCCACTTGTGTGCGGCATCCGCCACACCGTGGCTGGCGAGGAAGGGGCGCGCTGCCACGCGCGCTGCCCGCCCTCCAGGAGACTCCGCACGACGCACCAGCCAAACCTGCTCGTGTGGGTCTTGTGCGCCATGACGAGCATGGCAGGGCACTCTGTGAGGCATCCGTGAGGCAAAAGCCTCCGCGAGGCGACCTCGGCTTGGCATTCCCGCAGGTCAGATCCATCCCCTTGAGGGGGTGGGTGGGAGCTGAGTGGGGCGGGTGGGACTCGAACCTAAACCGGTGACCCATCTCACCTGCAGCTTTGCCGGAGAACCGGACATCTCCATCCCATTCGATCCTGCTGAGTCCTCCTCGATCCCGCTCGATCCGGCGCGGTGAGGCATTTACCTCACACCTTCACCGACATCCCCCAGCCGGGCCGGCGCCCCGCCGCGTTCCCTCGTATCGCAATGCTGCTGCCCAGCATCGACCGCCCGACACTGCCCGGTGTCGGTGACGGAAGGAGACTCTGAGCGCCGCTTCGAACTGGCACCGGTTCGTGCGATCTCCATTGCGCCGACCTGCCTCCTGAGCGGCCATCCGAACGGGCGGTACCGCCCTCCAGTCTGCCCCTGCATGGCATGGTGAAGTTGGGGCGGAGCATCCACTGCGGCCCAGAAGAAAAATGGACAGCATGTACCCGGAATGCCGGACTTTGAGAAAGTGCTCTACGAACAACCTACTCACAGATAGACACGCAGGTCACGCAGCCTGCTCCCCGCACCCGCGGGGATGAACCTCAGCTCCTCACACACGCAGGAGAATCACGAATCGTAGGTCTTGGTTACTCAGCGGAGCGAAAGCCGTGATGCGGACGAGGATCTCTTGGCATCCGTGGAGCGGCAGACAGAGGCGGCGGACGTCGCCGTCTGGATGCGCCCGGGTCTGGTTCGCCTCCCACAGCTCGCGGGCTTCCGAGTTGCCCATCAGGATGTCGTCGCGTAGCTGGAGCAGTTCTTCGCAGTCCGGGTGTGTGGCGATGGCATAGCGGATCTGAGCGAGGGCTGGGGCTGCCCAGTCCGCGCGCCAGTTGACGAACTGCCGGCGCGCCTCGGGATGGAGGAAGGAGAAGCGCATCAGGTTCGGCTGGTCCAGGAGCCTGGGGAACCACTCCTCCACGGCCTGGTTGTACGCGATGAGGTCCCACCACAGATTCGACAGGTACGCCGGATGCGGTGCCATCTGGTCGAGGATGACCTGCATGCCCTCATCCGCGGACGCGACGGAAGAGGGACTTAGCGAGGGCGGTGGGTGACCAGCGGCCAGCCGGAAGAGCACCACGCGCTCGGCTTCACCCAGGCGAAGCACCGTCGCCAAGCGCTGAAGGAACTGCCCGTCGAAACGGCGAAGCTGGCCCCGTTCCAGCTCCCGGTACCACGCGAGGCTGACCCCGGTCAGCTGCGCGACTTCCTGTTGGGTTAGCCCTGGCTTCAACCGTCTGCGCGAACGGTCGATTCCACGGATGCGGGTGTGATCCAGGCGTTCGCGCCAGTGCCTGAGAAGCGATGTCAGGTCACCCGAGACCGGTCGATCCGGGCTATGGGGTTCATCACCCACGCCTCTGCCCTCCATCTCAACCGAGGGCGACGACTTGCCCCGCTATGCCCCATTATCAAGTCACACGCCTTGTATACGGAGCGCAACATTCCGCCATCTCGGGGCAGGCCAGGGCAAGCACCACAGGGACCATCGCCACGCTGAGTGGCGGTGGTCCCTGTGCAAGATGGCTAAGGCAACCGAAGGTGAGCAAAGGGTCGATTCAGTCATGTGGTGGCGCACCAAAGATTCCGACCACGCGCGCGTCGCGTCCGAGGAACCGTGGAGCAGCTGGCGCGGAAGCGAGCGTGAGCTAGCGCGGCGCATCCGCCGAACGCTACGCGCGCTGGAAGTCCAACCCCCGTTGAGCGTGCATCAACTGTGCGAAGCGCTCTCAACCCACCGGGGTCGGCATATCGAACTGCGCCCTTTCCCCCTACCGACGCCCGGCCCTATCGGCCTCTGGCTCGATACCCCCCGCGCCGACCTGATTATCTTTCAAGCTGCGACGACCGCTGGTCACCAGAACCACATCATCTTGCACGAGATCGGCCACATCCTGGCCGATCATCCCGGTGCGAGCCTCACTGCGCAGTGGGAGAGCCTCCTGCCCGGCCTCAAACCGGGCGCGATCCGGCGGGCGCTTCAACGCTGCTCCTACGACACCGAGCAGGAGCGGGAAGCTGAACTGGTCGCGACGATCATCGGGGCGTGGGCGGCCATCCTGGATGAGGTAACAGATCCCCCGTCCACGGATCCTGCTGTCCGCCGCATCCACTCTGCCCTCGGGGACCGTATGGGGTGGCTGTGATGGAGACCCTCGCGATCGCCCTTTTCCTCACCGGTCTGGCGGCGACTGTGGTGTGGAAGCTGTACCAGCTGTACCGGGCCCCGCATGACGCTTCTCTGCGCTCGTTGGCACTGTGTCTGGTCTGTATTGCCTGCTCCTACCTGCCCGCCATGCCCGACGGCAGGCCCGGGTTCGACCACATCGCCTCCCACAACATGGCCAAGCTGGTACAGAACCTGCTGCTCCTGGCGACGTCGTACTTCCTGATGTGCTTCTATCTGCACTCTGTCGCCGACGAGCACATCGGCCGCCGACGAGCACGCCGCGAAGCAGCCGTCATGGTCGTCGTCATGGTCATCATCACGGTCGCGGCCAAAACGGCTCCGGGCGAGGCCATCGCAGTCGGCTTCAGGGCGGCAGACATGACGAACCCCCCTGTCGTCGTGTTCTACCTCGGCGCCGGGTTGTACATGCTGTACACGCTGGCGGCGGCCAGTTGGTGGACCCGCCGGTACGCGCGCCTGTCCGGGCGCCCTCACGCCACCGGCCTATGGCTCGCCGCAGCGGGCCTGGCAGGGATGTCCTTCGCCTGCGCAACTCGCGCGATCTTCATCATCATCCGGGCGTTCGGTGGCGCCGTACCGGATACCGTCACGTCCGGCGTCTCGCTGATCCTGATGTTCTCGATTCTGGCGTTCATCGTCGGTGTCACCTATTCCAGCGCCCGATCCCGGCTCGACGCCTTCCGGATGTGGCGTCGGCACCGGCGCGTGCACCGCGAGCTGCAACCGCTCTGGGAGCTGCTGTCCGAGGCTTTCCCCGAGTACGTGATGAAACCCTCCTCCTCGTCGTGGCGTGACCGCTGGTCGGCGCGTAGCGTGCACCGCCGGTACACCCGGCGGTGGGCCGAGTGCCGGGACTGCCTGGTGCGTCTCAGCCCCTATCTACTCGATCACGCTCCCGACGGCGCCACCCTGGACACCGCTCCCCCGGACGTGCTGGCCGCCCGCCTTCGTCAGGCCGCTGACGCCGCCCGCCGGGGCGCCCCCGTGCACGCCCGAGCGATGCCGGTGGCCATGCCACACCATGAGCACCGTGACGATGACGTCCGAGAACTCGTGGCGCTCTCGAACGCGCTGCGTAGACAGCCTGATTGATCACGAAGGAGCGACATGCTGATCACCGCTGGACGAGTACTCACCGATCCCGCATCGGGCACCTACGTACCGGACGGCGCCGTACTCATCGACGGCGACACCATCGTGGCCGCGGGACCGCGCCCGCAGGTCGAGGCGCAGGTACGCCCCGATGAGGAACGGCTCGCCTACCCCGACGCCACCCTCCTCCCTGGCTTGGTCGATGCGCATGTGCACCTGCTGTTCGACGCCTCCCCGGACCCGAAGGCAGTCCTGGAGCACGATGACGAGAAGCTCTTGGACGATATGCAGGGACGGGCGGAGACGCTCCTGCGCAGCGGTGTCACCACCGTGCGCGACCTGGGAGACCGCAACGGGCTCGCGCTGCGACTCGCGGACACGATCGACAACGGCCCGGCCACCGGGGCGCGCATCGTCTCCGCGGCGACCCCCCTCACCCCGGTCGGCGGCCACTGCTGGTTCCTCGGCGGGGAGGTATCCGGAGCGTCCGAGATCCGGCGCCTGATCGAGCGCAACGTCGCATCAGGTGCTCAGGTCATCAAGGTGATGGCAACCGGGGGCGGCCTCACCAAGGACGGACCCGCCAGTTGGGAGCCCCAGTTCACCCCCCAGGAGCTTGCTGTCGTAGTCGCCGAGGCCCATCAGGCAGGGCTCCCCGTCGCGGCTCACGCCCACGGCGTGGACGGGATCGCGGCTGCGGCAGACGCAGGGGTCGACACGATCGAGCACTGCACTTGGATGACTCCCGACCGCAATTTCGAACTCCGCGAAGACGTCCTCGCCCAGATCGTCAGCAAGGGCATCTACGTCTGCCCGACAATCACCCCGAAGTGGAAGATGCTGCCGCAGGTCTTCAGCGCCGAGCGATTCGAGACCATCTCCAGCAACGTGAAGCGAATGGCCGAGGTCGGAGCACGACTGATCGCCGGCACGGACGCCGGGGTCCAGCGCGCCCAGTTCGGCGGGCTGGCCGCAAGCCTCGGGTTCTACGAGCGCCTGGAGCTTCCGGCCAGCTACATCATCGACATGGCCACCGGCCAGGCTGCGCAAGCGTTGGGTCTGGGCAAGGAGATCGGCCGGTTGGCTGCTGGCTACCGGGCCGATCTACTCGTCGTCGACGGCGACCCTCTAAAGGATTTGGGCGCACTGCAGAGCCTCAAGACGGTCTTCGCGGGCGGAGATCAATACGAACCCGAGAACGGTGCCTGCTAGGCCCGAGAGCAGGGTCGCGGCAACGGTGACGGTGCCTTAAAACTTCCCCTGCCCATCGGAGTTGGCTTCCAGCCCAATCGCTGTTCTCCGCAGCCCCGGCACATTGTCACAGTTCCGGTAGCAGCTCTGATTGCTCACTCCGCAGCGGCCTGCTGAGACCATCCCCGCGGGCGCGGGGAGCAGCGCCCCGTCCTGCCTGGCGCCGGGGACCGGCCGGGACCATCCCCGCAGGCGCGGGGAGCAGACTGGATGACCTGGGGCTTTAGTGCCAGGACAGGCTCGTTTCCCACACTTTCACCGATACCGACAATTCAGCCATATGGTTCATTATTGGGCACGCTTGCCGAAGCGGCGGCGCTTGGATGCCTTACTCCAGCCTGGCTTTGGAGCACCGGCGGCCTGCTGTGCTTCGGGGTGGGGACGTCGGATGAAGGTCAGGCCCTCGTGATCGACGGGGTGCCAAGCGTGGTCGTGGGTGCGGAAGGTGAAGCCTTGCTCGTTGTTGGTGGTGTGGGCGAGCAGGGAGCGGCCTTGTCCCGCGTGCTGGCGTACCTCCTCCCACAGGGCGTCGCGGATGCGGGCGGAGGGGTTGCCGATAAAGACGCCGGCGGAGATCTCCAGGAGCCACCGGGTGAGGAAGCCGCGCAGGCCCGGCGGGCAGTTGGTCAGGACGATGACGGTCACCAGAGCACCTCATCGCTATCCAGACCGGCATCTTCGGCGTAGTTGCGGCCGGCGGGCACCTGTCGTCCTCCGTCGCTGTGGAGGACAACGCGGTCCGTGTCGGGATCGACGGCCGCGCTCCCTCCTGCGGCGTTTGGCAGAAGCAGGGCTTTGATGTCGTCAACGCAGCGGTCGAGCAGGGACGTCTGGTTGATTCGGTCCCTCAGAGCCCGGCGCGTACGAGCGCCGACGTCCTGATCGTCCTCGGCGGCAACATCGAAGGCGATGGGGATGCCGATGTCGGTCTTGTACAGGTCGGCGATGTCGAGGACGAAGGACAGTTCGTGCCCGGAGTGGACGAAGCCCAGTGCCGGGCTGCAGGCGAGGGAAGCTACAACGGCGTGGGCGATGCCGTACATGCACTGTGCGGCGGCGGTGATGGCCTGGTTGACAGCGTCCCCGCTGGTGAAGTCGCCCGGGGTGTAACGGCGTCCGCGCCAAGGGACGCCGGTGCGGGCGGCTTGCTCGCGGTAGCAGTCCTTCACCCGGCGCCCCTCCCGGCCAAGGAGTTCCTGCCGAGTGAGACCGGCCGGGTCCTCATCCGGGAAGCGCAGCCGGTACATCGCGCGCGCGACGGCAAGACGCGTGCGGGGATTGGCCCACTTGGCAGCCTGGGCCTCGGCGAGGGCGGCGGAGCGGGTCAGGGCCCGGCCACTGGCGTAGTAGCGCACGCCGTGCTCGCCGACCCAGGCGACGGCCGCTCCGGTCTCGCCGAGGACGCTCATCGCCTGGTGGGTGATGCGAGTGCCCGGGCCGAGGAGGAGTGTGCCGATGGTGGCGGACGGGATGTGGGTCGTGCCGTCCGCGTCCTCGGCGGTGATGGCGTTGGCGTCGCGGTGTACGAGGCACCGTTCCAGATACACAAAGGACAGGCGCTCGCCGGTGCGGGTGAGATGCCGGGGAGTAAGCGCAGGACGCCGGCCGACGGTGGTCAACGGTTCACCCGGCTGTCGTGGCAAACGGAACGAGGGTCATCAGCCCGCAGCCGTATGCCTTGGCCTTGCCGAGCCCCTGGGTGAGGGTGGCGCGGAGCCGGTCGGGATCGGTAACGGTGAGCCGGCCGTCGTAGGTGACAGTGACCAAGGTGACGCGGTTCCGAGTGGAGGCGTTACCCGCCCCCTGCTTCGGGAAGGACAGGTTGCGCTGGTCGCGGACCATCAGTTCGTACCGGTCGCCGTGCTGCGGCCGCTTGTGATGGGTCGTGCCACCGGGCAGGAGACGATTCTCTGCGGGCTTCTCGCAGATGAGGAATCCGCTACGCTCCTGGCGTCGCGCGTCCAGCAGCCACTCCATCTGATGGGTCGGGGTCAGGTGTGCGGTCCGCTTGGTCGGCTCGCCTTCCTTCCTGCGGATCTGGTGGACCGGGTTGGCCGTGAGTCGGAACGCCCACACACTTCCCTCGGCCAGCCGGTCGAGGAACGGGACGTAGGGGCGGCTCTGCCAGCCGGGGGCTTCCGCGGTGGCTGCCGCCGGCCAGCCGGCCTGTTCCACGAGGTGGGTCATGTCAGGCTGGTCGGGACTGACGACGTACAGCAGGACCTCGGCGGCCGCGTTGCGGTCCAGCCTCCACAGCACCCGCGACCCGTCGGCTGTGCCGCTGTCGGTGGGCAGCAGATGAGGGAACGACGACATCACCGCCGCGTGGAGCGATTGGGGGGAGGAGAGCAAACGCCGGGCCCCTGGGCGCGCGGTGTTGAACCGGAAGCGGGACAGGTACATCAGTTGCTCTCCTCCAGGACGGCGAGAGGATCGTGCGTGGGCACGCCCACCCTGGCCGTCGCGGCGGCCCGGACATCAGGGTGGAGTACTTCCACGGTCTCAGTGACCACAGGGCGCAGGGCGTGGCGGCGGCGCTCGGCCGCGTAGCTGAGTGGCTGGTCTCGCAGTAGGTCCGCGCCGTCCTCGTCAGCGGCGGCCTCGCGCAGCACCGTCAGGGGGATGGTGGGCTGTCGGCCATGTCCTTTGCGGTACCAAGGTGCTGCCTGCCACGGCTCGTCCCGCAGCGCCCGGGCGAGGTCGGCCCCGCGGTGCACGCCGAGCCGCACGGGGCGGGCAGGCGGGCAGGAGCGGCGGCCGAGGAAGGGAGCGTGGACAGGAGCGTGCAGTGCGGCGTCCAGGACGTCGACGAGTTCGTCCTCGCCTTCGACGGCTGCTACGAACACGGCGTCGGCCAAGTAGTAGCGCTCCGAGACGGGCATGGACACCTGCGTGATCTGATGCCGCGCGGTCTGGTAGTCACGTACCCGGGTGCCAGGCTGGTCGATGCGGACACCGAAGCGGAGCGCGGCCAGACGGGCCAGTTCGACGTCGTCACCGCGCTCCATCCCGCGGGCGGCGGCGAGCATGCCAATGACACCGCTCTTGGTGGGAGCGGACTCGGTGGTACGTCGGGCGAAGCGGGCCGAGGCCCCCCACGCCTGGAGGGGGCCGTCGAGCCGGAGGGTGAGCACGCTCATGCGGGCTTCTCCATGCGCTCGGCGACGGCGGTGCCGACGGCCTCGACGAGCGCGGACAAAGAAGGCGTCTTCTCGCCGACATCGGCCAGCTTGTCGGTGGTCGAGCCGACACGCAGGACCCAGGCGCGGGTGGACTCCTCGTCGCCGTAGGCCTGTTCGATCTCGGGGATGTATGCGGCGAGTCGGGCGGAGGCCTCACGCAGGTGCCCGCTGCCGGCCGCGGCCGTGACGGGCTCTTCGAAGGCGGCCACGAAGCTGATCGGGCGGGTGGTGCGCAGCGTGACGACGACGGCGTCGGGCAGCGTGTGGTTTCCGAAAGTGTTGATCTTCCCCGTGGGCAGTGAGGCGATGAACGCGTGCACGAACGCTTCCACGGCGCGCCGCACGGGCGTGGTGACCGACTGATCCTCGCGCATTCCTTCGCCGAGGTTGGCGGCGAGCTGGTGGATGCTGACGGAGGCGTAGCGGTAGAGGGTGGCGGAGTTGAAGTCGACGGTGCCGATCATGCCGGCGCCACTCTCGGCCTCAGTGTTCTCGTCGTCGACAGCGGTGTAATAGTCGGACTCGTTCTCCACTCGGTGCACGCTGATCGCATGGGCGACCTGGCACGCAGCGTCGACATTGAAGTCGGTGGAGTCGGCGACCATACGGCCGAACAGGGCGATGTCGACGGAGTGGTCGGTGTCGGCGATCTGCTTGGCGCGTGCCTTGTTGCCCTTGTCCTTCAGGTACGCGGTGATGTCGGCGGCGCCGTCGACGGCCAGAGCGGCCAGGCCGTTGACCTGCCGGGTGCTGAGGAACATCAGGTACTTCGACCTTGGCGTCTCGTCGACCGGTTCCTCGTCCGCCGCAGCCTTCGCTTTCGCGCCGCGTGTCTTGCGCTCGGGAGCCTCCAGCTTCTTTCCGGTGGCAGCCTCGATGACGGCGGCGGCCAGGCGCAGGGCATCGGCCTCGGCGATCGAGGTGTCGAGCTCGATGATGCGGGTGGCGAGGAGTTCGGCGACCTTCTTCGTACGCACGCCCAGGTCTGCCGGGTCGAGCAGCTGTGCGTCCTTGAAGTAGCCACGGGTGGCGCGCTTCCACGCCTGGCTGGAGACCCGCGCCCGCGGGACCCCGCCGTACACCGCCGATTTCGGCGCGCCGGTGTCGTCCCGGTTGAGGTTGCTGGGGGGCACGGTCTGCAGGGCATGCACGTCGAGGAAGATGCGGTTCACGAGTCGTCCTTGGATGTCGTGTCGGAGTTGGACGGGGCGTCGGTGCTGGTCCCGTCGGCCTCGGTGGTGGGGTCGCCTTTGGGGTCGCGGTAGGCGTGGAAGGATCGGCCCCAGGCTCGGCGGACGGTCTCGGGGCCTTGTGGCCACTGCCACTGGTAGAGCTGCCGGGCCAGGAGCGCATAGTCGAGGGGGACGCCCTCGTCGCGCAGCAGCACGACGATTTCCCGCAGACGCTGGGCGAGGATCGAGAGCTCCGATGCGGTGCCAATACGGACGAACCGCTTCCGTACGGCGTCCTCCGCGTCTCTTTCCTCCATCAGCCGGCGTACGGCGGCTCCCAGCCCGCCGGGCGCGTCCGTACGGTGGGGCCGGTGCATCCCGGTGCTGCGGGACTGTTGGTGCATCGCCCACAAGGTCATCGCGACGTGCACGGCATCCTCGGCGCGGGTCAGCGACTCCTCCCCCGGCGTCCGTCCGTCCGGGGTTTTGTCGTACAGCGGTCCGGTGTCGATCAGCCCGAGCAGGTCGGGAACCTGATGCGGCTGCTTCCCTGCTCCGCGGCGGAGTCTGGCGAGAGTCGCCACGGCCTTGGGACCGTCGCGGAGAAGCTCGTGCTGCAGCGGACCGATCGTGTCGGCAACAAGATCCTTGACACGGTCGGGCATGGGCTTCGCGTAGGTGGCGGTGGTCATGCCAGGGTCCCTTTCTGCTTATGCTGCGGGGGTTTCAGGACCAGGGTCCGCAAAACCATCGCTGGGAGAATCCGATGCAGCCGTGTCGGCCTTGAGGCTTTCTGGATCGCCGAGGACCCTGGCGAGCCGGTACCGGAACCATCGCTCGGCGTAGGCGGAGTTGAGCCACAAGTCGCCCTTGCCAGTGGTGATGATGCGGCCCTGCCACGCGGCGTCTCCCGCCCCCGCGATCAGCTGCTCGCCGATGCCGCGGATGATGCGGTGGACCTCGGTCCTCCACCGCGCGCGGTGTTCCTCAGGGTCGGTGGCGCCACCCAGGTTCTGGAGCCAGGACCGGTACGGGGCGTCCAGCGCGTCGTACCCCTGCTCGCGAGCCCTGCTACGAGGCCCCTCGGTGGCCGCACCACTGGCACGAGCCAGGTCGACAGCGAGATCGCCGAGGACGGCCACTGCCTGGTCGGCGTCGGCCACCGCACTGATCGCCTGCTGCGCGTACCTGCGGTCCTGGCGGTTCAGCAGGATGACGGCCATGGACAGCCGGTCATCGACGACCTCGTCGATCACGGACTGCTGGGTGCCGTAGACAGCGCCCACGATCCGGGCCCGGAAGCGGGTTCCGCGCGGCAGATACCCTTCGGCCGTCGCGAGCTGGGCGATCCACTCCAGAACTCCGGCACCGAGTTCAGGAGCGGCCTCGGTGGTCTGTGACACCGTCGGACGCTCGGCGAGCAGCGAGGACAAGCCGCGCCACACCGCACGCTCGGGATTGTGCGTCTTTGGCATGTAGACCAGCGACTCGCCGAGTTTCTTCTCCTGTGTCTCGCTGCGTCGCCACACGGTCATCGGCTCGCGCTCGTGAAGGTTATGCAGGGGCAACGGATCGCCATAGGAGAGCACGACTCCGTAGACGCCTCCGTTGTCAAAATGCAGTCGCAGCCTGCGCCCCTGCCAGGTGTACAGGTCCCGCACACCTGTCGGACGCCGATTGGGGACAGCGCCTGGGCCGCAGGGTTCCCGCCGCCAAGCCGGCCGGTCATCCGGATCGGAACGATGCCTGTTGGTACGGCAGGCGACCAGATTCAGCAAAAGCGTCTCGCGCAGCGTGTCCCCTTCTGCGAACACCCCGCCCAGATTGCCCGACCATCCCACGCCCTGCGGATACGCCTTGCCGTTCTTGGCTCGGCTGTCGCCCACCACGCCGGTCTTGATGCCGGAGGTGTCGTAGGCGTGGGTATGCACCACCCAGCGTGCGGCCTCGGCGAAGCCGAGCCGCTCGACGGACGGCATGCGGGCGGTAAAGAACGGCTCTCCGTTGGGGACATCGGCGACGATCCGGTTCAGCGAGAACACCTCGTCGCGGGACGTACGCAGACCGGCCACCTGAAAGAACGGGGCGACCGGGTGAAGTAGGTCGAACCGTTCCCGGTGGGCGTCCAGATAGGAGGGCATCGAGGCGAAGCAGCTCTCGTCCTCCCACCAATCGACCCATTGATCGGCGTCCTGCGGCCCGTCGAGGGCGTCGTGCGCAACCGCCAGCAGCAGTCGCAGCAGCGCGAACTCCTGCGTGGGCACATCGCCGACGATCCGCACCAAGTCCGATGCCTGCGCGAAGACCTCGCGCAGGGACAGCTCGTCCTGCCGACCGTCCCGGCGCAGCACCGGGATCCACGGCTCGGAGGTCAGATCGAACGACGGCAAGCCGCCGCCGGTGCTTCCGGGTTCAGACACGCGTCACCTCAAGTCCGTCCACGTCGCTGTAGCGGAGTTGGAACCCTGCCAGACGGGTCTGACAATCGGCGTCGAGGACGAGAATCAGCTCGCCCGCCAGCCAGTGGCTCTCCTTGCCCTGCCAGGCTTGCGGGCAGAACTGCTCCAGCTCCGCAATGGCGCGATCCAGGACCTCGGGGAAGGAAAACTGGTACGGAAGACGCAGCCCGCAGGCCGCCGCGGCCTTCGACGCCCGCGCATCGGGTGCCCGGTCCTCGGGCAACTCCAGCCCGGCCTTGCCCGGCTCGATCCAATCGACGGTCGCCAGCGCGCCGTCGGCACGCCGCTGCACCACGACAACCTCCAGGCTCTCCCGGCCATCGCGGACCTGAGCACGCCCGGCCCGGCTGTCATCAGCGTCGCCCACCCCCGCGCTGACCCAGCCGATCAGTGGCCGCCCGGGCCGTCCCACCGGGTCCAGCCGGAACACATCGGCCCGCTCGGCCTGGCCTTGGCGGAAGTCCTCATGCCGCTGCAGTGCCCGACCCATCGCCTCCGCCCAACTCGCAGGTGCAGCTGAGCCTTTCGCGTACGCGCCCTGAACGAGCAGGCTGATGTCCCGCGGCAGTCGAACCGGCCGCGCGTCGCCATCCAGGTGGTCCAGCAAGACGGCGGCCGAGCGCAGCAGCGGGTACTCCCCGTAGACGGCGACCGAGCCGCGCACCGGCACCGGCACCTGACCAGCCCAGTCCACACCAGTGAGCAGGCAGCGTGCCCGGCGCAGCCGCGGCGGGCGATCCGCTTGGCCATCACCACGCTGGTGCCGGTGCAAGCGCCCCATCCGCTGCAGCAGCAGGTCCACCGGGCACAGATCACTGACCAGCAGGTCGAAATCGACGTCCAAGGACTGCTCGGCGACCTGACTGGCGACCACGATGTGCCCTTGCGTCGGTCGCTCTCTCGCTTTGCCCGGCGGACCGAACCGTGACAGCAGCGCCTTGTCCTTGGCTGCCCGGTCCACGTCGATGAAGCACGAGTGGGCAACCGTGACCGCGCCCTCACCAAACCGTCCGCGCAGCACCCGGGCCGTCTCCAGCACCCGCCGGACGGTGTTGCGCACCACCAGCACGCACCCACCGTCCACCAGCTCGGTCTCCAGCCGGTCCACGAGCACGCCCAGGTCGCCCTCCAGGCGTTCGAGCACTACCTCACCACTGCGGCTGGAGGCGGAAGGCGCCTCCAGCACGGGCACCGAACCCGGAGCCACAGCGGTCAGCAGCGGATACGCATCTGCCTGCTCCACCGCGTCGAACCCGTCGGCGTCACCGGCCGCGCTCTCACCCGCGTACGCCTCAGCGAGCTGCCGCCGCCGCGCCGCGGGCAGCGTCGCCGACAGCACCACCACCGGCACCCGATAGGCACCCAGCCACGAAAGCACCCGGTCCAGATACGTACTCATGTACGTGTCGTAGGCGTGCACCTCGTCGATGATCACGACCTTGCCCGCGACCGCCAAATGCCGCAGCGCCAGGTGCCGACTTTTCAGGCCCGCGAACAGCAGCTGATCCACAGTGCCCGCGACGAACGACGAAAGCATCGCCTTCTTCCGACCCCGCAGCCAGGAGTGCGCCACCAGCTCCGCCGACGCCGCACTCCCCTCTCTCCCCGGCCGCACCGGCCCGTCGTCCTCGTCGAGCCCCACGGCCGCGATCTGCTGCGCACCCGCACGAAGCAGATCGGCGAAGTCCTCGTTCAACGCGGCCTTGGAGTGCGCCAGGAGCACCGACAACCGCACGCCGTCCTCGGTCGGCAGCCGCTCCAGCCAGTCCAGCAGCCGCGGAAACATCGCGTTACCCGTGGCCATCGTCGGCAGGGCGAAGAACACTCCGCCCGCCCCCGAACGGGCCGCCAGAATCTCCGCCGCCGCCAGCGCGGCCTCCGTCTTGCCCTCGCCCATCGGCGCCTCGATCACCAGCAACCCCGGCTCCGGCATGGTGCGCGCCAGCCGCACCGCCGCCTCCTGCACCGGCCGAACCTGGGCGCCGGAAGGCAAGTCGAACCGCGACGCGAACAGCTCCGGTATACCCTCGACCGGCTCCTGAGCCCGCCAACGAGGCGGCAACCGAAGCCCCCGCCAGGCCGCCGCCACCCGCTCTTCGCCCGTCTGGTGAGCGGACTGCGGAAAGTACGGGAACAGATCAGGGTTGCTGGCGATCCAGTCCGCAACGATCACCAGCGCCGACAACAGCACCTGCACCGGCTGCGGCAACTTCACCGACTGCCAGCCGCCGAGCCGCTCTGCGACTCCGAACTCCTCGGCGCACGCCTCCAGCAGCTCTTTCTGGACCCGCAGCCACCGTGACCGGCTCTCCCCCGGCGTACGCAGGAGATCCTCACGGTCGTCGAGCCCCTTGATCTGGCCGTGTTCCGGCGGCACCCCGTGGTGCCCGCCCACTACGACCGCGAACTGCCCCGACTGCCGCACAGTGAACCCGTACCGCTTCTCCAACCACTCGGCCAGCAGCAGCTGTCCGGCCAGACCGTGCGGAGCCATCCGACGGTCTGGCCCCCACTGACTCAGAGTCTTCATCCCCAGGCCCTGCTCGTGCATCGCATACGCGAGCTGCTCGACCTGACAAGCGAACGCAGGCGTTGCCTTCCCGATGTCGTGCACCCCTGCCAGCCACACCGCCAAACGACGCCCATCCTCCAGCCCACCTGGCAGCGCCCCCGAAATCAGGGCCCTCACGTTGTCCGGCAGCCACTGATCCCACAGCAGTCCCGCCACAGCGGCGCTGTCCTCCATGTGCCGCCACAGCGGGAGCCAACCGTGGCTGTCCCGGTCGTGCTTGGCCCACACCGTCCGCGCCGGCCCACTGAGCCGATCTTTCAACCCAGACCTCAACTCGCCCCCACGTGTCATGTCTGATAAGTACAGGAAGAGCCAGACGAAGAAGTCCTTTTTGGATGAAAACCTCGCCTTGGACGGGTGGCGCACGTCGGGAGGCTGTCACTTTGCGGCTCCGACTCAGTGCCCCTGCCATCCCCACCCGTCGCCCGACGCCTGGGCTTTGGGTCTACCACAGTGGCTGCCAGGGAGGTTTGAGCTACCAAGTCGTGCCCAGGCACTGACGGCCGGCTACCCAGGGAGCCCACGCTTTGGCGCCTGAAGGCAGACGGTGTACAGATGGCCGAAGCGACGGGCTGGGCAGTCTGATCGACGCGTCAAGGGACATTGCCGCAGGTGCAGGCAGCAGACGCCCCAGTTCTCCCATGAGCGAGTTTCATAGCCCCACCCCCACAGGCGCGGGGAGCAGATGAGGTCCGGCCCCCCGTCACCACGGCTCTTGGGAACATCCCCGCGGGTGCGGGGATAGTCCCCCACCGCCGATCATCTGCATGGGGTCTGGGCAGCCCAATGGCAGCAGTTGCCGACCGCATCAAGTACGTCTTCGTATGCCCTGACGGGAAGAGCGACGCAGACCGCCAGCCTCGGCGGAACGGCTGGGCAAGCGGTGGCACAGCTGCATCCCGGCGCTCCCCCAGACTGCTTTCCACACGACCTCTCATCGGCGAATCCGCCTGCCGAGTTCCTCCGGCCTGGCAGCAGTTTCTCGTCGGACAACCCTCGGGTTCTGCGCCTACTCCACCGGATCCGCGTCCAGCGCCTGGGCGGGCTCGTGTCCTTGCTGGATCGGGTTGTCCATCCGGTAGCTCTGGGTGTACGCACCTGCGGCATGCGGCGAAGCACTCTGTTCTTCGTCCTGCGGCGCTTGGCCCAGCTGATAACGACGGCTGAGTTCGCGGCGTAGACCGGTTTCCCGGTGGACGGCGCCCTGGGCAGTACGGAGGGCGCTGGTCGCTTCCGTTCGCCGTGACTTGGTCAGCTCGTTGTCCTGGTCCAAGGCGTGGCGCAGCAGTCCGGGCTTGTTGGACTCCAGGGTCGCGAGGTGGGCGTCCGCCTTAGCGTGCTCGTCATTCGGGCCCGCGGCTGCACGAAGCTCATCGATCCGCTCGTAGAGCGCGTCCAGCTCGTCACCGGTCTCGTTGCGAGCCTGGAGCAGCTCTGCCCGTTCTGCCTCAGCATGGGCTCGGTCATCGCCGCGCAGCACGGGGCGGCCGAATCGGCCGACGGCGCTGAGCCTCTGTTCAAGGTGCTCGATGCGCTCGACCACGCGGTGCTGTGCATCCGTACGATCACTGGCGGAGATGGAGAGTTCGCGCAGCTCGGAGATACATTCGGTTCGCGCCGTCAGGTCCTGGTAGCGACGGTTGAGTGCGAGGACGTTGGGGCCGTTCCCGCTCGACGCTTCCTGCTCGGCCCGGTCCGCGTCCGCCTCGGCGGCTTCGGCTGCTCGTTGCGTGGCCCGGGTGGCAGTGGCTGCCTTCCGAATGGCGTCGCGGAGACCGGTGTGGCTGAGGTGTTTGTACGGGCGAGGCTCCTCCGGCGGAGTCGTGTCGGAGTGCCCGCTGATAGCGGGCGCGCCGTGCGAGAGGTGGGTGCCTCGGTCGTCCGTGGCCACCGGGGGCGTGGTGTTCTCGGAGGAGTCGCTGCTGCGGGGCACCCCGTGGGCGGGCAGGGCATCTACGACCTCGCGTAGGTGAGCTGGTACCACGTTCGTCGGCAGTTCGGTGAGGATCATGCGTTCCTCGGTGCCGTTCTCGATCTCGCGGATGAGCCCCGCAACGGCACGGTCCAGCTTCTCCTGCTCGGTCTCCGGTTCGCCTGCTCGGGCGCGGTCGGCGTCGGTTTCGTAGACGGACAGGGGAAGGAAGAGGTGCGACTCTTTCTTGTCTCGGCTCAGCATGGTGTAGAGCGCGTTCGCGTGTGCTCCGGGGCCGTAGACGAGGGCTTCTTGGACGGTGAGGCCCTGGCTCTTATGGCCGGTGATCGCGTATCCGAGGCTCAGTCCACCCACGGCGATGTAGTCGGCGTCGACCCATTCGGCATGGTCACGGTGGCCATCCGCGGTCTTCTCGCGCCACTCGACCAGGATCCGGCGGTCGGCGTCCACCGCCCGAACGATTCCGCGGTAGCCGTTGAGCACGTCTTCGTTCTCGCCACGGCTCCTTTTGCCGCGGTAGTCGTTGGTGCGAAGGAGGACCTGGTCGCCGACGGCGATGGTGAGTTCGTGGCCACCGGCGAGCGCGTACATGTACTCCGGGCCGGTGAGGTCGCCGTTCGCCTTGCGTAGTGCGCGGGCGCCCAGGTTGAGCTCCTCGACGACTTCGTTGGTAGCGGCGAGCATCAGGAGCTGCTGCACGGCGGTGTGGTCGTCGGTGTGCGCGGCGCGCTTGTCGGCCCACACGGTGAGCATGGCCGCGAGCGTTTCGTCCTTGTTGGCGAGTGCGTGCACGCGGCCGGTGCCGGCGAAGGTACGGAGCGATTCCGTGCGGCGATCGTCGCGCCACAGCTGGAGCGCGCGGCGTTCGATGGCGTCCTTCTGACGGAAGTTCTCCGTCAGTTCCAGACCGCCCACGAGATGGTGGACGGCGGCGAAGTGGCCGCCGACTCCGGGGCTGTGCAGCTGCTTGGGGTCACCGATGCCGACGACCTTCGTTCCGGTCGTCGCGGCATGTGCGAGGAGTTCGGCGATGTCGCGGTCATCGCACATGGCGGCTTCGTCCACGACCAGGACGTCCGCGCCGGTCAGGCCCTGGCTTCCGGTGCGGATGCTCGTGAGCCAGGAGGCGACGGTGCGGGAGCTGATGCCTGCTTCGGCCTTGAGGTTGGCGGCAGCGACCGCGGCGGTGCTCGCGCCCGCGACAACGAGTCCTTGGGCCTCCCATGCCTGCCGCGCGGCGTCCATGATCGTGGTCTTGCCCGCGCCCGCGACGCCGATCACGGCGTCCACGCCGTGTCCGGCGGTGAGCAGCCTCTCCAGTACGGCGTGCTGCTCGTCGGAAAACGCGAATCCCTGCTGTGCCTCGACGGTGGACAGGGTCATCGCGACCGTGTCGTTGCTGACGACGGCGGCCTGTTCGCCGAGGCGCCGCGTGGTCTCGGAGACGATCAGCGTTTCGGCGGCGACGATGTCCGCGGTGGTGTACCGGTCGGCGTGGGTGTAGTGCTGGGCGCCCTTCGGGTCGAGCTGGACCGCGTACCCGGCGTGCCGGAGTGCGGAGGTGGTTAGCCCCTCGGCCTCCTCGGCGGTGGCAACGCCGTACGGGAGAGCGTCCAATACGGCGGAGATGGCGGCAGCGTGAGTGAACTCCTTGCTGTGGCTTGTCAGCCCCATCTCGGGGTCGAAGACGATGCGGCACAGCTCGTCCAGATCCGGGTTCGGCTCCGGTGCCTGCTCCTGGAGGGCGCTGGCCGCGATGGCGTCCGGGTCGTCGCCGGCGGCACGTCCTTCGGCCTGCCAGTACGCGCGCAAGACATCGTCCGTAGCCCCTGCGGCGTCGCCGTTCTTGGCGGCTTTAGAGGCGGAGGAGGCGGCGGTGCGCTCGCGCACGGTGGCGTTGTCGTAGTCGAGCCCAAGCTTGCTGAGCAGTTCCCGGACCTGGCCGTCACGCTTGCTGAACAGCTTGATCGTGGTCTGGGGGATGGCGGCGATCTCCCATGCTCCGGTGCGCTCTTCGCGGCGGAAGCGGATGCCGTAGCGGTTGGTGAGTTCGCGGCGGATGCGGGCGTTCATCAAGGACTGCGTCGCGCGGGCATGGCGGTGGAGGTCACGGCCGCCCGCGGCCATCGTGGACCACTTCCCGTCGGTGCCCTTGACCATGTTGGCCAGGGTGAAGTGCAAGGTGGAAGTGGGGGTCACCGTATGGGGCGCCGCCGACCGGCCGGGCGGCGCGGTGGATCATCATCCAGCCGGAGAAGCCGCTCGTGTCGAGCGTGCGTGCTGCTTCACCGTCGCCATGTCGGCCACGCATCGCGTACGCGGTCCAGCGCTCCAAGGCGTCGACCGACTCGCGTCCGCATGAGGTGTAGATCGACTCAACCTCGCGGGCGATCTCCGGTGGTGCGTAGGCCAGGAAGACGCTCTTGGACTTGCCCAAGTCCAATGTGGTGTCGGCGCCCCGGTTGCCGACTTCGACGCGGCCTTCCCGCATCGCGGCCTTGATCTCTTCCGCGTCCCAGATCTGGTCCGGTGCGAGCCCCGCGGCCTTGGCCATGGAGACCGCTTCACGCACGGCCATCGGCAGATCGCGCAACCGCCGACCGGCTTCGGCCTCGGTCTGGCGGTAGCGCCGCTGCATGGACGCGGAGTCGAACAGCTCCGCGGGCTCCCGCCCGTTCTCGCCTGCCTTGGCCTCGACGGCGTGCAGGAGCACGCGGGCATCGAGTAGGCCACCGGCCTCGGCGGCGAGGGCCTTCTCCAACGCGTCTTCGCCGTACAGCTCGGTGGCGTCGATGCCGACACCGTCGGCGAGCTTGAGCAAGGTGGAGACCGGTGCCTTGTGGGCTTCGCCGAACCGGACGAGCTGACGCTCCATGCGGCCGAAGGCGTCCTTCTTACGCTTCGATTCGAGCAACAACTGTGGTTGTACGCCCTGCTCAGCGGCCCTGCGGCGGATGGCTCGTACCAGCGGCGCGGCGTGCAGCTTGGCCGTGGGCGCGATGGCCATCTTCGGTTCCACCAGCGTTTCGCCGGTGCGCGGGTCCTCGCCGCGCATGAGGCGGCGGGCGGCCTGGAACTGCTCGGGAGCGAGCACCGAGCCAGGGGTAATGCCGAACTCGTGGAGGCCCTGGCCGATCCACACCAGCGGACGTTCGCTGGCATCGAGGTGGTAGTCCACCTGACCGTCAGCGGAAGGGGTGGGGAGGACGGCCTCCCCATACAGGGTGCGGGCGTCGAGTCCGGCTGCTGCGGCGACCTCGACGGCGTCGAATCCGGTGAACCGGGCCTTCTTGTCGCTGCGGAGCTGGGTACGGGCCCGGTAGAACGCCTTCTTCGCCTCGGTGGCGCCGAGCAGCAAGGCGACGGTCGTACCGGCTTCCGCGGCCTTGGCTTCGACGGCGGCGATGAGCGGAGCGGCGTCGACCACGGTGACCTGCCCGCAGCCGTGGCCCCCGGTCAGGCGGTATTCGACCTGTTCGTCCGACGGGCCGATCCCGGTTACCCACCCCACCGGCCCGCCCACCTCCTCGGGTCAGAATCGATCAGATCCGGCCATCTTGGCTGATTGTATCGTCACGAAGTGACGATACCTTGGTCCTCCGAGAGCCGTGGGTACAGGATTTCCGAGGGTTCTTCGACGGGAAGTCGGGCTGTTACCGCTGGTTGAGCTGGGCTGGGAGCTTGAGTTCCGCTCTTGGCGCGGGGCAGAGCAGTAGGGTGCGTTCACGGTCCTTCAAGATGCGGAATGACGGAACTGTCACGCGCAACGTAGGCGTACTGTCTGACGATGAGCACACGCGTCAAGAAGAGCGCCCCCTGTGTTGACTGCCGAGAGGTGTCCAAGGCCATCCGCCGGGGCCTGTGCGGACGTTGCTACCAGACGTACCGGCGTGAGGGCATTCCGTTCCCGGTGTCTGCTGACGCCGGGTACCGCAATGTCCCCCTGAGCCTCGCAGTGATCGCTGACAACACGCGGGTGAGGGATGGCGGGTGTCTCATCTGGCAAGGGTGCTTGAACAAGGACGGCCACCCGATCTGGTTCGAGCCAGACCCCGAAAGGGGCAGGGGGTCTCGGCGCATGGTGGTCGCCCGTTGGCTCTACGAGAGCGAGAACGACCAACTCGTCAAAGGGCAGGTCCTCAAGCGCACTTGCGGGAACAGGCGTTGCGTAGCCATTAGTCACTCTTCAGCAGGCAAGGTCCGCCGATACCAAAAGCCAGGCGAGGCTGAGATCCCCAGCCACTGCCTGAACGGCCACGAGCTGAACGACGAGAACCTCTACCAGCACCCGAATCGCAAGGCTTGGGAGTGCAGGCAGTGTGGCTGGGAGTCGAAGAAGCGCAACGCTCCCGAGTATCCCCTCCGGAATATTAGGGAGCCCTACCGTGGCACCGAGACACACTGCCACAACGGCCATGCGTACGCCGACGTGGGGTTCTCTGTCGATAGCGGCACACGAGTATGTAAGGCGTGCCGATGGCTGAAGGATCAGAAGTCGGCGATGCTCCGCCTCTACGGCCTCGCATACGACCGGTACCTAGCCATGCTGGAGGAACAGGAGTATCGCTGCTGGATCTGCCGGGAACCCTTTGAGATCCGAAGCAACAACCTGAGCCCTCATGTCGACCACTGTCACGACAGCAGCAAGGTACGGGGGCTCTTGTGCCGGGCCTGCAACCTGGCCCTGGGGCACTTCAAAGATGATGTTGACCGGCTCCGGGCTGCAATCCAGTACATCGAGTTGCACAAGGGGTAGCCACCGGCCTGCCCTCTGCTCTGCCTCCGGAGCAATCCAGTTGTGTCCCAGCACCTCCTGGATGGCAATCAAGTCCATCCCGGACAGATAGAGCTGCAAAGCGCTAGAAGTGCCGCAGGACATGCGGCGTGAGCCGCCCGGCCCAGGTCGGCAGGTGGCGAGCGGTGGCCTCGGCGAGCGCGGTGCGGAACACCTCGACGATGTCGTACTCCAGGGCCGCAGGTGGTGGGTGCGGACAGGGCGGTAGGGCACATTTTCCTGCCCGACCGCCCTGTCAGCGGGGATCGCGTCCTCCCAGACCTTGGGAGCGGCCGCGGGCCTCCCCCACGAGTCGCTCGTCCACTCGCTGAAGGTCAGCGGCGTTCGACAGGAGAGTCCAGCCCTCGGCATAAGGGGCCAGCGCGCTCACAGGAGCAGGCGTTCCAGCAGGGGCGCTGTATATCCGTCCTCTCTGCTCCCACGATGTCAACTCCAGCACGACTTCCCGGTCGAACACGTCAGGCTGAAGCCCAAGGATCCCCGCGGACTGGAGAGCCCGGACGAAATTGAGCAGTTCGATCGCGCTGACCATGATCCAGGCGACCAGAGGTACCGCGGCACGGAACCGTTCAGACAGACCGAACGGGTCAGCTTCTTGGCGCCGTTCCGTGTCGTGGTGGACCACATCGCCGTAGATCCACGCCATCGCCAACTTCTGATCGTCGAGATCGGCGGTCTCGCCGGTGACGGTATCGCCGATCATGACCTGATACCCGATCTCACGCGCGGGTGTCGACCCTGCTCTCTCCCGCCACTCGGCCCGCGCCGCCTTCACCCACGCTGTGTCGTCCGGCATCGACTGGCAGAAGTACCCAACCCCTGCCAGAGCTTGCAGGTACGAGCAAGCATCGTTCTCCAGCAGGAGCGGCCTGATCCGTGCGGCGGCCGACTCGACCACCTCCTCAGCCGGAAACTCCTGCCGAAGCCGTGCCTCGCCATTCCCGAGGACGGTCACCGAGTACCGTGCCTCGGCCAGGGTGACCAGGGCGTCCCAGTCGGCCGCGAGCGAGTGCGCCTTCACTCGGCGAGCACGCAGCACGAACGCCTCAAGCTTGGTGCGATGCCGCGCCGCCACATCTGCCATACCCGGCCGCCCGCTCGTCACCGTGCCCCTCCAACTCTCTGTAACCCATCGGCCCAAAGCCGAGTGGTTGAGCAAGCATGACGCGGCAATACCACAGGCATCAATCCGTTTCAGCACGCACCATCGGTGACGTGGACTGCCGCGCCGTCGGCAAGGGGGTGGTCTCGCCCCACCCACTCGAAGCGGCGCGGATCGCCGGGGCTGCGGACACGCATCGCCTGCCGTCCGCGTCCAACTACCCCGGCTCAGTGGTAAGCAACGCAGTGTCGTCTTCGTCGGGGATCCAGCGGAACTGATCGATAATCAGCCGAAGCCACGCCAATATCGCCTAGAGCTTCGCACTGTGGTGACCGTGGATCAGCTGCTCACCTCGGCGATGGTGTCCGCGATCAGGGCGGGGAGGTGGTTGATGGCGCGTTCCAGGAGCCGTTCGATCGGGACCGCGTACTGGCTGTTGTCGACACTGATGAGCATGCCCCAGACCGCGGGTTCGTAGCGGGCGAGCATGGACAGGGAGTACAGGACCGCCCACCAAGCCATTAGTGGGTGCAGCTCCTGCTTCATCGGAGGGAGGGCAGGCAGAAAGTATCGGCCCCCGGCGTAGCCGCGGGTCATGGCCCGCAGATACTCCAGCCGCTGGGGTGCGGTCGCCGATCCCTGGGACATCTTCCAGTTGACCTCCAGCTCGCCGCCGCCGCGGTTGTAGCGGGTGTAGCCCGGGGGCGGGGGCCCGTTGCGGGAGTCGCCGGTGGTCACGTAGCTCTCGTACTGAGTGATGGCGGGGTACGAGGTCAGGAACTCTGCCAGCGCTTTGTGGGTGCCAGCGTCGATGACCCGGTCGGGGATGTCGCACACCGGGACGCTCAGCAAGGGATGCTCGTGGGCGCCGACGCTCACCTCGTCCGCGAACAGCGGAGTCATCCGGTCCCTGAGGGTGAGCGGGTAGCGGAGGTTCGGGGGCAGCAGGTCCCACACGTCCTCCAGGCGCACTGGGTCCATCTCCCATACCGGGGAGTCGAGGACTTCGCTGACCTTCACGAAGCTGCCCTGGGTGCCAGGTGGGTCGGTGCGGATCTCGATGTCGGGGAAGAGCTGGTCGAAGCCGGTGGTCTTGACGCCGTGGGAGACCAAGCGCCAGTCCTCGCCCTTGAGAGACCAGGCGGCGGCAGCGATGGCTCGGCCGGCCTGGCTGAGGCCGTAGAAGACCTGGAGGGGGCGCGTGGCGGGGCCCACGACGGCAGCGGCTCGGAACATCTGCTCGGTCTGTTCCAGGGCAGCTGAATAGGTCTTGCGGCGGGACCCATTGCTGGCTCTGGCCGGTGGGTTCGAGCGGCTGGCCCGCAGCCGCTCCCATGCCTCATCGGCGGCGGGATCGCTGTGCATGCCCCGGGACGCTACTCTCCGCAGGACGGGCCGCGCGGGTGAATTTCTCCCTCGCGTACGCGGGCACGAATCTAAGCCGGCGCTGGATGGGTGTCTGCGTCGGTCGCTCCGGGCCGTGCTCGCGGTGCGGCCCGATACTGGACCCATGACCGAGCAACCGAAGCTGATGACGGTGGAGGAGACCCGCACGCTGGTCGTCGCCGCCGTCGCGGACCCGGCCGTCGGCCTCGCCGCCCCCTTGGGCCTGTCGCTGGGCCTGCGCGACGAGCTGCGATCAGCAGTCCTCGACACTCTGAACCGCGGGGACTATCACCCGGCGGTGGACGATGTGCCGGGGAGCCTGACCTACCGCGACGGTGGCCTCACTCTCGCCTGAGGCTGCTTACCTGGGGAAATGACCGCCACGGCGAAGGAACCGTAGACGCCCCGCGTCCAAAGATCTTCTGCTGTCGCCACGAGCGGCGCCGGGCTGTTGGTTCGAGATGTCCGCAGACCTATGCATACGGTGCGCACGATGAGCAGCGATTTCGAACGGAACTGGGGGCACGGGTGAGCACCACTCCGGCAGCATCGGTAAGCGCGGCAGAGCTACGGCGGCGAGTTCGCGCTGTCGAAGCGCTCCAGGCGAAGACGCGGGAGCTGGCCGCAGCGAATGTGTTGTCGACGCGCGAGACTGCGGTGAAGGCAGCTCGGGCGAAGGACAAGGCCGACATCGCCGCACGGGAAGCCGCTGCTGTCGCACTGCGGCTGTTCGACAACGACGCAGAGTTGGTCTCGGAACTGCTGGGTGTGCCGGCGGAGGAGCTGGAACGCGAGGCGAAGCCTGTTACTGCCGCTCGCGCGAAGAAGATCATCGAATCGCTGCGGGCCCGCGCCGAGCGCCCGCGTTCCAGCCGAACTCGCAAGCCTCGGGCGGAAGCGTCGGCCCCGTCCCCTCCGTCTCCGGATACCCCGGCCCCGGTCGTCACGCCGGATGGCGGCCGGGCTGATGCTGCATGAGAACGACCTCGGGCCCAGACTCTTCCCGCTCACGGCGATAGAGGGGTCCTCGCCCGCCCCCGCGGGCCTCACAGCAAGCTCCTCCGCCCACGCCCTATCAGGCAGCGCCCATGAACCTCGTTCATAACGCTTCCCCCGTATAGGGGACCTCGTCTCCTGCAAAGGTAATCGAAGCCACTCCACCGCGCGCAGGTTACAGATCAGCGACGCAGACTGATGGCAAGGACAACGGAGGAGTGGCCATGAGCGCTCGGATATGCAGAATTGCAATAATCGCCTGCCTGACGGCGGGGGGAATCGTGCCGTCAGCCTCGATAGCCGACGCGACCCCAACCTCACGCCTGCAAGCATCATGCTCACTGAGGCTACAAGTTATCGATACCGGCGACGTCCGACACGGAAAGCAACTAAAAGCCAAAAGCTCAACCGATGTCACGAATTTGTACAGTCGAGGAAAAGCTGTGATCCTACATATCGACAACCGCGGAACTGAGTCATTTACTCGAAACACGCAATTCATGGGAGAGCAGGTGATAGGGAGTCAAGGTATCAATGCGTGGGGGGTAAGATCGCGATGGGCTGCTACTCACCCGACATGGAAATTGGGAATCTGGAAGGTAGTTTATGCCTGCTAGATCACGGCGGCCTGTTGCGTAGGCCCGCCTGGGGGCAGCGCCTGGCTCATGACCAGGGCACCGAACGCTGTCACCCGCAGGCGGTCGGCGGGTATGGGCGCACCGGGGTGATCCTCGGTATCGCGTACGCGCCAAGCGACCCCCGCAAGTCCCTACGGCGCGTCGAGGGTGAAGGACGCGGACGGGATGCCCTCGCCACGTCGCCGCTGATCGAGTGCCACGACGGCGGGCCAGGCACCTGGTAGGTTGCGGCCACGCCCTGGGTTCGGCGTTACCTCAATGCGTGAAGAGTACTCACTGAGCGTCATTCCCCCGCTTCTTTTGTCGTGCCCGATACAGCCACTGAACGATTGCGCTACCTACGAGCGAAGTGACAGAAAGCACAACGGAAGCGACACTGGAGACCCATTCGAAGATCGTCATTTTCCCGACTCCAGTTCGCAAAGGTAAGTGCTCCATCCCGTGCTGATTAGGGTTGCAATAAGCAAGATCAGCGATTGCTGACCCATGGCGGCCTTGTCGATGCCCTCATCGTCGGATCCAGCAGCCAAGAATGTGACGACCGCGAGGTCGACAACGTTGAATACCGTCCAGAAAATCAAGGGACCACCCCTCTTCTGATCGGGCATCAAGACTTGCCCAATGGCCGCCGCAGTCAACCCCATGCACACGATGTACAGGTCAGCCCGACTCGCAAGCTCATATAGGCCGGGAGTTTCATGGTTCTTCTGCTGCTGCTCCTGTAGAAATTGGGTAAAAGTCGGCAGGATCGCGAAGATCACTGCGAATACGAACCACATGGCGAGCTTCTGTCGGGCAAGCCGGCGGGCCGCTGCAGTGGGCGCGGTCGCGTTTGGTGCGATGCCACCCGCGGCCAGAGTCTGGGTCGTCGCTGGTTCGTTCCTGTCTACTGAAGATGGCGCGCCTCCACTTGGAGGGGTGGGCGCGGAAGTCATGCTTACCCCGTTCGGTGACGTCAACTCCTGCAACACCGCGACACAAGTGCTGCTTTGGAACACATCAGATTAAGGGTTCAGGCCTCCTACTGGGGTTCAACTGGCGATGTCGTGCACGAGCCAGCCACGGCAACGTCTCCTTCGACGCAGCGTGGCGGCACACCAGGGCCGTCCACAACCCTGAGGAGCAGCCCTCTCGAAGGCATGGGCATCTCCCCGACGGGCCCCCAGCCAGAGGACGGTCACCCCTCACGACCCCGGTCCGGCTCATGCCACGCTTGTCAGGTCCTCGACGGTCGGTGACGCCTCCACGGGGCGCATAGCCCACTCCACGGCTGCCACCACCTCGTCATCCGCGGAGTCCAGGAGATGGCCGTACCGGTCGACCGTGGTGGTGATCGACTCGTGCCCGAGTCGCCCCTGGATCACGGGCAGCGGAACCTTCCCCGCGATCAGCCACGAGGCGTGCGTGTGGCGGAGGTCGTGGACGCGCGGCCGCTTCGTCAGGCCAGCGGCGTTGGCAGCGTCCAGGGCGGGCTTCCACCGTTGGGCGAAGAAGAAGCCCGAGTGCCAGGATCCTCCGCCGGGAGCGGTGAAGATCAGGTCTTGGGGGTGCTTGCCCAGGCATACGCGCTTGAACAGCTCCACCTGGTCAGGGGTGAGGACGAGGGTGCGTCGGGGCTTCTTCGTCTTGGGGGCACTGAGGTACGTGCCGCCCTCGGCTCGACGCTTCCATGCGCGTTGTACGCGGAGCGTGGACCGCTTGCCCGTGAAGGTGAAGTCGCGCGGCTGGAGCGCCGTTACCTCGCCCCACCGCAGGCCGGTGCCGATCAGGGCATCGACCAAGTCGACGGCATCAGGCTTCAGGTGCGCGCGGAGGAGCGCGTACTCCTCCGGTTCGAGGAAGACCTCTTCGTCTTCAGCCTCGTCCCTCTTCGGCAGACGCGTCTGCGCGCAGGGGTTGGAGTCGCGTAGAGGCGGGTCTGCGGTCACCGCTGCCTGGAGGACGCTGAAGAGCAGCCCGTGGAGGTTGGCGATGGTCTTCGGCGCGTAGGCCCGTCGTACGGTACCGGGCTCGTGATGCGGGCCCGGGCGCCCGTGTTTGAGGTCGTTGATCCACTGGCTGACGTGGTCGCGTGTGATCTTGTTCGAGCGGTCTGAAACGGCCAGGTACCGGAACCACGGGATCATGTGGTTCTCGATGAATCGTCGGTAGTTGGTGCTTGTGTGCTCGGATATGTCCGTGAGCAGCTCGACGTACCGGTGAGCGTAGGCGGGGAACATCTCCTCGGCGGGGCACTCCGACTCGTCCGGCTCGACGAATCCCTCGCCCTTGACCCAGCCGGGCGGCCATTGCTGTCCGTGGCCGTTCACCAGATCGCGGAAACGTTTCGCCGCAGCCAGGTCGTCGAAGCTCTCGCGCTGCCACTTGCCCTCACGGGCCCCGCTGGCGCGCCAGACGACCCCATGAACCGCGGCGCCAGACTGCCGCTTGTAGGTCTTGATGTGCGCCATGCCAGGCACCGTAAAAGGGGGGCGCGGGACAGTGCGTGAGGCAAATGTGAGGCAAGAAACCCGGGCGAGACAGCACCCGGGTTCCGTTTTCCCACGTCAGAAGGTTTTTCCTCAGGTGGGGCGGGTGGGACTCGAACCCACGGCCGACGGATTATGAGTCCTTTGGGGATCTTCTGATCCGTCTCCGCTCTTGCCCCGATCTTCCTATAGTCGCAGGTCAGAGGCCCCGTACTGTTCTGGCTCTGCACAGGCTTTCCCGATGCTTACGGGTCCTTCCGTCCCCTGCGCGTCCCCTGGCGGGCCCCGACAGCCGTCCCGTGGCGGCCACTTGAGGATGCCTGTCTGGATCAACGCAGGTTGAGCGGTGAAGGCAGTCGAGGTCTCGAACTCGCACGCAGCGGAGTGCCTTACCGGCGAGAGGGGCACCGCCCGCTTCACCCACGGATGGAGCGGCGAGGCATCGCCGCAGGTCAGCCTGCCTGAGCACAGCCTAGCGTGTCCTTACTCCGTTCGGCGTGGACCTAGGAGGGCTTCACAGATGCCTCGAACCTGCGACCTCGGTGAGTTTTTGCAGGGACTGATGGACCTGCCGGACGATTTCCGCGAGGTCGTCCGAGACGACGTGCTGGCCGGACTGGGCGACCTGTGCCGTTTTCCACTCTTCGAGTTTGGCGACGGTGTACAGGCTCTCGTGTCGGTCGACCGCCTTGTGATGAACGCCGCACAGCAGCAGAAGGTTCTCGAAGCCGTTGATGTCGCCAGCATAGCCAGCTTTGTATCGCGGACCTTTCTTCTTCTCGGAACGGATGTGGGCGATCTCGGCAGCGACGGTAGGGTGCCCCCGGTCCCAGAAGACCAGAGGCTGGGCGCACTTCGGGAAGGCACAGCATGTGGCACTACCAAAGAGAAGCTTGACCGTCTCGTCCCTGTACTTGCTCGCCACGCCGGAAGCGTATCAACCAGGGACATGGGCCGGTTGCCGAGCAACGATCCTGACGACCCCGCTGGCGTGGGCTTCCAGTGCCTGTGATCGGCGCGGTACCGGAGGGTAGGGCACCGGAGCCGCGCTGGCCTGCTCATTTAGTCCTTGGGGCAGTCGTCTCAGCGCGCGCCAGTCGTTCAGCCTGACTTACTGGCAATGGCGAACAGGCTTGTGGCCGACTCCGCTGCCGATGGCGCCGTGGATGGCGTCGCCAGGTCGTCTTCTTGGGCGGCGGTCAGGGCCTGCCGGAGCGTGAGGCATGCAGGAGGGATCTATACGCCAAGCAGGACACTGATGCCGTGCTGCCGTTGAGAAGTGCGTTCGGCAGCTACCGGGGGATGATCAAATCAGTCAGCTCTCTGGGGGTGGGGACCTTACCCCGGTGAATCACGATAACGGCGGTCAGGACCACCACAGGGAGAAGTGCGCCAAGAGCTGCCTCGGGGAGCCCGGCCAGGGAAGCCCCCGCCATGATCGCGACTACCAGGATTCCAACCACCACCATCCTGAGTCGCTCGTGGCGAACAATGGGCACAGCACCACCCATTTGCTCCTCATCGAGCAGTCGGCCAACGCCCCCCTCGGCATACCGCTCGGCGATCGTCAGCAGCATGACCGTGAGCTTTTGTAGCGCCTCGCCCGGCTGCGTGTCCTGTTCAGCCTCGGCCTCCCGTAGTGCTCCGATGACGCGTCCCGCGTGAGTCCTGAGCACCCGTTCGTGATGGGCTCGGGCCTTCCCTCGCCGTGTACGGTGAGCCTGCCAGATAACTCGCTCTACGGATCTCATCGAGACCCTGGGCAAGGTGTCGCCAGGCTCCCCGGTACTCCATTGTTTGTGCACTCGGGCACACTGCACTGCGGACTGAACCAGTACCACCACAGGCCAGGCCCGAACGTAGTCACTGGAAACGTCCGTCCGCCCCGCTCCAGCCTGGTCCTGACGTCGCTGCCCTTGGAGCCCAGTCAGCGCCGCGCCGATCCGCAGAAAGATTGGCGCTACGTACAGTGCCACCGCGACCGCCAGCACGACACACAATGCATCTACGACATGGGCGGGGCTCTCCCAGTTCTCTACCGCTCCAGGTACCGCAGCGACTTTGCCTGCTATCCATCGCGTCGCGTCGAAGGGTCCACTGTAGAACGCAGGGGCCGCGTTGGGCCTCCACCAAGCAGCGGCGTACCACATCATCGGTGCGAAGTACGCGACCACGGCCAAAGCGATAGGAATAGCAACCTGAGCCGCGTACCACCAACGCACCACCCACACGGGAGTTAGTCCGCTCCTCCCGATTGGCACCGTGCCGGTAGTTGCTGCCGGTAACACTTCCCGTGCTTCTGCCAGAAGTACTTCAGCGTGCCGCAGGGCCATTGCGCGGCGACGCCGTCTCAACTCGTCAACGGTTCGTCGCCGCACCCAGGCCCGAAGAGGCTGTGAGCGCCACAACGCGAGCCCAGCGACCAGCAAGATCAACTCGACGATCCGTCCAAGAATCAAAACCACGCAGAGCAGTCTCCTCCACCACTCTGACACTGACTCGTATCGAGAGCCTTCTCGCTTCGTCACCACGCTGTGGAACGCCGACCAGATGGCGACTTGTGGCGTGGTCAGGTCATGCACCAGCCGGAATCACAGCCCGTGTCGTGCACGTCGAACGGCAGGGTGGCGATGCCATCGCCGATGGCCCCCCGCAGAGGCTTGCCAAAGCCGGTCAGGTAGACGTGGTCCTTGCCAAGCTCGTCGCGCCGCCGGTTGAGCAAGTCCTCAAGCTGGCACGCCTTCGCGAATAGCTCGGGTTCCGCACGTCGCATCTCGTGCCACGTCTCCGGCCGATGGAAGGGACAGAACCAGCACGAGGACTTCGGCGGTACCGGCAGCCCAGCGGAGCGGATGATCCGCGCGCAGTCACTGCGACGGATGCCACGTTCCAACAACGGATACTCGATCCGCTCGTGCGGGTCGCATCGACGGGTGTTCGCCCGGTGGATCTCGTCCAGGGTGATGCCGATGCCGACTGTGGCGGGGTGCTGTGCGCTGGCGCCGCGCCTCTTGAGTTCACGGCCGATGACCTTGATTTTGAACTGGGCGGTGCATGAGCGTGTGCCGGGGGCTCCGTTGGACATCCGTATGGGGATCTTCAGAGAGCGTGAGCCTTCCCGGGTGAGGTCCTGGTAGAGGGTGCGGACCTCTCCGGTGCGCTTCATGACGTGGTCGACCACGACGAGTTCGAGGCCGTGTTCGGCTGCGAACGGCATGGCGTATTGGTGTAGGTAGCGGATGGTTCCTGGGTTCTCGGAGTCGTCACCGACGTTGGCCATGATGAAGGTGCGGTAGTTCAGCTCTCCACGGGCGGCGAGGACGAGGGCCGCCATGGACTGCCAGCCGCCGCCGAAACTGAATGACCGCAGTTCGCGGCGTAGGGGTGTGGTGCGCCGCCAGCGTCTGAGGGGGTGTTGGTTCTTTTCCTCGAACCGCGGGAGGTGAACGGTCTGTTGTACGCCTGTGTCGGCAGGTTCTTGAATGATCACGCTTGGTGCCTCTGCTTGGGGTGGCCCCGACTGGTGTGTCGGGGCCGCCGTACTGGGTCAGTGCGTCGTTGGGTCCGAGTGCGTGGTGCGCGCCAGCCGTTCGGCCCGGGTTTCGCGGGCGAGGTTGAGAAGCCCTTGCGGGTCCTCGCCCTCGTTGATGGCGACGACCAGCAGCCCGGCCAGCTCGTAGTCGGGGTCTGCGGTCAGCGCGTCCTTGAGTGCGAGGCGGGCGGTGAGGGTGTCGTCCTGCCGCCAGGCGACCCAGGCCAGGAGGGAGAGGAGGGGCACGGCCTTCTGGGTGTAGGGGGGAAGGCACCGGCGGGCGAGGAAGGACCAGAGGCGCCGGGCGTGCGGAAGGTCGTCGTCTTCTGCGAACTCGATGCCGTGGTCGCAGGCCCAGCCGTTCTGGAGCCCGTGGATGAGTCGGGCGGCCATGTCGTCGGCGAGGTCGGTGGCGCCGTCGCGGAAGGCTCGTATCGCGGTTTCGAGGAGCCAGTGGGTGACATCGAGGGCGACTTCCTGCCCGCCAGGTGTCGCGCACTGGGCTGCGTATGCTGCGGCCTCATTGTCGAGAACCCGGAGTTGGCCCGGCGCGGCTGGTTGGGCGGGGTGGAACTCCTTGACGATCTCGCCTGTGCGGCGGCCGGGTGAGTAGCCCATGCGAATGAGTTGTGCGGCGGCGCTCTTCGGGTCGTCGAGCGCCGGGAGCGGGTCGCCTTCGCAGCAGCCGTCCCATTCGCATTCGAATGCCCACCATCGGCCTGCGACGAGTCCGAGCGTCTGGGTGACACTTCCACGGAGTTGTGTGCAGGTCTCGGTGAGCGAGTTCGACACTGGGCGGAGGAGTTCGATGACCTGTTCTGCGCTCTGCCCCGGCTCTGGTTCGCGGCAGAGGTAAACGATGATTTCGCCCGCGGTGTCGTGTGCGTTCTCCTGGACATGGGTCATGAAGCGGCGGGCGAAGAGTTCGGCTTCCTCCTTCCAGTCGGCGGGGTCGTCCGGAAGGGGGCTGGCCATGGTGGGCCCGTCGATCAAGTTGGGCCCGATGTTGTGGAGGACCATGCTGTCGTCCGGGTAGTGGCCGAGCATGAACGGCAGGATCTCGGCAAGGTTGGCCAAGCTCCTGATGATGAGCTTGTTCTCGGGAACGATCACTTCAAGGGTTCCTTCTCTTTGAGGACGGCGCGCTGCTTTGGCGCTCGGCAGGCATCGGGGTTGGGGTCGTGCGCGGCCTTGGGAGCTGTGGTGACGACCCGCTTGGGCTTCTTGGTGAGTGCGGGTAGGAGCTGGTCACGCAGGACGCGGCCGACCTCTGTCGGCAGATCGTCGGTGTGACGGGTGGGGATGGTGGCGTGCCAGGTGCGGCCGGGCTGGAGCCGGGCGTCGTTGGCGGCTTGTGCTTCGGCCTGTTCGATGGCGGTGCCGTCTGGGATGGGCGGCAGGTCGGGGCCTGCGGTGATCCAGGTCTGGATGGCGAGGCCGCGGGGCTGGATGCGGAGGCCGATATGGTGGCCGTCGGGGTGGTGGTAGGTGGCGGTGCGGTCGGGGGTGTCGGTGTCCTCCTTGTGCCAGGGGGGTTCGAGGGTTGGGGTGATGTGGTCCAGGGGCGGCACGTGGATCTCGTCGCGTGGTCCGGCGAAGGTCGGGCGTCGGCGGCGTGGTGCGGGGGTGGTGCCGGGTCGGTCGAGGGTGTCGGTCACGCGGCGGTGGTCTCCGGCATGAGCTGGTCGAGGAGTGCGACGGCACGGCGGTGGGCGACGATCGTGGTGGCGGTGTCCATGTACCGGTCGCGTTGCTCGAAGGCTTCGGCGGCTTCGGCGCGGGTGTTGGCGTAGTCGTCGTCCGGGGCGAGGGAGTCGGCGCAGCCGATGAGGCAGCGTGGGCCGAGGTCCCAGATGATCGTGTTGACGGCGGCGCACCCGGCGGAGAGCGAGTCGATGTCGTTGCCGTACCAGTGGAAGTCGTGGGTGTTGAGGCCGAGGTCGCGCAGGCGTTGGGCGACGGAGCGGAACATGGTGCCGGAGCCGATGGCGGGTTCACGGATGCACATGCCGGGCTGGGCGAAGTCCTTGTCCACGGTCATGTTGGCGAGCAGGTCGGTGACGCACGCCGGCGTGTGGTATTCGCCGCGCCACTTCTTGTCGCTCTTGTGGCGAAGGCCGGTGAGCAGGGGGCTGAGGACGTCGGCTTCGGAGCGTTGCCAGGGGTCGTCGTGGCCGGTGAGGTCCATCAGGCCGGTGTTGATGGCGGCGCGGGTGACGGCGTGGACGGCGCGGAGTTGCTGCTTGTCGGGGTCGGGGTTCCAGGCCCAGTCGTGGAGGCGTATCGCGCGGTTGATCAGGTCGGGGCGTGTGATCCAGTGGCCGAGGTAGATCTCCTTGAGCAGCTGCGGGAGTTCTTCGGGCTTGAGGTTGAGCACCCAGTCCGCCAGGCCGGGGACGTTGCGCAGCAGGGAGAGCCCGGCGACGGTGCCGAGGGGGACGTCGATGCTGCTGCCGCCGAAGGACTGGTACCAGGCGTCGAGGACGTTCTCAGCGATCTTGCGGGCGTGCTCGTGCGGGTCGCGCGGGGCGGCGTAGGGGCGGGCGGTGATCTTGCCGGTGGGTCGGGCCTTGGTCTTGGGCGGGGGTTTCTTCGCCCACGAGGGCACGGGCCGTTCAGTGATCGGGGCCGCGGCGCGGGGCAAGAAGTCGTTGGACATGGCTGCGGATTCCTTTCTGCGGGCGCACATGGGGCTGCCCCGGTGCGCAGAGCGCGGCCGGGGCGGCGTGTGGGTGGCGGGTGGTGCGGGTCAGCCGAGCTGCTGGCTGTCCCGGAGGGCGGTGAGGATGCCGCGGATCTCGACGTCGTGGGCAGCGGCGGGGTAACCGGCTTGGCGTAGGCCGTTGCTGAGGAACATCAGGGCTGCCTCGTTGACGTCCATGTCGCTGATGAGCTGATCGAAGCTGGCGTCGCGCAGCTCGGCGGGGCGGTGCTCGTAGCCGGTGCGCAGGTTCTTCTCGATCTCGGCGAGGGTCGCGGTGGTCTGCTTGCCGGTGAGGCCGAGCAGGGTGGACCAGGACGTCAGGGTGGCGTCGTCAACGGGGAGTTTCACGGGCTGATGTCTTTCTGGTGGGGTCGTGCCCGGCCGCGTGGGTGCGGCCGGGCACGGGCGGCGGGGTCAGGAGGTGAGGGCGGCGGGGAAGGGGTGGTGTCGGTGGTCGGGGTGGCAGGCGGCGTACAGGTCGCCGGGGAGGCGTTCGGTGATGACGCCCCATCCGGCCCAGCGCATGACGGCGAGGTAGCCGAGGTCTCCGCCCGCGAAGCCGGTGCGGGTCTTGGCGCCGGGGTCGGGCGCGATGAACACCCAGCCGGGCAGGTCTCCGGCGTCGTCGGACACGACCTGGAAGCCGGGGCGCAGTTCGCGGACGCCGTCGGTGTGGATGGGCGGGAGTCCGGCGGCGGTGAGGATGCGCACGGCCTGCTGGACGTATGGGTGGCCGTGGCACTCGGGCACGGTGCCGACGCCGGTGTGAATGGGGGGCTCGTACGGGAGGCGGCCGACGGCGGCCTTGTAGATGTCCATCAGGAGTTGGGCGTCCTCGCGGCGGCCCGCGTGGCGCATGGCGAGGTTCGCGATGATGGCGATGGCGTGCCGGTCCTGGGTGAGCAGGCGGCGGTACTGGTCGAGGCTTATGCCGGTGGTCACCTGCACGCGGGCGAAGTTGCGGGAGGCGAAGCGGACGGCGTGGGCGACGTGGTAAGCGTCGAGTCCTATCTCGTGGGCGAGTTGGCGGACGCCGGGCGAGTAGTCGGTCATTGGGTCTCCAAGAGGTCGCTTGCGCGCATGGGTGCGCCCCCGGCGTTGGCCGGGGGCGCGGGGCACGTCTGGGGTTCGGTGCCGGTTACCGCCGTCGGCCGCATCCGGCGTGACCGCACCCACCGCAGAAGCCGCCGCTGTTGCACTCGCAGCCGCATCCGCTGTGGTTCTCGGTTTCCATTTCCGATGCCCTTTCCCTTCGGGTATTTCCCGAATTGCTTACTTATATCTTAATGGCAAATACCCCAGAAGCAAGGTGCATCCAAATTCGTGCGCATTCAATTTCCGCAATTCAATTCCCTAATTCGCGGCGGCGGGAATGAGGTCGGGCCAGCGGACCGGTTCCAGCGCGCGGCGGTGCGAGTCGGGCACCGGCACGGTCGGGTAGCCGAGCCAGTCGAGCCCCATCGCGGCGAGGATGGTGGCGTCGGCCTGGTCGTAGCGGCCCGGCCCCTCGCACGCGACGCCGTACCGCTCGACGGCCGCCGAGCGGACCCTCGGCGGGGAAATCCATATCGTGCGCGATCCGCGCCGGACGGCGGATGCCGCCCAGAGCAGCTACTTACTCGATGACAAATCGGTGCGCCATGCCCCGTTTCATGTCCGATGTACAGAAGCGGCTCAGGGCATGAGGGAACTGACCGCGCGCCCGGATGGACAGCCGCTTCGCGGTCTAACAACTATGCGTTGGCAGACAATCGACCGATCGGGCATGGTTGGTCCGTGATAACCATCGCTGACCCGTCGTGGGCCATTCAGCAGCTTGACCGTTTCATCGCCCTCACCGAACTCGTGCCACGCACCAACGGTCGGGGCGGACTGCGGCACGCTGGCTCGAACGACGACATCACAGCGCAGGCCGCCATCGTCGAGCGAATCTTCGTCCACCTCGACCCTCAATGGCGTGACCAGTTGAGGCCGAGCATCAACCCGGATCAGGCATGGAAGGGGCATTGGGCCCTCGCCATCCGGGTCAAGACTACGATCATCAATGACGCGGAGATCCGGGAAAAGCTGGGAGACAACGCACCTCAGATCAGCGCCTCCTCGCTCCACCCCTGGGCCTGGGAGGGTGCCCGCTCCCTCTGGCAGAGCGGTCATTTCCGGGAGGCCGTCACGGCAGCCGCGCGGAAGATCAACGCCGAGACGCAGAACAAACTGAACGACCGGACGCGCTCGGAGACGAAGCTCTTCCAGGACGCCTTGAGCACAAATGCGCCGACAGCTGGCCACCCCCGGCTGCGTGTCGTTCCCAATGACGGCAGTGCGACCTTCGCGAGCATGCAGCGTGGCGTCATGGCGTTCGCGGAAGGTTGCTTTGCGGCGATCCGCAACCCCAACAGCCACGTTGGCAACCTGCCGGAGCTGACGGAACACGAGGGACTTGAGCAGCTCGCCGCGTTCAGTCTCCTGGCCCGCTGGGTCGACGGGGCCAGCGTCGAGACGTAGTGATGGTGAAGCCACTGAACGACAAAGGCCGTGCTCGGGGCCGCTCACCGCTGCTCCTCGCCGGTCGCGGCGCGGTGCTTGGTGATCAGGCGCTCAGCCTCGGCCATGGCCGGTCGCTTGTGACGGTCAAGCCACTCGCCGTCATAGCTGCCGACCGGCCCCCACAGGTACCAACCGATGGCGCGATAGCCGTCCTTGGTGTTCCGGCGGCAATAGCTCAGCTCCCACCAGCCGTCGCGCCAGCGCCACAGGCGCCTCGCGTCCGCATCGCTCACCCATCCAGCGCGCTCGGCCAGGGCCTGGAGGCGTGCCACGTCGGTGCGCAGCATCGCCGCCTCAGCGGCTGCGTCCAGGTCGCGCGGGGCGGTGTGGTCGGTGCCGCTCGCGCGGTACGTGGACGAGGCGACGCGGAGACCGAGCTGCTGTACGGCGTCGTCCCGTTGGCGGGCGACGCGCCGCAGCAGTCCGGCCGCGCCGTGCAGGCCCCGCTTCTCCAACCACTTCGCGGTGGCGTCGATCTCGACTCCCACGGAGAGGTCGTTCATCTGTCGAACTCCTTCGGCCGGGTCGCCCCGGGGCATGCCGGGGCGACCCCTGGTGTGCGGTGGTTACGGGCGGGCGGCCTTGGGGGTCTTGGGGTCCTTCTGGATGCAGTTGCCGGACTCGGGCATCGCCCGGCGACCCGCAACGAGGGCTTGGAACCGGGCGCCGGGGCGGAACTTCACGAAGCGCAGCTCACCAACGTGCACGGGCTCGCCGGTCTGCGGGTTTCGCGCAGTGCGGGCAGGGCGCATCTCCGGGGTGAGGCTGCCGAAGCCGGTGACGGAGACGACTTCACCGGCGGTGACGGCGCGGACCATGGCGTCGAGCACGGTTTCCACCGCGAGCGTCGCCTGAGCGCGGTTGCCGGTCGCCTTCGCCACGACCTGGATGAGCTGAGCCTTGTTCACAGGGGGTTCCTTTCGATTCGGCTGGGCCGCAGGAGTTGAGGGGCGGGCGCGCCACACGGCGGGCATCGGGTTGAGCCCGTAGCCGGGGTCCGTGGCGTGGCCGTACGCCACGCCACGAGAGCGAGAGGCATGTTTCATAAATGCCACCTATCTAGGTTCAGGCGGGAAGGCGGACGAGGAACTTGCCGACCGCAAGAACCTGGGAGATGGGCAGGGCGACGGCGGCGTGGTCGGCAGAGATCAGCCGGGGCTCCTCGCCGGGGCCGGGCCGGGCGGGTACGACCCAGGCCGATCCCGTGCAGTCCGCGTAGCGCGCGCCGACCTCGAGAAACTGTCCGCGAAAGAGGAACAGGCGGGTGCGCAGCGACGAGGCCCATCCCTCGCCCGGCGCCGGGCCGTCCCAGCCGTGAGGGGTCTGGACGCCGAGGAAATCGGGCCCGGCGGTCACCACGGTGCCCGCGGCTCCCAGAGAGCTGAACTCGATCGCCTCGCCGTTGCCGCCGGCGGTCAGCCACAGGGAGAGGTCGGCGGAGCTGAGCTGTACAGGTCGGCCGTGCACCGTGGCGTGGTCGCGGGCATTGAGCGCGAGACGCAGCAGTTCGCGCCAGGGCAGGCCGTCGATGTGGGGCGCGGTGGGCACGGTGAGCTGGGCGTTGCCTTCGGTGAAGCGGAGTTGCTGGTGACCGCTGGTGATGACGTGCTCGACGGTGACGGCATCGGATGACTCCAGCCAGCCGCGCAGCGCGGCGGCGTCGTCGTAGGCGAGGGGCGCCGTCCACACGGCGCCCGCGACGGGAGTACGAGCGACGGCCAGCGTCCGGTCGCTGCACGCGACGACGTGGAGGTGGCCGGGGGTGCAGTCGAGGATCAGAGCATCCAGGTCGCGGGCGTCATCGTCCGCTTGAAAAAGGTGCGGGGCGGCCTGGTCGAGGATGGTCGCCAGGTCGCGGGCGTTGAGGGTGAACATGGTGTTTCTCCGCAGGAGTTGTAGGGGTGGTGTTCAGGCGTCGGGGGCAGGTTTGCGGGCCCGGCGAGCCTGTTGGGCGAGCCGTCCGGCTTCCCGGCACATGGAGCAGGCAGGCTCCCCGCGCCGGTTGTGGGCACGGGCTCCGGCTTCGGTGCCATGGGTGATCGGGCGCCGCCCGCGCTCGCGCAGTTCGGATCGCCGCGCGCCCGTGCAGGTCGCGAAGACCTGCCCGTTCCGCCAGAGCCGCCCGCCGCACACGCCGTCGAACAGGCTCATGCTCGGCATGACCAGGTCGATGCACTGCGACCGGAACGGGCAGCCCTGGCAGGTCGCGAGGAGGGAGAGGACCAGCGGCTCCGTCGGGGCGTCGGCCGCCGTCTCCTCGGCCGTGAAGCGGGCGTCCCCGGCGCAGGGGGCCTCACCGACCCACCCGTTGCCGCTCATCTGTTCCTCCCCCGGGCTAGGCAGAGGGCAGCGGCATCAGGTGCACCTGATCGCTGGTGCTGATGCTGTAGGGGTGAACGAAGCCGTTCGGCACCGGCATGAGGTGACGGTCGGCCAGCGGCGGGAGGAGGAAGACCTGCGCTACGAGGCGGGTGAGGGCGTCGTCGCACGCGCTGCTGAGCCGGGGACGTACCGCAGGTGTCTGGGTCTCGCCATCCGCCCGGTCCTCGACGACCCCGACGACGCGGCCCCCGGCCGCGCGACCGTCCACGATGATCGCGGTCGCCGCCGGGTGGTGCCCGCGTATCAGCTCGGCCGCGCGGGCCGCGCGGTCGACCGGGGGCAGCTCCAGCAGCCAGCTGCCGTCCATGCCCGTGTTGCGCCGCACGAGCGCCCACACTGGTGAAGTCGGGGGCAGGAGCGCGTACTCGATGTCCAAGGTGATGTCCGTGTCGATCTCATTGAGCGGATGACCGGACTCGGTGCCGTCCCACAGCCAAGGGCAGGCTCCGAGCGAGCTCGGCTGCTCACCGAGCACTCCGTGAACGGCCACGGCGCGGTGTTCTCCAGTCCGGTCGAAGGCGATGTAGGCGGCCTCGGGGCAGCGGAGACGGATCTTGGCCGCGAGGTGATCGATGATGCTCAGGCAGTGAGCCTGCTCGGCTCGGCGGAACGCGAGTGACAGGTTCTCTCGCTGCTGAGCCAGGATGCTCACCTGGTCGTGTGCTGCCGGTGTCATGGCAGGGATGTCCCTTCTTCTTCGGGGTCGGGGTCAGGCAAGGACGGACTTGAGGCGTTGGCCGAGCCAGCACGCGACGTTGACGCTCACGGCGTTGCCCGCCTGCTGGGTCTGCGCGGCCTTGGAGCCGACGACCTCGTACGTCTCGGGAAACCGCTGGGCCGACAGCTGCTCACGGGGCTGGAGCATGCGGAAGTAGCAGTCCTCGATGGCAGGGGCGCTGCGCACGACGGCCGCCGAGTCGCGGGTCGACAGGGTGTGCAACGGCTCGGTCGCGGTCTTCGGCGCGGCCTTGCGGTACGGGATGACCAGGGTGTTGCGGGCCCGGGTCCGAAGGTCGCGGTCGGGCACGACCAGGCCGTGGTGGCGGGCCGTGGCGATGGTGCTGAGCGGGGCGTCGATCGGCGCGGCGTCGCAGTTGTTGCGGAACTCCACGATGAACGGGTCCACGGTCACCAGCGCCTCGCTCTCGCGGGTGGTGCGAGTGCGCATCGGCTCGGCTGCCGAGGAGGCGGTGTCGTTCCACGAGCCGCCGACCGGTACCAGGAGGGCTTCGCCGAGCTTGGCCGTGCGGGTGGGCATCGGCCGGGTGTACGGGGCGAAGGCCCGGTCGGTGCCGTCCTTGCCGTGTGTGAGGGTGACGACGGACGGCTCGTAGGGGAACTTCCCGAGCCCTGCCGCGATCCTGCGCATCGTGTTGGGCACCAGCGGCCGGGCGCGGTCGCCGATGCGCTGGCCGATGTCGTCCCACATGATGACGTCGGAGGCTGGCCGGACGTACGGCTCCACCAGGGCGTGGCCACAGGCACGGTTCGGGCACCGGTAGTCGTACTGGCTCTGGTACTTGCCGACCTTCACCCGCGGGTCGCGCCAGCTCTGGCGTGCCTTCACGTTGCGCCCGCACGCGACGCAGTACGCCAGGGGGCGCGGAGCCAGATCGGGACGGCGCACTCCGGTGAGGGTGAAGACCACGTAGATCCGATCGCGCCACTGCGGGGCATAGGGGTTGGTCTCCGAGCCGATGTGCGCGGAGGACACGGAGACGATCTGAACCCGGTAGCCGAGCTTCTTCATGGCCCCCACCCACTCGGGGAACAAGATCCAGTCGGTGACGAACTCCGTGACGTTCTCCACGACGACGCAGGGAAACCGTTTCGCTTCGGCGGCGCGCAGGACGCACCAGGCCGTCACGCGGGTCATCTCAAAGGCTTCCGGCGGCAGTTCGCGCCACTGCTCCTCTTCTTCGAACAGGGCGTCCTGCACGGGATCGGGGCGCTTGCGCCCGCCAGCGGGGCTGATCTCGGTGCAGATGACGCTGGCCCACAGCAGGAGGGCCTTCGGGAGCCAGCGCATGGGGTAGTTCTGGATGTCGGCGCAGCGCGCCGCCGCGCTCGGGTGGTTGAGCGCGAAGGTGTCGATGGCGGTCTGCCAGTGGTTGATCCCGAGGATGGGGTCGAATCCGGCTTGCCGCAGGCCGGTGGGGTCTCCGCCCGCTCCGCACAGCAGGTGGATGGATCGGGACACGTACTGGTCTCCAAGAGGCAGGGCCGCCCGGCCCGGCGGGGCCGGGCGGCCGTGGTCAGGACTGGTCGGAGGCGCGTTGCGCGCGGTGGTGGCGGCTGTCTTCGATGCCGAGGGCGATGAACCCCAGCAGGCCGAGGGCGCATGCGATCAGCAGCCAGATCACCGGTCCGCACCCCCGGCGGGGCGCGGGGCGCGGCGCGGCCGGTCAGTCATCGCTGCGGGTGACGCGGACGGTCATGATGTGCCCGGCGCTCTCGAACAGTGCCAGCGGGTAGCCGTCCCGCTGGGACCGCTGCCAGACGCGGCGGTAGCCCTCGTGTTCGGTGAGCCGCTGCGACCACTCCGAGAACCGCGCGACGGCGCTGGCCACGCCCTCGATCCCAGCGGTCTGGTTGTGGCAGGCCCCGTACGGCGAGACGTGCGAGGCCGACACGATCAGCCGGTGTGCCCGGCCGGGAAGGTCCAGGCCGTCGACGCGGGCCAGCAGGGGGATGAGTCGGTTGCGGTGGTGCTCTTGGGGGCCGTTGGGAGTGGAGTCGTACAGGACGGTGTGCGTGCTCGTGTCCTGCACGTCCTGACGGATGGCGGTCCAGCCGTTCACCTCGGCGGGGTCGGCGGGCAGGTTGTGTTCCGAGCTGATGATCAGTTCCGTGCCGTCCCGGAGGTCAGCGCGGACATGGAACTCGCCTCCGGCGGTCTCGATGTCGGTGACCCAGCCCGCGTAGCGAAGCGGGGTGATGACGTGGCCGTAGCCGTGGAAGAGGCGCTGCCACAGCGGATCGGTGATGCGGTTGTGGTTGGGCAGAGCCGCGATGGTGGTGGTCATGTGCTGGTCTCCAAGAGGGTGCGCGATGGACGAGCAATAAGCTCACCCACGTTTGAAAAATGCCACCTATCTAAGTTGAAGCGAACTCAGATGGTGGGCAGTTCGCTGCGGGCGAGGATCTGCACCGACCACATCCGGCCACCCCCAGTGACGACGCAGCCGATGGTGCGTCCTTCGTGAGGCAGGACGAAGCCGCTACCGCCCTCCTCCTTGATCAGCTCGCTGACGAGTTCGCGGACGCCGTGGTCGGCGCACTCGGCCGAGCAGTACAGGCTGTCGCCGAGCCGCGGGGCGGCCAGTGTGCCGTGGATGACTTCGGCGACCACGACGTAGGCGTCGGGGGCCGGGGTGAGTGTGTCGGTCAAGGCGTTCTCCAAGAGGTTCGGCGAGTCCGGCCAGTTCCGAACTCATGCTTATATCTTAATGGCGTACCTTGAGGCGTCAATGTTGCCGACCTTGTGAACGCCCCTTCCTGTTGCGGGAGTTGGCGGCCTTCTCGCGGCCCATGCGGGCCAGGTCGCGCACTCGCTGACGGGCCATCTCCAGGGCCTGAGCGTCGGTCTTCGCAACGCGCCGTTCCTGCTCGGCGAAGAACTCCCGCAACCAGTCCTGCTGTTCACGGTGGGCGCTGTCGGCCGCCTCGCGCCGCGCCTGCTCCCGCCCGGCACGCGGGTTCGTGCCGCAACCCCGGCAGTTCCCCACCGGCTCGGCATGCTTCGGGCAGCCCGCCCGCTGCTGCACCTCGCGCCCCGCCCCCGGCGCCCCTGCGGCGTCAGCAGCGGGGGTAGGGGGGTGAGGAAGAGAAGAGGAAGAAGGAGGAAGAGAAGGGGTTTCCCCAGGGGAACCCGCCCGGTTTCCCTGGGGAAACCCACTGGGTTCCCCTGGGGCAACCCTGCTCGGAGCGGAGTCAGGGTTCCCCTGGGGCAACCCTGACTCCGAAGAGTCCTCGACGGCGGACCGCCCCTCTTCCCGTTCGGCGACGTCCTGCTGCGTGCGGGCCGCCGACGACGGCTTCCGACGCGCGGTCTTACGGGCCAGCCGGGGGTTGGTCGGAGCCCGCTGCGCCGCACGGCGGCGCTCGATCAGTTCCTCCGTCGACGGATAGGGCGGCACGCCGTGCGGGAACACCCGGTACTCGGCACGGCGGCTGACACGGCCGATCGTGACCCGCTCGACCAGGCCGAGTCCGACGAGCTGGGTCACGACGGTGATGACCTGCTTCTCCCCCACACCGGACCAGGCCATCATCCGCTCCAGCCCGGGTCGGGCGACCCTGGTCTGGTCGTCGGCCGAATCCGCGATCTTCATGAGGACCAACTTCTGTGTCGTGTTGATCACCTCCTTCGGCAGGTAGGCAGCCACCACCATCAGTTGGATGCTCACCGGCACCTCTCCGTGTTCCATCCGGTTCCCGCCGCGCCCAGGCGGGGGCGGAGCACGTCGGCCCCGCCCCCGCCAGATGGCGCGGTCAGGACTTCTTGCGTGCGGTGACGGTGATGCTCACCGCGGTCCGCCGGTCGTGGTCGAGGCGCGTGGGCACGGGGATACCCGCCTCCTTGAGCGTCACCTTCATCGCCGCCGCATCCGGCACCATCGGCACTTCCAGCCCCGCGCGGCGGTACAGCGCGGCCATCGCCTCGATGTCATCGACCTTGGTCGGGTTGCCGCCGCTCCACTTCAGGGCGTTGTCGCCGTAGACGCCGGGCTCGGAGCCGTCGAGCTGGGCGCGCAGGAACTTCTGCCGGTCCTTGAGCGGCTTGATCTGCTCGGAGACCTCCGTGTATTCGGCCAGCGCCTTGGTGCGGTCCTCGTCGTCGTGGATGAGCTGGCTCTGCGGGGAGCGTCCGGTGCCGAGCGGCCCCCAGCACGCAGTGCGGAACGGGCAGTGGTCGCAGATCACGGAGATCCCCGGCCCCTGGAAGGTACGGGGCAGTTCCTCCGGGGAGACGGCGGCGCGCACCTGCCGGACCCACCAGCGGGCACGGCGGGCACGGTCGGCGTCGTAGGCGATCTCCTGAACGTAGTCGTCGCCGTTGTCGCGGTTGATGAACCGGAAGCGGATGCGGCCGACCGGTACGGGCCCGAGGCGGGCGAGCTGCCGCTGCCCCCGAACGCTGGCGAACCCCTCCGTGCCGAGCAGGTCGGCGTACAGGTACACCTGCCGCAGCTCGGCCTCGCTCGCGCCGTACCGCAGGATGCTGTCCCACTGGTACGTGCTCTTGGTCTTCACGTCCTCGACGGTCGTCTCCTTGGCTGGGAGCGTGGGGCGCAGCCGTTTCGGGAGACGCGCGGCGGTCGTGCTGTCGAGCTGGACGGCGTCGATGTGGCCCCGGACGGTCCGGTCTTCGACACGGCGCTCGACGAGCCAGCCGTACTCTTCGCGGGCGGCGTCGAGTATCCCGTCGTGCAGCCAGGTCCCGAGGATTGCTTTCCTCTTCTCGCCGCCATCGGTCGGGGTGTGGCCGTGCAGAAGGTATCCGGCTCGGCGCGCGCACACGGTGTCGCTGGCACCGAGCTTGGTCTGCTGGGAGCGGGGACGGCGTGCGTCCGCCGCGTGAGCGGCGGGCCACAGGCTGACGGGCCGCTCAGGCGCGATGGCCATGGTGGTCACGGTGTTCTCCAAGAGGATGGGGTGCCGCCTGCTGACGGCGGGCGGCACCCGGTGTCGTCAGGGGTCAGGAGGCGGCGCGGCGCCTGCTGACGGCGGGCGGCACCCGGTGTCGTCAGGGGTCAGGAGGCGGCGCGGCGCGGCGCGGCGGTCCGCTTTCGCGGGGCGCGCTTCGCCGGGGCCTTGGCCTCGTCGGGATCGGCGGCGGTGTCCGCCTCCGGAGCCGGGGCGGCCTTCTTCGCGGCCCGCGCCCGCTTCTTCGGCGCGGACTTCGCCGCGCTCTCGTCCTGATCCCCGGTCTGGGAGTCGGGGTCGGCGGACTCGGCCTTCGCCTCGCCGCCCTTGCCCTCGCCTGCTTCGAGACCGGCGGCCTCACGAAGTCGTCGGGTCGCCTCTTTCGCCTCCCGGACGACGGCTTCAGCATCAGCCTGAGCCATCTCCTCATCCGCGTACACGCCGGACAGGTCCTGCGGCGCGGCCATACGCAGCGAACCGGCCTCGGCGCACTTGCGCAGCATGTGGGCGGGCATCTGGCGCCACAACTTCGCCACGACGTACCCGCCCTGCTTGGGGTCGTAGTACGTGGGGGCGAACTCGTCCCAGCGGGCGATCAACGGGAAGCGTGCGGCGCCGCGCAGGACGGTGACCTTGACGGCGGCTGGTGGCACCTTGGACAGCCAGACGTCGTGGGCGTTGCCCTCGGCGTCGTAGTAGACGGTGTCCTCATACGAGATGGACTCCCCGGCCTTCGCCGCCGCCCGGTGGGCGACGGTGCGGAAGCCGTCGATCCCGGTCTGGATGGTCCAGGTCTTCTCGGGCTCGTCGGGGTTGTCGGCCGCCTTCCAGTTGGTGCGGCCGATCATGTAGATCTGCCGCGCGAACGGGTCGAGCCCCGTCCTCACGCAGTAGTGGAAGAACATCGCCAGGTGCCCGCGCGGGGCGGCAGACAGGCCGGGGCTGATCAGGGCCAGTGTCGAGAGCTGCTTGTGGTCGAACTCGTCCTGGTCGGCGCGCAGGACGATGGCGCTCGGCCGGACAGCCGGACTGGCAGTCTGGGCCGTTTCGACCACCGTGCCCTCCACGGCGGCGGGTTCGGCGGATGGTTCGTCGGTCACGATCTCTCCAAGAGGTCAATCGGTCCGCAGACTGCGGACCTCGAATGCGCTCTCCCATTCGGGCTGGCGCTGGATGAGAAGCCGGACGTACCGGCTGCGGAAGTTGTTGTTGAGGCGGAACTCGTCGCCCTCGGTCGCCGTGACGTAGCGCCAGCGCAGGACCTCGAAGAGCATCCCGATGCCGACGCGGGTCGCGCCGCGCTTCAAGTAGTCGGCGGTCAGGGCTTCCAAGGCGCGGAGCACCCAGGGGTTGAGCTGGTGGAACGTCTCGAACTGGATCTGGATCGACGCCGACTGGCCGTCCGGCTGGCGCACGGTGTGGATGACCAAGCCCGGTATCTCGTCCTGGACGACTGACATACCCACCCCCTGGTGACCGGTTTCAAGAATGCAACCTATCTTGAGGGGTGATCGACAGATGATCAACCCCACCGGCGACAGGCGCGACTTCGCGCCTCAACCCAGGGTCAGACGGAGGCCTGCCCGACCCCCTCCGCGCGCGTCTCGCGGGCCTCGTTGGCCGCCTCGACCTCCCGCAGCAGACTGACGGCGAGGTGGAAGCCGGGGTTCTTGAGGACGTACCGCGAAAGGACGCTCTCCAAGACCAGCACCTCGCGGGCGGTCATGATGGCGACCTCGCCGCCATCATGTGTAGCGATGAACTGCACTGCATGCCTCCTTGGCGAATTGCGACCCCCGAAAGGGGATTACATATATTTTATTCGCAATTCGGGGCTAAGTACAGCATCTGTGCAGGTCAGGGCGTCTTTCCGGCATGGCGTCCCCGGGTTAGGACGCGGCTTCCGGGGCCGTCATATGTATCGTCGCGCAGGGCGGCGGCGACCGCCTCGTCCACGTCCCAGGGCAGGCTCCGCGCGCTCTCGCGGAGCTTCGGGACGGCGTCGAGGACGGTCTCCAGCATCCAGAGCATCGATCCGGACAGCAGCCAGTCGTGCTCCGGGAACCGCTTCGTCGCGATAGTCGTGGCGAGATTGCCCTGCGCGGGCAGGTGGAACAGCTCGATGATTTCCTGCTGACCGATGATCGGCGGCAGGTCGTCCCCCAGATCCGGCGCCCAGCCCTCGCCCTGCCCCTCGATGATCCGGGCCTTGACATCGTCATCGACTTGGCGGAACCGAGCGGTCGTTGTACCGAACCGGGCAGCGTAGCCCAACGGCCAGTACCGCACCCCGCTGACGACGATGGCGGTCGCCGGGTCGAGCACGCCACGGCTCGGGGCAAGCCACTGCGCGACCTGCTTCTGATCGACGCGGTACAGCGCGGCGAACTCCTGGTGCCCGACCAGATACGGCTTACGCCGACTCATCCCCGTCCTCCGGTGTCTGCCCTGGTTGCAGAGGGCAGCGTAGCCGTACGCGCGCCTCGCACGCGCGACGGTCGCTGCTATGGTGGCGGCGGTCTTCTCCAAGAGGCCAAACGGTCCCCGCTTCGGCGGGGACCGTGTGCATCACCGCGCGGTCTGCACAGCGGAGTGTTCGTCTCAGCCGCGGAACAGGCTGACAACGGTGAGCACCACCGCGGTGATGCTCACCAGCACGGCGACGGTCGGCAGCGGCCAACGGGTCTTCTCCAGAGCGATCACCCGCTCTTCCAGCTCGGCCAGGGCCTTGTCAGTCTGGTCGCTGCGCTGGACGAGCAGCGCCAACTGGCCGTCGATGCGGGCGAATCCGACCTCCAGTGCCTGACGCAGGTCTGCCAGGGCGAGTGCGATCTGTCCCTCGGGCATGGTTTCCTCCTCTCCTCTCACCGCGCGGCGGTCAATGCTTGGGCGTGGCTGGGTCGCGCCGAACCGTAAGCCACGACGCCGTTCCGGGCCTGCCCAGGGCGGTGCCGAGCGTGGCCTTCAGGGCGCTGAGCGCAGCAGGCATTGCGGAGATCGCGGCCGCCTGCCACGCCGACAGGGACACCATGTCCGTCGTACTGGAGGCCGCCATCAGACCCAGCAACGACTGGAGGTAGGTGGCAACGGTGCGCTCGGCGACATCGGCAAGGGCCTGCGGCATCGGGTCGTGCTCCTGGTTCGGGGAGGTGGGGGTCGGGTCGGCGGCTCCGGACTGACGCGGGACGCGGAGGTCCGCCCAAGTCTGGGAATCGGGGATGCCATCGGCGGCGGCGCCATGGTGGCCGCGCTTGATCTGGTAGGCGGCATAGGAGCGACGGTGCGCGTCGTTCCACACCTGGCCGGGCGGCGTGTCGTAGGAGTCGCATCCCTCGGCGACCAGCCGCTTCGCCATCGCCGCGATCACCGGCGAGGAGCGGCCCTCGCGGAAGAACTGCTCCCCCGGGTACGCCGCGTACTTCGTCGTCGGCTTCGGCGTCTTCGGGGTCGGCTTCGGCTTGGGGTCGGGCCTGGGCTTCCGGTCGGGGTTCGGCTTGCCGCCACCCTTGAGGTGTCGGGCGACCCGGGCGCGGAAGTCGTCCATGTCGATGCCGCCCGGGTCCGGCTTACCCGGTTGCCACTCCTTGTGGCCGATGACGGAATGCTCGTTCCAGCCGTGTGCGTGGCAGACGGCCGCCGCTGCCCGCGCCATGGCGTCGAGCTGGGCCGCCGGCCAGGGCTTGCCACCGGTACCGATGCATTCGAAACCATAGAAGTGCCGGTTGCCGTCGCTGTCGGCCTCGTTGCCGCGCGGGAGGGTGGTCTTCTCCGCGACGACCGCGAGCAACACGTCGGTGATCCCCATCCCGGCGTGATTGCATCGCCCGTAGCCGACGAGGTGCACGGTGCCGGACCGGTCGATCACGCCGTGGCACAGCGGGCCGGGAAGGTCTTGGTAGCCCGTGCGGCACAGCTGCACCATGTCCTTCTCGGAGCTGTACGGGCCCGTGTGATGGATCATGACCCCGTTCGCGGGGCCCCAGTTGCCGTGCCTGTTGCGGTTGTTAGTGCGCCATTTCCCGTGCTCGACCACGCCGAGCCCGGCTCCCTTCAGCACGGACAGGAACCTGTCCGCGCTCAGCGGTGTAGCCACGCGCTTCGTCCATCTCCCCTGCGCCGGATGGCAGTCGGCCGTGGCCGCCGCGGCGGTCCGGTCCCTCGGGAGGTTGAAGCCGGGTGGAGGGTCACCTCGCCCACATCGTACCCAGCCGGATGCCGGGGGTAGCCCGCTAGCCTTTGCTCCGCGTACCGCTTGCACCCAGAGCTTGACGGGTCCACCAAGTCCCGATCAGCGCAAGGTTCGGCGGCTCCTGGTTCCCTGTGTCACACGCTTCGCGAGTGCGCGAAGGAGACGTTCGAGGACCTCGCGATGGAGCAGCGTCGATGAGCAGAAGTGCGGGCATCGTTGGCGGATGGCCATGCGCCCCACGCAGAGATACTGATGATCACCCCTTCGGGGCGGGGCGCTCAGTCGTCGGCGATCTGCAAGGCCAGCGCGAAGTGCTCACCGTCCGTCCCTGCGAGCAGACTGTCGAACAGAGGGGTGAGCCCATTCACTGCGCCGCATTCGGCGTCGTGGTTGGTCCACCAGCTGGCCTCCGATCCGAGCAGGGACACAACCCGGTCCGCCGCGCGCTCGGCGCTCTCGACGGGCAGGTGCCGGTGGCTCGGCCAGAGCAGGTCGACGGCCGCGACCTGGGCCAGGAACGAGGCGGCCCTGTGCGTCTCCACCGGTTCCAGAGCGGCGCAGATCCCAGGGACGGACAGCGGAGCGTACCCGGACAGGAAGCGCCGCCAAGCCTCGTCCGCCGCGATCGCGACCAGCAGTGTGTGAATCCGGGCCGCCAGCTCTGGCAGATCGGCTTCCGGCTCAGTGAAGCGTCCAGCCGCCACGTACACCCGCATCGGCGTGGACAGTTCTGCCATGCCGGCTTCCAGCTCGGCCAGGACCCTCATGGACGTCACAGCGTGATTCTGCCGTAGGCCCCACCTGTTTCCAGTCACGCACCACGTGGAGTGCGTGGCGATCCTCGAACCGACAGCGAAGGGCGCTCACCGTGACGCAGCCGGATGGCCGGCAGGCTCCCAGGGACTCGCGCGCGCAGACGGTGGCGCCAGGCACTCGGTCGGTACGCTCGCAGCAATTGCAAAAATATGGCAATGTTCTCCCCAATGAAGGGCCAGCGAAGTGCGGCCCGGAAAACGGGGAGTTCAATGTTCAGGTCCAACCTCGCCCGCATGACCACAGTCGGTGCCGCCACCGCCATGATGCTGGTCGCGTCGGCGTATCCGGCCATAGCCCAACAGAGGGGCGACGTCGGGACTTTGGCGAACAAGACCGTCGCAGTCGACGGAGGGAAGATGACCTTCATCGACGACGGCGATGTCTTCGAGATCTGCGACACCCGAGCCAATGGGGAGGGTGTGTACGGCGCACTCTTCTACAACTCGTACGTCGGCATCGACGGTTGGAAGCGTGTGATGACGATTGCGGACGGCGGCGCCGGATGCGGCAAGAAGGGGTACAACGTCGGAAACGGCGGCGATTACATGATGGTCATCTGCCGGAAGGCGTATCCGGACGGCCCTATTGGGACCCTTCCTAATTGCGACGATTCTGGGTCGTTCAACGAATAAGATCCGGCAAATGCGGTCCACTCGCCGGGACACCGGTCTCCTCGGTGTACCGCCAGGCAGAGACCCCGACCGACATGAGCCTGCCGACGCGCGTACGCGCGGCCGGTCACCGTTGCCCGTCCGGCAGCACAACGGTGACCGGCGCCCGCAGGGGATCGTCAGCGTCGCTGCCGTGGCTCATCCCTAAATGGTAGGTGGCGTGCCGACCGGGTGTCCGTGGTCCTCGCGAGCGGCGAGGTAGTCGGCCCAGTCCCCGCCGTCTGGGGTGGAGATGGAAGCGACATGCCTCCGGCCCGACGGCCGGAGGCATGTGAATCACCGTGTTGCTCACATGATCGCGGGACGTGACGTCCGGCCGCCTGACCCTCGGCTCATGATGTCGGTGGTGATCGATCTGGCGAATTAGTCGCCCTCGCCGACGCTATCGGTGCGGCACGTACACCCGTCGAGGCTGATCCAGGACGCGCGGGCGCTGCCGCCGCCCTGAACGCGCAGCCGCACCGCGCCCTTCGGGTCGATGTCGAGCTGGAGGGTGTGCCGTGCCGCGTCAGAGGCGACATTGACCGTGCGCGGCGCTTCGGGCCAGTACCCCTCGGGTAGCAGTGCGATCAGGTGCTCATCGGCGACCCGGCCGCTGACCAGCCCGATGCGGCCACAGAACTCCGTCGTGTCCCAGGGGTTGGCGCGGAACTGCGGCGGCTGTTCCTCGTCCGGGATGGTGGTGTCGCCGGTCAGCGGAAGGTTCCGCCACTCCGGGTAGGGGGCGCGTCGAGCGCGTTCCAGGGTGGCGACTCGTTTCTCCAACCGTGCGAGTCGTCGGCCGAGGGTGGCGATCGTGTCCGGCATCTACTGCTCTCCTCCTTCGGCCGCCTCGTCTTCGGGCATGTTGGTGCGTTCCAGCTTCAGCGTGGCGCGCTCGGCTGTCTCGCCTTCGCCGGGCCGGACCGTCCAGCCGACGATTCGGCACCAGCCGTCGTACTGGGTGTGCGGCTCGAACAGGCGAATCCGTACGTCGTCTCCGATGCGCAGGGCGTCGATCGGGGCGGCCGGGTGGTCGATGATCTCCAGCTCGGTCAGCGAGGGCAGGATCTGGCGGGCCAGCCGTTCGCGGCGGGCTCGCTGCCTCAGCTTCGTCTCGTCCTTCTCGCTCGTCTCCAGCCGGTGTTCCAGACGCAGGCGGCCGTTGCGTACGCCGTCCACGACGACCTTGCGCTTCTTGCCCTCGCCCGCGCCGAGCCCGATGACCCACTGGGCGTAGGAGTCGGCGTCGTTGATGACGTGCGGGGTGCCGACGACGTTCGCGCCGGTGGTGAACGTCAGGTCCTCGCGGAGTCGGCCGAGGCGCGGCGCGCCGAGGGTGACGTGCCGTTCGGCGCGGCGCCCGCGCCAGGCCACCGTCTCCGACCACTCCAGGCCGTCGTCGATCTCGGCCATCTCGTCCACCATCTCGCCGAGGTTGCGCGGGTCGGTCTGCGAAGTCGTGTACGGGTCCTTCGTAGTGCCGGTCTTCGCCTTCGACTTCGTGTCGTCCACGGTCACGCCGAGGTCACCGTCCGGCTGGGCCTGGGCATAGGCCCACACGTCGCGGATCACCTGGCACGGGTCGGCTTCGATGTACGGGCCGCGACCGTCCAGGTTGCCGTGCAGGTCGAAGCGGCGGTGGAGGTAGCTGGTGAAGCCCGCGGCTTCGACGGGCAGGGTGTTGCCCTCCGGCTCGGCACGCCACAGCACTCCGCCCCAGTCGAGTCGGGCGTTCCGCTCGACCAGGAGCACCGCGTCTCCGGCGTCGAGCGTGTCACTGAGCGGTCGGCGGAACGAGGTCGGCAGGGTCGCCTTCAGCGAGCCGGGCCCGGATATCTCCGGACCGTACTCGACCTCGCTCAGTGGCAGGTTCCAGTGCAGGACGTCGCCGGTGGCGGCCCGCGCGACGATGTATCGGTAGTCGGCCATCACGCGGGCCCTTCCGTGAAGGCGACGTCGAGCGTGACGGTTGTGCCCTTGGACACGGTCAACTTGCCGTCTCCGTACTTGTCTTGCTGGTTGATCTGGACGGCCAGGCGCTGGCGGGTGCCCCGGTGTTCAGGTGGCACGGGAAGCGTGTCGGCCAGGATCACGGAGGAGCGGCGGGTGGTGGTCCCGTCGTCGTCCACGACGGTCGGCTTCGCGGCGCGCTCCCCGAGCCGGATGCGCAGCTCGGCGTACAGGGAGCCTGCCTCGGCGCGCAGGCCGGACAGGGTGACGACGACGGCGACCGTCGTCGCCCAAACCGGTACGTCGATTTCCCATGCGGCTTCCTCGGGCCATGCCGCCCATTGGCCGTGCTTGCCGGGTACTTCATCCGTCTTCGTGGGGTGTGCGGTGCGCAAGATGCGCTCGGTGCGTGGGTTCGCGATCTGCCGCAGGTCGGTGATCATCTCGGCGGTGATCGCCGCGGTGTTCCGAGGCAGGGTGATGCGGGCCAGGGCGATCCCGGTCATCCCCTCGGGCACGGTGTCCGCGTCGTGGTCCGCGTCCTTGACGACGTGGAAGTAGCCGATCTCCTCGCGCCGGGGGTCGCGGTCCCCCTCCCACTCGGGGTCCTCGATCCGCAGGACGATCAGATCGGTACGGGCGAAGGGGCCGGTCGGGTCGACATCGACCCGGGCGTCGCCGATGTTGCTCTGGGTGTAGGCCCCCTGCCACGGGCGGGCACCGTGGATGAGGGCCGAGCCGTCGCCGACGCGGACTCCGGGGCCGGGGGCCTCCAGCGGCCGGACCTTCAGGTCCTCGCTCGCCGCGACGCCCTGTCGGCCGCGGGCGAGGTCGCGGATCATCAGGCGCATCGCTCGGGCGGAGTGGTCGGCCCCGCGCACCATCATCGGGGGTTGCAGCGTCACGATTGTTCTCCGTTCACAGGGTGGTGTACGCCGACCGCCACGCCACCTCAAGGCGTGCGGTGCCGGACGGGTCGGTCGCGCTCCAGGCGATCTCGGACCGTCCGGGCGGGAGGGTGAACAGGTCGAGACGGGATGCGGGGCTGAGGTCGTTGGCGACGTTGACGGTGCCGTTGCGAAGCGCCCAGCAGGTGGCGGGTCGGGTTTCCATCTCCACCCATTCGCCTTCGCGGAGTGACAGGTCGAGTTCGAGGGTGCGGTGGGTGGCGGTGTTCCAGATCCGGGGGTCGGTGACCGGGCCGTGCACTCGCAGGCTCGGGTAGGTCGGTACGTCGCCGTGGTTGGTGACCCAGCCGGGCCGGTCGTCGGCCGGGCGATGGTTCGGGGCGGCCGGGCGGCACGCGGCAGGGCGGCCCATCGCCTCGTCAACGGTGCGGTCTGCGCCGGTGGTGGGTGCGGCCTGGTCGAGGCCGAGCGTCAGCTTCGACGGCTCGTCGTCGTACCAGCGAGGGTTGTCCAGGCCGACGAACTCGATGTCCAGGGGTATCCATCCGTGCACGGCGGTCGCTGTGCTGGAGGCCTCCATACGGCGGAGTCGTCCGTACATGCGGCGTGTTGCATGACCGGGCCACCGGCCGCGCAGGACGTGACGGCCGTCCGGACTGGTCCGGGCGTCGGGGCGGTCCACGGCCCGCTCCAGCCGGGCCAGGATCTCGGCGGCCTTCACCGGGTCGCCGGGCGTCTTGATGCCCGCCTCGAAGCGCAGGGGGCGCGGTCCGTAGAAGTCCCGGCCCGGTGAGGAGCCGTCGCTGTTCGCGTTGTCGGCGTCCTGGGGCCGGGTGGCAGGCGCCCCGAGCCCTTCGACGTTCCCGACCGGCACATAGCTGCCGGTGCCGAGGACGACGCCGCCGATTTCGTACTGCCACGGGGCCAGTTCGGGGGTCTTGTTCAGTGCTGTGGTCATCACACTCTCCCGCCCCGCTGCGCGTTGCGCAGGGTGCGCATCATTTCGGTGCCGATCTGCTCGGGGGTGGCGGCGCTGTCGGTGACGGTGACCGGCATCGAGCCGATCAGCGGCTGCTGCTCGCGCACGACCACGACTTGGACCCGGCCGCCGGCACGGCCATTGACCACCCGGGTACGGGCCCGGTCGCTGCCCGTGCGGAGGTCGAAGGAGCGCACGACGCCCGCCATGGCCGCGACGCTGCGGGCCTGCTTGAAGGAGCTGGCGAGCATCGGCGTGGAGTCGCGGCCGCGGGCACTCCGGACGCCGCCGTTGGCGTACCACTCGACCTGGCCGCCGAACCGGCCGACCACTTCCTCCACGATCGCCTTGCTGCGGTCGCGCTTGGTGGTGGCCATGGGCACGTATGCCTCCCCGCCGGTCTCCCGCTCGCCCCAGATGCGGTAGCTCCCGGCCGGTGCGATCTGGGCGACGTGGCGCTCGCGGCGCGGTCCGCCGGTGACGCCGCCGTCCGCGAAGTAGTCGACGACCGCGCCGTTGGCGTGCCGTTTGGCGGCGCGGGCCTGGTTCTCGGCCTGGCGCCTGATGGCGTCCGCGGTGCTCTTGTTCTGCTGGTTGAGCTGGTCGTAGATCGTGACGTGCCGGGTGGTGACCGTCAGGGCTTTCCCGCGGAGCGCGTTGATGCGCTGTTGGATGGAGTCGGCCGCCTTGCGGGGGCCGCCGGTCGGCAGGGTGACCCTCACGTTCTTCGAGCCGGGTACCTTCTCGATCCGGAAGCCCAGTGCCTCAAGTTGCTTGCGGGCTGCGGCCGTCGGTGCCCGGACGACGACGGACTTCGCGCCCGGTGTCGCGCGGATCTTCGTCTGCACGGCTTGCAGGCTCTTGATGGCCGCGGCGGTCGGTGCGGAGACGTTGACCCTCTTGCTGTTGGGGGTCCTGCCGAGCTTGTCGATCAGGATGTCGAGGTTCTTCTTCGCTCCCTGCGTCGGCGCGGTGATCTTGATTTGCCGGGTGCCCGGCACGGTCTTCACCGTGAAGCCGAGGTCACGGAGCTTCTTCTGTGCCCCGTCGGACAGCGAATCGACCTTGATCGTCTTGGCGTTCGGCAGGCGCTGGAACTCGGCCTGGACCGCGATCAGGTTGGCGAGGGTGCTGTCCATGCCCTTCGTCTGGAGCAGCAGCGATACCTTCGACGGGAGCAGGCCCAGGCTGTCCGCGACCCCTTGGGCCTGGTCCTTGGTCAGGCCGTAGCCGCGGGCGGCCTGGATCGCCTCGGAGCGGGCGCGGCTCATCTGCTCGCGGGCCTTTGCCAGGGCAGCCGGAAGCGTCTCTCCGTTGCGCTGGGCGAGGTCGAACGTCGCCACGGAAGCGTCTGCCGCCGCGTCCGAGAGGGTGGTGAGCTGGGTGTAGAGCTGCTGACCGTTCCGCGTTGTGGTGTTGAGGGTCTTGTCCTCGTTGACCAGCTGCTTGCCGCCGTAGCCCTGCCCGCGGTTGACGCCCTTGCTGCCCTCTTGCAGGTCGAGGACGGCCGAGTTGACCTTCGCCTCAGCGGCCTGGAGCGTGATCTGGCCGCCCGACAGCAGGTCGAGCGCGCTCTTGAGGGAGCGGGTCCGGGTGTCTGCGTCGGCGGTCTGGTCGGCCAGGCCGCCTACGGCCGTCTTCAGCCGGTCGTAGGCCGAGGTGCCGTCCCCGGCCCCCTTGGTGGCTGCGGCCAGCTCTTTCGAGTTCTTCACCGACTCGGACATCTCGCCCTTGACGCCGCCGAGCGCGTCGGCGGCGTCCTTGTACTGCTGGCCGACATCGGTGTAGTCGAGGACCGACGCCTTGCCGCCCGCCAGGTCCTTGTACTCCCGGTGCGCGTTCGCCGTGGTCATGAGCCGCTTCTGCAGCGCGTCCAGGCTCGTGCCCTGCCCGAGGTAGGCGTCCGTCAGGGTGGCCAGCGGCACACCGGCCTGCTCCATGACCTTCGTGAGCTGGCCCTGTTCGGTCTTGGTGTCGAGGAGAGATTGGGCGGCCTGCTGGCGCACGTCGGCGTCGATCTGTCCACCGGACTCGCGCAGCGCGGAGGTGAGAGTGGAGACACGCTGCTGGTGTTCGGCAGCGGCTTGCGCGGCCTTCTGCTGGCGGGCCGCGAGGAGCCCGAGGCCGACCGACACACCCGCCAAGACGACACCGAACGGTCCGCCGAGAGCGTTGGTCACGCCGCCGAGCGTCGAGCGCAGTCCCGATCCGGCCGCCCGTCCGAGGCCGTTCAGCGTGCCGGTGAAGGTGGCTCCGGCGCCGTTCGCGCTGCGGAACGCCGCCGTCATGTTGCCGAGGAACCCGATGCGTGCCTGTACGGTCGCCCACGCTGCCCCGTACCGGGACAGGGCGACGCCGGACGCGGCGGCCAGGCTCTGCTGGACCCGCATCTGCTGGTTGAACGATGTGATGCCGGAGCGGACCGGGCCGGTCATGGTGGTCGCGAGGTTGGTCAGGGTCGGCTGCGCGCGGCGCAGGAGGAGCATCGCCAGGGCAGCGGACTGGATCGGCGCAGGCAGCGCGCCGAACGCGCTGACCAGACCGCCGACAACGTGGCCGATCGGGACCAGGACGAGGGACAGTCCGGAGACCGCGTCCATGGCCGTGTTGCCGACGATGGCGATGATGTCGAGCGTCCCGGCCGCTGCGCCTCCTTCTTCCCCGAGGCCCGCGATGGCCCGGAGGAGCGGTTCGGCGCCGTCGGCGGCGTTCTGCAGGACGTCGCCCAGTGTGCTCGCGGCGTTGATCAGCAGGTTGAGGCCGGTGGCCAGGGAGTGCTCGCCGATGTCCTTGAGCGGCCCGATGAGCTGCTGGGCCTCATCGATGAGGCCACCCAGCCCGTTCTTCGTGGACTCCTTCAGGTCGGGGCCGAACAGTGTGGCGATGTCTCGGCCGTAGTCGAGGGCGGTGGTCAGGTACGGCGTGGCCCCGGACATGCCGCGGGTGAGCAGGCGGGTCACCCACTCCAGGCCGGGCGCCATGCCCTCGTACAGGGCGATGCCGGTCTGCCGGGCCTGAGTGCGCAGCTGTGTCATCGCACCGGCCAGTCCCTCGCCGCGTGAGGCGGTGATGGACGCGGCCGAGCCGGTCTGATCGACGGCCATCGACAGGGCGTCGAAGGACTCGGTGCCCTGGTGGGCGAGCGCCACCGCCCCGCTGAGCGCAGGCTTCCCGAAGGCGCGGGTCACCCCGGCCGTGAAGTCCTTCTGACTCATGGAGTGTTCGGCCTTCGACAAGCCGTCGATCACCACGCGAAGGCCCTTGAAGCGTCCCTGCGCGTCCCATGCTTCAATCCCGAGATCGCGCAGCGCGTTCTTCATGATCGGCGTCGGCGCGGCCAGGTTCGCGAAGATGCCGCGCAGGCTCGTGCCCGCCGTCTGCCCGAGGATGCCGGACTTGCCGAGCATTCCGACCGCGGCTGCGGTGTCCTGGAGGGTGACGCCGAGGGCGTTCGCGACCGGGCCCGCGTACCGCATCGAGTAGTAGATGTCGGTGATGGAGCCGGAGGCGTTGTTGGCGGTGGCGGCGAGGGTGTCGGCCGCGCGGGACGCCTGATCAGCGCCGAGGCCGTACTGATCCATGATGTCGCCCAAATACTTGGCCGACGTGGCGGCGTTGACGTCGGCCGACGCCGCGAGCTGGAGCGAGGCCCGTACGGCGTCAATCGACTGATCCGCGCGGAACCCGGCCTTGCTCAGCTCGACCATGCCCTCGGCGGCGTCCGCCGACGTGGAGGTCGGCAGCGTCAGGTCGTTGCCGAGTTCCTGGGCGACCTCGGCGGCGCGCTTCATCTGCGAAGCCGTCGCGTCGGTCACCGCGCGGAAGAGGTTCATCTGCCGCTGGTAGCGGTTGCCCTCCTCGACCATCTCGCCGGTGCCAAGGACGAGGGAGCCACCGGCGAGCATGTTGGTGGCGGACATGCCCCGCTGACCGGCCCCGGCGGTCGCCCGCTGGAGCCGGGACATCGACCGTGTGCCGTCGTCCCCGGCCGCGCGCAGCGCCGCGCGGGCGGCCCCGGCCCGAGCGGCGATCCGATTCAGCTCTCCAACAGCCGCGCGGGCGGAACGATTCAGCGCGGCGAACTGCGCGGTGACCCGAGCCCCGTTGGCATCCAGCCGGGCCAGGGAGCTGTTCGCGGCAGCGGTCCGGTCCCCCAGCGTCCGCATCTGAGCGGAGGCAGCACGGGTTCCCGCGATCAGGTCGCGGACCTCGGCGCGCATCGCGACCGTGAGGGTGAACCCGGCCACCGGTGGCGGCCTCCTTACTTACTTACGTGGTGCGGGGGTGGATCAGGGGCGCTGTTCGTGCTGGTCGCGCGGTAGGAGCTGGATCTTCACGCCGTAGCCGGACCGGTCTTGCGGGACGTGGTCGCGTTCCTGCTCGATCAGCTCGCAGCCCGGGCAGCGCAGGGTGTCGGTGACGTAGGCATGCGGGTCGCCGCCGCGTTCGCGGTCCCACTCCTCCAGCCGTGTGTGGCACTCCGGGCACACCGCCCGCTGCCACTCCGCCCAGGCCAGGGCTTTCGCCCGGTCGAGGTCGGACCAGCGGCCGTCGCCGCCGAGGAACTGCGAGTGCGGGACCTGGTACCGCTGGCACAGCTCCAGTTCGGCACGCAGGCCGGCGTCAAGGCTCAGCCTTTTCCCAGCTCGACCCGGCTCTCCTGCTGAACCTGCCAGGCCGCGTCCCACAACGAGTTCGCATCGGGTGCCGACCAGCCGTTCAGCAGCTCCTCGGCCTCCTCGCGGCTCATGCCGTCCACGGAGGCCGCAGCGACCAGCGCGGCGGGGAAGGTGTCGGCGTTGAAGATCGCCTGCTGTTCCGCCTGTTGCTCGGTGGGCGGGTGCTCGGCGAGCAGGTCCTCCAGCACCGGGCGCGGCAGTGCGCGGAAGGTCAGGAACTCTGAGGCGGCGTCCAGTGCTGACAGGGCCTGGTCGCGCGCCGAGTCGGCGTCGGCGGCCTGCCGCGCTGCCAGTTCGTCACCAGGGTTGGCCTCGGCGACGAACCGGGCGCGGCGGGCTGCCTGCTCTGCGTCGTCGTACCGCTGGCGCAGCTCAGCGTCGTCGCAGACGCGGAGCCGGTTCTGCGGCCGGGCCCGGCGGCGGAGGCGTTCCATCTTGGCCGCCCACTGCCCCTCCCCCGCGCTGGCGGTCGGGGACGGGCGCCTGGTCTGTGTGGGGCGCGACACGATCAGACCCCGTCGGCGTCGTGTTCACGGGACGCCACCTCGGCCTCGGCCTTGGCCTTGGTGGTGCCGATCACGGTGGCGTCGGCATGGTCGCCATCGCGGTGCCCGTGCCCGTGTTCGTCGTCGCAGTCCTCGTCCGGCAGCGGCCGGGGCTGCTGCGCCTGCGGCACCGGACGGTCAAGCGAGGGCTCGTCGATGATCGTGAAGTCGACCTTGAACTTGGCCGCCTCGTTACCGGTGCTGTATGTCGCGGCGCGGGTGGCGACCTGCACGGGGAAGACGTCGACCGAGCGGGAGCCGGGCAGGTCGCCCTTGCGGAGCAGGATGACGTAGCCCTTCGCCGCCTTCGGCAGCTGCTGCTCGATCTCGTCGGAGTGCCGGTCCTCGTAGAACGTCAGGCTGGAGTTCTCGGCCTTGTCGTTGCCCGGGATCGAGGAGTTGAAGCTCGACCCCATGTCGGGGGTCTCGATCGGGTCGTTCTCCAGCGCCCAGCCCTCGATGTCCGAGACGGCATCGGTCAGGCCGAAGGCGCTGGCGATCTCCCGGCGACTGGGGTACTTCGGGTCGTTGAGGTCCTTGGACCACAGGATCTTGGAGATGCCGCGCCGCAGAAACCGGGTCTGGGTCGTCTTCGTGCTCGTGGACACAGGTCCGCTCCCACTTCTGGGGCAGCGTCCCGTGCCGAGGCCCTGCCCCTTGAGGTTCAAAGGGGGTTCGCCTGGCCTGGGGCCTAGCGTCCGCGCGGGCCTCCGCGGTGAGGAACGAGAAGTTACGTCATGCCGAGGTCACGGTGATCGTGACCCGCTGCACGTACGACACGATAACGCCTGCCGCCGACACCGAAGGCTCTCCTCCGGCGTCATAGGTCAACTCCCGGTCGATGACGCGCGCTTCGGGAACGGCCAGGTCCTGGGCCCATCCGCCGTCGGTCCGTCCGACGACACCGGCGCGTACACGGTCGGCCAGCCACTCGACCTGATCGGCCCGTTCTCCGACCGAGGTGATCTGGTAGGCCCAGGCCGCATCGGCGTGCCAGTCCCACAGGGGCGGGCCTGCGAACTCGGCGGGCAGCGAGTCGAGGATCATGTACGGGACGGGCGCGGTATCCCAGCCGGACTTCTGCTGAACACGTGGGTGTTCTCCGACTCCACACGGTCGGCCGGTGGTGTGCTCCAGGAGAGCGGCCAGCGCACGGGTCACCGGCAAGCGGGCGGTCACGGAAGCACTCCGTCCGCCAGGGCCTGGAGGAACGCTGCTTCGGTCTGCCGGAACGCGGGCTCGACGTGCGGGAACGGCGGCTGCCGGTAGTGCCTTCCGATCGAGTCCACGCCGACGAAGCCGTACTCCAGCCGTCGCGCCTGCGGGGCGTCGGTGAACACCTCGCCGGTGACCTCGCCGCCCCCGGTGCGCATCCGCACGTCCCAGGAGGCGCGGTACTGCCCGGTGATCGCGTTCGGCCCCGGCCTGCCGCTCGCGTTTCGCTGAATCCTGACGCGCAGCAGCATGGCGTGGTGCCGCGTGATCGTGCGCGTACGGGCGCGGGTGGCCGGACCCATCCGGGCGAGCGCGGCGGCCAGGGCGATCGGGTCGCGGAACGCCGTCGCGTCCGGGTGGGCGTTGGGGTGCGGGTTCACGGTGGCCATCAGTCGATCACCTGGACCCGGACGATGCGCACCACGCTGTAGGTGCCGACCGCTTCGTCGGAGACGCGGAACCTGCGGCCGACGAGCTGCGGGTCTCGGGGGCCTCCGGGGCGGACTGATCCGGCTACGCGGATCACGTCGTCGCGCCGCAGCACGGGGGCCTCGACCGGCAGCACGGCCTGGTAGTCGGTGGTGGGCGGTTCGACGGCGACCGACCCGCCGACCGGCTGGGTGATGGCCGGGCGGCCGAGCGGCATCACCGCCCCGAGCCCGTCCCAGACCAGTTCCTCATCCGGTGCGGGCGGCACCAGCCTGCCGGTGGTCTCATCCAGCACGTCGTCCGTACGGCCCGCGCTGTCCCGCCACGCCTCCAGCTTGTCGTCGAGGATGCGGTCGACGACCCGGCGTGCGCCTTCCACGTCAAGCGCCACGAGCCCACTCTCCGAGCTGGGTGAGCATCGCTTCGGTCAGCGAGTGCGGGTCGACGCCGAGGTCGAGCCGGGCGAGCGCGGCGCGCTCCAGCTCCTGCGGGTTGATGGCAGCCAGGAATACAGCCGCAGCCGGACCGGGGTCCGGCATATCGGCGACGGAGACGCGGGCCATGCCCTCGAACTGTGTGTCGCCGCTTTCCGTCAGGTGTAGGACGACGTGGGGCGGCTCGCCCGGGAGACGGCTGATCGTGTACGCGCCGACAGCGCGGAAGTCCACCGGTTCACCGTCGATCTCAATGGTGGTCTGCGGGCCCCGCGCGGCAATCCGAACCTGCCGCAACGGGTCGTTGTGGTTCATCCAATCGACGGTAGGACCGCTGTCGGACAACACCCCACGTCACCTTGCCGACGACGGCCGGATCGATGTGGCGTGTCCAAGTGAAAACCTGCGACGCACTCGCCTGATGCGGAACACTGCCCCAAAGCAGCATCGAACCTGGCTATTCATTCCCAAGCAGTCGTAGGGGAAGCACCATGTGGCACACCACCGAGTTCGGCTCGTCTCATGAGGGCAAGCCCGCAGCGGTCCTGGCTGACGGCAGCGAGCCCAAGCCGGTGTACTTCGATGTCGGCAGCTCTGGTTCCGTTCCGGCCGTAAGCGAATGGTGGGTGTACGACGGCAGGCTGCACGCACCGAAGGCAGCGCATCTACGCGGCTCGTGTGCGTGCGGCTGGCGTGGCGAGAGCCTGTATCCGATCGACTGGGACCAGGTGGAAGACGCCCGGTTCGACATCGAGGTCTCGGGCCCTCAGAGCGACTGGGAGCAGCACGTCGAGGAGGTTCGGGCGCGGTCGGTGCCGCTGCCGACGGCGCTGGAGACGCTGCTGACCCAGGTGGACGAGCAGTTGACCGCCCTGTCGGTCGAGGCGCCGTTGGCCGCGCTGAGAGGAGTGGCGGTCCTGGAGCGCATCACCAAGCGCATCGGGCGCGAGGCGGCATACGACGCGAAGGCCGACGAGCTGTCCTGGGATGCGATCGGGCAGGCGCTGGGGCTCGACGAGAAGACCGCCCGCTCCCGCCTGCTCCACTACAGCCTCAGAAGCTGATTCCAGCCGGGCCAGGGCATCCGACCACGGGCCACCCGCTGCTCGGCCGAGCTGTTCGACGCAACGCTCAGCCGTCCCTGGTCCGCACGAACACGGGACAGGGACGGCTGGGAAGTGCCGTGCAGGCGCGTCGGCCCCTGACCGGAGGGCGGAGGTCAGCTCCCGTCAGAGTCGTTCACGATCTTGCTGCGCTTGCTGCTCCGAGGGCCGGGACGACGCATCTTGGTCCCCGCCTCAACGAGCCGACGGTAGGTGTGCACTTCAGAGAAGCCAGCCTCCTCAGCCAGCTCACTGATCGAGGCCCCAGCCTCGTACCGGTCCTTGAGCTTTGCTACGAGCGCCTCGCGCTCTGCCCTGCGCTCTGCGGACTGTGCCTGACTCCGTTGGTCGCCCCCGCGACCGCGCATCGCGGCCCCGCCTTCTACCAGGAGTCTGTTCATGAACCCGTAGGACCGCCCGGCTTCCTCGGCCAGGTCACGTATCGAAGCTCCAGCTTCGTACTTCGTCTTGAAGCGCACGGCCCACCTTGCCCGCTCCGCTCCAGCCAGTCGCCGCACGGTCACCGCCACGCAATGCGTGCAGTGTTCGTCGCAACGCACCACTGCGTGTCCCCAGCGGACATAGTGTTCTTGCGTCCCGAAGTCGACAGAACACCGTAGATAGCATTTTTGAAATTGATCAACAGATTCCTCTCATGCGATTGGGCCTTTTGCAAACCGCGCGGGATTCACGGTGGGCAGTGGGGTTGCGGGATGCGTCATCCCGCAGGTGGGGATGAAACCCGGCTCGGCTATCCGACCCCCAGGTCTACTGCGTCAGTTGGGCAATGCACTGACGTACTCGCTCGGCGTCGTGCGGGTTGATGTGGTCGTACCGTTCCAGGGCGGCCGTGTAGTACTGGCTGGCGTGGGCGGAGTGGCCCTGTTCCTGGGCGGTGTGTCCGAGCATTTCCAGTGTCCGGGCAATCCAGCGTGGGGAGTCGGTCTCCTCGAACTCCGTCCTCGCCTGGGTCAGCAGGCGCACTGCTTCGAGGTAGTCGCCGAGGAGTGCGTGTGCTCGGCCCAGCCATGCCAGGGCGCGGGCGGCGTCGAAGGGGTCGCAGTCGGCCAGGACCGAGCGCGCGGTGATGAAGTGGTCCATGGCTTCGGGGATCGTCCGGGCGTCCAGGCGGATGCAGCCGAGGATGATCTCGGCGAGTGCCGCGCCGCGCCGGTCACCCTGATCCAGCCGCATCTCCCGGACCCGGAGCAGCAGCGGCTCCGCTTCATCGGCGTGGCCGACCGCGTGGTGGGTGACGCCCAGCTCGAAGAGGGCTTGAGCCTGCATCCGTTGGTCGTCGGCGGCGTCGGCCAGGCCCAGGACTTGGATGAAGCAGTCGATGGCCTCCCGGTGCCGACCGCTGGAGCGCAGGGCGATACCCCGGGTGTTGCGCACGACGCGCTCGGCTTCCCGGGCACCGCACCTGCTCGCGGCCCGGATGGCCATCGCGTGTGCCTCGTCCCACAGTGCGTAGTGGTGATGGCTGCGCCACCAGGGCCACATGGCGTGCACCAGTTGCCAGACCATCGCATCGATCCCGGCTGCTTCGGCGTGACGCACGCCCTGCATGAGGTTGTGGTGCTGGGCGTCGAGCCAGGCCGTGGCGCCGGCGTCGTCGGTGAACGGGATCTGCTCGGTGAGGTAGACGTAGTCGCGCTCCAGGCGGCAGTGGCTGGGGGTCAGCCGCCGCTCGGCGTCGGTGGCGCAGACGAGGTACCAGTCCAGCAGGCGCCGCACTGCTTCTGGTCGGCCTTCGTCTTCGTGAGCGCGGGCGTGGTCTCGTACGGCATCGTGGAATCGGTAGACCGGGCCGGTCCGGCCCGGAAGGTGGCCGCGCTCTTCGAGCTGGTGGGCCGCTGCCAGGGTCTCCAGCAGCGTCACAGCCTGCTGGCTCGGGAGTACGCAGGCTGCGGCGATCATGTCGGGGTCGAGGTCGAGAGCAGGCAGCGAGGCGGACAGCCGGTACACGCGGGCAGCGGACGGTGGCAGTGCCTTGTAGGCACTGTCCAACGCGCGTGCCACGGCTTGGTGGTGGCGTCCGGATGTCGCCGGGTCGCCTGACCAGGAGTCCATGTCGTCGTTCCTTCCGTTGCTGTGGATGGTGGCCAGGTGTGTGGCGGTGACGGTGACTGCCAGGGGGATGCCGCCGGTTCGGTCCGCCAGCCGCCGTACTTCCCTACGGGGGAGTCGTTCGCTGCCGGGAAAGCGGGTCAGCAGGTGTTCTGTGGAGTCCGGGTCCAGCGGCGGCATGTGACAGAAGACCGCGCCGTCACATAGGAGCCCGGCCAGCTGATCCCGGCTGGTGACGACCACGACGTGTCCGGCACCCCCGGGAAGGAGCGTCTGGACCTGGTGCGCTGTGGCGGCGTCGTCCAGAAGAACGGCGAGCGGTGGGTGCTGGGCGGTGATGGATCTCCACCACGCGGCCAGCTCCTCGGCATCGCCGCACAACTCCCCCGGCCACAGGGCGCGCAGCAAACGCCCCAACGTCTCCACTGCGGTGGCCGGACCATCGGGTGCGAGCCCGCGCAGGTTGACCTGGAGCTGTCCACCGGGAAACTCGGCGCCCAGCTCGTGCAGCAGCCGCTCGGCGAAGGCAGTCTTTCCCACGCCCGCGATGCCGCTGATCGCGGCGATGCGTGCACCGGTTCGGGGCTCGTCAGCAAGCGATGCTGCCAGATGACGCAGTTCAGTCTCCCGGTCGGTGAAGGTGGCGGAGACCGGTCGAAGCTGGCGTGGGACCGGCAATCGAAGCGGAGGGCTGGTGTGGAAGGTGACGCTGTGGATATCGCGGGCCTGGATGCTGGTGCCGACGGTCGCGGGGCCGCTGAGCGTGTTCGCCGACGACGCGTGGTCGCCTGGTCTGGGCGGGGTGTGAGGCACGAAGTGCATCTCCTGAGTGGGAGAACGGGATGAGAACGCAAGCCCGGGACGCGGATGGGGTCCCGGGGGTGGCCGGGCCCGGCCACCGTCTCGTGCGTGACCAACGGAGACGGCAGCCGGGGCGCATGCCGCGGGGGACGGCAGTCGCGCTCTCCTTCTCCCCAGGGGAAGGAGACCCGGCGGAGGTCGTCCCCGGCCTGTGGCGCAGCACGCTGGGGACGACCGGTTGAGCCCGCTCGGTGCGTCGGGGAAGTGCCTCCGGTGCACCGAGCGGTTGTCTAGGTGGCCGAGGCCCGTAGAACGAGGCAGGCCAGTGGGCCGCGCAGGTCGTAGCGGACAACGCTCGCCCACCCGTGACCGACGGCCGATATCTCCTGGTCGGTCATGCCTTCGCCCTCCGCAGTGCGTCCGCGATACGACGTGCGCAGCGGACGCTGATGCTGGCCAGCTCCACGGCAGGGTCTCCATTCCCGTCGCCGTGCCGGGTACAGGCGGGGTGGTATTCGATGTGGTGGTACTGGCCGGTGGTCACCTCGAAGGCTGAGGCGAGCCGTTCGGAGATGCGTTGCCCTTCGTTCCAGTCGTCCACGTCGCCCACGCTGTCCCCCTGCGGGGCACCCATCAAGCTGGCCAGACGGTCCGCGGTCTCCACGGTGATGGTGCCGAGGCGGAATTGACCGCCCGAGACGTTGAGGTCCGGGACGTCCAGAGTGTGCTTGGTGAAGGCGGTCCGCAGCTTGGTCTCGGTCTTGTAGAGAGGGCGGTTGCCTTCGTGGATCAGCTCGGCGAGGTGCAAGACGGTCAGGTGGTCGGCGAGACCGAGCTGGACGTGCGCGGTGCCCCTGACGATCTCGACCATCCCCGATTGAATGGTCACACCGGCGATTCGAAGCTCCTTTTCCAACTGGCTCTTGGCCTCGACAGCCTCCTTCCAATACCTCTCGGCGCCGCGATCCGGATCGGGGGCAATCTCGGCCGGTGCTGTCTGATCGTTCGGGAGGGGCATGCGGTGCTCCAAGTAGGTGTTCGTCGGTTCGTGCTGGGTGCGACCGGCCGATCGTCACGGCGGCGCGTTTCCCGGGATGAGCGGCCCTGGCTAGCCTCTTCGGTGCGTTCCCGGGTTTGTCGTGGTCGTTTCGACGACGGGGAGCACGGAGACAAGGTGCGCGGTCCATTTCCAGCGGGCGTTGGGGGTGCGCACCTCGAACGCGTACGGTCTTCCGCTACGCAGGTCGTGGACCGCGGTACCTGCGCGTTCGTGGTTGCCGAGCCAGGCCCAGGCGACCGCGAAGGGCTCAGCCTCCAGATGGGGTGTGACCTCTCGGACCGCCTGCCGCATCCAGGTGATGGCGTGACCGGGGAAGGCCGTCGTGCGGTCCTCCGCCACGCCTCGACCGGCCGATGGGCCGAGGTAATCGGCGTGGCACCAATAAGCGCGAGGCAACTGGGTCACGCCGACCGCCTCCTCGGCAGCGGCGGCACATCCCCGTCCATGCCGCCCCGAGTTCCGTACGGAACGACGTGCAGGTGGGCGCTCGCGGGCAGGTAGACCGGCCTGGCAGCGAACTCGTAGCAGGTGCGTCCCTCATCAACGAGGTGCACGTACATCGCTCCCTCCGAGAGGCAAGCGATGGCCTCGTCCATCGCCCACCGGTCCTTCAACCACGCAAAGGCCGCCCGCTGGGCAGAGATCTGATGCATGTACCAGGCCACCCACCGCACTCGTATGCGAAGCCGTGCAACAGCTCGCGCGGGTGTATCAGCGGGCGCCCCACCGAATTGGAACCCCTGTAGGGATTGCTCGATCTCGGCGTGGAAGGCGGTGACCTCGACCCAGTAGCCCCCGGCACGGGGCCGGGGGCGCCGGTGTCGGCTGTGCATCTCGCTCACTCGGTGGGCTCCCCCGAAGCCGTGCTGATCTCGATCTCGAACCACACGTCCTTGCCTTCAGCGGTGAGCTTGACGCCCCAAGAGGTGGCCAGCTCCCTCAGGAGAACCAACCCCCGCCCGCTCTCAGCGGCCCAGTCCGGAGTACGAACAACCGGCAGATCGGTGCTGGTGTCACTGACCGTTACACGCACGCCAGCAGGCTGACGTTGGAGCGTGAGGACGCACGTAGCGGACTCCGTGTGCTTGTCCACATTGGACAGCAGCTCGTGAACACCCAGCGTCGCGGCTTCCACTAGCTGACCGACGCCCCAATAACGCAGGTGCGCTCTGACGATCAGACGTAAGACCTTGAGGTCCTGCGGGTGAGCAGTCAGCTCCTGCCTGTACTCCCTGATTCCTGCCTCTGCCATGACGGTCATGGCTCCTCCATCGCACCGACGTGATTCCCCAGTGGACCGGCCTGCGCCGGACCGTTCGATATGCGCATTCGGAACGGCGAGGGGAGATCAAGATTTCCGTCACGCAGCAGCGTTCGCCATGTCGCAGCAAGTGCCACCTCACACACCATCGGGTGACTCGGGTACCACCGACATGTCATCTGAGCCCCACTTGCGCTCAAGATCCCTATGCCTGGTTCAGGTTGGGCAATAGTGGGCTGTGGGGCTAGCAAGCCGCTTCGGCCCTGCCCGTGAACACGTCGGCTGGAAAGGAAGCGTCGGCCATGGACGCGCGGACACTGCTCCAAGTGCTGGTTCGTGAGCGGGGCTGGACTTTTGACATGTTCAGACGGGCCTATGAGAAGGCCGCCCGAGAGGTCGCAGCAGCAGCCGGTGAGCCCCCGTCGACCGCGACGGTGGAGGAACAAACGTTCCGTCGATGGACCTCCGGCCGCGTCAAGGGACTCCCGAACCAACCAGCCCCGCAGGTCCTGGAGCACATGCTCGGGTACCCCGCGCGGCAGCTCTTGGCCCCGCCGACCGATCTACCTCCGGCTCCGGTCGGAGGCCACGTACTTACGCTCAACGAAAGTGAACTTGCAATGACTGCTCGGGACGCAGCCGCACACGCCGGTGACGCCGCCTCCCTCAGCGTTCCAGACATGACGCTCGACCAGCTCGACGACGACGTCGTGGCCCTGGCCCGCGACTACAACAGCACCTCGCCGATCGAGGTATACCGTCGTGCCAAGGAACTCCTGGGCGTTGCCCAGTCCCTGCTGGAACGGACCCAAGTCCCCCGCCAGCGAACCCGCGGGTACCTCGCCGCAGGCCAGTCCGCAGCTCTCCTCTCAGCGATCGCCTTCGACCTCGGCTCACTGCCCACAGCCGTATCGCTGTCGCGCACCGCGGCGCTCTACGGCCAAGTCATCGAGCACGGGCCCCTCCAGGCATACGCTCACGGTGCGCTCGCGTTCCTGGCGTACTGGGACGGTCGCCCATCTGAAGCCGTTCGGCTCGTACACACTGCGCAGCGGTTCGGGGGACTCGGTGACACCGCCCGCACCCGCCTGTCCGTGATCGAGGGCCGCGCGTACGGGCACCTGGGGAACCCGGCCGCAGCAGAACGTGCTGTGCGAAACGCCCTCGAACAGCAGACCGGGGCCCGAGACGAGCTCCACGACGACATCGGCGGTGAATTCGGGTTCCCGGACGACCGCGTTGCCATGAGCAACGCCACGACCTATCTGCTGCTGCGCAACTCTGAGGGGGCAGAAGCAGCCGCACACAGCGCCCTGCACCTCTTGGGCAATAGGCCCGAAGACCAGCGTCCCCTACTCATCGCGACCCAAGCGTCGGTGGATCTCGCCCGCGCCCGGCTCCTGCGCGGTGAACTCGACGGGGCCTGCGAGGCTCTGGGCCCCGTCTTCGAAGTGCCCACGGTATGGCGCGGCGCGGGGACGCTGGAGCGTCTGGCCGCTGTGCGCTCTGGCCTCTGCCATCCCAACTTCGTTGGTGCAGCGCAGGCCAGCGCCCTCGGCGAGCGGATCGAGGAGTACAGCGCGGCGGCAACAGCGAATAGGCTCGGCGCTACCGCACCGCTGGCCCTCGAGAGCTGACGCTTAGGCTCCTAGCCTCTCCAGGATCTCTGTCTCCTTCACCATCGAGATGCCGTGTTCAGCCCAACGCGGGTGCTCAACCGGTGTACCACCGCCTTGCATCCACTCCCACGTGGCGGAAACCGTGTCCGTCAATGGACGACACCGCAAGCCAGCGGCGCGCGCTCCAGAGGAGTCGATGTTCCACACGCCAGCATGCGTGCGCCAGAGCGGCATCTCGGTCCACTGCTGGACCCCGTGCTCGGCCAGAAGGCCGTCTGGCGCCCATACAAGGCGCCCTGCGCCCCCCGTCACTTCCAGGCAAGCCGTGAGGAATCCCCCCATCGTTTCGCGGCCCACGGGTGCCGTCACGTTGAACGCGCCGCCGCCCGTTGCGACGGCCCGGTCCAGCGCGAACGCCGCTACGTCTCTGACGTCCACGGGCTGAATCGACTTGTTCGGCTCGCCTGGGGCGAGGATCGCCCCGCCCTTCTCTGTCCTCCGCAGCCACCATGGGAGACGCCCAACATACTCACCCGGCCCCAAGATCACCCCCGGTCGGAGGATCGACACGCGCTCTGCGCCGAAAGCTGCCAGAGACGCACGCTCAGCCCCCGCCTTCTGCCGCCCGTAGTACCAGTCAGGACCGTCCCAGTTCGCAGGCAGCCGCCCGTAGTCAGCGTCGGCGTCAGCAGGCCCGTCGAGCACCTCGGACGACTCCGTCAACGGCTCGTTCGGCCATCCCCGGTACGCATTGACCGTGGAGATGTACACGTACTTACCGACTACGGACTCCAGCGCCTTAGCTCCGGCCAGCACGTTCCTAGGCGCCAGCTCGGAGGCTGAGGTATCGATCACGGCATCCCACGGCCCGTGCCGGGCGAGTGCCGACAGATCTTCTGGGACCGTGCGGTCTCCGTGAATCTCCCGCGTCCCTTGCGGCGCCGTGCCCGACCTCCCTCTGTTGAACGCCGACACTGACCACCCCCGATCAAGTGCCGCCTGAGCAACAGCTCGCCCCAAGAACCATGTACCACCAAGCACGAGAATCTTCATGAGGCTGATCCTGCCCGTTGCGACTACGGCCGCGCCACTGGTGCCCGCCCGCCGCTACCGGTAGCGGCGGGCGGGCAGCAGCCACGTCACCTCCACCGCAGCTTCCCTCGCCCCCGCGCCCTGCTGGAGTGGCGCGTCCCTGTTCGCCCTCGTGGCCGCCACGCACCCGCGCCTCGTCGGCATCGGCCCGCCGCCAGGGTCAAGAAGTTCAAAGGCAACAGCTCGTCTGAACGGCTACGCGCCGCCGATACGTTTGGCGAAGGAACGGACGTCCGGGAGTACGCGGTCGTGCCGAAGCAGGCCCGTGGCGAGCGTGCGGACGGAGCCGCGCCGCACTTCCTGGGGAGCGGCCTCCTCGGCGGAGAGCAGCGCGCGGTAGCAGTGCTCTGGTTTGCCCCACTGATCGAATGCGCGGGCCACGCGGGCAAGCTCGGGACGCAAACGCCGTCGTACAGTCCGTCAGCCCCGTGCTGTCTCCTCAACAACCCAGGCCAGGTACGCCTCCGACCCACCGGTCACGGGCAGCGTGATCCACTGGGGGACGTCGTACGGGTGCTGCTCGTGCAGCCACGCCTCCAGCGCCGGGAGGCGGTCTGTCGTAGTCATGTACGAGATCCGCCACTCCTGTGCCGTCTCGACCTTGCTCTTCCACCAGTAGAAGGCGGTGATCGGCGCATCGATGTGAACGCCCGCTGCTAGCTTGCTCTCAACCGCACCCCGGGCAAGCGCCTGCGCCTGATCCGCGTCGTCGCTGGTTGTCTGCGCGATCACAATATCGTTGGCCATGCAACTACCTCTTCAGCTCGGGTACCGCGACCCTACCCGCAGCCTGCGGCAGTATCAGAAGTGGGCAGCCACCCCCTTGAGCTGCGGCGCAGCTCATGCCGCCTGCGAGTCGACCTGGTCTGGAACTTGTCCACCCGCTACTCCCTCCGCGCGGTGCGGCCCGCCACCGGGCTGTTCCCGGTGGCGGGCCGCCTTCCGATGGTCACGATGGCGCGGACGCCGCACGGCCCCCGCTCCGCCTCGAAGTGCAGGGGCACGGTGGGGCATGCGCCTCGCGAGCTATTCGTCGAGGTAGAGCAGCGCGGTGATCGTCTTCTTGCACACGTCGCAGTGCATCGGCGCCTCGATGCTCGCCAGGTCGCACTCGATGGAGGTGATGCGGTCCACCACTCCCGTCTCGGCCTCGCCGCGCCAGGCTTCATGCCAGCGTTCGGTGTTCTCCCGGAGCCGTAGGACGTAGCCGCGGGTCATCTCGTAGAACGCCCGGACGCCGTGCTCCTTCATGTAGCCCCAGTTGAACTCCAGGCTCTTGAGCACCACGGGGAACGGGTGCAGTGCCTGGGTGCGGCCCCAGGTCTCCAGCACGTCCGCGACGTCCAGCCGTCCAGCCCGCTCGTCCAGGACCGTCCACATGCCCGAGGCGTCGTAGTCACCCAACACCTGGTCGAGAATCCCAGCGCAGCGGCGCAGGTTCGCCTTCTTCGCCTGGAAGACCCGGGTGACCTCGGTGCGCGCCTCAGCCGTCGGCTCCTTGCGAACCTTGCCGATCGCCCGAGTTAACTCCGTGCTGAGTGCCGCCTCATCGCACAGTGAGTCTCCGAAGCTGAGCCAGGGGTCCGGGAACCCCCGCTCAGCCGTGATCTGGAAGATCCGATCGCCTTGCGTACCCATCCGCTACTCCTCGAAGGCCGGCAGCGGAATGGGTCCGCTGCGCGTCAACTGGATGGTGCGCACCGCCGCGCGAGTTCTGCGGCGGCCTGATCGAGCGGGACCTGGACCTGCTCACCGCTGTCCATGTCCCGCAGCGTGACCGAGTCGGCATCACGCTCCGCCTGGCCATAGATCACGCAGAAGCGGGCCCCCTGATCGCTGGCCCACTTCATCTGCTTGGCGAACTTCCCACTGGACCCCAGGTAAACACCCGTTCGAACTCCGGCTCGGCGGATTTCAGCCGCCATCCGGAAGCTGTCCGCAGACAGGTCCTCGCCCATGACCGTGACGGCCACATCGATCTGCGAGTAACCGCCCTCCTCGCCCTGCTCCAGCAGCGGCAAGATGCGCTCAATGCCCAGCGAGCCGCCACAAGCCGGGGAATCCTTCCCGCCGAGCCGCGCGATGAGACCGTCGTATCGGCCGCCGGACGCGATCGACCCTGGCATGCCCGGCGCGGTGACCTCGAAGATGACTCCCGTGTAGTAGTCGAGGCCGCGCACGAGGTTTGGCGTGAAGCCGATCCGCTCGGCGGGGATGGAGTCCTTGGTCAGCTCCAGCAGCCGGTCCACCTCAGCCAGGCCCGCCTGACCGACCTCGCTGGACTTCAGCTCACCCCTGATCCGCTCCACCGCATCCGGCGACGTCAGGTCATCCACCAAGCCCTGCGCCACCTCGGACGATAGGCCGCGCCCCGTGACCAGCTCCTCGACGACAGCCTCCGGGGACAGCTTGTCAAGCTTGTCGAGCGTGATCAGTACTCCGGACCCCAGGTCTGCGGGGACGCTGTATGCCTCCAGCAGACCGAACAGAACATGCCGGGAGTTCAGCAGGAACCGGAACTCCGGCACGCCGAGCGCATCCAGAGCGTCGTGAAGGGCCAGAACGACTTCGGCGTCGGACAACGGAGAAGAGGAGCCCACGATGTCCAGGTCGCACTGCACGAACTCGCGGAAGCGCCCCTTGCCCGGCCGGTCCGCCCGCCACACCGGATCGATGGCGTACCGCTTGTAAGGGGAGGGCAGCTGGCTGCCGTAGGCCGCCACCGCGCGAGCCAGGGGCACCGTGAGGTCATAGCGGAGAGCGAGATCAGCCTCGCCGGTCGCCTCATGCTCGCCACGCCGGAGGATCTTGAAGATCAGCTTGTCGCCCTCGTCGCCGTACTTGCCGGTGAGAACGTCCAGCCGCTCGAACGCCGGGGTCTGGAGGGGCTGAAAGCCGTATCGGCCGAACACTTCCCGGATTGTTGCGAACGCGCGTTCCCGCCTCTCATGCTCGGCGGCAAGGAAATCGCGGGTGCCAGACGCGGGCTCAAACTGTTTCAACGAGGCCATGCCGTCATAGTCCCGGAAGCCGGGCGCCACAGGCAAAGCGCCTCGACAGTGTGCCGACGATCAAGCCAAACAGGCGGACACCTACCCCACCCGAAAGGACCACCACACCACGAAGATCCGCACAGCTACCGGTACCGACGCCCAGCCCGACTCCTACCGCACGCTGATCCAACAGGGCCACCGCAGCCACGCCCTCTTCGCCCCACCGCCGCCCGCTTCCCCTGAGGAGTCTCGGTCGGCCCGGCCCGACCGACGAAATGTGGCTCGCGGGGTGACATAACGTCGGTCACGGAGTCAGCGGGTCGGGCGGTCGGCTCGCGTCTGTGGTCTAACCCGAGGGGCCTCGCCGGCCTCGGGTGAGCCGAGGCCGGCGGATCGGTAGCTCGGCGACTACTGCATGCACACGCCATTGCAGGGCTTCGTGTACAAGGTGCCGCAGCCGCTCGAGCTCGGGTTGCAGTTGACCGGGCCGCAGTAGAGGGTGCCGCACCATGAGTCGCTCATGTTGCACCCGCAGTTCGGCCTGCGCACCGTGAGGCCGTCGTCCGGGCCGAGGCGGGTGAGGATGGCGGCGGCCTCGTCGAAGCCGAACACGCGGCGCGCCTGCTCCGCGAGAGCGTCCAGCTCGGCGCTGTGCCGATCGGGTTCGGCGAAGACCTTGGGAGTCAGCTCCCTCAGCCGCGTCATGACCCGCTCCTGAGCGGACGACAGCTTCGGATGGCCCGTGCGGTACGCAGCGAAGTGGTCCAGCCAGGCCCGTGACCGCTCTCCGGGCGTCAGCACCTCGAAGATCGCTTTGCGGTACGGGACCGGGTGCCGGACGATCTCGTCGTAGGTACGTGGGAGTGTGCTCATGTTCTCCCGTACCCAGGCGGCGGCCCTTGCGGGCTCTGATGCCTTGGCGAACGCGGGTGTCTGGCCGACCGCCGTCAGGCTGACCGCGGCGGCCGTGCCGCCGACGAGGTGGAGGAACCTCTTGCGGCTGACCGAGCCTCCGCTCTGGGGGGCCTTGTCCGGGCCGCGGGTGGCCTCCTCGCGCAGCTCGCCAAGTGCCTGCAGAACACGGATAGTTGACCGCACTCCGAGACGTCGCGCCAGCGCCAGGGACAGGGTAGGCCCGGTCCACTCACGCACGCCGTTGCCCCGGACGCGCAGCAACGTCGGCTTCCAAGCGGGTTCGGACCCCGAACTCAGTCGACGCCACTCCTGCACCTGGGGGTGTGCCAGCGGCAGTACCTCGAACTTGTCGTCGCTTGCTCTCGCCACGGCGGCCGACACCGCGGAGCACGTGTCGCAGGATTCGTCGAAAGCGAGGACCCAGCGTTCTGCCGGGGTGTGTTGCGGGTGGCTCACGGAACCTCCAGCTGGCTGCGGGATGGTGGAGCGGACCGGGTGATGGGGCGAGGGCCCCGAACTCCCCTCGCAGCCGTCGTACCCGCGATAGAGAATGGCAGGCGGCTGTCTGTCCGGCAACGGGCAGGGACTGTCCGGGACAGGATTGGCCTGTCCCGGACAGCGCCGGAACACGTGACCTCAGATAATGCCTGCGCGTTGTCTGATACTCCTCAGCACGCGAGGACGTCGGCGCGTCACGCACTCCACGGAGCCCGCGACCTACCAGACGCAGCACTACCGATAGCGCCGCATCGGCGCCAGCGAGGTCGTCATAAGCGCATCGGCCTTCTCCTCGTTCACGGGGTCGTCGGGAGCCGGAGCTTTCCGCGCGCCTTCGATCTGCCGCTCGATACCACGCAGATTCTCTTGGAGGTCCATGGTCACCACCCCGTCGACGGTGACCTTCAACGGGTCGCCGAGCAGCTTCGCTCGCCGCTCACCCAGGACCTCAAGGGCGACCGCGCGCACCGACCGCAGCCGAAAGTACCGGCGCTCCAAGTCGGCCGGGTCGGTATCCGGTCCGAGCTGCGCCAGCAGCCACGACCTCTGGAACTCGTCCACCCGCTACTCCCTCCGCACGGCGCGGCCCGCCACCGGGCTGTTCCCGGTAGCGGTCCGCCTTCCGATGGTCACGACGACGCGGACGCCGAACGGCCCCCGCTCCGCCGAGGCGGGGACTTCTTCGCCGCGCCCGCGCCGACCGCCTCCTCGTGGCCGTCGTCCTTGCTTCCGGACGGCTCCACTTTCCCCACCGACACCGGACCGGGCTCCTCGTCGCAGTCGCCCGGGGGCACCTCCCACGCATCCGGGTTGGTGATCAGCACCGCCAGCTCCGGTTCCGGGCAGTCGCCCGGCCAAAGGACCAAGTCCTCCCTGGTCGTCGGGTCCTGTACGTACACCGCGGCCTTCAGCCGCCCGCGGCCCGCCATCACAGGACCTTCGCCACGATGTGCGCGTCCGGGGTGTGCATGACCGGCATGCCGACGGCGGCCCCCTTGGTCCAGATCTGCACCGGGTCGTCCTGGACGCCTCGGGTGATGATCAGGCCGGGGGCGTCCTCCCGGATGATCTCCGGGTTCGTCCCGCGCGACAGCGCCAGGGCCTCCGCGGTCGCCCCGCACATGGTCTGCGCCCACTTCTCCCGCTCCGGCGGCACCAGCACCCACAGGTCCTCGGGCAGCACCTTGCGGGGCTTGCCGTCCACCCGCACCTGGGCCTTGTAGAAAGTGATGGGCGGCAGGCTGTAGTTGCCACGCACCACGTTGATCTGCTGCGGGGTAAGCGTGGCCGTCGGCGTGGTCGACGGGTTCACGCTGCCGTAGTAGGCCGCCCTGTAAGCGTTGTTCGCCGCCAGGTGGCTGAACGCCTTCCGGGAGGAGACCACCATCTCCGGCTCCGGGGCACCGATGTCGTCCAGGTGCTGAATCCACCGCAGCTCATCCGCGATCGGATCGGATGCCGGGTCCGACCACGGTATCCGGGCAACCGGCATGTTCGCGGCGGGGACGTTCCAGTCCGCCTCCAGCGTCAGCCCGTTCTCCTGCTCCAGGCTGAACCGGCCGTCCGCGAGCACGTCACCGGCGGCCAGCTCCAGCCGGGACCGGATGGCCTCGACGTGCCGTTCCACGTCGTCGTACAGCAGCTCGATCAGCCGGTCCTGATCCGAGCCGTGCGACGCCTCCAGCAGGATCTGCTCCTGCTCGGAGACGACGAGCTTCTGTCCCAGCGCGGGCAGCGCACCCTCGCGGGAGGTCTGCCACGCCTCACGGGTCGCGAACGGCACGCTCGCGTTGAAGGCCCGGTACTTGGCGACGTTGACGTACCGACCGGAGTCCTTCGTACGCCACTTCACCTCACGCATCTCCACGGTCGGGAAGATCGTCTGGGTGAGGAGGAAGTCCTTCGGGGACGGGATCGCCCTGGCGAACGCCGTCAGGTCCATGACCGAGACGTCCTTGAGCAGGTCCTGAATCGTCACAGCTCAGCCCCGCTCACACGTAGCGGATCTGCGCGGCACGCGGGTGCCACACGAGCTGGGACACGTCGATGCCGCCCGGCACCTTCGACGCCTTCACCGCCCCGTGCCAGAGCAGCGCGGCCGGAACACGGGTCTGGCCCGGAGCGAACGGGGCCTCGGCGATCACGAAACCGCGCAGGATCTGACGCCCGCAGTGCGCCTCGGGGTCGTACGGGCCGTACAGGCCGGACTCCGCGACCCTGCCGACCGGCACGCCCGACAGCACCCGGCCGTACGGCTCGCACCCATCGCCGCACACATAGTGCGTGCCCTCGCAGAACAGGTTCAGGTCGAGGGTGATCGTGTCGACGGAGTCGGTGCCGTGCAGGGACGCCAGCCACTCGCGGTTGGCGGTCGTGTACTCGGACGTCGAGACGGGCTGAATGGTCATGTGCGTATCTCCATGGACGCTGCGGTCACAAATCCGCACACCGCCCACGGAGGCGATGCCGTCCACGAAGTTCAAGGGGCGTGGTCCCCAGGATCTGGGCCCGGAACTACCGGGCGGCGGAGTCGCTGAACTCCGGAATCAGGCCGCGACGCTTGGCCATCTCCAGCCCGGCCGAACCGGGCTTGGACACCGGCGCCGTACGAGTCGGGCCGCGCCCGGCCGGTGCACCCGCAGGAGCCGACGGCACCAGAGTGCGGACCTCACCGAACAGCTCCGGTCGGCGCGCCCGCAGAGCCTCGGCCGCCGACTGGATCTGCGCCTCGTCCACATCCTCATCGTCCACGGCCAGCAGACGCTCCGCGTCCACCAGGTCATCGCCCTCCGCGCCGAGCGCCACCAGCGCGGCCCGGCGCAGCGCCACCCGCTCTCGCTCGGCGGCCTGCTCCTCCCGGCGCGCGGCCTGCAACTCCCTCTCGGCCGCCACCTGTTCCCTACGCTCCACCTCGGACAACGCGGCCTGTTCCGCCTCACGCTGGGTGGACACGAACTCGGTCAGCGACTTCGGGGAGTCGAAGCCGAGCTGGGACAACAGCCGCTTGATCGCAGCCCGCTCCCCCTGCGCCTTCTCCCGGGTGAGCATCTTGCCCAGCCGGTCCTGGGTGAACGTGACCTGCTGCTCCTGGCCGGTCTCGGCGGCCACGTCATCGAGCTGGTCGTTCGTCTCGTCCTCCGAAGAGGCCCCGAGAATCGGGTAGATAGGCCGCCCGTCACGGCGAAAGCCCACGGGACGGCGAGGCGGCAGGGGCCGGAGCATGCATCTCCTCCAGAGCGCGCCCCCGCGCCGGTGATCAGTGTAGCCATCTTGTCGGCACCAGACGGATTCCGGTTTGCCGTGGTCGAATTCCCGAACAGGCCACCCACCGGGTGCACTACGCGTAATCTGTCCTCGTGCCACGGCATATGTGCCCTCCGCCACCCACGTTCCCGGACGCCGGGTCCGGGGCGATACAGAGGAGGTCGCCGATGCGACGGCATTTAGGGAAGCTGGTCGACAAGCTGGGACGACGCGAACTGGCCCTCATCGTGGTCAGTGCGATGGTTTCAGCGATTGCTTCAGCGATGGCGACCCTGCTGGGGGACTCGCTCTTCTAGCTGGCGACCGTGGCGATGTTAGCGCCACGGTCGCCAGCCGCTGAAGGCCACTCCCCAGGGAGCCCTGCTCTGCATGCGGAGCAGGGCTCCACTGCGTGCGCCGAGCACGGCTTACTGATGCCCTAGTCAACGTGGTCGGGCTGACGGTACACCCCATTTCCGCAGTGCAGAAATGTTTTGCATATGCCGAAGGGTAGACGATCCCAGAGACACCTCGCAGGCTTTAAAGCGTTTGGCATATGCCCCGTCAGGTCCGTTTCTGCACCCCCGCAGGAACGGGGATGGACCCGGCATCGAACTCTTCCGAGCACTCCGCGCAGCGAAGGACGCCCTCCGCGATCACGACGACCACGAGTGACAGCTCCACCGCTCAGACCCAGATCTCAGAACCCCCGCCCCGCCACTCGATCACGGCCGGGTCCTCCAACCTCACCTCATCCGGTTCCAGCCCCGCACGCCGGAGAAATTCGCGCAGATCAGAGAGGCCATACGCGATCCCGAGGATCTGTCCATCGGCAGTGACTCGGCGCCCACTCGTCAGCGACGGCCGGTGCACGACGATCCGAGCAGCCATACCTCTACGCTGCTCCCGCAGAGCGGACGGCGCACCTCGGCGGGCAAGCAAAACCACGCTGCTCCAGCACAGACAGCGGACCAGCAGCAACAGAATGGAGCGAATCACCCACTGACTGTTGCTGCGGCTTCGAGTTCGCGCGGCCCCTTCTCCAGCTCGGCCTGGTCCCCTTCCTCCTCAGCCTCACCATCGGGTCCGCGACGAGCTGCGGCCTCCGCCATCCGCACTGCGGCCTCCTGGTCCGCCTTCGCCCGAATCCGCTCCACCTCCTGCGAGGCGGCCTTGATCGGATATCCGGCCTCCACGAGCATCGCCACCGCCGTCTCCAACGACAGCACGCCCGCCCCGTACGCCGTGACGACCTCCTCCAGCACCGCACCGCGGTCCGTCGGCGTGTGTGGCGCCCACGCGAGTCGCGATGGCAGCGTCTCCCCGGCCGTCCAGCCCTCCGCCTGCCCGGCCTGGTACAGCCTCTGCACCATCTTGAACAGCAACCGGTACTTGTGCTCCCGCGCCAGCCGCATCATCCCGATCAGTGCGTCTAGCGGCCCCAGCGCCAGCTTCAGCGCGTACCCCGACGGCACCTCCGTCGCGTCCAGCGTGCCCAGCCCGGCCGCCGTCACCCGCGAGTTCGCCGCGATCCGCTCCAGCAGGTGATCTACCCGCGCCCGCAACTCGGCCAACTGCGGCGACGTATCCAGCGCGTCCATCCGGCCCGTCTCGCCGAGCTGCCACACCGCACCGGCCTTCACTTCCAGTTCCTGCGGCTTGCCCGTCGCCCGGTCCACCGGCAGCCGCGCACCCGCAAGCCCGATGATCGGCGTACCCGTCGTTGCCGATGCCGCCGAGCTGTCCGAGTCCGTGGCCGCGAGCTCGTCGAGCGCCTGCAGAACCCGCGCGAGCACAGACCGCCCCCAGTGCTCTCCGCCGTCGGGGATCGTGTTCGCGATGTGCACCACCGGCACGAAGTCGATCATCAGATCCAGCCGGTCCAGCTCCGTACCGTCCGGCCCCACCCGGAAGCTCGCCTTGCCCTCCGGCAGCCGGTCCAGCGTCTCGCCGTTCTTCAGGTCCTCCAGCAGCCACTCCGCGTCCGTGAGGTAGCACGTCACGGTGGACGTCCGGCCCGGCTCCCACGGGTACTGCCGCCCACCAGCCACGGCACCGTCAACACCGACCTCGCCGTCCTCGGATATCGGCCCCAGCTCGTACGTCACCCGACGCACCCTGGCCTTCAGCCCCGCGTCGTCGTCCGCTGGCAGCTCCCACGCCAGATGCACCCGGCTCGGGAAGTCCTCGTCCTCGTCGCCCCACTGCGGGAAGAAGAACCCGGGGTCATAGACGCGCAGCGTCGGCCGCTGCTTCTCCGGGTTCCACGCCAGCACCATCACGCTGTCCCCGAGCAGCACCGCGGCCCGCTCGGCCTGCTGGACCCGGAAGGTCAGCAGTTCCTTGTCCGCCCACTTCCGCAACCGGTCCTGCACCGCGGCGGCCTCCGCCGCGCCTGGCGTCGGCGTCTCCTCGCCGTCGTGCTCCGCCCCCTCGACCGCGACCTTCTGCTCCGAACCGAGGAGGTAGCCGAGCGCGGTGTCCACGAGCTTGGCCGCATCGCCCAGCTCGCGCCGCTCCAACGCGCTCTCGTCGCCACCGGCCGCCGCGAGCTGCCCGGCCTGGTTGTTGTCGTACGACGCCAGCACCTTGTACGCGGCCAAACGCCGCAGCTCGTGCGGCGGCACCCACGTCTTGGCCAGCTCCGGAAACGCGCGGCTGCCCGGACGCCCGGCCTCCGCCATCACCGGCTTGTAGTTCAGCCACGACCACGCATCGATCACGAGTTGGCGCAGGCCCACGTCCACTCCAGGAAAGCTCAGCCCCTACGCCACCGCACAGCGTAGCTCCGAGCTGAGAGGGCGCGCTGTGGGCGGACAACCATCCGCCCACAGCGGAGCAGTTCACGAGTTCATCAACGAGATGAGGAGATACGCCATATGCCCGCAGCACAGCCGTACGCCGGGCTAGCCGCGCTAGTTGTCCGGGACGAAATCCGGACAGGGCCGTGACCAGGCCGGACAGCGGCGGGCTGTCCGGGACAGCTGCTCGCCATTGCCCTGGCACGGCAGATCTCCGCAAGCTCTGTGGCACGCGGTCGACAGGGGGCCGACACGCGTCGGGGGAGGTCGGGATTATGCCTGTGCGGTCTGTTCGGCTTGTTCAGGGTGTCCGGCTCACGAGCCTGGCCCTGGTCCCCGCCCTCTCCTTCACCTCATGCGCCTACCGGACCAGTGCAGTGGGCACCTCGCGCGGGCCGGATGTGAGAGCGGCTCGGGGCGTGGGCCCGAAGGGCGCACTCGGCCGGAATCGCAGACATCGGCCTTCACCCGGGCTGAACACTAGCCTCCACGCCAGCGGAATAGTGCAGAGCATGTCCAGGATGGCCCCGTTTTGCAGGTTCCCCGCCCACACCCACACCGGTGGCGGCTGGACGTGTGGAGCCGTCGTCACTGGCGTCAACCAGTGGATGCAACACCAACAACTCTGACTCTAAGGAGACCGCATGCGGCGCAATATCAAGCGAGCATCCACGGTAGTTGGCGTACTGACGGCTGCTGTCGCCATGCTGGGACAGGGCGTCGCGCAGGCCGCCCCCATCACCCGCTCGACCATCTGCGCCACGTTCAACGGTGACTACACCTACTGGAACGACGGCGACGGCTGGTACGGCTTCACCCTGACCGGCAGCATCACACGATACTGCCCGGGGACCTCGGAACACAGGATCTGGGTGATTGGCGAAAAGAACAGCGGCGACGGCTGGTACTACGAGTACGAGAGCCACAGCATCAGTAAGGGCGAGAAGGTGAAACTCGTCGGGTTCCACGAATCCAGCGGTGTCAAGAACATCCGCATCACGATCGACTGAGAAGCCTTCCGCTTACCGCTCAACCGGCTTGATCACTCGAACAGGGTTCCTGGTCGGGTGATCAAGCCGGTGATGCAGACAAGAAGGCAGGGCCTCTTGGCAGCTCGGGGGTACGATCCCGTCCGAGTACCGGAAGCCTTGTTGTTGTGCGCGCCCGAGCCCACTGGTTTCAACTCCTCGGCCACCTCACTGCCACATGCGTGCCGATTGCTACCTTCGCCCACTCAGCCGCTGGTCATCCCCGCCACGGGGAGGCGGCATCGTCGGGTCGAGGAACAGATCCCACAACGCCCACACCGCCGAGTCCAGCAGGTCCGGCGAGTCCTCCGTCTCCCCCTGGCCGACGAACGTGGTCATCTGCTCCTCCAGCTCCGCGTACCTCCGGGCCGAGCCGACGTGGTGCACTCGGGCCTGCTCGTACAGCTGCGCCGCCGGAGCCGCCCGCGCCCGCTTCCCGCGAGTCGCATGAACGATTCTCCAGTTCACCGTGGGGTCCACCTGCTCCAGCAGCGCGGGCAGGTAGTCCCCACCGTTGTTCGCCTCGATGACCACGCAGTCCGCCCGGTGCTCGTGATACAGCCTCGCGGCCCGCTTCATCGCCTGCGTCGGCGTGTACCGGTCCTGCTCGGCGTGCAGCAGATACCCGCGCGGCCGGTCGTCGCCGAACATCGTCTCCACCGGCCAGCCGCGCCCGGCGACGGTGAAGGCGGTCATGTCCGCGTTCTCGTGGCTCTTGGTCGCCGGGTCCACCGCCACGACCAGCCGCTGAAGATCGGGCAGATGCTCCGGCCTCGGGCGGAACCCGTCGACCTCCAGCATCCAGCCCTGCCACAGCGCGCCCTCCACATCCTCAAGCAGCTCGCCCGACAGCTCCTGCCGCCCCAGCCTGGTGCCGGCGTACTCCTCCTCCAGCTCCTCCCGGGCCGCAGCCGACAGGTTCGCGTCGTTCTCCCGCATGTGCCCGCGGGTCAACACCACCCGCGGCCGGGCCCCTCCCTCCCGGTGCTGCTTCTCCTGCGCCCGGCCACGCTCAACCAGCCGCTTGACGTGCGGGAGCGGCTTCGGCGTCGTGGAGATGACGACCTGCGGAGTGTCCGCCTCACGCAGGCAGAACCACAGCATGTCGTAGACCTCCTGCGCGGTGTGCCGCGACCAGGCCGCGTACTCGTCGCACCACGCCTTGTCGAACGCCCACCCACGCAGGTTGTCCGGCGTCTCCGCACCAAACCCGCGGATCAGCGTGCCGTTCTTCAGCTTCAGCGTCGTCTCGCCCAAGCTGGAGTTGTACTTCGCCACCTCCTCCGGCGGGATCACCGTCAAAAGCCCCGACTTCGGGGACTCGAAGCAGATGTCCCGCACCAGCGTCGCGTTCTTCGCCACCACCGCGATCTGCTGCCCCGGCGGCTGCGCCCACTCCCACACAGCCTCCGCCGCCGTCCGCGACTTCCCCCAGCCACGGCCGGTGAGCAGCATCCACACCGTCCACAGCCACAGCGGCCGACGCTGCGCCGCACGGGCATGGTGATGCAGCCACCCCGTATGGGGCAGCCCGTCACAGTCCGGGACCTCACACGCCCACCTCCGCGCCGACAACTCATCGGCCCGGAACAGTGCCGCGGCCTCGGCCCTCAGCTGCTCCTCGCTCATCACCGACGGGTCCGCGAACCCCTCGACCATGCGGCGCTTGACCCGGCCACGGCTCACGACGCGCCCTCCGACAACCGGCGCTCCAGCTCCCGGCGCAACTGATCCATCCGCGCCCGCCGCTCCTCGTCCGACAGCGAAGCCACGTCCGCGCCCTGGTCCCGGTCCTCGACCGCCCCGACCGCCGGTGTCTCACCCACAGCCCGCCGCTCGATCTCCGCCGCGACCTGGACGTACCGCAGCAGCTCAGACGGCGACAGCTCCCGCGGGTCGAGCACCTGGAGCCGGGCCACTGCCTTGCTCTGTACCGCCTGCGCCAACTTCGCGTGCCTGCGCGCCAGATCACGCCGCGCCTGCGCCTGCTCCGCGAGGAACAACCGGTCCTGCTCACGGTCATACGCCACCGCCCGCATCACCCACGCGAACTGCCGCGACCACCGGCCCACCAGCGCACGCGATTTATCCAACTCCCGTGCCACCTTCGTGACACTCCGAGCCGGGCCCAGATCGCGGTACACGGCGAACGCCTCGAACGCCTGGACCGACTCCCCACCCTGCCGCTCCCAGGACTCCACGGTGCCCTCGGCCACCGCTCACCTCCTGGCCCTCGGCCCTCTAGTTCTCCGGTGCTGCCAGGACTTCCAGCGCCCGCCACGGTTCATCGGCAGACACGGTGCCGTCCTGCACCATCCGGTCGATCGCCGCCCGGACAACGGCCGCTGTCTCCACCGGCACGTCTCGCACGCCGAACACCGTCTCCAACGGCGCCGTCCCCGCCCGGGTCGGTTCCCCGGAAGCAGCGTCGAACCAGCCCTCGGCCAGCTCGCCCACGTGCCGCTCGAACACGGCAATGATCACGCCGAGCGCCGTCGCGCTGTTGCCGATCTTGTACGCGGCCCGGGAGGTCTCCAGCGCATCGAGCACCGGCTCGTACTGCTCCAGACCCGCCACCCACCGCTGGTCCGCCGCCGCCGTCGACCGGGCCGCATCGAACGCGGCCTCCGCCCGCTCCAGCTCATCGGGCAGGAACATGAACTGCACGCTGGCGAAGTCGAGGTTCGCCTCCCCCAGGGAAGCGACGTCCACCTTCTCCAGCAACTCCAGGGCCTTATCGTCCAGGCCCGTGTACTGCCGCCACTCCACCGTCTCCAGCTCGTCGTACAGCTCCTTGAGGATCGCCGGGTCGTCCTGGCCCGCGATCGCGTTATGCGAAAGCTGGAGAGCAATCTGCCGCTGCCGGGGCAGCGGCTCATCTATCTGCATCCACCAGATCGTCCTCAGCCCGGCCTCGACCGCCGCCAGCGTCCGGTGGTTACCAGAGAGCACGATCAGCTGTCCGCTGTCGGTGTCGTTCCACACCAGCGGCGTGGAGGTCAGGTGCCCATCCCTCTTGATGTTCGCGACCAGCTGCTTGAACTGCTCGTGGGGCAAGAACCTCGCGTTGAGATCCAAGAGCGTGAGCGTGCGCGGGTCGCCCTCCACCATCTGCGGCGGGGCGAGCTGCATCGACTCCTCCATCATCACTCTCCTGTCTGCATCGTCGTCTGACGGGCGCCCCACCGCTTCGCCCACTTCTCCATGGCCTCAGCGAGCGTGTGATCGCCCATGACGCCCTGGTACTGGAGCTGGAACTTCCAGCCGTCCTCGGCGGACGGACCGCGCTTCGTCAGCCGCAGCAGCCCGCGGTACTTCATCGAGACCGGGTTGTTGCTGAACGCCGTGGTGGATACCGCCCGGACACGACGGGAGAACGCCCGCTGACACAGCAACTGGGCCTCGCTGGAGGTAGCCGCCAGCACGATCAGCTTCGACAACCGCGGGTAGTCGGTCGGCGCGACCGCGAAGTCGCTCAGCAGGTACGCCTCGTCAGGCGTGTAGCTACTCGGCGCCATCGCGAAGACACCGAGGATCTTGCCACCGCCGTCCTTGACCGCGACCGCCAGATTCGCAGCACCGGGCGCGATACGCGGGTTCAGGTACCGGGACCGCAGTGCGTTGAACTGGCCGGGCTTGAGCAGCGACAACGACAGGGGCGCCACCAGCTCATCACCGCCCCGAAGCCTCGGAGCCCTGACCGGCTCGATGGGCTGGCGAGGAGCAACGATGCGCGTGGGCGCCTCAGACGCGTAGACGTAGAAGGGAGCCGCCCTGGGGGTGGCCTTGATGACGCCGCGCAGGAAGGACTGCAGCTCGGGCACATCGTGGTTGGAGGCAGTCAACCAGTAGGGACGATCGGTGATCGCACCCAGCACGCCGACCACATCAGCATCCGACAGCGGTTCGTACTCCGGAGCATCCCAGGTGAAGTGCTGCTCCAGAGGCTCATACAGCTTCTCGTACCCGCCACCGTAGAAAGGGGGGAAGCTACACACCGGGGCATCGCGTGGCACCTTCTGGAGCCAGGAGCGCACATCCTCCACCTCGTAGGAGGCCAGCGCCACATCCGAGCGCGACAGCCGCTCCACAGTCTCAGCGTGCTTGGCCTTCCACTGATCCCGGTAGGAACGCACCACCCGCTCGTGCCAGAGACCATCCCGACCAACACTGGCCAGGAAACGCGTCGCCAACATCAGGGTGGCAACGGTGCCGATCCCGTCGTCCAGGGAATCAGCCATCCAGTGCAGTTGGTCCGCGCTCTCTTCGTGGAGCTGGATGCCGACGGGCTGTCCGGTGAGCCACCGCCCGATGGCGCTGGTGTAGATGGAGACGTCCGAGGAGTGGAGGGCGAAGCCCATGTCCGCCAGGGAGCGTTCGATGGTGAAGTTGCCGCAGCACGGGATGTAGACCGGGCTCCCTTGGGGCCAACTCCGGGCAGTCTCACGCACGATGGCACGCATGGGGCCCGGGATGGTGCCCTGGAACATCTCTCGCCTCCTGGGCGCTGCGATCACGAGGAACGACAGCGCCCGGCCTGGCGGGTGCCGGGCCGGGCGCTGTGCTGGAACTTAACACAAGAAGCATGAGGCATGCTTCAAGAGTGCAACCTATCTACGAGCCGAAACCGAAACGCACATCCATCTCAGCCTCATCCATATCGATCAGCATCTCCGAAGTGACCCCCAGATCCCGCTCAACCTCTTCCGGAAGCTCACTGTCGCAGTTGTAGGCAGTCACCCACACCTTTCCGTCAGAACCCCGGAGGACCACAGGAACGCTGTTCTCGGGGTTCTCACCCTCAACCGCCTTGTAAGCAACCCGCACATCAAGGTCGATCCCCTTGCAGCCCGTACGAGCCTCTTCCCGCTTGAGAACGTCGCCAATTACCGCCATCAGCGCACGAGCCGAGTAGAATTCCATCTCAATCCCCTTGCCTTTGAATTTCCCCTGTATTTCTTATCTTAATCCTAAGGTATTTGACCCGCTAAGCAATATGAATTGAGGGGTTTTTCATTTATTTTCTAGCCTAGCGCAAATTGCCACCCCAGATACACGAGAGCGCCCGGTCCGGTGATCCCCAGACCGGGCGCTGCAAGGGAAGGCAAGCCGTGCGCCTACATCAGGGTGCCCTGCTCAAAACGGTTAGCCATCGGTCCCAGTTCCCGAACCTCATCACCCGTGGCGTCCTTCCACCAAGTGGCGAAGACCCGGCGGTGGCACCACTGTGCCGGGTCCCTCAGGTCCTCGAAGCACAGCAGTACGAGCCTGTGCTCCCCCTCCGCTTCTGCTATCTCCCGCAGCCGAGCCGCGATCCGTGCCGCCCCGAGCCGATCCAAGTCCGCCCGGTACGCCGCGGTGAACTCGGGAAGACCTTTGGAGAAGTACTCTCGCCGCGGTGCCAGCTCACGCACCGAGTGCGTGAGCTGGTACGGGAGCCGGAAGCGGGGAGCGCCCAGGGTGATCCGTACGGGAACACCCTGTGGTGGCCGGAACTCCTGGTAGCGGTAGGTGAACAGAGTTAGCACGCAGCTCTTTCCTTTCCTGCTGCTCAGCACTTGGTGCTCGTGTTCCCTCAACGCCGCTGTCCCCAGGCCACTGGACCTGGGGACCTACGGAAGTCGACGGAGAGAAAGGGGGGGCGCGGTAGCCGCCGCGCCCCCAAGGCTCACTTCGTAGCCGTGGTGCCCGTGCCCCCTGCCGCCTTGGTCTCCGTGGCCGCACCGCTCTTGGCGACCTGCTTCTTGGCAGGTGCCTTGCGTGTGGTGGCCGTGTTCGCCCCCGCCGCCGACGTGCGGCTCCCCGGGCGCGTGGCACCCGACGGCTTGGGCCCAGGCTTGGCCGGAGCTGCCTTCTTCGCCTCAGGCTTAGCCGAAGCCGTCTTCTTCGCCTCGGGCGCGGCCGCGTCCTTGCCCTTGGACTCCTGCTCCGCCCTGGCCTCCTGCTGGACCTCGGCCACCTTCTTGTTGAACTCGGCCGACATCGCCCGCTGGATACCCTGGGCCTTGCTGAGGAGGTTTCGCACCAGCTGGACCTGACTGAAGAGCTTGCCGACCACCCGCACGTGGCGATCGAGATCGTCACCGAGGATCACGGCCAGGTCCTCCGGCTTCTTCTCCGCCAGCTCCTCAAGGAGCGGCAGCAGGACCTCTTCGGCCTTACCGAGACCGTCCTTCGCCTTCGCCTTGGCCTTCTTGCGGCTCTCCTGCTCCTCGACGCTCGGGGCCTCCTCATTGGTGAGCGACGTCTGCTTCTCCATCGTCTTGAGACCGTTCGCGAAGTGCTGCGCCTCGGCCTCGGAGTCGAAGTCGCCCCGCACGTACCGCGTCGCAGCGACCATCTGGTTGCCCGGGTTGAGCTGCGCGATGTGCCACGCCAGGTTCGGCTTGATGTGCCCCTTGTCCACCATCTCCGCGACCTCCTGGCGCAGAGTCAGAAGCCCCAGCCGCCACTTGATGTGCGTCTCCGTCTTCCCGAACTGCTTGGCGGTCTTCGCCGGGTTCCATCCCGCCGCCGCGAGATCGGCGTACGCTCCAGCCTCTTCCATGATCGTCATGTCCTCGCGCCCGACGTTCTCGGCGATGCTGAGAACGTAGGCCCGCTCCTCATCGATGTCCTTGATGACCTTCGAGGGAATGACCGTGAGGCCGGCCGCCCTGCAGGCCCGCCACCGTCGCTCGCCCGCTATCAGCATGTAGGGAGCCTCGCCGCCCTCGACCGGGCGGACAACGACCGGCTGGAGAAGACCGTTCTCCTCGATGCTGCCCTTCAGCTCCTGATGCTTCGCCTCGTCGAAGAACTTGCGAGGCTGGTCGGGGTTGGGAGAAATCTGGTCAATCTTGAGGTCTGCGAACATTTCCCGCGCCTTTCTCGAACCGAAAGCCACTTTCCGGCTTTCCCTTTGTTCTTATACTTATATCTTAATGGCAAATACCACTAATTCAAGTTACGGCGACTTTTAATTCGAGAAATTCAGTTCCGAATTCTGAGGGAATTCTCAAATTCGGCGTGGGCCTCAAGGTCCGCGCGCCTCCATCCCTCCGCCCAAGGACGCGACAGAGGGGTGAGCCGGACCGAACCCAGGGGGCGAGCGAGCCCGCCGCAGCATGACGCTGCGACGGGCTCGACTCCCATCACTGCACCCCACCGGCCACACCGATTGCGGCCAGCTCCCCGTGGGCGGGGCGCGGGGGGTCGGCCACCCACGAGGAGCAGGGAGAAGCGCCGTTGGCACGGCGCCGCCGGGGTCGGGTTCCTGCGGCTGCTGTACCCGACTCGGCCCCACAGAAGGTACAGCAGTGTTCTAAAAATGTCACCTATCTTGAGGTTGAAAGGCGCGCTGACCCCTGTAGCTCAACAGCCCTCACGCCTCTGCTCGTTCGGCCCCCCTCCCCGCGGATAGAGCAGAGCCTGACGCTCCAGCACCTCCCGCGCCTCCCTGGGGGCTGTCGACGCCGCCCGAGGAAGCACCCGCGGGCGCTCCTTCGCCAGCTCGGCGATCCGCCGCGCATCAAGCTCGGGCATGTTGCACTTCCTCCCCTGACCGGCAAGCTCGGCGCAACCGCCCCGCCGAACTCCCTCGGCGCGCCTGCCCCCATTGACAGACACAGGAGCACGATGATTGCCGGTCATCCATCCGTCGGCTCCGAGAGGGGAACTGTCCGACAAATCTTATAACCCCTCTGACCAGCAAGGTACTGTACAGCTATCGCCCCATAGCCACGGGCGATCACCAGTTGACGGACATACGGCGCACGGCGGGGAGAGGAACATGGCGGTCACCGACGACCAACCGCTCAGCCTGGGTGCGAAGTTGCTCACGTTGCTGCGACTGCGCCGCGACGCACAGGGCTTCACTCCCAGCGCCCGAGACATCACGAGCGCGACGACTCCGCCCGATCAGCGCAAGCCCGCCGTCTCCCACGGCCAGGTCAGCAGCCTCATGAACGGGACCAGCAGCAACCCCAGATCGTCCACCCTGGACGCTCTGGCGAGAGCTCTCGGCGCCCCGGCCGCGTTTCTGCTTCCCGGTTGGGACGACCTCACCGCGCTGACCGTGTACCAGGAGACCCCCGAGGCGCGAGAGACCCTTCGCTTAATGAAAGATCTGGACCCGCAGGACATTGTTGAAATCAATACGAAGCTCCGAGAGGTTCGTGCGCGCCGAGGACTGTCCACGGACGTCCCAGCGATACCGCCCCCTCCTCCCGGCGTCGACCAGCCCCGCGAAGGGCGCCCACGTCGGCTGAGCTTGCATGACGCTGCTGAGAGAGCGGCGGATGATCTGGAAGGACGTTGAGCCCTTGACCGGCCTCTTGTTCGGCGCGTGTGCCGTGCTTGTAGCCGTCAGCGCAGCCACCTACACGGCCTGCGCTCCCCCGCTGAGCCGCGATGAGCCGTTCTTCGTCGCTCGCCGGGCCCGGCTGTCGATCTTCACAGCGAGCTTCGTCAGCTCGTTCCTCGCGGTCCCCTCCATCGCCAAGACCGCAGACGGGCTCATCGAGCGCCCCGGGATCGCCACCCTCTGTTCGCACCTCGCTGCCGAGCTGGTCCTTCTGGGCATGCAGATCATGAACGTCAACTGGACACACCCCACAGCCTGTATCCGCAAAGCCATCGGGGTGCGCATCGTCATCGCCTGCTGCGTCATGGCTACGGTGATCTGGCAGTTCCACCGCATCAACGTTCCCTCGGAGGAACTTGCCTACGGGGCACCCGACAGCAGCGCGGTCGCCACCTACATGCTCATGCAATATGGCTTTCTGACCGTCGCAGGCACGGCCACCGGCCTCCGCTACGCGGCCCTGTCCTGCGCCATCTGGCGACGTCGACGCGCCGCAGCGGCCAGTCTCGCGGCTATCGCTGCGGGAACACTGCTCGCCGTGGTCTACGCCGGGAGCCGCATGGGAGCGGTTCTGGCGCACCTCGGAGGGCTCCCCTGGCCCAGCGCCGTGGGAGCCCTCGTCGTACCCACAGCAGGCGCGTTGTCGCTGCACCTCATCACGGTCGGATTCACGTTGCCCCTGCGTGGACAGCGAGCCACCCTGCCAATCCGTCCGTGGGCGGCAGGGAGCTGAGGAACGCTACGAGGACTGCTCGTCGGCCATGGGGCTTGCACCCCACTGGCGCCACTTCAACCCCACACGTTCAGCGTCCACGGTACGAGAGCCCCGGGCCACGGCCGGATACACCGCGATCTGCTCCAGCATGAGGGTCAGCACGCCCTGCTTCGACGCCAGCGGGGCATGCTTCCACCACCGGACGAGATCCGGCACGTCTCCAACAGGTACATGCCGAACCTGTTCCAGGAGCCGCGCCTGAACAGCGTTCTCTCGAATCCCCTTCGTCAACTGCTGGTCGGCAGCCCTGAAAGCGGCCAACGACAGGTCCGGAGAACTGGCGTAGCTCTCCCCCAGCTCCTTCTTCCGCACCTCGTCAACCTCGATCTGCCGACGAAGTTCGGCAGCCTCCACCAGAACCTCTTCACGCGCCAACGCGATCACCGCACTGACTTCCGGCTTGGCCAGCTCGGCCAGTACATGCTCGGCGAGATAGGTTTCGAGCAAGTCGGCATTGATACGGACCTTGCCGCACCCGCCCGGATGCTGCGCCGTGCTCGGCGGGCACCGATAGCCCCGGCTCCCCGTGTTCGAGGGTGACGAGCCGAGGGAGCCAGCGCACAGGCCGCAGACACCCAGAGCGCCCTGTACCAGGTACTCCCGTTGGTCGCCCTGAGCCTCGGCAGGTTGGTTCGGCTGGCGCATCGCTCGGATGGCCTTGAAGTCGGCTGGGGGGATGATCTGCGGCCCCCCAGTCTCGTAGAGGTTGCCGTTCTCGTCCTCTGCCAGCCCGGCGATCGCTGGGTGGTCGAGGACGTTCGCCAGGACTGCCGGTCGCCACTGGCCACCGCGGGTCGTGCGGTAGCCCTCGTCGTTCATCCAGTCGGTGATCGCCGAGTAGACCTGCTTCTCCAGACGACGGCTGGCAGCCTGCCGGATTCCAGCCGCCTCGCTCTCGCGCACGCGCTGGTACGCCATGTCGTCAAACCCGTATAGCCGAGGCATGTACTGGACTCCTTGACCCTCTCAGCCGACCCCCTTAGCACATCAATCTTACCGAAGATAGGTCACACTGTTGCAAAAACAACAGGACACCTCGTATTCGCACATCGTCCACACCAATCAACTGCGCGACCCTCCGCCACCTTCCACGCCGAGGACCCGCCACAGCTCCGCTGTGGGCACACGAACCGTGCCGCCGAGCGGCAGCGTCCGGACGGGGAAGTTTCCTGCCCGGATCAGCTCGTACGCCTTGTCCCGACCGATCCCAAGTGCTCGTCCAGCGGTTGTCACGTTCACCGTGGCGGGAAGGGCCAACAACTCCTCCAGGCCCATCGCTCCAGCAGCAGCCAGGGCCCGCCCGTTGGTCTCGTGAGCAGTCATCTCAGTTGTCGCTATCTCCCCCGCGCCAACTCGGAAAGGACTTTACAACAGTGTCCGACAGCCCCCGCAGGATGAAGAACAACCAAGTCAGACACGTACAGGCACGTACACGCAACCTCGGCTGGCTGCACGCCAGTCGACAGCAGGGGGTCGGATGTTCTCGCCGAGCTACTACCGGCGATGCCAGTGCAAGGGGCCGCTCAAGGACAAGGAAGGCAATCCAGTCCTCGACGCCGATGGCGCGCCGAAGATCGGAGACATCGGCCTGACGTGTCCGAAGCTGGGGAAGAGCCACGGCACCTGGTACCTCTACTTCGAGGCCGAACCCGGCGAGGGCGGCAAGCGCGCACGGGTCCGCCGAGGCGGCTTCGCCAAGCTGGACGACGCCAAGAAGAAGGCGAAGGAGCTGTATGCCGCCGTAACGGCCGGCACCGACGTGCTGTCCGACGAGAAGTGCGGCGACTTCTTCCTCCGGTGGATCAAGGCGAAGAAGTCCCTCGCCCGAACCACCCGCCACGGCTACGAGGAGCACATCAACCTCTACCTCCTCCCCCACCTCGGCCACATCAAGCGCCGCGACCTCAAGGTCCGCCACCTCGACAAGATGTACGACGCGATCGAGAAGGAAAACGCCGAGCGCATCCTCCAGCGCCTCCGCGTCGACCAGCTCCAGAAGAACCGCGACGAGTCACACCGGGTCTGGGTGAAAGCAGCCGGGAAGAAGGAGGAGCGCCGAGCCGCCCGCCGCGCGTTCCTCGAAGCGAACGCGTCGCTCCGCGAGGGCAAGAGGGGGCTGCGGAAGATCACCTCCGCCGCAACCATGCACCGCATCAACGACACCCTCAGCTCGGCGCTGTCCTGGGGGATCAAGCGCGAGCAGGCATTCGCCAGGAACTGGGCACAGCTCGTAGAGCTGCCGCCGGTCACCCGGCCGAAGCCGCTCGTCTGGACGCCCGAGCGCATCGAGCACTGGAAGCGCACCGGCGAGAAGCCCGGCCCGGTCATGGTCTGGACACCGGAGCTGACCGGCGAGTTCCTCGACTTCGTCAAGGACGACTGGCTCTACGAGCTATGGCACTCGTTCATCTTCCTCGGCCCCCGCCGAGGCGAGATGGCCGCGCTGCCCTGGACCGAGGTCAGCACCGACGCCCTCTGGATGCGGATCTCCCAGCAGATCGTGGAGGTCGCGTACGAGCTGTACGGCGAAGCTCCGAAGGCCGACAGCGTCCGCACCCTGTCCCTGAGCTTGGAGTCCGGGGACAACCTAGCCAGCTTCCGCTCGAAGCAGGCGCAGAAGCGCCAGGAGTGGGGGGACGCTTACGTCGAGACCGGCCGCGTCTATACGCACGAGAACGGCGAGGAGCTGCACCCCGACTGGATATCCCGACGCTTCCACCGCCTCGTGGAGCTGTCCGGTCTGCCGCCGGTCCGCCTTCACGACCTCCGCCACCTCGCCGCCACCCTGTCCCTGCTCGCCGGTTCCGACATCAAGGTGGTCCAGGAGAAGCTGGGGCACTCCTCGCGCCAGATCACCTCCGACACCTACACCAGCGTGCTGCCCGAGATGATGCGGGCCGAGGCCGAATCCATCATGGCTGTCGTCCCCCGCGACGTGCCCTTCGAGGTGCATACCCCGTTGGAGGTACCCGAGATGGTCTGGCAGAACGACATCGCCGTCTTCTTCACCCACGGCGCACGGCAGTCAGGTGGCGCCTGGGCAGTTGGAGCGCAGACCCAGCCCGACTCCGATCTCCTCGGCCTGATCACCCTGGCCAGCCAGGGCCAGGACAACGCCGCCAACGCCGCCGTGAAGTGGATTCGCGACCACTGCACCGCCAACGAATTGGAGCTGGTCCGGGTGGAGAATTTCAACGACCAGTACCCGGAGAAGCAGCGGGCGGACTTCTCGCTCACGCGCTTCACCATCGCCCGCCCAGAGTCCCCGGACCGGAGTAGCTGGGCACTGCCGATGGGCCTGCCGCCCGCTGCGACCCGGACCGCTCGTCGGACTCCGAATGGTGGTCGGAAGGCCGCGTGAGGCCCCTGCGTCCCCTGCACCGGCCGCTTGTCCCCTGTGTGTCCCCTGGACCTTGGTCCGAACGTGGGAATGGGGGTCGCCACGTTGGAGTGGCGACCCCCATTCTCACGTTTTCGCAGGTAAGAAGGTTTCTTCCCGCGTAGCAAGTGGTGGGGCGGGAGGGACTCGAACCCTCGACCGACGGATTATGAGTCCGCTGCTCTAACCGGCTGAGCTACCGCCCCGTAACGGCGCGTCGTGCACATCTGTGCGCGCCGTCTGCCGCAGCATAGCCGCTCATACGATCTGTTGCTTCGGCGGGCCGATGTTGGGCGCCCGCATGCCGTGGATCAGCGGGTGAGCACGGCGTGAACAGGGGATGAGGGCATGAAAAAGGACCCCGTCAGGGGTCCTCTCCCGTATTGCTCCCCCGACTGGACTCGAACCAGTAACCCTCCGGTTAACAGCCGAATGCTCTGCCAATTGAGCTACAGGGGACCGCGCTCCCCCGACTGGACTCGAACCAGTAACCTGCCGGTTAACAGCCGGCTGCTCTGCCAATTGAGCTACAGGGGATTGCTCCGTGTGCGCCGACCGCGCCCCCGTCCGGGGTTCCCGGAGGGCGTGCGTTCGCCGCGACACATACATTAGCGCAAGCAGGGGGGTGCTCCGCCAATCGGTATCCCGGCGCGTGGCCGTCAGATGATCCGCGGGTGATCGGAGGGTGATCTGCGGCGCCTGCGGGTAGACGTGCGGCACGACTCGGGGGTCCGACGCGAAGGACAACCAGAAGGGCAGGTCGATGCGCTACCGGCTGACGTTCATGACCGGGCTGGCTGTGGGTTACGTGTTCGGCACGCGGGCCGGCCGCGAGCGCTATGAGCAGCTGCGTGCGTGCGCGCAGCGGTTCGTGCGCAACCCGGCCGTCCGTAACACCGCCGAATCGGCCGCGCTGGGCGGCCGGGAGGCCGCCACGAAGGCGCTCGGCAAGGTGCGGCCGCTGCGGGACAAGATCGCGCAGCGGGATTCGCGTGCCGCGGCGAAGGAGGACGACTGGGGCACCAGCAACACCTAGCTACCGCGGTGGCATGATCTGGTCCATGGGGATAGTCGCCGGGTTGGACAGTTCGTCCGAGAGCACACGGATCGTCGTCTGCGATACGGATACGGGTGCCGTACTCAAGCAGGGGTACGCGCCGCACCCGACGCCGTCCTCCGGCGGTTCGCCCAATGACATGGACCCGCAGTCGTGGCTGCTGTCCCTCGGGGAGGCCGCCGAGGGCGGGCTGCTGGAGGGGGTCCAGGCCATCGGCGTCTCGGCGCAGCAGCACGGGCTGCTGGCGCTGGACGGGAGCGGGGCGCTGGTGCGCCCCGCCCAGATGGGCAACGACCGGCGGGTGCAGGCCGCGGCCGCCGATCTGATCGAGACGCTGGGCGGGCGGGCGGCGTGGGCCCAGGCCGTGGGCGCGGTGCCGACCGCCGCCCAGTCGGTGGCGAAGCTGCGCTGGATGGCGCGGTCGGAGCCGGACGCGGCGCGCCGGGTGGCCGAGGTACTGCAGCCGCACGACTGGCTGGTGTGGCAGCTGCTCGGGCGGCCGCTGCGACGTACGACGGACCGCGGCACGGCCTCCGTCACCGGCTACTGGTCGGCGGCGACGGGTTCCTGGCGGTCGGATCTGGCCGAGCTGGCGCTCGGGCATCCGGTGCGGCTGCCGGAGGTCGTCGGACCGGCCCAGGCCGCCGGGCAGACGCCGGAGGGGCTGCTGATATCCGCCGGTACGGGCGAGACCATGGCCGCCGCGTTCGGGCTGGGCGTGGGGGTCGGCGACGCGGTGATCTCGCTGGGGGCCTCGGGTTCGGTCTTCTCCGTCCACCACGAGGCGCTGGCCGACCACACCGGCACGATCCTGTCGTACGCGGACGCCACCGGGATGCATCTGCCCGTCGTGCACACGCTCAACGCGGTGCGGGCGCTGCGCGGTACGGCGGAGCTGCTGGGCACGGACCTGGAGGGGCTGTCGGCGCTCGCGCTGAACTCCACCCCGGGCTCGTACGGCATGGTGATGCTGCCGTATCTGGAGGGCGAGCGGACCCCGAACCTGCCGCACACCGCCGGGACGCTGACCGGGCTGCGGCGCGAGTCCATGAAGCCGGAGCATCTGGCGCGGGCCGCGTTCGAGGGCATGCTGTGCGGGCTCGCCGACGCGCTCGACGTCCTGCGGGGGCGCGGGGTCGGGGTGCGGCGGGTGTTCCTGCTGGGACCCGCGGCCGACCTCCAGGCGGTACGGGCGATCGCACCCGCGCTGCTGGGGGCGCGGATCGTGGTGCCGCAGCCGGCCGACTACGCCGCGCTGGGCGCCGCCCGGCAGGCCGCGTGGGCGCTGGGCGCCGCGCAGGGGACGGCGTCCCCGCACGAGCCGCCGCGCTGGCCCGCCGCCGCCAGCCAGGTGTTCGAGCCGGGCGACGACTTGGCGGTGGGGCAGGCGGTGCGGCAGCAGTACGTGGCGGTACGGGAGCAGACGCATCCGGGGGCGTTCGAGGCCGGGGGTTAGGGGCCCCCTGGGGCCTGATCCAAACGACCTGATCCAGGCGACCTGATCCAGGCGACAGGTCCTAGTCCAGGTAGCCGCGGAGCTGGTCGGCGAAGGCGTGGTCGCGGAGCTTGTTGAGGGTTTTGGACTCGATCTGGCGGATGCGTTCCCGGGTCACGCCGAAGATCCGGCCGATCTCCTCCAGCGTGCGGGGGCGGCCGTCGGCCAGTCCGTACCGCAGCTGGACGACCTTGCGCTCGCGCTCGCCGAGCGTCGACAGCACGGCCTCCAGATGCTCGCGGAGCAGCAGGAACGCCGCGGACTCGACCGGTGAGGCGGCGTCGCCGTCCTCGATGAGGTCGCCGAGCGCGACATCGTCCTCCTCCCCCACCGGCGCGTGCAGCGACACCGGCTCCTGGGCGAGGCGCAGCACCTCGCCGACCCGTTCCGGGGTGAGGTCGAGGTGGACCGCGACCTCCTCGGGGGTGGGTTCGTAGCCGCGCTCCTGGAGCATCCGGCGCTGTACGCGGACGACCCGGTTGATCAGTTCGACGACGTGGACCGGGACCCGGATGGTCCGGGCCTGGTCGGCGAGGGCGCGGGACATGGCCTGGCGAATCCACCAGGTCGCGTACGTCGAGAACTTGTAGCCGCGGGCGTAGTCGAACTTCTCGACCGCGCGGATCAGGCCGAGGTTGCCCTCCTGGACGAGGTCCAGCATGGTCAGGCCGCGGCCCACGTAGCGCTTGGCGACGGAGACGACGAGGCGCAGGTTGGCCTCGATCAGGCGGCGCTTGGCCATCCGGCCCAGGACGACCAACCTGTCGAGGTCGAGGGCGAGTTGGCTGTCGAGGTCGGAGGCGTTCGCGAGCTTCTCCTCGGCGAACAGGCCCGCCTCGACCCGGCGGGCCAGCTCGACCTCCTCGACGGCGGAGAGGAGCGGAATCCGGCCGATTTCGCGCAGGTACTGGCGGAAGAGGTCGGAGGAGGGGCCAGTGGTCTCGGCGCGTGCGGGACGCTCGGCGGGGGTGTCGTCCGGTTCGGGGTCGGGGTCGGACAGTACGGGGTTGGTGCGGTCTTCTGCTTCAGTGCCGGGTTCCGCTTCGGCGGCGGGTTCCGGTTCTGCGGCGGGTTCCGGATTCGCTTCGGGGGACCGGGCTTCGGTGGCGTCCGGGGACCCCGGGTCGCGGGCCGCGCCGGACCGCGCGGGCGGTTCCGGTGGCTCCACGGCCGACGGTGCCCGGGACTGCGGCGGCGGCCCGGGGGCCGCGTCGGTGAGGGTCTGGGTCTGCACGGGGGCGACCTCCAGGGTGATCGCTGCTGAGGCGGCAGAACGATCGGGTACGGATGCGGTAGCCACGCCGCCGTCCGTCCCGTACATCATGAGCGGACCTGCGGGGATTCCGGCCTACCCGGCCAACACCGCCGCGCTCCGAGGACTCAGGCACCACAACCCAGTGTGGGGTACGACACACGCCCGCCACGAGGGGCGTGCGAGCACTTTTTGCGCAGCGGCCGGTGACCGACCGGTTACGCGACGTCGGCTACCGCCCCGCTAGAGCGCCGCGGCGCCCTGGGTCTGGAGGGACTGGGCGTACTGCTGGAGGACCCACAGCTCGTTCTGGACGGCGGCCAGATGGGCCGGGTCGGCGTGCTGGCCCAGGCGCTGAAGCGTGCCCTGGACCTCCCTGATGCGGTGGTTGACGGCGGACTGGCGGACCCTCACCAGCTGCTCGCCCGCGTACGCCTCGTCCGCGTCGCGGCGGGTGTGGAGGGGCTCCACGGCCAGCTCGGTGACCATGGCGCGAACCGTGTCGTCGGGGGCGGCGTCGCGGACGCGGCGCAGGTAGTCGGCGTCGGCGCCCTCCGCACCGCCCGCGACCTCGACGGTGCGGCGCACGGCGGCGTAGGGCGGAGCGGTGAACTCGTCCTCCCCGTAGGCGTCGAAGGCCGGGGAGACCAGCTCGGGGCGCTGGAGGGCCAGCTTCAGCAGCTCGCGCTCGACCCGGTGGGCCGGGCTGCGGAGGTTCAGGGCGGGGCCCCGGGGGCCTGCCGGGGCCCCGGACCCCTGGGGGCCGCCGGGGCCGCCGGGCGCGGCGGACCGCTGGTTCGGGCGGCCGCGCTGGTCGGGGCGCTGGTCGCCGCCCCGGCCGCGATCCCGCGCCCACCGGGCGAGCTGGCTGACGCGCTGGACGACGAACTGGGTGTCGAGGATGCCCAGCAGCCCCGCGAGGTGGACGGCCGACTCGTGCTGGATGGAGCTGTTCTTGATGCCCGCGACGACCGGTGCGGCCTCGTCCAGGGCGGCGGCGCGGCCCACCGCCGTGTCGAGGTTGTGGCGGGCGACGATCTTCCGGATGGCGAACTCGAAGAGCTGGGTGCGGCTCTCGACCAGCGCCGAGACCGCGTCGTCGCCGTGCGCGAGCCGCAGATCGCAGGGGTCCATACCGCCGGGGGTGATCGCGATGTAGGTCTCGGCGGCGAACTTCTGGTCGTCCTCGAAGGCGCGCAGGGCGGCCTTCTGGCCCGCCGCGTCGCCGTCGAAGGTGAAGACGACCTCGGCGCCGGAGTTGTCCATCAGCAGCCGCCGCAGGATCTTGATGTGGTCGCCGCCGAAGGAGGTGCCGCAGGTGGCGATGGCGGTGGTGACCCCGGCCAGATGGCAGGCCATGACGTCGGTGTACCCCTCGACGACCACGGCGCGGCTGGTCTTGGCGATGTCCTTCTTGGCGAGGTCGATCCCGTACAGGACGTGGGACTTCTTGTAGAGCGGCGTTTCGGGGGTGTTGAGGTACTTGGGGCCGTTGTCGTCGTCGCGCAGCTTACGGGCGCCGAAGCCGACGACCTCGCCGGTGATGTCGCGGATGGGCCACATGAGGCGGCCGCGGAAGCGGTCGATGGGGCCGCGGCGGCCGTCCTGCGCGATGCCGGAGAGGATCAGCTCGCGGTCGGTGAAGCCACGGCCGCGCAGGAAGCGGACGAGGTGGTCCCAGCCCGCCGGGCTGTAGCCGACGCCGAAGTGCTGGGCGGCGGCCTGGTCGAAGCCGCGCTCGGCGAGGAACTTACGGCCGATCTCCGCCTCGGGGCTGTCCAGCTGCTCGACGTAGAACTGCGCGGCCGCCCGGTGCGCTTCGACCAGGCGGGTGCGCTCGCCCTGCTGGCGGCCGGGGGTGGCGCTGCCCTGCTCGTACCGCAGGGTGATCCCGGCCTGGGAGGCGAGCCGCTCGATGGTCTCGGAGAAGGAGAGGTGGTCGATCTTCATGACGAAGTCGACGGTGTCGCCGCCCTCCTGGCAGCCGAAGCAGTAGTACAGCCCCTTGCTGGGGCTGATCTGGAAGGACGGTGACTTCTCGTCGTGGAAGGGGCAGAGCCCCTTGAGATTGCCACCGCCCGCGTTCCGCAGCTGGAGATAGTCGGACACGACGGCGTCGATCGGGACCGCGTCCCGCACCGCCCGTACGTCGTCATCGTTGATCCGGCCTGCCACGCGTGAATTCTACGGCCGGGGTCCGACACCGATGCCCGGCACCGGTCGGGCCCCGGCCCGGGGGCGTTATGACACGAGCGAGGTGAGCGGGACGGACGGGTCGGCGAGGGCGGCCGGGTCGGGTCGGCCGCCGGTGCGGATGAGCTGCTGGATGGGCCCGGTGACGTCCCACACGTTCACGTTCATGCCCGCCAGCAGCCGACCGTCGCTCAGCCAGAAGGCGACGAACTGCCGCTTACCGACGTCGCCGCGGATCAGCACCTGGTCGTACGAGCCGGGCGGCGCGTAGCCCGAGTACTCCAGCCCGACGTCGTACTGGTCGGAGAAGAAGTACGGCACCCGGTCGTACGAGACGTCCTGGCCGAGCATGGTCCGGGCGGCAGCCGGGCCGCCGTTCAGCGCGTTGGCCCAGTGCTCGACGCGCAGCCGGGCGCCGGGCGGGAGCGCGCCGCGCACCGGGGTCCCCTCCAGGAAGGCGAGCGGGGCGGAGGCGGCGTCGCCCGCCGCGAAGATGTCCGGGTCGCTGGTGCGCAGCGCGGCGTCGACGGCGATACCGCCGCCCGACGCCCGGTCCACCACGTCCAGCCCGGCGGCCTCGGCCAGGGCGGTGCGCGGGGCGGCGCCGATGGCGGCCAGCACGCTGTGGCAGGGGTGCTCCTCGCCGTCGTCGGTGAGGGCGGCGAGCACCATGCCGTCCTGGCCGGTGATCTCGGTGAGCGTGGCGCCGAAGTGGAAGCGGACGCCGTGCTCGCTGTGCAGGTCGGCGAAGAGTGCGCCCAGTTCGGGGCCGAGGACGGAGTGGAGCGGGGTCGGTTCGGGCTCGACGATGGTCACCTCGGCGCCGTATCCGCGGGCGGCGGCCGCGACCTCCAGGCCGATCCAGCCCGCGCCCGCGATGACCAGCTGTCCGTTGTCGCGGCCGAGAGTGCCGAGGACGCCCTTCAGCCGCTCGGCGTGGGCCAGGCGGCGCAGGTGGTGGACGCCCGCCAGGCCGGTGCCCGGAATGTCCAGGCGGCGCGGCTCGGCGCCGGTGGCCAGCAGCAGCCGGTCGTAGTGGATGCGGGTGCCGTCGCCGAGGGTCACGGCCTTGGCGGCGCGGTCCAGGTGGGTGGCGGGCTGGCCGAGGTGGAGTTCGATGTCGGCCTGGGCGTACCAGGCGGGTTCGTGGACGAAGACGCTGTCGCGCTCCTGGCTGCCGGTGAGGAAGCCCTTGGAGAGCGGGGGACGCTCGTAGGGGTGGTCGCGCTCGTCACAGATCAGGATCACTCGGCCGGTGAACCCCTCCGAACGGAGGGTTTCCGCGGCTTTCGCCCCGGCCAGACCCCCTCCGACGATGACGAACGTCTGGTGTGCGTCGACCACTTGTTTTCCTCCTCGCTGCCGGGCGGTGCCTCTGCGTTTGCTTCTACCCCGGTCGCGTCGACCAGTCGCATCAGCCGGAGCTTTGGCCATAGGGAGCCTCCGGGGAGCCTCCCGCACCAAGCGGGGCGGGGGAAGGGGGCCGTGCGGAGTGGCGGGAACGGGCCGGGTGGGGTGTTGTGTGTTCCGGGTGGAGTGTCGTATGTGGCTGTATACGACTGTTTGTGTTCATGTGCGGTCGTACGTGGCGGTCATGTGTGACGGTCGTATGTGACGATCTTGCGCGGCGCGGTCATACGTGACGGTCATGTGCGGCGCGGTCATACGTGGCGTACCGAGCGCTGGGCCGTGAGGCGGGCGTGGAGGGAGCGGGCCGAGACGTCCGTCAGGGCGGCGATCTGGTCCACGATCGCGCGCAGCCGTCCCCTCTCGTCGCCCGCCGCGTCCGCCGCGTCGAACAGGGCGCGGAACTGCGGGTCGAGCCCGTCGGGGGCGCGGGCGATCAGTGCCTCGCCCAGTTCGGCGATCACGACGCGCTGGTCGGCGCGGACCAGCTCCTGGTCGGCGCGCTGGATGACGTAACGGTCCGCGACCGCCTTGAGCACCGCGCACTCCAGCCGGGCCGGGCGCGGCACCACCAGCTCGGCGCGGTAGCGGGTGAACCGGCCCGTGCCGTACGCCGCCCGGGTGGCGGCCTCGGCGGCGAGGCAGAACCGGCCGATGAGCTGGCTCGTGGCGTCCTTGAGGCGGGCTTGGGCGACGGACGTGCCGTCGTAGCCGTGCGGCCACCACTCCTGGTCGAGCAGCCGGTCCAGCGCCTCGGCCAGCTCCTGCGGGTCCGCGCCCGGGGCGTAACGGGCGGCGGCGACCGCGAACACCTCGCGCCGCTCGGGCTCGGCGAGCAGGCTGTTCGGGTCGAGGTGGCCCGCGTGCAGGCCGTCCTCGACGTCGTGCACCGAATACGCCACATCGTCCGCCCAGTCCATGACCTGGGCCTCGAACGGGGTGCGCTGCTCGGGCGCGCCGCGCCGGAACCAGGCGAAGACCGGGAGGTCGTCCTCGTACACCCCGAACTTCGGCGAGTCCGGATCGCGGGGGTGCTCGCCGCGCGGCCAGGGGTATTTGGTGGCCGCGTCCAGGGCCGCCCGGGTGAGGTTGAGGCCGACGCTGAGCGGTTCGCCGGTCTCCGCGTCGGGGACGAACCGCTTCGGTTCGAGCCGGGCCAGCAGCCGCAGCGACTGGGCGTTCCCCTCGAAACCGCCGCAGTCGCGGGCCACCTCGTTGAGCGCCTGCTCGCCGTTGTGGCCGAAGGGCGGGTGGCCGAGGTCATGGGCGAGGCAGGCCATCTCCACCAGGTCCGGATCGCAGCCGAGGGCGGCCCCCAGCTCCCGGCCCACCTGAGCGCACTCGAGGGAGTGGGTCAGCCGGGTGCGGGGCGTGGCGTCCCAGGCCGGGGTGCGGGCGGAGGCGCCGAGGTCCGCGTCGGTGGCCGGGGCGGCGGTCACGACCTGCGTCTTTCCGGCGAGGCGGCGCAGCGCGGCGGAGTGCAGCACCCGCGCCCGGTCTCGCTGGAACGCGGTCCGGCCGGGCCGCTTGTCGGGCTCCTGGACCCAGCGCTCCAGGTCCGCCGCGTCATAGCCGGGGGTCGTGGGGGTGGTGGTGCCGTAGTTCGTGGTGGTGTTCGTGGTGGTGTTCGTGGTGTGGTTCGTGGTGTGACCTGTCGTACGACCTGCTCTGCGGCTCATACACCGACGGTAACCGCCCGGTACGACAGCGGGGCGCTGGAGAGCGCCTGTTCGTAGCGGTGGAGCACCAGCCGGGCGACGGCCGGGTGGGCGCCGAGCGGGGCCGCCGCGATGCCGGGGGCGGCGTCCGCGCACTGGGTGGCGAAGCGGCCGGGTGCGGTGAAGTACGAGGCCACGGCGATGTCGCGGCGGCGGTCCCCGTGCGGGGTGTGCGGGGCGTACGGGGTGTGCGGGGCGAGGGCTCGTATGGCGTCGGCGACGGTGGGGGCGGCGGCGGACGCGTACGCCGGGACGACCGGTATGCCGCCGAGCCGGGCGCTGAGCAGGGCGGCCGTGGCGGTGGCGTCGACGGCCGCGTCGGGGTCGCGGGAACCGGCGGCGGCGAGGACGACGGCCTGGGGGCGGCGCCGGGTTCGGTGCCGCTGACTGGCCTCGCTGAGGCGGGCGTGCAGGGCCTCGGCGAGGAGCGGGTGGGGGCCGAGGGGTGCGGCGATGTGCGTCGTGAGGTGGGCGGCGGCCGCGGCTGCCGCCGGAAGGTCCTCCTTGACGTGATAGCCGCGGCCGAGGAGGAGCGGTACGAGGACGGCTTCGCCGCGGAGCGCGGCGAGGGTGTCCGCGAGGAGCGGCCGGTTCAGCTCGATGTGCCCGAGCTGGACGGGCACATCGGGGCGCAGGGCCCGGACCGCGTTCAGGAGGGCCGTCACGGTGCGCAGCGCCGCCGGGTCCCGGCTGCCGTGCGCCACGGCGACCAGCGTCGGGGGGCCGGAGGGGCGGGGGTGGGGTCGGGGCGACGCTGCTGTCATGACGTGACTGTGGCAGGGGCGTATTGCGCCGCCGTTGCGCGGCCGTGACGGGTGATTGCGGCGAGTTCACGGTGGGGGGTGGGGTGGGCTGAGGTGGGTGGTGGGGGTGGTTGCTGGGGTGGGTGGTGTGGGTGGTTGCTGGGGTGCGTGGTGGGTGCGCCTGGGGTTCGGTGGGTGGTGCGGGGGCGAGGCCTCCGGGGCAGGGCCCTGGACTCGTATATTTTTGGCGCCGGTGCCCGGAGACGTGGGGTGGGCCGGAAGTGTGCGCCACAAATACACGTCATCGTCCAGCACCCCACCCCTGCGACCCCGCCCCCTCCCGCATCGTCGGCGACTCCCCGCCGGTGGCCCCGGCCCCGGTCCGGCTCCGGGTCGCCCCGGGGCGGGCAGCCGGGCGGGGGTGGGCCCGACCCCGCCCCATCCCGTCGAGTAGTGGCTCCCCGCCGGTGGCCCCGGCCCCGGTCCGGCCCCGGGTCGCCCCGGGGCGGGCAGTCGGGCGGGGTGGGTCCGGCGCCGCCCCTCCCGTCGAGTAGTGGCTCCCCGCCGGTGGCCCCTGCCCCGGCCCGGCTCCGGGTCGCCCCGGGGCGGGCAGCCGGGCGGGGGTGGGTCCGGCCCCGCCCCCTCCCGCATCGTCGGCGGCTCCCCGCCGGTGGCCCCGGACCCGGTCCGGCTCCGGGTCGCCCCGGGGCGGGCAGTCGGGCGGGGTGGGTCCGACCCGTCGAGTGGCGGCTCCCCGCCGGTGGTCGGGGGTCAGTGGTGCCAGGCCTTGCCGTTGGTGTTGTGGATCATGCGTTGGAGGACCTTGAGGGTGGCGACGTAGTCCTCGTCGGGGATGCCGTCGTGGATGCGTTCCCGCATTGTCAGCTGGCGTTGCGCCGCGCGGTCGCGGAGGGCGCGGCCCTCGGGGGTCAGGTGGAGGCGCTGGGCGGTGGTGGTCAGCAGGCCGCGGTCGAGGAGGGCGTCCATCTCGGGTTCCAGGGCGGCGCCCGTGTCCAGGTAGCCCTGGAGGACGGCCCGCACCTCGTCGCGGGTGCGGCCGTCCTCACCGCCGTCGCGGACCTGGTTGAGAATCCACCACGCGGGCTGGCTGAGGCCGAATTCCGACAGCCCTTCCCGGATGTACGTCACGACCGCCTCGTGGGCGGCCCAGCTCCAGTAGCCGATGGGCTGGCGGATCAGTTCGGTGTCGCTGTGTGAGTACTCCATGGCGACGAACGTAGAAGTTCAACCAAGGTTGAGGTCAAGACGCGTCGAGTTCCCTCAGGTACGCCGCGCGCGTCTCCTCGTCCAGGAAGGAGGCCTGGAAGGAATTGCGGGCCAGGGTGCGCAGGGTCGTTTGGTCGAGCCCGAGGGCGTCGCGTACGGCGGTGAAGTTGTCCTCCGCGTAGCCGCCGAAGTAGGAGGGGTCGTCGGAGTTGACGGTCACCAGCAGACCGGCGTCCAGCATGGCGGGGAGGGGGTGGTCGGAGAGGTGGCCGACGACGCGGAGGCGGACGTTGGAGAGGGGGCAGACGGTGAGCGGTACCTGGTCCGTGACCAGCCGCTCCACCAGGGTCTCGTCCTCCAGGCAGCGCACGCCGTGGTCGATACGGTCGACGCCGAGGATGTCCAGGGCCTCCCAGACGTACGCGGGCGGGCCCTCCTCGCCCGCGTGGGCGACGCACTTCAGCCCGGCTTCGCGTGCCAGCGCGTACACCTCGCGGAACTTCGACGGCGCGTGGCCGACCTCGGCCGAGTCGAGGCCGACGGCGGTGATCCGGTCGAGGTAGGGGCGGGCCGCTTCGAAGGTGGCCAGGGCCGATTCGGCGGTCTCGTCCCGCAGGAAGCACATGATCAGGCGGGTGGTGATGCCGTGGGTCCGGGGGGCGTCGTCGAGGGCGCGGGTGAGGCCGCGGATGACGGTGCCGATGTCGACGCCGCGGGCGGTGTGCGCCTGGGGGTCGAAGAAGATCTCGGCGTGCCGGACGCCCTGCTCGCGGGCGCGGGCGAGGTAGGCGTTGGTGAGGTCGGCGAAGTCGTCCTCGGTGCGCAGGACGGCCATCAGCGCGTAGTAGAGGTTGAGGAAGTCCTGGAGGTCGGTGAAGGAGTACGCGGCGCGCAGCTCGTCCTGGGTGGCGTAGGGCAGCTCGATGCCGTTGCGCTCGGCGAGCGCGAAGGCGAGATCGGGCTCCAGGGTGCCCTCGATATGGAGGTGGAGTTCGGCTTTGGGGAGCGGCGGCACGGCTGGGATCACCTGCTGGTTTCACTGGTACGGAACGACTCCCCAAGGCTATGCGGGATGGGGCACATCGCTCGTTCGGGGTAATGCGAACGGATAACGGATACCTGGCGCCGCCCGTCGCTACGGTGAGCCCGAGAGTACGCTCCGTAGCAGATGGAGGATGCGGTGACCGCGATATTGGAGCGGCCGATGACCACGGGATTCGACGTTCTGCTCCGGACCACGGAGGAACTAGAGACCCCGGATGGCTTCAAGGCCGAGCTCATCAGGGGAAAGGTCGTCGTGTCGCCGTGGTCGAGCCCGTTCTACAAGCTGCAGATGAGGTCATTACGCCTTCAGCTTGCGGCCCATGTCCCCGAGGGGCATGACGCGGACACCTTCCCATTCCTGTTCAGCTTCGCCTCCTCCGAGCGCGCGTACGGACCTGACCTGTACGTCGCGGACTTGGCGGCCTTCCGCGGAAAGGCGCGCCACGTGGACAGCGAGGCGCTGTCCCTCGTCGCCGAGTTGACGTCGGTCTCCACGCGTGACGTCGACTGGCAGGAGAAGCTCGAGGTCTACGGCCGCCACGTGCCGGTGTACCTGGTGCTCGACATGCAGGCCGAGGAGATCACCGCCTTCTGGGACCCGTCGGACCACGGCTACCGGGCCCGGACGACCGTCCCCTTCGGCAAGCCGCTCCCCATCCCCGCTCCGTTTGGTTTCGACCTCGACACCAGCGAATTCGTTGGACCCGAGGAGCCCGAAGGCGACGACGCCGCCGAATAGCCCGGTGCAACCGACCCGCCCCTTGGCCGCGTCACTCAGCGCGATGGTGCTGGTGAGGCCGAGGAGGACAGGGCATGTTCAGGTGGGCGCAACAGCGGCTGCCTCGGACGCGGCGGGGGTGGCGGGGGGTTTTTCAGGTTGCCGTGCTCGTCAGCGTGCTGGCGCTGCTGCCCGCGACCTGGCTGCGGTTGAGTACGGAGGGGCGGGTGCGGTCGGCGGTCGGGGATGCGCCCTCGGCGCCGGTGGGGGTGGTGTTCGGGGCGGGGCTGTGGGATGGGGAGCCGTCGCCGTATCTGGCGCACCGGCTGGACGCGGCCGTCACGCTGTACCGGGCCGGGAAGGTGCGGGCGCTCCTGGTCACCGGGGACAACAGCCGCGACGACTACGACGAGCCGAACGCGATGCGTGGCTATCTGGTGAAGCGGGGTGTGCCGGACCGGCGCATCGTGAGTGACTTCGCGGGCTTCGACACCTGGGACTCGTGCAGCCGGGCCCGGCGGGTGTTCGGGGTGCACCGGGCGGTGCTGGTGAGCCAGGGGTTCCATATCCGCCGGGCGGTGGCGCTGTGCGGGGCGGCGGGGGTCGACGCGTACGGGGTCGCGGTGGACGAACCGCACGACGCGACATGGGGCTTCGGCGGGCTGCGGGAGACCGTGGCGGCGGGCAAGGCGGTGCTCGACGCCACGTTCCGGCCCGATCCTCGCTTCTTGGGTCCGCGGGAGCGGGGTATCAGCGATGCGTTGACGGCGGACAGATAGCAGATGACAGATAGTGGTTTTTGTCAGCTGATTGTTGTTTCCGCTACGACCCACGCCAGATAGTCCTCGCTGCCCCGCGTGATCGGCGTCGCGATCACTTCCGGCGTCTCGTAGTCGTGCGCCTCGCGGAGGTGCGCCTCCAGCTCGTCGTACCGGGCGGCGGTCGTCTTGAACAGCACCTGCCACTCGGCGGCGGTCTCGATCGCGTCCTGCCAGCGGTAGACGGAGGTCACCGGCTGGCTGATCTGTGCGCAGGCCGCCAGCCGCGCCTCCACGGCGCCGCGCGCCAGGGCCTCCGCCTTCTCGGGGGTGTCGGTGGTCGTCAGGACGGTCAGGTAGTCGGCCACGGCTGCCTCTTTCGGGGTGTCGCGGGGTGCGAACTGGCGCGCAACACGCTAGCCGGTGACGATTGAGGGAACCCGCCGACGATCAGATCAGGACGATCGAGGGGCACTCATGGATGACCTCACCGCGCTCGCACGCCACCATCTGGACCAGGCGAAGGCCGATCCGCACGGGCGCAGCGCGCATCTGTTCCTGCATGACGGGCCGCTGCGGCAGAGTGTGATCGCGATGGTCTCCGGTTGTCAGCTGGACGAGCACAACGCTCCCCCGGCGGCGAGTCTGCACGTGCTGCACGGTCATGTGCGGCTGACCGGGAGCGGGGTGCGCACGGATCTCATCGCCGGGCAGGTGGAGCGCGTTCCGCACGAGCGGCACGGGATGGTCGCGCTGGAGGACTCCGTGGTGCTGCTGACCGCCGTGACCGCCACCGTGGGCTGCCCCGCTCCCGGTGAGGACGCGGCGACCCCCTGACGGTGGTCACCTGAAGCGCGCCGTGCCGGTGTCCTCCGCGCTGACGCCGGAAGCGGTGCCCCACGCCCCGGTGCGTCTGCACGGCCGCACCGGGGCGTATCCGCGGTCAGCCGATGACCGGGGCGAGGTCGATCCGGTCGAGGTTGGGGGCGTACGCGCCCGGGTTGGCGAAGGTGACCGTGTTGGCGCCCTTGGCGAGGTCGACGGGGACGGCCAGGGTCCAGTAGTCGTCCCAGCCCCAGGTGTTCTTGAACATCACGCGCCGGGGCTTCCCCTTGCCGACCGTGATGTCCGCGCCGCGCGAGACGATGTCGGTGTTGTACGCGTGGCCGTTGTCGCGCCGCTCGTTGTTGGCGTAGCGGACCGCCATCAGATAGCGGCCCGCGGCCGGGGCCTGGACGGTGAGGGTGGCGGTGTTGGACGCGCCGTTGCCGAGCCATCCGGCGTAGCTGCCGCCCGAGGCGTGCGCGCCGGACTCGGGCTTGGCGGTGCCGGACAGCGCGCCGCTCTCCGCCTCGTAGCCGCGCACGCCCGCCGTGTCGTCGCCCGCGCCCGTGACGTCCAGGGAGCGCAGCCGCACGGGGGCGGCTCCGGCCGGGGCGGCGGTGACGCGGTTGTTCCCGGCGGTCAGGTAGAACCGCTGGGAGCTGGTCGTGGTCGCCGTGGTCGCTCCGTGCGCGGTGAGCTTCAGCTGGCCGCCTGTCGCGCGCGGGGTCACCGTGTAGTAGCCCTCGCGGGGCGCGTAGACGTCGAAGACCGCGGCGTCCCGGGGGCCGAGGACGAGGGCTCCGGTGCCGGTTCCGCTCGCCGAGGCGTAGTCGTAGGAGGGGCTGCCGGTGGTGTCCGCGAGCGTGGCCTCGTACGCGGCCGAGGGCTGCGTGGCGGCCGTGAGGTCGACGCGGTCGAGGGTCACCTCGGCCGTGTCGTGAGCCAGGGCGATCTCGTGGCGGCCCGCGGAGAGCCGGACGGTGTCGGTCTTGAGGCCGCGGTAGGTCCAGTTCTCGGTGGAGGGGTAGGTGACGGTGCGGGCCGCGCCGCCGTCGACCGTGAGGCGCTGGGTGGCCGGGCCGCCGCTCTGGTTGCCGTAGAGGACGGACAGGTCGTAATCCCCGGTACGGGGGACGTCCACGGTGAAGGCGACCTCGCTGGTGTCCTGGTTGAGGGAGCCGACGTCCTTGGTGCCGGAGGCGGCGTACCCGTTGGCGTTGGCGACGGTGCCCTGGGTGTAGACCTTGCCCGCCGTGATCGCCGCGTCCTCCGCCTCGTACGCGGCGTGCCACGGCGCCTGCGCGGGCTGCGGGGTTCCGCTGCCCGCCGGGGTGAGCACGATCCGGTACGCGGACATCCGGTCCATGCCGGTGAGCGGCACGGTCACCGAGCCGTCCGGGCGGACGGTCAGCTTCTTCCGGGCCAGGGTGCGGGGGGCGGCGTGCGCCCCCTCGTAGCCGGACCAGGCGGCCTCCGAGACGGCGGCGGTGACCTGGCGGCCGAAGACCTTCGGGTCGACGTGGCCGACCGTCACCTCCGCGTCGCCCGCCGCCCCGCCGACCAGCACCTGCGCCTGGCGTTTGGCGGTGTCGTAGGAGGCGAGGCCCTGGAGGGTGTCGACGGCGTCGGGGGTGGGCGGGGTGACCTTGACGGTCCGGCCGGTCATGGTGGCGTACCAGCGGAAGAACCACCACGCGCCGTTGGGGATGTTGGACTGGGCGACGCTGCCGGAGAGGTTGCCCGCGGCGTCCCAGTACGCCTGATCGGCGTAGACCTTGTTGCGCTCGAACATGGAGACCCACTGGACGAGTTGCCCCGGTACGGACAGATCGCGGCGGTTGGCGTACTCGTCGATGTTGACCGGTCGCGGTGCGATCCCCGCGCGCTTCTCCAGGGCGCGGTAGTCGTCGTAGTGACCCTGGAAGTCGCGCAGGGAGTCCGGCCCCAGCTCATGCCACGTGGTGACGTCGGGCAGTACCTTCTGCTGCTTCGCCCAGGTCAGGAAGTCGCCCATCAAGCGGGAGTGGTACGAGGACTCGTTGGGGCCCGCGATGCGGGCGTCCGGGTCGAGGGCGCGGATGCGGTCGTGGACGGTCTTCCAGTCGCGGAAGAAGCGGTCGCGGTTCTTCTCGTACGTGGCCTGGTCGGCGACGCCGAGGTTGTACCAGATCTGGTCGGGCTCGTTGAACGGGACGTAGACGAAGTGCTCGCCGTTGGGGGCGTCGGCGATGTCGCGCACGACCTTGTCGACCTTGGTGAGGTAGTCGTCGATGCCCAGGTCCTCATACGGCCACTTCGCGTAGATGTCCTGCATCATCACCAGGACGTCGCCGCCGCCGTTGCGGAAGAACGACTTCGAGACGGTGACGGCGTCGCCGTTGGGGTGCTGGGCGCCGCCCTCCGGCTTCTGGGTGACGGTGGTGAGCTTCAGCGGCGCGAGGGCGGCGTCGGTCGGCACGCCGTCGTCGCTCAGGCCGTACAGCGAGCCGTTGGCACCGTGCAGGACGGGGCCCTCGGGGGCGGCCAGGTCCACGGCGAGCGGCTGGGCGGCCTTCGGGGCGGCCGCGGGGGTCCGGTGCGGGGTGGCGTCGGCGGGAACGGCCGCCGTGAGGAGCGCGGCGGCGAGGGCGGCGGCGGTGGCGGCCGTTCTTATGCGGTGGCTTCTTATTGGGTGGCTGCCTATTCGGTCGCTGATTGTTCGGTTGCTGCTGGGTCTGGTCATGCGCGGGGGACCTCCGAGGGTGGGTTCGGCGGTAACGGGGCCGGCGGTGGGCCGGAGCTTTCGCGGACGATCAGCAGCGGTACGGAGACGGGGCACGGCGCGACCGGTTCGGCGTCCTCCAGCAGGCCGTACAACCGGCCGAAGGCGGCCCGGCCCAGGCCCGTGAAGTCGAGCCGTACCGTCGTCAGGGCGGGCGTGAGGAACGCGGAGTGCGGGGCGTCGTCGAAACCGGCCACGCTCACCTCGTCCGGGACCGCCCGGCCCGCCTCGTGCAGCGCCCGGATCACCCCGAGCGCGAGGTCGTCGTTGCCGCACAGGACCGCGGTGACGGACGGGTCGCGGGCCAGCCGCCGCCCCGCCCGGTATCCGCCCGCCGGATTCCAGCTCCCGGCCAGCGGGCGCGGCTCCGGCGCCCCGGCCGCGCGCAGCGCGTCCCGCCAGCCCGCGGTGCGCTGGCCGGTGCGGCGGGTGCTGGAGGGGATGGCGACGTAGTGCACGGTCTCGTGGCCGAGGTCCAGCAGGTGGCGGGTGGCGGTGCGGGCCGCCTCGCGGTCGTCCGTCCACACCCAGGGGCGGTGACCGGCGGGCGGCCGGGACGGGGTCTCGACGACGCCCACGACCGGGAGTTCGGCGGGTACGGCGGCCAGGGCGCGGACCCCGGCGGTGTCGTACGCCATCACGATCAGCCCGCCGCCGGTGTCGACGGCCCGGCGCACCCCGGCCCGGACGTCGGCGACGGTGTCGGACTCCAGGACGCCGATGGCGACCGTGTAACCCGCGGCGCGGGCGGCCTCCTCGATGCCCTGGAGGGTGGCGGCGTAGCCGTAGTGCGTGGTGTTCGCGGTCAGCACGGTGACCGACCGGGTCCGTCCACTGGCCAGGGCGAGCGCGGTGGCGCTGCGGCGGAAGCCGAGGGCTTTGATCGCGGCGAGGACGCGTTCGCGGGTGGCCGGTTTGACGCTCGGGTGGTCGTTGATCACGCGGGAGACGGTCTGGTACGAGACGCCCGCGGCGGTGGCGACGTCGCGGATGCCGGGCCGCCGTCCGCCCCCTCTTGTGTGACCGGTCACATGCACGCCAGGATTGTGACCGGTCACACAGGGGTCGTCAAGGGATTCGTCCGGCGGCCGTGGGTGGAATGGGTGGAAGGGGCGGGGCGTGCGGGAGACGTTCACATGGGGCCATTCGGCGCTCGCGGCCACGTTCGCGGCCGGGCCGGACGACGGGGTGCTCCGGCTCGTACGGCTGGGGCCGCCGGGCGATACCCCGCCGTCGAAGGGCACCCCGCCGTCGGAGACCGCGCCGTCGGAGGGCACGCCGGTGGTGGAGGTGCTGGCGCTCGGCTACGGCAGCGAGTGGTCCGGGCAGCGCGGTATCGAGACCGTGCTCGGTGGGCGCCTGCGGTACCGGGGGCACCGGGCCCGGGTGGATGACGGCTGGCACCGGCTGACGCTCGACCTCCACGACCCCGGCTCCGGACTCACCGCCGAGGTCCGCCTCTCCTCCCCCGACGGCCTGCCGGTGCTGCGCTCCGAGGTGCGGCTGACGAACGAGGGCACGGGCCCGCTCGTCGTCCAGGCCGTCCCCCACCTCGTCCTCGGCGGCCTCCCCTCCCCCGACGCGCTCGACGTCCACTGGGCGCGCAACGAGTGGCTGGCCGAGTGCCGTTGGGCCGCCGTACCGCTGCGCGACCGGATCGTGGACCTGTCGCGGGAGGCCCACGGCAACGCCAGCCGCGTCGCCCTCGTCCTCAGCAGCGTCGGCAGCTGGCCCACCGACGGCCATCTGCCGATGGGCGCCCTGACCGAGCGCGCCACCGGCCGGGCCTGGCTCTGGCAGGTCGAGTCGCCGGTGGGGTGGCGGTGGGAGGCCGGGGAGCGGGGCGACGGTACGTACGTCGCGCTCGGCGGGCCCACCGACGCCGAGCACCAGTGGCGCGAACGGCTCGAACCCGGCGCGTCGTTCACCACCGTCCCGGCCGCCCTCGCGCTCGCCGCGCGGGGCGGGTTCGACACGGCGATGGCCCATCTCACCGCGTACCGCAGGGCGATCCGGCGCCCGCACCCCGACCACACCGCCCTGCCCATCGTCTTCAACGACTACATGAACACCCTGATGGGCGACCCCACCACCGAGCGGCTGCTGCCCCTGATCGACGCCGCCGCCCGGGCCGGGGCCGAATACTTCTGCGTCGACGCGGGCTGGTACGACGACACCGACGGCTGGTGGGACAGTGTCGGCGCCTGGCAGCCCTCCACCCGCCGCTTCCCCGGCGGGCTCCAACTCGTCCTCGACCGCGTCCGCTCCCTCGGCATGGTCCCCGGGCTGTGGCTGGAGCCCGAAGTCGTCGGCGTCCGCAGCCCGGTGGCCGCCGAGCTGCCGGACGACGCGTTCTTCCAGCGCGACGGCGTACGCCTCACCGAAAACGGCCGCCACCACCTCGACCTGCGCCACCCCGCCGCCCGCCGCCACCTCGACGCGACGATCGACCGCATCGTCGGCGGCTGGGGCGTCGGCTACCTCAAGCTCGACTACAACATCAGCATCGCCCCGGGCACGGACTGGGACCCGGAGCGCGGCCACGCCGCTCCCGGCGCGGGCCTGCTCGGCCACGCCCGCGCCCACCGGCAGTGGCTGGCCGCCGTGCTCGACCGCCACCCCGCGCTCGTCATCGAGAACTGCGCCTCGGGCGGCCTGCGCATGGACGGCTCCTCCCTCGCCCTCACCCAGCTCCAGTCCACCAGCGACCAGCAGGACCCGCTCCGCTACCCGCCCATCGCCGCCGCCGCGCCGACCGCGGTGCCGCCGGAGCAGGGCGCGGTGTGGGCGTACCCGCAGCCCGGCTTCACCGACGACGAGATCCGCTTCGCGCTGGCCGGTGCGCTGCTGGGCCGGGTCCACCTCTCGGGCCACCTCGACCGGATGACCCCGGCCCAACTGGACCTCGTCCGCGACGCCCTCGCGGTCTACCGGCGGGTGCGCCCCGATCTGCCCTCGGCCGTCCCGTTCTGGCCGCTGGGGCTGCCGGGCTGGACGGACGCGTGGGTGGCGCTGGGGCTGCGTACCGGTGACGGCCGGACGTACGTGGCGCTCTGGCGCCGGGGCGGCGAACAGCCCGAACGGACCCTGCCCCTCCCCCACTTGGCGGGCCACGCGCTCCGCGTCGAACACCTCCACCCGGCCGAATCAGCCGCCGAAACCACCTGGGCGGCGGACCGCGCCGAACTCACCGTCGCGCTCCCGCGCACCCCCTCGGCGCTCCTGCTCCGCCTGACCGCCACCGACGATGAGGGCGGCCGACCCAACACCCTTGAGCAAGCGGCGAGTTAGGCTCGCGGCATGTCTTCTGTGCTCCTTCTGGGCCTCGATCCGCGGCTGGCACCCGGCGTGGACGCGGACGCCGTTCTCGCGCTCATCGACACGGACATGGCCCGCCTCCGCGAGCGGGGCGCGGACACCTCCACGGTGCTGCTCCGCCTCGACGAGTCGACCGAGTCCACGATCGTCGCGGCGCTGGCCGAACACCCCTGGGATGTCGTCGTCATCGGGGGCGGCATCCGTAAGCCGGAGCAGCTTCTGACGTTCTTCGAGCAGGTCGTCAATCTGGTCCGGCAGCACGCGCCCCAAGCGGCGATCGCGTTCAACACCAACCCGGGCGACAGCACGGAGGCCGCGCTGCGCCGGCTGTGAGGGCCGGCTGTGGGCGCGGGCCGGTCAGGCCGCGGGGCGCCGTAGGACGCGGAGCACCTCGGCGTCGCTCGCCGGGCGTGCGGTGCGCAGCATGCGGTGCAGTTCGTCCCGGTCGGCCGGGCCGCCCGGGCCGCGTGCGGTCACCGTGAGCCGCGTTCCGTCGCGGTGCTCCCACAGGACGATCTCGGCGGCCCCGCCGCCGAGGGTGCGGGTCGCCTCGATGATGCCGCCGCCGTCCCGCCCGGCGCCCCGGCTCACCATGAACGCCACGTCGGGCCTGCCGCCGCCCGCCGTGCTCGGGGCGTACGGGACGTAGTGGACGCGGAAGCCGTCGGCCGCCAGATCGCCGTTGCCCTCGTCCACGCGGTACCCGGCGGGCGGGTCGGGCAGCAGCAGCTCCTGCCGGGCCAGTGAGGTACTGGCCATCAGCCCCCGCATCTCCTTCTCCTGCTGGGACTTGTGGGTGACGGCCGTGCCGTACGCGACCACCCCGAGCACGGCCACCCCGGAGATCAGACGGACCGTCACCCCCGCGATGAACAGCGCCGCCACCAGCGCGTACGGCACCCCGCACAGCGCGGCGCGCTGCGCGGGCCCGCCCACGTGGAGCGCGCCGGAGCGCCAGGCTCCGACCCCGGCCGCGAGGCCGACCGTGCCGCCGACGAAGACCGTCACGGCCCAGCCGAGCCGTCCGCCCGGGGTCCGGCACGGCCTCACCACATGGCCCACCGGGGCCACGCCGACCGCGAGCACACCGACCATGGCCGCCGCGCCGATCGCGATCGCGGGCAGCCGGTCGACGTCGATTCCGAGCCCGCGGCCGAAGCCGATGCGGTAGGCGCGCGGCACCACCAGTGCCCCGGCCGCCCACACCAGCCCCAGGTAGAGGGCGAGATGCGTCCATCGTTTCCCCGTGGCCTTCACGTCTCGATCATGTCAGGACGCGTGACTCCAACACCTGAGTACCCCCACCCATTTCAGTCGCCGCCGCCACCTCCCCCGCCGCAGGAGTGACCGCCTCCGGTGTCGTGGCCGTGGTCCGATCCCCAGTCGTCGAGGGCATCGCCCAGCCGGATCAGACGGCGGCCGAGGCCGGGCGCCGGCGGGGTCGCCTCACCGACGTTGCGCCGCAGCGCACCCTGCGGCAGGGCGGCCGGGCCCTCGAAGACGTACGCGGGGAACGCGCCGCTCTGCTCGGCCTCCTCCAGGTGCCGCCAACCCGCGCGGGTGCGCCACAGGCGCCTGCGGGTGAGCAGGCCGGAGGAGACCATGCGGCGCTCGATCTCCTCCACTTCGGGCCCGGTCCGCACGTCACCGAGCAGGGAGAGCGTGTCGCGGGAGCGGCGTCGGCACAGGTCGACGATCGCGCGCTCGAAGGGGTGGGCGTCGGGGTGGTCGACCGCTTCGTCGACGGCACGCACCCGGGAGACGCGAATCCGCACCATGCCGCGCTCGTGCAGCGCGACGAGGGCGACTTCCATCATGCGCTGCGGCCCGCCGGTCAGGTAGGCGACGTCGTAGAGATCCAGCGTCTGCGGTGCGGGATCGGCGGTGCGCCGGAAAATACCCCTCATCGGAATGCCCCCTTCCACCCCAACTGCTTCCTTGTCGTCAGTTTTGTCCGGCAGGCGAGGTCACGAACCGTGATCGCGCCAGTTCAGAGGGAGATTTGAGGTTCGTTACCCCTGAGTCGCTTGCCTAAAAGTATTAGGCATATGGTTAAGCTGTTACGGCTTGAGAAAGGAAAGATATGGCACCCGAGCGACCGACCCGGACCACCCCCGTCACCGCCGAACTCCTGCGCGGCGCGCTCGACCTGGAGCGCACCGAGCACGGGCTGCTGCCGCACCGGCTGCCCGCCCGGGCCCGGGCGCAGTGCGCCGACGGGCAGTTGGCGATGGCGGAGGCCCAGCCCTCCGGTGTGCGGCTGGTGTTCCGTACCCGGGCGACCACGGTCGAACTGGACGCGCTGCGCACCAAGATGGCCTACCGGGGCGCGCCGCCCCGCCCGGACGGGGTGTACGACCTGCTGGTCGACGGCCGCCTGGCCGCGCGGACCGGTGTGACCGGGGGCAACGTCCGGATGGTCGACATGGGCGGCGCCGCCGCGGAGACCGAGCCCGGCCCGGTCGGCACCGTGCGGTTCGCCGGGCTGCCCGACCGCATGAAGGACGTCGAGATCTGGCTGCCGTGGAACGAGATCACCGAGCTGGTCGCCCTGCGCACGGACGCCGCCGTCGAGGCCGTGCCGGACAGGGGCCGCAGGGTGTGGCTGCACCACGGCAGTTCGCTCAGCCACGGCTCCAACGCCGAGAGCCCCAGCACGACCTGGCCCGCGGTGGCCGCCTCACGCGGCGGGGTGGAGCTGATCAACCTCGGCCTGGGCGGCGGCGCCCTGCTCGACCCGTTCACCGCCCGCGCGATGCGGGACACCCCGGCGGATCTGATCAGCGTCAAGATCGGTATCAATCTGGTCAACGCCGATCTGATGCGGCTGCGCGCTTTCACCCCGGCGGTGCACGGCTTCCTCGACACCCTCCGCGAGGGGCACCCCACCGCGCCGCTGCTGGTCGTCTCCCCCCTCTACTGCCCCATCCACGAGGACACCCCCGGCCCGTGTGCCCCGGACCTCTCCCGCCTCAGTGAAGGGAAGCTCCAGTTCCGCGCCACGGGCGACCCCGCCGAGCGCGCCGCGGGGAAGCTGACCCTCAACGTCATACGGGACGAGCTGGTCCGCATCGTGCGGCAGCGGGCGGCCGACGACCCTCAGCTGGGCTACCTCGACGGGCGCGGCCTCTACGGCGAGGCCGATTTCGCCGAGCTGCCGCTGCCCGACCAGCTCCACCCGGACGCCGTCACCCACCGCCGCATCGGCGAGCGGTTCGCCGATGCGGCGTTCGGGAGCGGGGGACCGTTCGGCGCCGGGGCTACGCGGCCGGGGTCGTGACGGACGCGGTGGCCGCCGGACCGGTGCCGGTGGCGGTCACCGCGGCGACCGAGAAGGTGTACGCGGTGGCCGGGCGCAGACCGCCGACAACCCGCAGCATGCCCTTGGCCCTGATCTGGGCCACCAGGACGTCCCGGCCGGTCACCTCGACGGTACGGCCGTCGGAGACGGTGATCCGGTAGCCGATGACGGGGGTGGCTCCGGCCGCCTTGGGCGGTGTCCAGGACACCGTCGCCACCGTGGCCTCGGCGTTCGCCTTCACGCCCGTGGACGCGTCCGGCAGCGCCCCGGCGGTCGGGGCGGGTGTCACGGGGGCCGCGGGCAGCGAACGCTCGCTCGTCCCCGTCCTGTTGTGAGCGGTCACGGTCACCGTGTACGGCGTGCCGTTGGCCAGCCCGTCGACCACCGCGTACGCCGTGCGCTTGAAGCGTGCGGCCGGGACGGTGGTGGACACGGCGCGGGAGCCGTCGGCGGGGGCGGCGGTGACGGTGTACGACGTGACGGGGGCGCCGCCGGTCACGTACGACGGGTTCCACGTCACGTACACCGAGCGGTCGGCCGCGAAGTCGCCCACTCGGGTGGGTGCTTCGGGGACGGAGTCCGCCGCGTATGTACGGCCGAGCAGCCCTCGGTAGCGGGGTTCGAGACCGGCCGCGGCCACGATGTCCGCCGGGGCCTCTCGGGGGTCGGACAGGATGTGGTTGCCGCTGGTCACCACGCCCTTGTCCGCGCCGTCGCGGTCGCCCTGCTCCCAGTAGTTGTCCGCGATGCGCGTCGGATCGTTGTTGCCGAGGTCGTCGCGGTAGTCGGTGTGCTTGCTGAGGACGTTGGCCTGGGCGCCATAGAGGACGTTGCCCTCGACCGTGACGTATGTGCAGCCGTTGTCGGTGTAGACCGACCTGCCCAGACCCCACTGGTCGCGGATGACATTGCCGGTGATCTTCTCGCCGTCGGCGAGCGAACTGCCGGTCAGGCCCTGGGTGTAGACGCCACCGCCGTCGTCGAGCGCCTGTAGGTAGTCGAAGATGAGGTTCTTGGACACCGTGTTGTCGCGGGAGACGTTGGCGGTGGCCGGTTTGGCGATCTTGTCGGGCCAGCCGCCCCAGCCCATGGAGATCGCGGAGTAGCCGACATGGTCGATCTGGTTGTGGGCGATGGTGGTGTTCCGGGTGTAGCCGTTGAGGATGGCGACACCGCCGTGATACTCGCGGGGTAGTGCGTAAAGGTGATTGTTGGTGACCGAGACCCGGCGGGTGAGGTCCGCGTCGGTGCCGGGCTGCGGTGCGTCGACGCCGCCGATCTCCAGGCCGTTGCCGGAGATGTCGGTGAAGACGCTGCCGCGCACGGTCGTGTCCTTGGTACCGGTGCCGAGTTCGAGCCCGGCCGCGCCGAGGTGAGTGAAGGCGTCATCGGAGAACTCGATGTTCCGGCCGTGGCTGATGGACACGTTGCCGGGCATCTTCGTCCAGGAGGCGTACGGGCAGGTGCCGCCCGGGGTGTACCCGCACAGCCCCTGGGTCTTCCAGCCGTCCGCGCCGGTCACCGTGTACCCCGCCTGAACCTCGGAGAAGCCCTCGGAAGTCGAGGGCGTGAGCCAGGTGGCGTAGGAGAACTGGAGGGAGCGGAGCGCGATGTCGTGCAGCGGGGCATCCCCGGTGCCGCGCCCGTCGACCAGCTTCTCCAGCGCCGGGGCCTCGACGGCGGCGGTACGGAGGTTCTCACCGGGGCGCGGGCGGTAGTAGACGGTGCGGCTCGACTGGTCGAGGTACCACTCGCCGGGCTGGTCGAGGACCTCGTACGCGTTCTCGACGTAACCGGGCAGTGCGCCGCCGGTGAGCTTGCCGGGGCCGACCATGTTGATGCTGCGGCCGGGGATGTCGGGGAACTCCACGCGCCGGGTGGAGTTGTCCCAGCACGGCTGCGCCACGGTCACCGTGGTGCCGCGCGCCGAGCCGATCGGGCAGCGCGGCTCGGTCCACGGGCCGAGTCCGTACTGCTGGATGTTCCACAGCGCCTCGCCGCTGGGGTAGACGAACTCGATGTCCGACGGATCGCGCCAGCGGGCGAGGGTGTCGGCGGAGGCGGTGTATCCGGTGGCGGTGGCGGTCAGGGTGACGGGGAGCGGCCCGCGCGCACGCTGGGCGCGTACGCCGTTGACGTACAGCTGCCGGGTGTCGCGGACCCCGGCGGGCGCGGGCGCCGACCACAGCCCGGAGCCGCCCTCGACCGGCCGCCAGCCCCGCACGGCCCGGCCGCCGCTCAGCACGGTGCCGGTGCCGCCCTGCCAGATGACGCGGTGTCCGCCGCGGCCGGAGTCACGGGCGTCGAGGACGAGCGGACGGCTCAGCCGATACGTACCGGGCGCGAGGTGCACGGTGAGGTCGGCGGTCTGGTGCGGGAGGCGCTTCCGCACGAGGTCGCGGGCGCGTTCGGGGGTGCGTACGGGGGCGGCGAGGGTGCCGGGGGCACGGTCGTTGCCGTACGGCGATACGTAGACGTCGGCGGGCTGGGGCCGGACGGCACCGGCCTGGGCGGTGTTCGCGTCGGCGGGGGCGCCGAAGGCGGCGCCCAGGGTGGCGAGGACGGCCGCGACGGCGGCGGCTCTTCGGACCGCCCGGATCGTTAAGCGGAAGTTCTCCGACATGTCCCTCCCTATGGGGAGCTCCTGGAGTGGGCCCACGGAAAGGTAGGATCTATGGCGGGAACGCGTCAATGGGCGGGGCGGAATCCGTGTCTCCCGTACTGATTCATGGGATCTCTCGGCTTCCGCCCCGACGTACCGTCAGGAAGCTCAGGCGTCGCGCAGGACGGCGAACCGGCCACGGGCCTCGCCGCCGTCCGGCAGCCGCCAGCCCGCGCTGACGTGGGCCAGGGCCGCCGCGGCCCGCCCGTCCTCGTCCGGCCGCAGGACGCGCGTCACGTCGAGGGTCAGGGAGCCGATCGCGAGGCGCGTTCCGTCGGGCCCGCTGGTGACGTCCGGCGCGCTGGATGAACCGGTCGGGACGGCTTCCGCCGCCGCCGGGTCCACCGTGACGGAGGGGTCGGGGGCGTCGGACTCGCTCTGCATCTGCGCCTCGGCGCGGCCCTGGAGCAGCGCGAGGAGCTGGGCGACGAGCACCGGGTCATGGGTCCCGTCGTAGATCCACCGCTGCCCGAGCACCCCGTGCTCGGACGTGCCGATCAGCGCCTGCTCTGCCCCGGCGAGCGGGGCGCCGCGGTAGCTCAGCGGTACGTGGTACCAGACCGGCCGCTCACCGGACGCGTCCCCGAGCACCACGAACTCGATCCCCACCTCCCCCGCCGGATCATCGAGCCGGAAGCCCCCGACCCGCGACAGCTCCGGCGCGTGTCCGGCGCCGCGGTACCAGGGCTGGGCGGGGAGCCAGGGGGTGAGGAGTTCGAGCTTGGTGGGGGCCATTGTGGTTTTGTGAATGACAGACATGCCCCCTGAACGCCCTCCCCCGGCGGGCTGTTCCCCCACCGGCGGGGTGAAGCGATGGTTCGGATGAGGGCCCCGAGCTTCAGGCCAGCCACTGGTCGTAGCCGAGCTTGACCACCAGCGAGACCACGACCACCACCAGCACCACACGCACGAAACCGCTGCCGCGCTTGAGCGCCATCCGGGCGCCCACCATGCCGCCCGTCAGGTTGAAACAGGCCAGCAGCGCGGCCAGGCCCCACAGCACCCGGCCCTGGGAGCCGAAGGTCAGCAGCGCGCCCAGGTTGGTGCAGACGTTGACGACCTTCGCGGTGGCCGAGGACGTCACCAGGTCGGTCCCCAGCGTCGCGGCCAGGGCGATGACCAGGAAGGTGCCGGTGCCCGGTCCGATCAGGCCGTCGTAGAAGCCGATGCCCAGCCCGACGCCCAGCACCGCCGTGAGGACGCGGTGGCGGGACAGCGGGCCGGTCATGGCGGGGGCGGCGCCGAAGGCGGGGCGGAGCAGGACGAACGCGAGGACCGCCAGCAGGACGACCATGATCAGGGGGCGCAGGACGGCGCTGTCGATGCCGGAGGCGAGGAAGGCCCCCGCGAGGGAGCCGAGGGCGGCCGCGACGCCGATGCGTACGGCGATCCGGACGTCCACCGGGGCCTTGCGGGTGTACGTGACGGCGGCGCCCGCCGTACCGCAGATGGCGACCGCCTTGTTGGTGCCGAGGATGAACGTGGGCGGGAAGCCCGGCAGCCCGACCAGCAGGGCGGGGAGCAGCAGCAGTCCCCCGCCGCCCACTACGGCGTCGATCCAGCCCGCCGCTCCCGCCGCCAGGCAGAGCAGGAGCAACGTCATCAGCGGTATGTCAGGCATAGCCGGGAGCCTACGAGGCGGGCTCGGCCGGGCCCGGAGGCGGCCGCACCTACCGCAACTCCGGGCCGCTGTGAAGGCGTGATCCGTCACGGGTGAGAGTTTGGCAACTACCTGACCCAACTGATCAGTTGATGAGTAGTATCTGCCCGGTTCATGGCCGTGTCCCGGATGGAGGTGTCAAAGGTGCTGTCGGGGACGGTGGCCGTCATCGTGGCTTTGTCCGTGGTTCTGGTGCTGGTGTTGCTCCTGGGGCTGCTGTGGGTCTCCAGACTGCGCAGAGCCGTCGCCCGGGCCCGGGCGGCGACCGAGCGGGAGCGGGCCGTCGCCGGGCAGGAACGCGCGACCGCCGAGCGGGAGCGGGCGCGCGCCGCCGAGCGCGCCGAGGAGATCACCCGGCTCGCCGCCGTACGGGCGGAGCTGGACGAGGCGGCCCGCCGCGAGCGGATGCTGCGCGACTCCGTCCAGGCGTCCTTCGAGTCCGTGGCCCGGAACATGCACGCCATGTCGACCGTGCAGCAGCAGGTCCTCGACGGCCTGGAGCAGCAGGTGGCCGACGCGCGGCTGATGGCCGAGGTGATGAAGGCCGACCACGCCGCCGCGCAGATGACCCGCAAGGCGCAGACCCTGCTGGTGATGTGCGGGATCTGGCCCGCCCGGCGGGAGACCCGGCCGGTGACGCTCTTCGACTGCGTGCGCGGCGCGCAGTCGCGGATCGTGGAGTTCGGGCGGGTGGAGGTGCACGGCGGGCAGACGCTGTACGCGGTCGCACCGGCCGTCGAGGGGCTGATGCACGCGGTCGCCGAGCTGCTGGAGAACGCGACGGTGTTCTCCCCGTCCCGCACCCAGGTGGCCGTCTCCGTCCGGGAGGTGGCGGCGGGCGCGGTCATCGAGATCGACGACGCGGGGCTCGGAATGCCGCCGGACGTTCTGGAACAGGCCACCGGGCAGCTGCGCGAGGGGCTGGATCTGGCCCAGTTGGGAGCGGTCCCACGGCTGGGGCTCGCCTGTGTGGGGCGCTGGTCGCGGGAGCTGGGGTTCGGCGTCGAGCTGTCGACCGCCTCGGCGTACGGCGGGACCCGGGTCGTGGTCTTCGTACCGCACCGGCTGCTGACCGAGCCGCTGGAGCGCGCCCCGGAGGCGGACGCCGAGCCGGTGGTCATCGAGCCGGTGACCACGGAGCGCGCCGACGGGGACCCGACCACCGCCGGGGACCCGGCCGCCGCCGGGGACGCCCCCGCCCCGGCGGGCGGCGGCCTGCCGCAGCGCCGCAACCGGCGCCGTACGACCCCGCGCACGGCCGCCCCGGGCCCCGGCGGCACCGCGGCGGACACCGACCCGTGGTCGCCCGAAGCCGCCGGGGCCTCCATCGCGAGCGTGGTGTCCGGCACCCGCCGCGGGCGGGCCGAGGCGGCGGAGACCGGGGCCCAGGACCGGGTGCGCGTCCCGGAACACGACCGGGGCCGGGACCGAGAAGATCACGAGGACCGACAAGGAGGCCGGTAGTGGCCGGAACCATATCCAGACTGCCCGACGTTGGATGGATGCTGCGTCCCTTGACCCAGATCGCCGGGGTGCGGCACGCCGTCGTCGTCTCGGAGGACGGTCTGCGCATGGGGCACGGCTCCGCCGAGGGACTGACGGGAGAGGTCGCCGAACTGGGCGTCGCCGAGGCCGAGTCGCTGGCCGCCGCCTGCGCTGCGCTGACGGTGACCAGCCAGTCCACGGTGTCGCTGCTGTTCGGCGAGGAGGCGGGGGTGAGACAGCTGATGATCGAGTCGGACGGCGGGTTCGTGCTGTTCACCTCGGCCGGTCAGGGCGCCTCCCTCGGGGTGGCCACCGGCACGGAGGCGGATGTCGGCCTGGTGGCGCAGCAGATGCAAGTGCTGGTGGCGAGAATCGGCGCCCATCTGAGCAGTCGGCCACGGGAGCAGATCAGCGCGCCATGACCGATCCCGGGGAGGAACGAACCACCGCCGCGGTGCGCCCGTACGTGATCACACGGGGACGCGCGGGTTCCTCACGGGATGCTCTGCCGCTGGAGACGCTGGTGAAGGCCTCCGGAAGCCCACTGCCCCCGGCTCTCCAGCCCGAGTACCGGCGGATCGTCCGCTGCTGTCAGGGGCTGCTGTCGGTGGCGGAGGTCGCCGCCCACCTCGGCCAGCCACCGGCCGTGGTGCAGGTACTGCTCGCCGATCTCATCGACTGGGGGCACATCGTGGCGCGCCCGCCCATCCGGGTGGCCGAGCGCGCCGATATGGACTTGCTGAGGAAGGTGCTCGATGGGCTTGAAAGCAAGCTCTGAGATCTCGATGCCCGACACGGACGGCGCGGACGGCGTGGACGACAACATGGATGACACCCACGGCATGAACGGCACGGACTCCATCGGCTCCATCGACTCCATGGGCTCCATCCAAGACATCGACGACATGGACGACATGGACGACGCGACGGTCATGTACGTGCAGCCCAGCGTGTCCGGCGCGGCGAAGATCCTGGTCGTCGGGCCGATGGGGGTCGGCAAGACCACGCTGATCGGCACGGTCTCGGAGATCAAGCCGCTGTCCACCGAGGCGACCATGAGCCAGGCGGGCGCCCGGGTCGACATGCCCGTGCGGCCGACGAAGTCCACCACCACCGTCGCGCTGGACTTCGGACGGATCACGCTGGGCGGCGAGTTGGTCCTGTACCTCTTCGGTACCCCCGGACAGCAGCGTTTCCTCCCCGCCTGGAAGGACCTGGCGCGCGGCGCCCTGGGCGCGCTCGCGCTGGTCGACACCCGCGATCTGGAGGCGTCCTTCGACGCCATCGGCCATCTGGAGGACCTGGACGTCCCGTTCTCGGTGGCCGTCAACTACTTCCCGGACAGCGTGCTGCACAGCGAGGACGATCTGCGCTCGGCGCTCGATCTGCTCCCCCACACCCCGCTGGTCATCTGTGACGCGCGCGAGCACGCGTCGTCGGTCAAGGCGCTGATCTCGCTGGTGAGCCATCTCATCGAGAGCGTCACGGAGGCGACATGACGGCGGCGTGGGCAACGGGCGCAGCGGGCACGACGGGCGCAGCTGGCGCGGCGGACACGGCGACGCGGCGGGTGCCGCTGCATGGGGCGGCGCTGGACGGGCCGCTGACCGAGCTGTACGAGCGGATGCGCCGCGACCACGGCAATGTGGTGCCGGTCGAGATCGCGCCCGGGGTCGAGGCGTGGCTCGTCATCGGCCACCGCGAGCTGCTCCATCTCACCCGCGACGAGCAGTACTTCTCGCACGATCCCCGCCGCTGGACGCCGCTGCGCGACGGCCGGGTGCCCGCCGATTCGCCGCTGATGCCGCTGGTGGGCTGGCGGCCCGCGCTGCTGTTCGCGGACGGCACGCAGCACCGCCGGATGCGCTCGGCGGTGGCCGACGCGCTGGCCCGGGTGAACGGGCACGAGCTGATCCGCACCGTGCGGGCCACCGCGGAGCGGCTGGTCGCCGGGTTCGCCGATCAGCACCGGGCCGATCTGGTGGCGCAGTACGCGCGCGTCCTGCCGCTCCAGGTGGTCACCGAGCTGCTGGGGCTGGACGAGGAGAGCGGGCCGCGGCTGGTGGAGACGCTCACCACGATCGTCGCCCCGACGGTGGCCGCCACCGGCGCCAACAAGCGGATGGGCCGCATCCTGCTGGACCTGATCGCCTGGAAGAAGCAGCGGCCGGGCGCGGACCTCACCTCCTGGCTGCTGGAGCACCCGGTCGGGCTGAGCGACGAGGAGGTGCTGCACAACCTGGTGTGCATCATCGTCGCGGGGAACAACACCACCGTGAACTGGATCGCCTCCACCACCCAGATCCTGCTCACCGATCCCGCGTTCCGCTCCTCGCTGGCCCGCGGCCATCTCACCGTGGACGACGCGCTCGACCTGGTGCTGTGGCGCCAGCCGCCCACCCAGAACTTCCCCGGCCGCTACGCCACCCGGGATCTGCGCCTCGGCGGCCAGGACATCCGCGCCGGGGACATGCTGATCCTCGGTCTTGCCGGGGCGAACGCCGATCCGGAGGTGCTGCCCGAGGACGGCCGGCCGGTGGTCGGCAACCGCTCGCACCTCGCGTTCGGCGCGGGCCCGCACACCTGCCCGGCGCGCGATCCGGCCCGGCTGATCACCCGTACCGCCGTGGACACGCTCCGCCACCGGCTGCCCGATCTGGAGATCGCGGTGCCGGAGGAGGAGCTTCCGTGGGTCACCTCGCCCTGGTCCAAGGGGCTGGCCAAGCTGCCCGTGCGGTTCTCCGCGCCGCAGCTCGCCGCCGACGCCCCGCCCGCCGCGCCCGACTCGCCTCCAGGAGACCGCAGATGACCGACGGCCGCTGCCCCGTACCGCACGACGGCCCCGCGCCGCATGACGGGCCCGTACCGGACGAGGGGCCCGCGCCGCATGACGGGCCCGCGCCGCACGACAGCGCGCCGCACCGGCTGGAGCCCGACGACCAGCACGCGGTCAACGCGGGGTTACGCGCACGCGGGGCCTCGGTCCCGGTCCTGCTGCCCGGTGGCGTACCGGCGTACGCCGTCACGCGGCACGAGGAGCTGAAGGGCTTCCTCGCCCACCCCGACGTGGCCAAGAACGCCTGCCACTTCGCCGCCCTGCAAAGCGGCGAGATCCCGCCCGGCTGGCCGCTGCTGACGTTCGCCACCGTGCAGGGCATGACCACCGCCGACGGCGCGGACCACAAGCGGCTGCGGTCGCTGGTCACCCGGGCGTTCACCCCGCGCCGGATGGAGGCGCTGCGCCCGGCCGTCGAGGAGCTGACCGCCGCACTGCTGGACCGGCTGGCCGAGGCCGCCGCCGCGGACCCGGACGGGGTGGCCGATCTGCGCCGTCACTTCGCGCTGCCGCTGCCGATGAGCGTGATCTCCCGGCTGCTGGGCGTCGACGAGGAGTACCAGGACCGGCTGCACGAGCTGTCCAACGAGATCGTCTCCACCCGCACCGCCCCCGAGCGGGTCCCGGAGGCCAACCGCGAGATGGTGGCGATTCTCGGCCAGGTGGCCGCGGCCCGGGCCAAGGACCCCGGGGACGATCTGACCAGCGCGCTGATAGCGACGCGCGCGGAGGACGGCGACCGGCTCAGCGAGGGCGAGCTGATCGGCACCCTGCTGCTGATGATCATCGCGGGCCACGAGACCACCCTCAACCTGATCACCAACGCCGTACGGGCGCTCTGCAACCACCGCGATCAGCTGGAGCTGGTCCGCTCCGGGGCCGCGACCTGGGACGACGTGGTCGAGGAGACGCTGCGGTACGACAGCCCGGTGAGCTACTTCCCGTTCCGCTACCCCACCAGGGACCTCCCCGTCGGCGACGCCGTGATCCCCAGGGGCGCGCCCGTGCTCGTCTCGTACACCTCCGCCGGGCGCGACGAGCGGGAGTACGGACCGGACGCGGACCGCTTCGTCGTGACCCGGGCGGCGCGCCATCTCTCCTTCGGCCACGGCGCCCACTTCTGCCTCGGTGCCCCGCTGGCCCGGATGGAGGCCGTGGTCGCGCTGAGAGGGCTCTTCACCCGCTTCCCCGAGCTGGATCTCGCGATTCCGGACGATCGTCTGGTCCCCCACCCCAGCTTCGTCGGCAACAGCCCGCGGAAGTTGCCGCTCATGCTCTTCTAGAGATGCTCAAGGGCTCACAGCCACCGGTGCGGCGCGCTGAGGGCAGCGTTGCGTCCGGGAAACGGTGGTGATGCGGTCGGGAAACAGCGCTCCCGCACGCTTCCTGGCATGACGAAGAGCGCACCGAAGACCGAGACCGCCCCCACGATCGTGCTCGTCGGGCACGGCATGGTCGGCCAGCGCTTCCTGGAGGCCCTGGCCGACCGGGGCGTGACGACACGCGCCCGGGTCGTGGTGCTGTGCGAGGAGCCCCGGCCCGCGTACGACCGGGTGCAGCTGACCTCGTACTTCTCCGGCCGGACCGCGGACGATCTGTCCATGGTCGAGGACGGCTTCATGGAGCGACACGGCATCGAGCTGCACCTCGGCGACCCCGCCGAAAGCGTCGACCGGGCGGCGCGCACGGTCACCGCGCGCTCCGGGCTCACCGTCCCGTACGACACGCTCGTGCTGGCCACCGGCTCGTACCCGTTCGTCCCGCCGGTGCCCGGCAAGGACAGCGAGGGCTGCTTCGTCTACCGCACGGTCGACGATCTGCTGGCGATCGAGGAGTACGCCAAGGACCGGGCGACCGGCACCGTGGTCGGCGGCGGGCTGCTCGGCCTGGAGGCGGCGGGCGCGCTGAAGGGGCTCGGGCTGACCACGCACATCGTCGAGTTCAACGCGCGGCTGATGGCGCTCCAGGTGGACGACGGCGGCGGCGCCGCGCTGCGCCGCACCGTCGAGGACATGGGGCTGGTCGTGCACACCGGCGTCGGCGGCAAGGAGATCACCGCCGACTCGAACGGCGCGGTGACCGCCATGGCGCTCTCGGACGGCTCGTCCATCGACACCGACCTGGTGATCTTCTCGGCCGGGGTGCGCCCCCGCGACCAGCTCGCCCGGGACTGCGGCCTGGCCGTCGGCGAACGCGGCGGGATCGCGGTCGACGAGCGGTGCCGCACCAGCGATCCGGCGGTGTACGCGATCGGCGAATGCGCGCTGGCCGCCGACGGGAAGGTGTACGGGCTGGTCGCGCCCGGGTACGAGATGGCGCAGACCGTCGCCGACGACCTCGCCACGGAGAGCGCCGAGGCGAGCTGCGAGGGCTTCACCGGCGCCGACACCTCCACCAAGCTCAAGCTGCTCGGCGTGGACGTGGCGTCCTTCGGCGATGCCCACGGCACCGCCGACGGCGCTCTCGATGTCGTCTACTCCGACTCCCGCGCGGGCGTCTACAAGAAGCTGGTGGTCGGCGCGGGCGGCGAACTGCTCGGCGGGGTGCTGGTCGGCGACGCCGACGCGTACGGCATGCTGCGGCCGCTGACCGGTTCCGTGCCGCCCGTCGCGCCCGAGCAGCTGGTACTCCCGGCCGGGCTCGGGGCGCCCGCCGCGCTCGGCCCGTCCGCGCTGCCCGACGAGGCGGTCATCTGCAGCTGCCACAACGTCACCAAGGGCTCGATCCGCTCGGCGGTCACCGATCACGAGTGCGTCACCGTGCCCGAGGTGAAGAAGTGCACCAAGGCGGGCACCGGCTGCGGAAGCTGCGTCAAGACGCTCACCACGCTCGTGAACGACGAGCTGGAGGCGGGCGGGATCAGCGTCGACAAGGGGCTGTGCGGCTGCTTCGGCTACACCCGCGCCGAGCTGTACGAGATCGTCCGCACCCTGCGCATCACCACCTACGCGCAGCTGCTGGAGGGCCACGGCCGCGACGAGGCGCGCGGCGGCGACGGCTGCGAGGTGTGCAAGCCGGCCGTCGGCTCGATCATCGCCTCGCTCGCCCCGACGCTGGGCGCCAGCGGCTACGTCCTGGACGGCGAACAGGCCGCCCTCCAGGACACCAACGACCACTTCCTGGCCAACCTCCAGCGCAACGGGTCGTATTCGATCGTGCCGCGCATCCCCGGCGGTGAGATCACCCCCGAGAAGCTGATCGTGATCGGCGAGATCGCCCGCGACTTCGGCCTCTACACGAAGATCACCGGCGGTCAGCGCATCGACCTCTTCGGCGCCCGGGTGGACCAGCTCCCGGTGATCTGGTCCAAGCTGGTGGACGCCGGGTTCGAGTCGGGGCACGCCTACGGCAAGGCGCTGCGCACCGTGAAGTCCTGCGTGGGCCAGACCTGGTGCCGCTACGGCGTCCAGGACTCGGTGCGCATGGCCATCGACCTGGAGCTGCGCTACCGGGGTCTGCGCTCCCCGCACAAGCTGAAGTCGGCCGTCTCCGGCTGCGCCCGCGAATGCGCCGAGGCGCGCGGCAAGGACTTCGGCATCATCGCCACGTCCAACGGCTGGAATCTGTACGTCGGCGGCAACGGCGGCGCCGAGCCGCGCCACGCCGATCTGCTCGCCCAGGACCTGGACGACGAGGGGCTGATCCGGCTCATCGACCGCTTCCTGATGTTCTACATCCGCACCGCGGACCGGCTGGAGCGCACCTCGGCCTGGCTGGAGCGGATCGAGGGCGGCCTGGACCACGTACGGGACGTGGTCGTCCACGACTCGCTGGGGCTGTGCGCCGAACTGGAGGCGCTGATGGCCGACCATGTCGCGGGCTACCGCGACGAATGGGCCGAGACCATCAACGACCCCGAGCGGCTGCGGCGGTTCGTCTCCTTCGTCAACGCGCCCGAATCGCCCGACCCGACGGTCGCCTTCGTCCCCGAGCGCGACCAGGTCAAGCCGGATCTGACGCTGCTGTCCGGCCCCACCATCCCCGTCCGTACCGCCCGCACTCTCGAAGGGACCTCCGTCCGATGACTATGCCGATGACGACGACCATGGCACCCGAGCGGCTCGACCTCCGCGTGGAACTCCTCGTCGACCAGCGGTGGTTCGCGGTCTGCGACCTCACCGACCTCCTCCCGGGCCGCGGCGTGGCCGCCCTGCTGCCCGACGGCACCCAGGTGGCGATCTTCCTGGACCGCGCGGGCCGCCCGTACGCGATCGGCAACCGTGATCCGTTCACCGGCGCGTACGTCCTCTCCCGGGGGCTGCTGGGCTCGGCGGACGGGCGGCCGTTCGTGGCCTCGCCGCTGCTCAAGCAGCGCTTCGACCTGGAGACCGGGCAGTGCCTGGACGATGAGACGGTCACCGTCCAGGCCTACGCCACGCGAACCGCCGACGAGGTGTCAGCGCAGGTCGCGTGAGACGAGCATCCCGCACTGGACGGGATCGCTCGCGCAGCCGGCCAGCCCCGCGGCGAACACGCCCTTCGTCCCGGGGACACCGGCCATGCCGGTCACCGAGGACATCTCGCTGTGTTCGGTGACGTCGGCGGGCAGTTCCTCGGTGGCCCACTCCGTACCGGTCCAGCGGGACAGCACGGAGTGGGGGTTGCCCGCGCTCCAGCCGCCGATCCACAGCCGCCCGGCGCCGTCCGCGCTCGCGGCGTTGATCTGGCCGAGGGGCGGCGCGGGGAGCCGCTGCCAGCGGCTGCCGGTCCAGCGGACGGCCATGGTGGCCTCGGGCGTGTCCTCGTTGGTGCTGCCCACCACGGAGACCGCGTTACGGCCGGTGGCCACGGGGAGCCCGGCCGTCCAGCCGGTCGGGGACGCGGCGGGGGTGGGCACCTCGCGGACCGTCCAGCCGCCGCCGTCCCAGTGGTAGAGCAGCGGCTTCGCCACCTCGCCGGTGAGGGTGTCGGCGGTGACCCAGACGTCGTCCGGGCCGGTGCCGGTGATGCCCGAGGGACGTACGTTTCCGCCGCCGGGTGCGGCGGGGAGGGACACCCGCTGCCACCGGGAGCCGGTCCAGCGCTCCAGGTAGGAGACGTCGGCGCCGCTCTCCGGATTCCAGTCGAAGCCGGTCAGCCAGGCGGACTTCGGGCCGAACGCGGCGATGTCGAGGACGAAGCTCAGCGATCCCTCGGGGGCGGCGGCGTGGTCGACCCCCCGCCACTTCTCGCCGTCCCAGTGCTGGAGCACCACCGAGGTGTTGTCGTCCAGCGTGCCCGCGGCCCAGGCGTCGTCGGGCGCCGCGGCGGCGGCCTCCGCCAGCCGGGCGGGCTTGCCGCCGGTGGCGGCGGCGGGCACGTCCTGCCATGTGGTGCCGTTCCAGTGCCTGATCAGCGGGGTGGACCCGGCGGCGCCGTCCGTGGTCCTGCCCACCACCCACGTGTCCTCGGCGCCGGTCGAGGCGACGTCCCAGAACTCGCGGGAGGCGGTTTCGCTCATCGGCGTCCGCAGCTTCCACGGGGTGGCGGCGGCGCCCGGCGTGGCATTCGCCGGGGTGCCGAGGGTGCCGACGGTGCTGAGCGCGACCGCGCACACCGCGACCGCCGTGCGCGGCCATCTCCGTCGCCGCGCTCCGGGACGCCCTGCGTTTCCGGCCATGATGCTCCTTCTGCCTGTGTGGTGTTCTCAGAAGGAAATGGCCGCTGACCGGGGATTCTTACCGGGGATTTTTACCGGGCGTTCCGATCGGATTTCAGGGCGTCTTCAGCTGCCGGTCCGTCCACTTGGCCGTGACGGTGGCGTTGTAGTTGACCACCGTGCCCGCCGTCAGCCCCGCCTCGGCGGCCTTCGCGTTCGGCCGGGTCAGCGTCTCCTGGTCGGCCAGCAGGGCCCCGGTCGCCGGGTCCACGATCAGCTCCGAGCGCCCCGTCCCGTAGTCGGGCCGGTCGGTCGCGGGGAGCGCGAAGCCGATCCCCTTGCGGCCCAGCGGGTCGGTCACCTCGCCGAGCGACCGGACTCCCGGCAGTTCCGCGATGACCCGGTACGCGGCGGCCCGCACCGCGGGCTTCACCGGCAGCCGGATCAGCCCGGCCGCCTGCTGCCACATCCACTCGGTGCGGCCCTTGATCTCGCTCCCCCGGTCCTCCTCGTACAGCTCCGACAGCTTCGCCTTCAGCTGGGCGCTGTCGCCGGGGAGTTCGCGCAGGTCCGCGTAGGTCACGTTGCGCGCGCCCAGGGAGGCGATCCGGTCGCCCAGGTTGGTGCGGGTCACCGTCGGCGGCTTCTTCTTCCCGGACCCGGTGTCCATCCGCAGGCCGAGCTTGCCGCCCTTGGCGGCGAGCGTCACGTCCTTCGGCATCCCGGCGGCCCGCCAGCGCGACGTGTCGCGTTCGGTGCGGGGTACGACGCGGTCGTCGAGCCCCGAGATCCACAGGCTCTCCGTACCGGGCCGTACACCGACGGACTGCTGGTCCATCCCGGAGGTGACGACGGCGAAGGCCGTTCCGGACGAGGCGACGACGCCGGTCCAGGCCGAGCGTGTGGTCGTCTGCCAGTACGTGCCCTCGTCCGTGGCGCGATCCGCCCGGGCGGCCACGTTCAGCAGCGCGAGACGGCCGTTCTCGGGGGTGTGCCGGGGGGAGTCGTCCGTGGCGGGATGGGCGCCGGCGCGGGCGCCGCCGGAACCCTGGGGGCCCTCGGGCAGGGCCACCACCGCCCCGACCGCGGCCGCCGCCACCGCGACGGGCAGCGCCCAGCGCCAGGTGAACAGCCGGGCGGACCAGCGGGGTTCGGGCGCCTCCGGTGTACTGGCGAGAATGGTGATCAGGTCGTGCCGCGCGCGCGCGGAACCGGCCAGTTGGTCAGGGTCCAGCTCCGGGGGCCGCGCGTTCGCCAGCCTCTTCATGACGTCGGGACGTGTGCGTGCCATGTCAGTGCTCCTTCGCTGTCACGGTCGGGTGGGCGTCGCGAGAGAGCCCGACCGCGTCCACGGCCCGCTCCAGCCGCCGCCGGGCCCGGTGCAGCCGGACCGAGAAGGTGGCGGTGGTGCAGCCGAGGACGCGCGCGGCCTGACGGGGGCCGAGCCCCTGCCAGGCGACCAGCGTCAGCAGCTCGCGGTCGGCGGCGGACAGCCCGGCGAGGGCCTGGAGCGCCGCCGCGCGGTCGGTCACATCGGCGGCCACGTCGTGGACCCGGGCGCCCGAGGTGATCAGGCGCTGTGCCTCCTCCGCGGCCAGGGCGTACTGCCTGCCGTCGCGGCGCCGCAGCTCACGGGTCAGGTTGCGGGCCACGCCGAGCAGCCATGGCAGCGGCGGCGCGGGAACGTCCCGCATCCGGCGCCAGGCGACGGTGAAGGTCTCACTGGTGATGTCCTCACCGACCTGCCGTCCCACCAGGCTGGAAACATAGGCCAGCACACGGGGGTGGCACTCCTCGTACAGGTCCCGGAAGCGTTGGGCGTCGGTCACGCCGTCTCCTCATCTTGGCTCTCTCACCTGGAAATGGCCGGGAGCCGCGACTTCTTACAGCGCTTCTCACATCGGAGGAGAGGAGTTTCGCGGCGACGGGGTGCCGGTGCCTGGACGGCGAGGGCGCCCACCGTCCAGGCGTACGCGAGGGTCCTCAGCCGGTCGTGCAGGCCGTGCCGTTGAGGGTGAACGCGGCGGGCGCGGCGTTGGCGCCGGACCAGGTGCCGTTGAAGCCGAACGACACCGAGCCACCGGCCCCGATGGTGGCGTTGTACGAGGCGTTCGAGGCCGTCACCCCGGCGCCGGACTGGGCGACGGTGGCGTTCCAGGCGGACGTCACCCGCTGGCCGGAGGGGTAGGTCCAGGCCACCTGCCAGCCGTTGACCGGGCTCGATCCGGTGTTCTTGACGGTGACGTTCGCGGTGAAGCCGGTGTTCCACTGGCTGGTGACGGTGTAGCCGACCGTGCAGCCGGTGGGACCGGGATCGCCACCGCCGCCACCGCCGTCGCCGGTCCAGCCGAGGGATTCGGCGATGCCGTAGTAGGCCGGTTTGGGCCGGTAGCCCTCGTCGTACGGGGTGGAGGCGCCCTGGCCGTCGAAGACGTCCGGAATCCAGGAGTCGGAGTCGGTGAAGCCCCAGACGGTGACGCCCTCGCAGCGGGCGACGGCCACGCAGGCGTCGGTGACCGCCCGGTAGTCGGCCTTCTGCTGGGCCAGTTTGGCGTCGGTGGCCGGGAGCGTCATCCGGATGTCCAGTTCGGTGACGGCCACGTCGACGCCGAGGTCGGCGAAGCGCTGCAGGTTGGCCTTCATCGTGGACGGCACCTGGCCGAGGATGAGATGGCCCTGGAAGCCGACGCCGTCGATCGGCACGCCCTGCGCCTTCAGCGACTTGACCAGGTTGTACATCCCGTCGCTCTTCGCGCCGAGGCCGTCGGTGTTGTAGTCGTTGAGGTACAGCTTCGCGTCCGGGTCGGCGGCGCGGGCGGCGCGCAGCGCGTCCGCGATGTACGACTGGCCGAGCTTGGTGTACCAGAGCGACTGGCGGAAGGTGCCGTCCTCGTTGAACGGCTCGTTGACCACGTCCCAGTGGTTGATCCTGCCCTTGTAGCGGCCGACCTCGGTGGTGATGTGGTCGGTCATGAGGGTGCGCAGCTGATCGGCGGTCCAGGAGCCGTTGGTGAGCCAGCCCGGCAGCTGGCTGTGCCAGACCAGGGTGTGGCCGCGTACCCGCATGTCGTGCGCCTCGGCGAAGCCGACGACCGCGTCCGCGCCGGACCAGTTGTAGCTGCCGCGGCTCGGCTCGACGGACTCCCACTTCATCTCGTTGCCGGGGGTGATGGAGTTGAACTGGGAGCCCGCGATGTCGGCGTAGGTGCCGGTCAGCTTGGACGCGGTGACGGCGGTGCCGTAGTACTTGCCCTTGGCCTGGGCGAGGTCGCGCAGGACGGGGTCGGCGGCGTTGCTGGGGGTGGCGAGGCCCAGCAGCAGGGCGCCCGCGGTGGCGAGGCCGAGTGCGGCTCTTCGGAATACGTGCGGGTGAAATCTCATGGCCCTGTCCCTTCTACGATCCGGCGAGTCCGTCGCGGAAGGCGCTGTAGGCGGGCTTGGGCTGGTAGTTGGTGTCGTACAGGTTGGCCGCGCCCTGGCCGGGGAAGGTGCCCGGCACCCAGGAGTCCCGGTCGCCGAAGCCCCATACGGTGATGCCGGTGCAGCGGGCGATCGCCAGACAGGTCCGCGCCACCGTCTTGTAGTCGTTCGCCTGCTGCTGGAGCTTGGTGGCGTCAGCCGGGGTGGCCATCCGGATGTCCAGCTCGCTGATCACGACCTCCACGCCGAGGTCGGCGAAGCGCTGCAGGTTGGCCTTCATCGTCGACGGGACCTGGCCCGCGATCAGATGGCTCTGGAAGCCGACGCCGTCGATGGGTACGCCCTGCGCCTTCAGCGACTTGACCAGGTTGTACAGGCCGTCGCTCTTCGCGTTCGTGCCCTCGGTGTTGTAGTCGTTGATGAAGAGCTTGGCGCTCGGGTCGGCGGCGCGGGCGGCCCGGAAGGCGTCGGCGATGTACGACTGGCCGAGCTGGCTGTAGAACTTGGACGCGCGGAGGGTGCCGTTCTCGTTGAACGCCTCGTTGACCACGTCCCAGCGCTGGACCTTGCCCTTGTAGCGGGCGACCTGGGTGGTGACGTGGCTGGTCATGATGGTGCGCAGCTCGGTGTTGGAGAACGAGCCGTTCGCCAGCCAGTTCGGCATCTGGCTGTGCCAGACCAGGGTGTGCCCGTACACCTTCTGACCGTTCGCCTGGGCGAACGAGACGAGGCGGTCGGCGGCGGCCCAGTTGAACTGGCCGCGGTTCGGCTCGACCGAGCCCCACTTCATGGCGTTCTCGGCGGTGACGCTGGAGAACTCGCTCTTGGCGATGTTCGCGTAGGTGGCGTCGCCGAGCCGTCCGTCGTTGACGGCGGTGCCGACGAAGCGGCCGGTGCGGTTGGCGACCTCGCGCAGGGTGGGGTTGGCGGCCGCCGCCGGGGATGGGGCGGCGAGGGTGGCGGCGAGCGCCGCCGCCGAGGCCACCAACGCGGCGCCGCGGGCGCTACGTAAGCTCAGAAGCTTCATGGGAGTGTCCCTCTCTTCTCTTCACGTCTGATCCGGTTTTCCGGAAGACTTCTGCAAGGTTCCGAGGGTGCGACCGGAAAGCTAGAGGCGGGCCTGACGCCCGTCAACGGAGGAGGCGGAAATGGCTACGGAGAGCGCGGGCCCCGACGGCGGCACCAGGCCCAAGGTGACGATCACCGCCATCGCCCAGGAGGCCGGGGTGTCCGTGCCCACGGTCTCGCGGGTCGTCAACGGACGGTCGGACGTCTCCCCCTCGACCCGGGCCCGGGTCGAGGACCTGCTACGCCTCCATGGCTACCGCCGCCGCCAGACCGCCCCCGGCGACCGTGCCGCCCTCCTCGACCTGGTCTTCAACGACCTCGACAGCCCCTGGGCCGTGGAGATCATCCGCGGGGTGGAGGAGATCGCGCACCAGGACGGGGTCGGTACGGTCGTCTCCGCCATCCACGGGCGGGCGGGCTCGGCCCGGCAGTGGATGAAGAACCTGCGGGCCCGCGCCTCGGACGGAGTGATCCTGGTGACGTCCGTCCTGGAGCCGGTGGTCCACGCCGAGCTGCGGCGGCTGAACGTCCCCATCGTGGTGGTCGACCCGGCGGGTTCCCCCGCCCTCGACGCCCCCACGGTCGGGGCCACCAACTGGGCGGGCGGCATGGCCGCCACCGAACACCTGCTGAGCCTGGGCCACCGCCGGATCGGTCTCATCGCAGGGCCGCCCCGGCTGCTGTGCAGCCGGGCGCGGCTGGACGGACACCGAGCGGCCCTGGAGGCGGCGGGTGTTCCGTTCGATCAAGCTCTCGTCGCACAGGGGGACTTCTACCACGAATCCGGTTTCCACGGCTGCGACCAGCTCATGACCTCCCCCACCCCGCCGACCGCCGTCTTCGCCGCCAGCGACCAGATGGCGCTGGGCGCCATCGAGGCCCTGCGGCGGCGGGGGCTGCGGGTGCCGGAGGATGTGAGCGTGGTCGGCTTCGACGACCTCCCCGAGGTCCGCTGGTCGGCTCCGCCGCTGACGACGGTGCGTCAGCCTCTGGCGGACATGGGCAAGCTGGCGGCCCGCACGGTGTTGCGGCAGGCGCGCGGCGAGGAAATCGACTCGCCCCGCGTGGAGCTGGCGACCCAGCTGATGGTCCGCGCCAGCACCGCTCCCCCGACCAAGGCCTGATCCCCACCCACCCGGGGCTCCGCCCCCGGACCTCGTTCCGGTGCTCCGCCCGGGTTCCGGTTCCGGACGCCCTTCGGGCGTGTCCTCACTCGCCGGACGGGCTGGACTTTCCAGCCCGTCCGGCGATTGAGGACCGGGGTCCGGGGCGGAGCCCCGGGTTCGGGAAGGGGCGGGGTGGGGGACAAAACCCCTCCCGATGCCCGAAGTATTGACACCGCATCAGGCCGCCCATACCGTCCACGCAACCGCTTCCGAGAATTATCGGGCTACTTCCGGAAGGCACGTGATGCGCATACCTCGGTCAAGGTCATCCCTCCGTGCGACGGGCCTCGCGGCGGCAGCCGCGCTCGTGGTGGGGGGAACGCTCAGCGGCTGCGGAAGCAGTGGGCCCGGTGGGTCGGGTAAGGGGGACATCAGCGTCTGGGTCTACCAGGACCCCTCGACCAAGGTGCAGCGCCAGGTCGTCGAGCGGTTCAACAAGACCTCGAAGGTGAAGGTCAAGCTCACCCAGGTGCCCGGCGACGGCTACTCGGACAAGCTGCGCACCTCCATGGGCACGCCCAACGCCCCCGACGTGTTCTTCAACTGGGGCGGCGGCAGCATCAGCGAGTTCGTCGAGAAGGACATGCTGCTCGACCTCGGACCCGCGATGAAGAAGGACCCGTCGCTGCGGAAGGGGTTCATCCCCTCGATCCTCGACGCGGGCGGCATCAACGGCAAGCGTTACGGCATCCCGATGCGCGGCATGCAGCCGGTGATCCTCTTCTACAACAAGGACGTGTTCAAGAAGGCGGGGGCCCAGCCCCCGAAGTCGTGGAACGACATCATCAAGCTCATCGGGACCTTCAAGGGCAAGGGCATCACCCCGTTCGTCGTGGCCGGTACCGACCCCTGGACCGAGCTGATGTGGGTGGAGTACCTGGTGGACCGCTACGGCGGCGCCGGGGTGTTCAAGAAGATCCAGAGCGAGGGCAAGGACGCGTGGGGCGACCCGGCGGTGCTGAAGACGGCGCGGACCATCAAGGACCTGGTGGACCGCGGAGCGTTCGGCAAGAACTACAAGTCGGTCAACTACACGGCGGACGGCGCGTCCACGTACTTCGCCAAGGGCAAGGCCGCGATGCATCTGATGGGCAGCTGGGAGTACGCCAACCAGAAGGCCAATCAGCCCGCGTTCGCCAAGTCGGGCCTCGGCTGGACCACCTTCCCGGCCGTCCCGGGCGGCACCGGTGACCCCAAGAACGTGGTCGGCAACCCGACCAACTACTGGTCGATCAGCGGAAAGCTGAAGGGCGAGAAGCAGCGGGCGGCGATCGACTTCGTCAAGTTCGCGGCCAAGCAGGACTACGCCAAGGCGCTGATCGCCAACGGCGACGTCCCCACGACCTCCGACGCGTCCGCGCTGCTGAACGGGCACGAGAACCCCACGTACGCCAAGTTCCAGTACGACATCGTGCGCGACGCCCCGGACTTCACGCTCTCCTGGGACCAGGCGCTGCCCGCCAAGTACACGCCGCCCCTGCACACCAACGTCCAGAAGCTGTTCAACGGACAGCTCAGCCCGACCGCGTTCGTCGATGCCCTGAAGGGCATGTGATGGCGGACGCCGCCACGAGACACACGAGACACAGACGCGTGGGGCGGCCCAGCGCCGTCTGGGCCCTGCCCGGCGCCCTGTTCTTCGTGTTCTTCGCCGTCGCCCCCATGATCCTCGTCGGCGCGCTGGCCTTCACCGACTGGGACGGCATCGGCACCCCGCGGTGGACCGGTCTGAGCAACTGGACCCGGCTGTGGGACGACCCCGACACCCACCAGGCGATCCGGCTCAGCCTGGTCCTCACCGCACTGACCTGGCTGGTCCAGACCCCGCTGGCGCTGCTGCTCGGGGTCTGGGCGGCCGGGCGGCAGCGCAACCGGGCCGTGCTGTCGGCGATCTTCTTCCTGCCGCTGCTGGGGTCGTCCGTCGCGCTCGCGCTGGTCTGGAAGTCGCTGCTGGACCCGAACTTCGGCCTGATCGCCGACATCGGCCCGGCCCTCGGGTTCGCGGACGGCGATCTGCTGGGCAGCTCGACGGGCGCGTTCGGCGCGGTCCTCTTCGTCACCGCGTGGCAGTTCATCCCGCTGCACACGCTGCTCTACCAGGGCGGCGCCCGGGCCGTGCCGCGCTCGCTCTACGACGCGGCGGCGATCGACGGCGCCGGCACCGTACGCCAGTTCTTCTCGATCACCCTCCCGCAGCTGCGGAACACCATCGTCACCTCGTCGGTGCTCATGGTGGTGGGCGCGCTGACCTTCTTCGACACCGTCCTGATCCTCACCAAGGGCGGTCCCGGCACCGACACCACGATCATGCCGTACCTGATGTACAAGAACGGCTTCCAGGCGTTCGACCTCGGCTACGCCGCCGCCGTCGCGACCATCCTGGTCGTCGTCGCCACCACCGTCTCCCTGCTGCTGGTACGGCTCACCGGCTTCACCGCGATGCGCAGCACCCGGGAGGGGGTTTGACTGCTCTCCCACCCGAAGGCGGGAGATTCCTGGCTCAGGCCGCCTCCCGGACCGGCGGCCCGGGAGGTCTTACGCCCTCGACACCAGCCGGGTCCAGACCAGCCCGGACGAGCATCACACGGGCGGAATTCTTGTCCCTGGGGGATACAACTCCGCACGCGACGCAGGTGTAGGTACGTTCCGAAAGAGGTAGCGCGTGCTTGGTTCTCGCTCCGCACCGCGCACAGTCCATGGTGGTGTACGCAGGGCACACAAGACGGATATCCCGCCCGTGCTTGCGCCCCATCTCGATCAGGGCCGCCTTCGTGGCACCGATGGCGGCATCCGCCGCCTTACGCGCCATCGACGTCCTGGCCAGGAACTTCGGCCGGAAGTCCTCCACCGCCACCACGTCATGATCACGGACCACCTTCTTGGCCCATTTTCGTGCGGTGTCCTGCCGCTGCCGGGCGATCTTCTTGTGCAGCTTGGCCGCCTGCCGCTTGGCGGTGCGGTAGCCCTTCGACTGTGGCGTGCCCTTCGGCGCGCGGCGACGGGCCATCATCCGCTGGTACCGGCCCAGCTTCGCCGCGGCCTTCCGACCATGTTCGGCGTGGGGAAGGTCGTGGGCGCCGGAGGTGGTGGTGGCGGTCTCACGTACGCCCCAGTCCACACCCAACACCAGACCGGTCCCGGGGAACGGCTCGACCTGGGCGGGGACGACGAACGACGCGTACCAATGACCGAGGCTGTCCCGGTAGACGCGCACGCTGGACGGGTCGGCCGGAAGCATGCGCGACCACACCACCCTCACCACAATGCCCCCCGCCAAGTGCAAGCGCCCGTCCTTCAGGCGGAAGCCACGCCGGGTGTAGTTCAGGGTCGCAGCCGCGTCCCGCTTCCTCTTCCAGCGGGGCATCCTCGCCCGCCGATGCATGGGCAGCCGGTCCTTGATGTCCTTCAGCGCCTTCGCACGGGACGTGCCGAAGTCACGAATGAGCTGCTGCTGAGGAACCGAAGAGCCCTCCCGCAGCCAGGGAGTGACACGGCGGGCCTCGGTCAGCATCTTGTCCAGCGCGGCCGGACCGCACCTCTCCCCACTCCTGTGGGCCTTCTTCGAGCGAGCAACACACTCGTTCCACACCCACCGACACCGACCCCACTCCGCCTCAAGCGCCGCCCGGGCACCGGCGGACACACGAAGCCGGAAGGTCCACCGGGCATACCCGGTGTCCTCGCTGGCCCTCGCTTCTGTCGTCACGATCGCCAATCTAAACGGGAGGTACGACAGTTGAGCGTTCCCACCCTGTCTAGCCTGCCCCGGCACGGTGCGACATGGACGCCGAAGCGCTCTCACAGCAATTCGGCTATCCCTGCCCCGCTCTGCGGGAGTCCGAATCGTCCCCGGCCTGAAGGCCGGGGCACCCTCGGAGGAATCAGGTGACCGACACCCTGCACCGGCACCCCACGGACGGCGTCCATACGCCGAAGAGGACTCCGGCGGCGGCACACCCCCGCCCCCGCCGCCGGGGTCTGCCCCGCGCGAACTACCCCGCCGGGCTCGGCTCGCTCCTCTGGCTGGGCATCGTCGGGCTGCCGCTGTACGTGCTGGTCGCGGCCACTTTCCAGACCCGTAACGGCTATATCGACGACGGCCCGCTGGCTCTGCCCGACCACCCCACGTTCGCCAACTACCGGCGGGTGCTGAACTCCGGCTTCCTCCACTACCTCCTCAACACCGCGCTGGTCACGGCCGTGTGCGCGGCGCTGGTGATCGTGCTGTCGGTGACCGTCGGCTACAGCGTCGTCCGCACCCGCAGCCGCGGCTCCCGCCGCGTCTTCCAGATCTTCCTGCTCGGGCTGGCGATCCCCTCCCAAGCGGTGATCATCCCGATCTATCTGGTGATCACCAAGCTGCATCTGTACGACACCCTCCTCGCCGTCATCCTGCCGACGGCCGCGTTCTCGCTCCCGGTCAGCGTGCTGATCCTGGTCGGCACGATGCGCGACATCGACGAGGAGCTGTACGAGTCGATGGCGCTGGACGGTGCGAGCCCGACCCGGGTGCTGCTCCAGCTGGTCGTACCGCTGTCCCGGTCGGGGATCTCCACGGTCGGGGTGATGTCCGCGCTGCACGCCTGGAACGGGTTCCTCTTCCCGCTGATCCTCACCCAGTCCAAGAGCAACCGGCTGCTGACACTGGGCCTGTACGACTACGTCGGCGAGTTCCGGGTGGACACCCCGGCGCTGCTCACCGCGGTGGTGCTGTCCATCGTCCCGATCTTCCTCGTGTATCTGTTCGCGCGGCGCCAGCTGATCAACGGTCTGATGGGCATGGGCGGCAAGTAAGCCGCACGCCCCGGTACTACGCCGCTCACCACAAGGAGCTTCATGCCTCACCCCTGGCAGGACACCTCCCTCCCCGCCGAGGACCGCGCGGACGAGCTGATCGCCCTCATGACGCTGGAGGAGAAGCTCGCCCAGCTGTACAGCGTGTGGCCGAATTCGGAGAGCGAGGAGGGCGAGGACGTCGCCCCGCTCCAGCACGAGGTGGCGGAGGCCGTGGACCTCGACGGCCTCCTCCCGCACGGCCTCGGCCAGCTGACCCGCCCCTTCGGCACCGCCCCCGTCGACCCCGCCGAGGGCGCCGCCGCGCTCGCCCGCACCCAGGCCCGTATCGCCGCGTCGAACCGCTTCGGGATTCCGGCGCTCGTCCACGAGGAGTGCCTGACCGGGTTCACCGCCTGGCGCGCCACCGTCTTCCCCACCCCGCTCGCCTGGGGCGCGTCGTTCGATCCGGCGCTGGTGGAGCGGGCGGCCGGGCAGATCGGCGGCTCGATGCGGTCGGTCGGCGTCCACCAAGGCCTCTCGCCGGTGCTGGACGTGGTGCGGGACGCGCGCTGGGGGCGTACGGAGGAGTCGATCGGCGAGGACCCGTACCTGGTCGCGACCGTCGGCACCGCGTACGTCCGCGGCCTCGAATCGGCCGGGATCATCGCCACGCTCAAGCACTTCGCGGGCTACTCGGCCTCGCGCGGCGCCCGTAACCACGCGCCCGTCTCGATCGGCCCGCGGGAGCTGGCGGAGATGATCCTGCCGCCGTTCGAGATGGCGCTGCGGGACGGCGGGGCCCGCTCCGTGATGCACTCCTACAACGACCTCGACGGCGTCCCCTCCGCCGCCAACCCATGGCTGCTGACCGAACTGCTGCGGGAGCGGTGGGGCTTCACCGGCACCGTCGTCGCCGACTACTTCGGCATCTCCTTCCTGGAGCTGGCCCACCGCGTGGCCGACTCCCCCGCGCGCGCCGCCGCCCTGGCGCTGGCGGCGGGCGTGGACGTCGAGCTCCCCGCCGTCCGCTGCTACGGCACCCCGCTGCGGGACGCCGTACGGGCCGGGGAGGTGCCGGAGGAGCTGGTCGACCGGGCGGTACGCCGGGTGCTGCGACAGAAGTGCGACCTGGGGCTGCTGGACCCGGACTGGTCCCCGCGCGCTCCACAGCGTATCGACCTCGACCCGCCCGCGATGCGGGCCGTCGCGCGGCAGCTGGCCGAGGAGTCCGTGGTGCTGCTCGCCAACGACGGCGATGTGCTGCCGCTGGCGCCCACCGCCCGCGTCGCCGTCGTCGGACCGCTCGCCGACGACCCCGCCGCCATGCTCGGCTGCTACACCTTCCCCCGCCACGTCGGCATCGAACACCCCGGCCTGCCCATGGGCGTCGAGGTGCCCACGCTGCTCGCCGCGCTCCGTGCCGAGCTGCCCGGCGCCCGGATCTCTCACGCCGAGGGGTGCGCCGCGCCCGGCCCGGCGCCCACCGCCCCGGCCGGTTCCGGTTCGGCGGGGGCGGCGGCGCTCACCGCCGAGAGCCGTCTGGCGCAGGCGGCGCGGATGGCGGCGGACGCCGAGGTGTGCGTGGCCGTGCTCGGCGACCGCTCCGGGCTCTTCGGCCGGGGCACCTCGGGCGAGGGGTGCGACGCCGCCGACCTCGAACTCCCCGGCGACCAGGGCGCGTTGCTCGACACCCTGCTGGCCACCGGTACGCCCGTGGTGCTGGTGCTGCTCACCGGCCGCCCGTACGCCCTCGGCCGCTGGGCGGGGCTGCTGTCCGCCGCCGTGCAGGCGTTCTTCCCCGGCGAGGAGGGCGGTCCGGCGGTGGCCGGGGTGCTGGGCGGGCGCGTCGGCCCGTCCGGGCGGCTGCCGGTGAGCGTGCCGTACGCGCCCGGCGGCCAGCCCTGGACGTATCTACAGCCCCCGCTGGGCCTGCGCGGCGAGGCCAGCACCGTCGACCCGACCCCGCTGTTCCCCTTCGGCCACGGGCTGACGTACACCTCGTTCGCCTGGGAGCGGCCGGAGGCCGATGCCGCCGAGGTGCCGACCGACGGCGAGACGACGGTACGGCTGACCGTCCGCAACACCGGCGACCGGCCCGGGACCGAGGTCGTGCAGCTGTATCTGCACGACCCGGTGGCCCGCACCGCCCGCCCGGTGGTGCGGCTGGTCGGCTACACCCGGGTGCCGCTCGGCCCGGGCGAGTCGGCCGAGGTGCACTTCACCTTCCACGCCGACCTCGCCGCGTACCCGGCGGACCAGGACGGCACCCGGATCGTGGAACCGGGCGCGCTGGAGCTGCGGTTGGCGTCCTCCAGCGCCGACGCCGACGTACGCCACACCGTCCCGCTGACCCTGACCGGGCCCGAGCGCCGGGTGGACCACCGGCGGCGGCTGGTGTGCGAGGCGCGCGTGAAGTGACCGTGGCACGCGGCACCCGCCACAACTCCTAGAGCCAGTCGTGTTCCCGCGCGTAGCGCGCCGCCTCGTGCCGGGTCCGGGTCTGGGTCTTGCGCATGGCGTTCGAGAGGTAGTTGCGTACGGTGCCCTGCGCCAGGTGGAGGCGGGTGGCGATGTCGGCGACGGAGTACCCGTCGCCGGTCACCCGCAGGACGTCGATCTCCCGGTCGGTGAGGGGGCAGTCGTCGACGACGGCGAGCGCGGAGACATCCGGGTCGATCCAGCGCTTGCCCTCGTGCAGGGTGGTGATGACCGCCGTGATGTGCGCGGGCTCCGCCGACTTGCTGACGAAGCCCTGGACGCCGAGTCTCAGGGCCTTGCGGAGCACCCCGGGCCGGGCATGCCGGGTCAGCATGAGGACCACTTGCTCCGGCCGCGTACGGCGGATCTCCGCGACGGCGCCGAGGCCGTCCACACCGGGCATCTCCAGGTCGATGACGAGCACGTCGGGCCGGTGGCGCAGGGTGGCCAGGACGGCCGACGCGCCGTCCTGTGCTTCGGCGAGCACGGTGATCTCGCCTTCGAGGGTCAGCAGCGAGGCCAGCGCCCGGCGGAGCAGGGCCTCGTCGTCGGCGAGCACCACGCTGGTCATCGGCCGTCCTCCCGCGCCGCGGAGGGCGCCGTCGCCGCCGTCGCCGTCGCCGGGGGAAGGGAGGGGAAGGCGGCGGCCGTGAGGAAGCGCCCGTCCGTTTGCTCCACCGTCAGCTCGCCTCCGTTGTCGCCCACGCGTTCCTTGAGATTGGCCAGTCCGCCGAGCGCTGGCAGGGGCGCGTCCCCGGCGCCGTCGTTGACGATGGTGATGCCCCGCTCCGAGAGGGTGATCCGCACCCGGGTGGCTTCCGCGTGGCGCAGGATGTTGGTCGTCGTCTCGCGGAGGACCTGGCCGAGCAGCCCGTTGACCCGCTCGTCGACGTCGGCCTCCCGGTTGACGCGCACCCGGATGCCCGCGGCCTCGAAGAGGTTCTTCGCGTTCTCCAGCTCCACGGACAGATTGAGCCGCCGCTGTGCGTAGGCGAGTTCCCTGGTCTGGGTGAGGGTGTCGCCGACCAGTGCGTGCACCTCCCGCAGCTCCTCCTCCGCGCGCCCGATGTCCCTGCGCATCAGCTTCTCGGCCAGCGTGATCTTCAGCTTCACCACATGCAGGGTGTGCCCCTGGATGTCGTGCAGATCGCTGGCGAACCGTATGCGTTCCCGGACGACGGCCAGCTCCGCTTCGCGTTCCCGTGATTGATCCAGCTCCTCGACGAGGTCGTAGAAGACCTGGCCGGCGAACATGCTGCCGGTCACCAGCACCATGACACCTGTCGGGACGAGGACGTAGATGATCAGGATGTCGGACACCGGAGCCGATGACACCAACAGCCTGGCCGAGCCCGCCACGGTGACGAAGACGACCAGCCCGACGGCGGCCACGACACGGTGGCGCGGCAGTTTGGGGGCGTACAGGGAGCCCACGATCGAGATGCCGTAGAACGCCGTATGGCCGCCCACCACCAGCACTCCGGCGATCCACACCAGGGCCGTGACGATCAGGCACGGGAGTACGACCCGGGAAATGCCGGTCCCCGTCCACCGCTGGGAGGCCACCAGCGCCGCGGCCACGCCCAGGCTCAGGATGACCGCCTGCCACCACGTCCGGGCATCGATCACCACCAGCAGTGTCCCTACGGAAGCGCTGACCGCGACCATCGTGGTGACGTTCAGTCTGCGCAGCCGTTCCCACATCTCCGGACGATGCCCGGAATGGCGCGGAGGTCGGGTATCCATGTGCGGCTCTCCGGGATCGAACAGCAGGTCTCTCCCGCAGTATTCTTCCCGTCCCGCGGTGGCACCAGTGACACCGCGTCATGGTCTCACCCCCACGAATGTCATGGCCCGGTGATGACACCACGCCACTGCCGGGCAAGCCCGATGACGGCTGAGATCGGCACATGACCTCGACACCCGTCATCGACGTTGACCATCTGAACCTCAGCTACGGCGACTTCCACGCCGTGAAAGACCTGTCCTTCCAGGTGGCGAGCGGCGAGCTGTACGCACTGCTCGGCACCAACGGGGCCGGCAAGACCTCGACCCTGGAGACCATCGAAGGCCACCGCACGGCCACTTCGGGCACGGTGCGGGTCTTCGGGCAGAGCCCGCGCGACCGGCGCGCCGTGCGGCCCAGGATGGGCATCATGCTGCAGGAGAGCGGCTTCTCCCCGGATCTGACGGTGCGGGAATCGGTCCGGCTGATCGGAAAGCTCTCCGGGCGCCGGGACAGGGCCGAACGCGTGCTCAGCATCGTCGACCTCACGCACAAGGCCACCACCAAGGTGTCCCAGCTCTCCGGCGGTGAGAAGCGGCGTCTGGACTTCGCCACCGCCGTGTACGGGAACCCTGAGCTGATCTTCCTGGACGAGCCCACCACCGGCCTGGACATCCAGTCCCGGGACGCTCTGTGGGACGCCGTGGACAAGCTGCGCGAGGACGGTTCCACCATCGTGCTCACCACGCACTACCTGGAAGAGGCCCAGCAGCGCGCCGACCGCATCGGGCTCATGCACCAGGGCACCTTCCACCAGGAAGGGACCGTCGCCGAGCTGACGCGGACCCTGCCCGCCGTCATCCGCTTCTCCCTTCCGGCCCCCGCCCCGGCGCTACCGCTCCAGGCCACGCGCGAGGCCGGCGGGGCGTTCCTCATCGAGACGCACAGCCTGCAGAAGGACCTGCACACCCTGCTCGGCTGGGCCGACGCCAACGCGATGGAGCTGCGGCAACTCGAAGCCGGGCCGACGCGGCTCGACGACGTCTTCCGCTCCATCGGCAGCGCGTAGCCACCCCACCTCCACCCGGCACATCTCCGGCACATCCCAGGAAAGCGGCCTTCACCATGCTCTCCATCGCTCTCAGCGAGCTGATCCAGATCTTCCGGAACCGGCTGGTTCTGGTCACCAGCTTGTTCATGCCCATAGCGATCAGCGCGTTCTTCGTCTACCGCCACGAGATCTTCGCGGAGGTGGCCAGCCTCGGATACATCGCGGCGGTGGTGATGTTCACCGTGTGCGCGTTCGGGCTCTACACCACCACCGTGACCACGCTGGCCTCGCGCCGCCAGAACCTCTTCCTCAAGCGGCTGCGCTCCACCCCGGCGGACGACGCGGGCATCCTCTCCGGGCTGATGCTCCCGGTCACCGTCATCGCGCTGGTCCAGATGACCGCGATCCTCATCGTGCTGGCCACGGTCGCCGGACAGCCGGACAACGTCCTCCTCCTGGTAGTGGCGGTCCTCTCGACGGTGATCATGATGCTCAGCCTGGGACTGGCCACGGCGGGACTCACGAACTCCCCCGAACACGCCCAGGTGACCACGCTCCCCGTCAGCATCGGCACCATCGCCATCGCCAGCTGGGTGGGAATCAGCGGCACCGAGAAGCTCACCCTGCTCAAGCGGCTCCTCCCCGGCGGCTCCGCCACCGAACTCGTCCTCAACGCCTGGAACGGCGGCGTCCCCGTGGCGGAGTCCCTGCTCCTGCTGCTCCCCACCCTGTGCTGGGTCGCCGTCGCCATCGCGCTCGCCTCCCGCCTCTTCCGCTGGGAACCGCGCCGATGACACACCACACCCTGCCCCAGCGCCTCTACCTGCTCTGCTACAGCGTCGGCAAGGGAAAGTTCGAACTCACCAACCTCCAGGGGCGCGGCCAGCTGCTGCGCGCCGCGGCGCTGACCGAGCTGGCCAGGGACGGGCTCCTCGTCCGCAGGGGAGGGAGGGTCGCGCGGCGCGCCGCCGATCCGCCGAGCGACCCCTTCCTCGCCGAGGTGTGGCGTGATCTGCCCACGGGGAAGCCGAAGAGCTGGCTCCCGCTCGTGCACAACAAGGCCCATACGGCGGAGACGCCCATCCGCCGGCAGCTCGCCGCGACGGGCGCGATCACGGTCCGGCACGAGAGATGGCTGGGAACGCTCCCCCACGACCGGGTCACCGTCAACGACCCCGAGCAGGTGCTCACCTGGCAGGAAAAGGTACGTAACGCCGTGCTCCTCGGCCCCGATCCAGCGGTCATTCCGGTGGACGAGCTGACCATGGCCGTGTTCGCGGCCGAGACCGAGGTGACCAGCGTCTTCACCGCACACGAGCGCCGCACCCACAAGCAGGCGCTCAGCACGCTCGCCGCACACTTCGACGAGGCCGTCCCCGGTCTGCGCAAGGCGCTGCGCGACTCCTACCTGTCGGACCGGGCCGTGGGCGCCGGCTGGAGCACCTGAGCACCGGTCCGCACACCTCGCCCCTCGCACACTCGCACCCTCGCGGCCCCCCGCCTACGCTGTCGCCGGAAAGGTTGGCTACCGGCGCGTAACGCAGACCCCGAAGGAGCGCGTGATGAAGGGCTGGACCGCGAGCGACATCCCCGATCAGACCGGCCGCACCGCCGTCGTGACCGGGGCCAACAGCGGCCTCGGCTACGTCACCGCCCGCGAACTGGCCCGGCGCGGCGCCCACGTGGTGCTGGCCTGCCGGGACGCGGGGCGCGGCAAGGACGCCGAGGAGCGCGTCCGGGCGCAGGTCCCGGGCGCGGCGGTCCGGGTGGCGCCGCTGGATCTGGCCGACCTGACATCCGTACGGGCCTTCGCCGCCGACCTCCCGGGTGACCGGCTCGATCTGCTGATCAACAACGCGGGCGTGATGGCCCTCCCCTACCGCAGGACCGCCGACGGCTTCGAGACACAGTTCGGCGTCAACCACCTCGGCCACTTCGCGCTCACCGGACTGCTGCTGCCGAAGCTGCTGGCGGCCGGGGTGGGCGCCCGGGTGGTCACCATGTCCAGCTTCATGCACCTGCTGGGCACGGTCGATCCGGCCGACCTCTCCATGCAGCGCAAGTACCGCCGCTGGGCCGCGTACGCCCGCTCGAAGTCCGCCAACCTCCTCTTCACCCACGAACTGGCCCACCGGCTGCGCACCGCGAACGCCCCCTTGGTGGCGGCCGCCGCGCACCCCGGTTACGCCGCGACCAACCTCATGTCCGCCGCCCCGAAGATGGAGGGCCGCCGGGCCGCCGAACGCTTCATGGCCATCGGCAACCGCTTCTTCGCCCAGACCCCGGACCGGGGCGCCCTCCCCATCCTCTACGCGGCCACCGCGCCCGACGTCCGCCAGGACGACTACTTCGGCCCACCCCTCCAGGGCCTCCTCCCCGGCTCCCCCACCCGCGCGACCCGCGCCAAGTGGACCCTGAGCGACAAGGCGTCCCGACAGCTGTGGGCGGCCTCGGAACAGCTGACGGGCGTGCGGTACCCAGGCCTCGGGCACTGATCGGGTAATGTGGCCGTCACTCGTACGCACCAAGGAGGTGAGACCCATCAACGCCAGTTCAGGCTGGGTGCTCTCGCCTCAGGGCTACATGGGATAGCCGACCGCCGGGAGCGCCCTCGGGGATTCCGAAAGGCTTCCAGGCTTCCATGTCGGCTTCACCTTCCTCTTCACTTGTCACCTTTTCCGCCGTCGTCGCCCGGCTTCGCGCCGCCGGGTGCGTGTTCGCCGAGGACGAGGCGCGGCTGATCCTTTCCGCGGCGCAGGACCCGGCCCAGACCGACGCCATGGTCGACCGCCGCGCCGCCGGGCTCCCGCTGGAACACGTGGTGGGGTGGGCGGAGTTCCGGGGGTTGCGGATATCCGTCGACGCCGGGGTGTTCGTGCCGCGGCGGCGCACCGAGTTCCTCGTCGAGCGGGCCGCCGCGCTGGCGCGGCCCGGGGCGGTGGTGGTCGATCTGTGCTGCGGGTCGGGCGCCCTGGGGGCCGCGCTGGTGGCGGCGCTGGGCGGCCGGGCCGAGTGGTACGCGGCGGACATCGACCCGGCCGCGGTGCGCTGCGCCCGCCGCAACGTGGAGCCCGCGGGCGGCACGGTGCGCGAGGGCGATCTGTACGAGCCGCTGCCCGCGGCGCTGCGCGGCCGGGTCGATGTGCTGCTGGCCAACGTGCCGTACGTCCCCACCGAGGAGGTCGGGCTGCTGCCGCCGGAGGCGCGCGTCCATGAGGCGCGGGTGGCGCTGGACGGTGGCGCGGACGGGCTCGACGTGCTGCGCCGGGTGACCGCCGGGGCGCCGGGGTGGCTGGCACCGGGCGGCAGTCTGCTGTTCGAGACGAGCGAACGGCAGGCCTCGCGCGCGCTCGACATCGTCGCCGGTGACGGGCTGGTCCCGCGCGTGGAGGTGTGTGAGGAGCGGGAGGCCACGGTGGTGATCGGGACCGTCAGCGGTTGATCGGTCGGCGGTTGACCGTGCAGCGGTCCGGCTGGGGTCTCAGACTTCCAGTTCGGCTTCGATCTTTTTCAGCTGGTGACGGGCCATCGCGAGGTTCGCGCGCCCGGAGTCCAGTACGAGGTAGAGGAAGAGGCCGTTGCCACCACGGCTCTTGAGCAGCCGGATCAGGTGGTACTGGGTGCTCAGGGTGATGAGGATGTCCTCGATCTCGTCCTTGAGGCCGAGGTGTTCCATGGTGCGCAGCTTGGAGCGGACGACGTCGGTGTTACCGGCGGCCGCCACGTTCAGGTCGAAGCTCGCGCCGCCTCCGACGGTGCCCAGCGCCATTCCGCTGGTGTAGTCGACGAGCGCGGCTCCGGTGGCGCCCTCTATCGACGAGAGCGCGTCCTGCAGTGCTGCTTCGGTGTTCGCCATGACGGTTCCTTTCGGGGTTCTGTGTTGTGCGGGGGGCTTGCGGCTACTTCGCCGGGGGCTCGCCCGTGCCCGGGTACCGGGAGCGGGTGCGGGCCCCGCCCGCGCGGGGGGAGGTGGGCCGTACGGGCAACGGGGGCGCGTCGGGGGTGGCGGGTGGCTGTCGGCGGGGGCGGTCGGGCTGCTGAACGGCGGTCTGCAGCAGTTCGCTGACGCGGCTGCTGGAGCGGCGTCCTTCGAGGTGCAGCCGGCCGACGTTCACCTGCCCCTCGGCCAGCAGGGTCAGCACGGCGGACGGTCCGGCGGCGTAGGTGGCCAGATAGCCGTGGTCGCTGCGGACGAGGAGTTCGCGGAAGCCGCCCTGCCCGGTGGCGTCGGTGAGCCGTAGGGCGATGCCCAGAGCGGCCGCGGTGAGGGCGGCCACCCCCTCCGGCTCCACGCCCCGGCAGTCCTGCGCCAGTACGAGCCCGTCGGCGCTGGCCGCGAGCGCGCCGGTCAGCTGCGGCATGCGCGACCGGAGCCGGTGGAGTTCGTCGAGGATTTCAGCCTCGGCCGACATGAGCTGTCTCCTTTCGGCACGCTGTCTGAGCGCGCGGATCACAGGGCCTCCAGTGCGTTCCTGAGTCGGCGCAGGAGGCTGAGGTCGGGGCCGGTGGACGTGTCCGGAGGCGGGGCGGCCCCGCCGCGGGGCCGTGGGGCGGCCACGCTGCCGGGCCGCGATGGCCGCGGTGGCCGCCGGGCCGGTGCCACGGCACCGGCGGCGGCGAGACGGCGGACGTCGACGAGCGTGTGGAAGGCGGGACGGCCCAGCAGGCGGGCGATGTCGGCCGCGGTGCACACCCCGTCGACGTGGTCGAGGACCGCGCGCTGCCGTCGCGGCAGGCTCGCGCCGGAGGAGCGGCGGGTCCGCACGAGCGGTTCGGTGTCCGCTTCCCGCTCCGGCCAGATCTCGTGCAGCAACTCCCGTCGGCGCGACGTCTCACGCTGCACCGAGCCGACCGGCACCGGGCGCACGGCCCCCATCCAGTGCGCGGCCCCGTACCGGAAGCGCGCCGGGCCACCGTCCGGCGCGAGTACGAAGAACGCCGCGTCGTACAGCGCCCCGAGGTGGCACAGTTCCAGCGCCCCCTCGGGGAAGCGGCCGCTGTCCACCAGAAACCGCCCCACCCGCTGTTCGGGTCCGGCCGCGTCAAGGGCCTGCCGCCACTGCTCGGGTGACAGGGCGCCGCCCGCCGTGAGCAGCAGCTCGAGATCGGGCGTCTCCGGGCTCTCCGCGTGGATGACGTGTCCGTCGGCGAGATGCAGCGTGCCCCGCTCCCGCATGAAGGAGCCGGTGGCCTTCTCGGCGGCGAGCCGGTGCAGCATGGGCGAAGCGCCCGGAGCGCTGTCGTCGGTGATCGCGGGGCGCCGCCGGGGCAGCCCGGGGGACAGTGCCCGCAACGCGCTCACCCCAGCACCAGTTGCCGCGCCATCTCGCCCAGCCGGATGCGGGCCAGGGCGAGATTTCCCTCCGTCCGGCCGAGCCATAGATGCAGGAAGACACTGCTGTCGAAGGTGGTGCGGACGAACTGGAGGACGTGGTAGCTGTCGCGGTTGGTGACGATCAGATCGTTGACGGGAGTGTCACCCCCGGACCCGCCGGAAGCATCTGACCAGTCGGACCCGTCGGCGGGGGCGAAAGACTGGTATTCCGCCGCCATCCGGGCGAGTTCCGCCGTCTCGGCCGCCGTGGCCTCGTGGTCGCCGCTCGGCGACTCCCCGACCGCGCCCAGTGCCAGGCCGCTGGTCCAGTCGACCACGGCGGCACCCCGGGCACCGGGCAGTTTCATGGCCTCCAGCAGACATTCATCGATTCCGGGCACCGTGACATCCCTCCCCGTGTGCGTCGAATGAATATGGAGAACCTAGACTCCATATGTGGGGGAGATGTGAAGACACAGGTAAATTCCTGTGGAACCTGTGACTAATGAGTAGCCGGTGTCAACGTTCTGAAATGCCGTCAATTATTGGCGGATGCGCCGGCCCGACGCACTGGCGCCGATGCGCTGATCCAGCGCGCGGCGGGCGCCGTCGAGGGCGGGGGCGGTGGCCCGCCGGGCGGACGCGGCGTCAGGGTGGCCGAGCGCGTCCGCGATGTCGCCCCAGGTACGGCCCGAGGCGAGCAGCGCCCGCACGGCGGCGCCGAGCGCGTGGTCGGTGGCTCGGCGGGCCTCGCCGATCCGGCTCAGGGTGGCGAGCAGATCGGGTGCGGTGCGGGCGGCGTCGGTGTGGTGGCCGACGAGGGTGAGCGACTGGTCCGCGGTCACCCACCAGTCGGCGGGGGTGGGGTGTTCTGGGGTCACGGTCACCCGGCCATCGTAACCCTGTGGACCGGTGAGTGGGTCAGATGGTCCGCTTGGCGGACCAGGGCAACGCTACCTACGCCTCGATGCGTTCCACTCGGTCGATGAGCAGCGCGTACGCCAGCAGCCCGATGGCGACGACGATGCCGATGTAGCCGAGTGCCCAGGCGAACGAGCCGGTCGCGTCGACGATGAAGCCGATGACGAGCGGGGTGAGCACACCGCCCGCGTTGGCCATGAAGTTGAAGACGCCGCCGCCGGTGCCGGTGAGCCGCCGCGGGACGGAGTCCGCGAACAGCGCCCAGCTGTTCTGCATCAGCCCCTGGGCGAAGAACGCGATCGACATGAAGGTGATCACGAGCGGCGCGGAGTCGGTGAAGTTCGCACAGACGATGATCGAGGCGAGCACGAAGCCGATCATCACCGGAAGCTTGCGGGCGACCGTACGGGACCGGCCGTTGTTCAGCATCCGGTCCGACCAGGCGCCGCCCGTCAACGTGCCGACCAGCGCCGCCAGATAGGGCGCGGAGGCCCAGAACCCGGCCTTGATGATGCCCATTCCCTTCTCCTCCACCAGATAGCTGGGGAACCAGGTGAGAAAGAAGAAGAGGACGGAGGCACTGGCGAACTGCCCGATGTACATGCCCCACAGCCGCTTGTTGGTGAACAGCATCCGCAGATCGGCGCCCAGGGTGGAGAGTTCCGCCTCGGAGGCCTTCTCCGCGGCGTCGGACGGCTCCCGCTCGTCGGGCTGCTGGATGTGGGCCAGTTCCTCGACGCTGACCTTCGGGCTCTGTTCCGGACGGTCGTACACCCGGCGGAACCAGACGACGGAGAAGAGCAGCCCGACCACCCCGGTGACCAGGAACACCGAGCGCCAGCCGAAGTGGACGGTGAGCAGCGACAGTACGGGCGCGGCGACCGCGAGCCCGATGTACTCGCCGGAGGTGTACGTGGCGGTGGCCCGGCCCCGCTCGTTGCCCGGGAACCAGTTGACGACGAGGCGGTTGTTGGACGGGAACGCCGGTGCCTCGAAGGCGCCGAGTGCGACCCGGATGCCGATGAGCGAGCCGAACCCGCGCGAGAGGGTGACCGCGGCGGTCGCGAGCGACCAGCCGATCAGGGCGTACCCGAAGGCCAGCTTGGCACCGGCCTTGTCGATGAGCCGACCGGTGGGGATCTGCAGCAGCAGATAGGCCCAGCCGAAGGAGGAGAGCAGGATGCCCTGCTGGGTGGCGGTGAGGTGGAGGTCGTCCTTGATGTGCGGGAGGGCGACCGAAAGGTTCGTGCGGTCCAGGTAGTTGATCGCGGTGATGACGAAGAGGGAGGCCAGCAGCCCGTAGCGGGCGCGGCTGACGGCCGGGCGGGCGGAGTCGGGGACGACGGGCGGGGGCGCGGCGGGAGCGGGCGTGCCGGTGGTGCTCATGGTGAGACTCCTTCGTCTCCGGATGCGGTGGGGAGAGGCGCGGGGAGGGGGACGGAGCGGGGGAAGGGGACGGAGCGGGGGAAGGGGCGCGGCTCAGTCGGCGGGGGTGAGCGAGATCCAGGTCTTGCCCGCGCGTTCACGGGCCCCGGCGAAGGCCTCCTGCGCGCGCTCCAGCGGGAAGCTCGCCTCGATCGAGGCGCCGGGCCGCACCGCGCCCGAGGCGATGTCGGCCAGCGCGGCGGTGAAGTCGCCGGGGTGGTCGTAGATGAGCGAGCCGCGGAGGGTGAGCTGCGCGCGGACGACCTCGTTAAGGGTGAGCGGCAACGGGTCGGCGCCCAGCCCGACCAGGACGAACGTGGCGCCCGGCACGGTACGTCCCAGCGCGGCGCGCAGCGCGGCCTGGGCGCCGGACGACTCGAAGACGTACCCGAACCCGCCCTCGCTCTCGTCCGCCGCCCGGGCGCCCAGCTCCACGGCGTGCGCCAGGCGCGCCGGATGGGGTTCGACGACGGCCGGGCGTACACCGATGGCCAGCAGCGCCTGGCAGAGCAGCAGCCCCTGGGCGCCCGCGCCGACGACGAGGGTCTTGTCGTCGGCGGTGACGCCCCCGCGGCGTACTGCGGTACGGGCCACCGTGTACGGCTCGGCGCAGGCCAGGTCGGTGGCGCGGGCGGACGCCGGGACCGGGTGGACGAAGGGGGCGGGGACGGCGACGCGTTCGGCGAGGAGGCCGGGGGCGTTCATGCCGACGATGGTGCGCTTGGCGCAGGCGGAGGTCAGTCCGCGGGCGCAGTCGGGGCACTGGAGGCAGGCGTAGTTGGGCTCGATGACGACGCGCGTCCCGGGGGCGGGGGCCTCGGCGGCCCGGGCGCCGACGGCGACGATCCGGCCGAAGCCTTCGTGGCCGACCACCCAGGGGAGGGTGGGGGGCTGCCGCGCGCCGTCGAAGACGGCCAGGTCGGAACCGCAGATCCCCATGCCGTCGAGCTGGACGAGGACATCGTGGGGGCCGCACTGGGGTTCCGGCCAGTCATCGGCGATCTGGAGGCGGCGGGGTGCGGTGAGAACGGCTGCTTTCACCGTGACTCCTGACATTGGTCCGCTGAATGGACCCGGAGGTCCGAGTGACGGCGACGATAGGACGTATGCTGAGCATCGACAAGAGGTTGCGGTCGAGTATCCGCGATGTGACGTGGCCCCCGGCCCCCGGGTACCGCTCTGACGTGCCCGAACGCCCTTGCCACCCCCGAAGCCACTGGTCCGCGCAGCGGACCCGGGCCCATACTGGGGCCGTCGGCGGACCAGTCGGCGGACCGGTGCGAGGAGTGGCGGCATGGGCAAGGGCGGGGCGTCGGACGTGGAGCCCGGCGGCGACGGCGGCAGCGGAGACAGCGGCGGGGGCGGCGGGATGAGGACGGTCCAACGGGCCATCGACATCCTCGGCCTCTTCAGCGAGCACCGCCCCGCCCTGTCCATCCGCGAGATCGTCGAGGCCAGCGGGCTGCCGAAGACGACCGTCCTGCGCATCCTGCAGACCCTGCGCCTCAACGGGCTGCTCTGGCTCGACGAACACGGCCGCTACACCGCCGGGCCCACCTTCCTGCGCTGGGTCCGCATGGCGGACCAGGGCTGGCGCCTGCCCGCCCCGGCCCGGCGGGCCCTGCGCGAGCTGGCCGCCGAGCACCGGGAGACGGTGCATCTGTACGTACGGCGCGATGTGCACCGCGTCTGCGTCGCCCAGGAGGAGGGGCCCCAGGCCCTGCGCCACATCGTGCAGGTCGGGGACGAGCTGCCGCTGTGGGCGGGCGGGCCCTCCAAGGTGCTGCTCCTCGGCGCCGACGATCCCCTCCTGGACCGGATCGCCCACCGCTCCCCGAACGGCCCGGCGCACGCCGATACGCTGCGCCGCTGGGCGGCGGAGACGGCCCGGCAGGGGTACGCGGTGAGCCACGGCGAGCACGAGGAGGGCCTGTCCTCGGTGGCCGTCCCCGTCCGCGGCCGGGGCGGCGAGGTGGTCGCGGCCCTGTCCTTCGGCGGCCCGTCGGCCCGCTTCACACCGGAGCGGCTGCCGAGGTTCGTGGCCTCGCTGGCGGGCGCGGCCCGTACGGTGGCGGGCGGTCTGGGCGCGCTTCCGACGGAGGGGTGACCGGGGGTTTCACCCCGTAAGACTCGACGAGGCTACGACCGCAGCTCCTCCGCCGCGTCCGCCACCCGCCCGATGAGCCGCAGCAGCAGCTCCCGCTCGCCCTCGTCCAGCGGCGCCAGGAACACCCGGTTCATCCGCGCCGTCCGCGTCACCAGCTTCCGGTGCAGCCGCACGCCCTCGTCGGTCAGCTTCAGGACGTTGCGGCGCCCGTCGCGCGGGTCGCGGACCCGCTCCAGAAGTCCGCGGCGGCCGAGCCGGGCGACCACGTCGGCGATCGTGGAACGGTCCAGGTGGACGTGTTCGCTCAGGGTCCGCTGGTCGATGTCCGGCTTCTCGGTCAGCGCGTTGAGGACCGCGAACTGCGGCGATGTGGTCTCCTCGGAGACCATCGCGCCCCACAGCAGCGAATGCGCCTGCTGAAGGCGGCGGGCCAGATGCCCGGGATGAGTATTGAGATCGACCGCACCCATGCCTGACACCGCACCCATGCCTGACCTCCCGGTCCCCGCCTTTGGTTCGTGTACTGAACAATTCTGCCCTGTGGAAGCACCAGTGTCGAGCGGCCTGGATTCGACTTAGACTCCCTTGACGAGCGCCCCGAGCGATGGGAGCGTTCGGAAACGGCAAGAAAATAGTCAGCACACTGAGCATTCCGGGACGGTCTGCGGAGGTGTGCGATCACCGCGGAGTGACGATGGCCGACATCCGAAGCCTGCACGACGCCGTGGCGGACCTCATCCACGACGGGGACACCGTCGCGATGGAGGGTTTCACCCACCTGATCCCGTACGCCGCCGCGCACGAGGTCATCCGCCAGGGCATCACCGACCTCACCCTCGTCCGTATGACCCCCGACGTCGTCTACGACCAGCTCATCGGCGCCGGGCTGGTCCGCAAGCTGGTCTTCTCCTGGGGCGGAAACCCGGGCGTCGGCTCGCTGCACCGCTTCCGCGACGCCGTCGAGAACGGCTGGCCCCGGCCCCTGGAGGTGGACGAGCACAGCCACGCGGGCATGGCCAACCGCTATGTGGCGGGCGCGTCCAAGCTGCCGTTCGCGGTGCTGCGCGGCTACCGCGGCAGCGACATCCCGACCCGTACGGACACCATCTCCACCGTCACCTGCCCCTTCACCGGTGAGGAGCTGGCCGCCGTCGCCGCGCTCAACCCGGACGTCACCGTGATCCACGCCCAGCAGGCCGACCGCGCGGGCAACGTCCAGCTGTGGGGGCTGACCGGCGTGCAGAAGGAGGCCGCGCTCGCCGCGACGCGGGTACTGGTGACGGTCGAGGAGATCGTCGAGGAGCTGGAGCCGCGGCCCGGCGGGATCGTCCTGCCGACCTGGGTGATCGACGCGGTGTCGGTCGTCCCCGGCGGGGCGCACCCCTCGTACGCCAGCGGGTACTCGGTGCGCGACAACGGCTTCTACCAGGCATGGGACCCGATCGCCCGGGACCGCGAGGCGTTCACGCGGTGGATCGAGGAGAACGTGCGCAGGCGTACCGACCGTACCGAAAAGGCTGCCGTCCGATGACCGAAAGCACCGAGACCGAGACCCCCGCCTTCACCCGCGACGAGCTGATGGAGGTCAACGCCGCCCGCGCCCTCGCGGGCGCCAAGACCTGCTTCGTCGGCATCGGCCTGCCCAGCACCGCCGCCAACCTGGCCCGCGCCACCGTCAACCCCGGCCTGGTCCTCATCTACGAGTCCGGCACCATCGGTTCCAAGCCGACCCGGCTCCCGCTGTCCATCGGCGACGGCGAACTCGCGGAGACCGCCGACTCGGTGGTCCCGGTGCCCGAGATGTTCAACTACTGGCTCCAGGGCGGCCGGATCGACGTCGGCTTCCTGGGCGCCGCGCAGGTCGACCGTTACGCCAACATCAACACCACCATCGTGGACCGAGGCCCGGACAAGCCCGAGGGCCGTCTTCCCGGCGCGGGCGGCGCCCCCGAGATCGCCTCCAACTGCGGGCAGGTGCTGATGGTGCTGCGCCACTCCACCCGCAACTTCGTGCGGAAGCTCGACTTCGTGACCACCATGGGCCACGGCGGCGGCCCCGGCGACCGCACCAAGCTGGGCATGCCCGGCGCGGGCCCGGTCGCCGTCATCACCGACCTCGGCATCCTGCGCCCCGACCCGGCCACCGCCGAACTGGTCCTGACCGAGCTGCACCCGGACGTCACCGTCGAGCAGGTGCGGGCCGCCACCGGCTGGGAGCTGACCGTCGCCGACACCGTGGGCACCACCGAGCCGCCGACCCCCGACGAACTGGCGGCGCTGCGCGCGCTCAAGGCCGCCGGGAAGGATGCCTGATGAACGCGTTGCCCGCCTTGCGTGACGTCTACATCGTCGACGCCGTCCGCACACCCATCGGCAAATACGGCGGCGCGCTCGCCGGGGTGCGCCCCGACGACCTCGCCGCCCATGTCCTGCGTGGCCTGGTGGCCCGTACGCCCGCCCTCGACCCGGCCCGTATCGACGACGTCTACCTCGGCAACGCGAACGGCGCGGGCGAGGACAACCGCGACGTGGCCCGCATGGCCGTCCTGCTCGCCGGGCTGCCGGTCACCGTGCCCGGCGCGACCGTCAACCGGCTGTGCGCCTCCGGTCTGGAGGCCGTGCTCCAGGCCGCCCGCGCCATCGCCACCGGCGACGCCCATATCGCGCTCGCGGGCGGCGTGGAGTCGATGTCGCGCGCCCCCTGGGTGCTGCAAAAGCCCGAACGCGCCTTCCCCGCCGGGCATCAGCAGCTGTACTCGACCACCCTCGGCTGGCGCATGACCAACCCCGACATGCCGCCCGAGTGGACCGTCGGCCTCGGCGAGGGCGCCGAGCTGATCGCCGACAAGCACGGCATCACCCGCGAAGCGCAGGACGCGTTCGCGCTGGCCAGCCACGAGAAGGCGGCGCGGGCGTGGAAGGACGGCGCGTACGAGGCCGAGGTGCTGCCGTACCCCGACACCGACCTCGTCCGCGACGAGACCATCCGCGACACCACCTCGATGGAGTCGCTGGCCAAGCTGAAGCCCGCCTTCCGGCCCAAGGACACGGGCACCGTCACCGCGGGCAACTCCTCCCCGCTCAACGACGGCGCCGCCGCGCTGCTGCTCGTGGACGAAGAGGGGCTGAAGGCCACCGGCCGCGAACCCCTGGCCCGCATCGGCGCCTCCGCCGTCACCGGCATCGAGCCGCAGTACTTCGGCCTCGGCCCCGTCGAGGCCGTACAGCGCGCCCTGGCCAAGGCGGGCCGTGGCTTCGCCGATCTGACCACCCTGGAGCTGAACGAGGCATTCGCCGCCCAGGCGCTCGGCTGCCTCGCCGAATGGCCCGGCCTCGACCCCGCCCTGGTCAACCCGCGCGGCGGCGCCATCGCCATCGGCCACCCCCTCGGCGCCTCCGGCGCCCGCCTCGCCGGAGCCGTCGCCCACCAACTCGCCGCGGCGGGCTCGGGCACGGGCGTGGCGTCCCTGTGCATCGGCGTCGGGCAGGGCCTCGCCCTCGTCCTCGAAAGGTAAGGCGCACCCATGGCACTCACCCAGGCCGACATCGACCGCGAACTCGCCGACAGCCGCGCCGCGTACGACAAGGCGCGCGCCGACGGCGCCCCCGCCGCCGACCACCCCGCGCGCGACTTCCGGCCGTACCGCAGCAGCGTGCTGCGCCACCCGCAGCAGCCGCTGGTCGCGGTGGAGGGCGACCCCGAGACCGTCGAACTGCACACGCCCGTCTTCGGCCACACCGACGTCACCGACATCGACAGCGACCTCACCATCCAGCACCGGGGCGAGCCGCTCGGCGAGCGCATCACCGTCTCCGGCCGCCTGCTGGACAGCCACGGACGGCCGGTGCGCGGTCAGCTCATCGAGCTGTGGCAGGCCAACGCGGCCGGGCGCTACGCCCACCTCCGCGACCAGCACCCGGCGCCGCTGGACCCCAACTTCACCGGCGTCGGACGCACCCTGACCGGCGACGACGGCTCGTACAGCTTCACCACCATCAAGCCCGGCGCCTATCCGTGGCGCAACCACGAGAACGCGTGGCGCCCCGCGCACCTCCACTTCTCCCTCTTCGGTACGGCGTTCACCCAGCGCCTCATCACCCAGATGTACTTCCCCGGCGATCCGCTCTTCGTCTACGACCCGATCCTGCAGTCCGTGACGGACGACTCGGCGCGGCAGCGGCTGGTGGCGGCCTACGACCACGCGCTGTCCCGGCCGGAGTGGTCGCTCGGCTACCGCTGGGACATCGTGCTGGACGGGCCGTCGGCCACCTGGATCGAGGAAGGCCGCTGATGACCCAGCTCTCCCCCACCCCCTCCCACACCGTCGGCCCCTTCTACGGCTACGCGCTCCCCTTCCCCGGCGGCGGCGACCTCGCCCCCGCGGGCCACCCCGACACCATCACCGTGCACGGCCGGGTCCACGACGGCGCGGGCGCGCCCGTCCCGGACGCCCTCATCGAGCTGTGGCAGGCGGGCCCGGACGGCTCGCCGTCCGGCGCGCCGGGATCGATGCGCCGCGACCCGGTGACCGGCGGCTTCGCCGGACGCAACGGTGTCGACTTCACCGGCTTCGGCCGCATCGCCACCGACGCCGACGGCCACTGGACGGCCCGTACCCTGCGCCCGGGAAGCCCCGCCGCGCCCTACATCAGCGTGTGCGTCCACGCCCGCGGGCTGCTGCACCACCTCTACACGCGCCTGTACTTCCCCGAGAACGCGCAGCTCAATGCCGCCGACCCGCTCCTCGCCGCGCTGGATTCGGCACGCCGGGAGACCCTGGTGGCGACGGCGGACCCCCAGCCGGGGACGTACCGCTTCGACATCCGCCTGCAGGGTGAGGGAGAGACGGTTTTCCTTGAGTTCAGGTAGTGACGACGTGGGGCTGCTCGCTCCCGTATGGGTTGAATCAGCGGTCGAGTCCGCCACCGGCGATACGGCCTACCTCCAGGCCATGCTCGACGCGGAGGCCGCCCTCGCCCGGGCGCTGGCCCCGGCCGACGCGGCCGCCGCGGTGACGGGCGCGGCCCGCGCCGGGCTGTACGACGTCCGCGACCTCGCCCGGCGGGCCCGCTCCGGCGGCAACCCCGTCATCCCGCTGGTCGCCGACCTCACCGCGGCGGTGGCCCGTACGGACCGCGACGCCGCGGCGTACGTCCACCGGGGCGCGACCAGCCAGGACATCGTGGACACCGCCACCATGCTGGTCGCGGCCCGCGCCCTGCCGCTGATCGTCGCCGACCTCGACCGCACGGCGGCGGAGCTGGCACGACTCGCCGCCGCCCACCGCGCCACCCCCATGCCGGGCCGCACCCTCACCCAGCACGCCGTCCCCACCACTTTCGGCCTCAAGGCGGCGGGCTGGCGTTCGCTGGTTCTCGACGCCCGCGACCGGCTCGCGGCGCTACGGCCGGTGGCCCAACTAGGCGGTGCGGCGGGCACGTTGGCCGCCTTCGACGACGGAATCCCGCTGCTGGCGCGCTTCGCGGCGGAAACCGGCCTCGCCGAACCCGACCTGCCGTGGCACACCCTCCGCACCCCCATCGCCGACCTGGCCTCCGCGCTGGCCTTCGGTGTCGGCGCGCTCGGCAAAATGGCGGCCGACGTACTGACCCTCTCCCGTACGGAGATCGGCGAGGTGGCGGAGGGCACGGGCGGCGGCTCGTCCGCGATGCCGCACAAGTCCAACCCGGTACGCGCCACCCTCATCGCCTCCGCCGCCCGCCAGGCCCCCGGGCTCGCCGCCACCCTGCTCGGCGCGCTCGCCGCCGAGGACGAACGCCCCGGCGGGGCGTGGCACGCGGAGTGGCAGCCCCTGCGCGACCTGCTGCGGCTGGCGGGCGGCGCGGCCCGCGACGCGGCGGAACTCGCTTCCGGCCTGCGGGTCTTCCCCGACCGCATGGCCGCGAACCTGGAGCTGACGGACGGCCTGATCGTCAGCGAACGCCTCATCGCGGCCCTCACCCCAACGCTGGGCCGCGCCCAGGCGAAAGACCTGCTGACGCAGGCGGCAAGGGAGGGCAAGCCCCTGACCGAGGCCCTCCACAACACCCTCCCCCCAGACCGCCTGCGCGAGCTGCTGGACCCCACCACCTACGTGGGCGAGGCCCCAGCCCTGGTAGACCGCGCCCTACGCCGCCATGCGTAACACCACCGGCGGCAAGTCCCCCACCCCGCCCCTTCCCGAACCCGGGGCAAGCCCCGGACCCCACCGGGGGCGCACCCCCAGGCCCCACGCGGGGGCTCCGCCCCCGAACCCCCGCCGGGGCTCCGCCCCAAACCCCGCTCCTCAAACGCCGGAGAGGCTGGAGCGTTGTGGGCAATCGTTCCGCGGGGCGGAACGGGTGGGCACAACCCACCCACCGGCCCGCACCCGGCAGCGAAGCCCCAGGGCCCACCGACCGTGCCCCGGCCTGCACCCGGTGGCGAAACGCCGGGGTCCAGGGGCAGCGCCCTTGGTTCGGGAAGGGGCGGGCTGGGGAACAAACACCGGCCGCAACCAACCCACACACCCGCACCCCCGGAGAGCCACCCCGTGAGCCACACCCCCCAACTCCACGCCACCCTGGACGGCCCCGCCACCGCCCCACCCCTCATCCTCGGCCCCTCCATCGGCACATCCCTCGCCGTCTGGGAACCCCAACTCCCCGCCCTCGCCCGCACCCACCGCACCCTCCGCTGGGATCTGCCGGGCCACGGCGGCTCCCCCGCCGAAGCCCTCCCAAGCGACGGCAGCGCCACCATCGCCGACCTGGCCGCACTCGTACTAAACCTCGCCGACACCCACGGCTGGCACCGCTTCGCCTACGCGGGCATCTCCATCGGCGGCGCCGTAGGACTGCATCTCGCCGCCCACCACCCCGACCGCATCACCTCCCTCGCCATCGTCTGCTCCTCGGCGCACTTCGCCGAGCCCTCCGTCTGGCGGGACCGAGCCAAGCTCGTACGCGAACAAGGCACCGAAGCGATGGTGGCAAGCCGCCCGGGCCTCTGGTTCTCACCCGAGTTCGCCACCACACCGAAGGGCCAAGCCCTGCTCCAGGACCTGCGCGACACCGACCCGGCAGGGTACGCCGCCTGCTGCGACGTCCTCGCCGACTACGACCTACGCCCCGCACTGCCCACCATCACCGCCCCCACCCTGATCATCGCGGGCCGCGACGACCCGGCCACCCCTCCCCCGCACGCCCGCGAAATCGCCGACGCGGTACCGGGCGCGAGCCTGGTGGAGGTCGCCCACGCGGCCCACCTGGCAGGCGTGGAGCGCCCGGAGCAGGTGACCTCCGCCCTGGTCGGCCACTTCACACACAGCGACACCTCCACACACAGCGACACCTCCCGGCACGCCGCCGGAATGGCCGTGCGCCGCGCCGTCCTCGGCGACGCCCACGTGGACCGCGCGGTGGCCCGTACGACCCCGTTCACCGCCCGCTTCCAGAACTTCATCACCCGCTACGCATGGGGCGAGATCTGGACCGGGGACGGCCTGGACCGCCGGATGCGCAGCGCCATCACCCTCACCGCCCTCATCGCCCACGGCCACGACACCGAACTGGCCATGCACATCCGTTCCGCGCTCACCAACGGCCTCACCCGCGACGAGATCGGTGAAGTCCTGCTGCAGAGCGCGATCTACTGCGGGGTCCCGGCGGCCAACTCCGCCTTCGCGACAGCCCAACGCGTCTTCGACGAGATCGACGACAACCCCAAGACCGGCACCGACCCCGACAGTTGATATACGGCCGCAACCCATCTGTCGTAATCCCACCCCATCGTTGATCGTTGAGTCTGACGGCGACACGGAGACGAGGCATCGAGGGGGCGCGGCCAATGTCCATCAGCCGTAGGAGACTGCTCGGCACCGGCGGCGGGCTCGTCCTGGCCGGGGCGACAGCGGCCGGGTGCGGGTCCAACACCGGGCGCGGTGGGGACGGCAAGGGCGGCAAGCCCGTCCTGTCGCAGTGGTACCACCAGTACGGCGAACCCGGCACCGAGCAGGCGGTGAAGCGGTACGCCGACGCCTTCGACGACGCACGCGTCGAGGTGCAGTGGCGGCCGGGCAACTACGACCAGCAGACAGCCGCCGCGCTGCTCACCAAGTCCGGGCCGGACGTCTTCGAGGTCAACGGGCCGACGCTGGACCAGATCCAGGGCGGGCAAGTAGTCGATCTGACCGACCTCCTCAAGGAGGCGAAGGACGACATCAACCCGGCCGTCCTCGCGCCCAAGACATACCGGGGCAAGATCTGGGCCATCCCGCAAGTGGTCGACATGCAGCTGCTCTACTACCGCAGGAGCATGCTGGAGGACGCCGGGGTGGAGCCGCCCCGGACGCTGGACACGCTGGTCGACGCGGCGAAGAAGCTGACCACGAAGAACGTCAAGGGGCTGTTCCTGGGCAATGACGGCGGCCCGGGCGTCCTCGGCGGGACCCCGCTGAACGCCGCCGGTCTGGAGCTGGTCACCGACGACGGCAAGGTCGGTTTCGACGACCCGGCCGCCGCCCGCGCGCTCGGCAAGCTGCACCAGCTGTACGCGGAGAAGTCGCTGCTGCTGGGGGCGCCTTCGGACTGGTCGGACCCGGCCGCGTTCACCCAGGGGCTGACGGCCATGCAGTGGTCCGGGCTGTGGGCGTTGCCGCAGGTCAAGACGGCGCTGGGGGACGACTTCGGGGTGCTGCCGTTCCCCCAGGAGGGCGCGCACGGGAAGCCCGCGGTGCCGGTGGGGGCGTACGGGGCGGCGGTGAGCGCCCGCAGCGAGCACAAGGAGCTGGCGAAGGCGTTCGTCAAATGGCTGTGGGTGGAGAAGACGGAGTATCAGGAGGACTTCGCGCTCACCTACGGCTTCCACATCCCGGCCCGGATCTCGCTCGCGCAGAAGGCCGCCAAGCTGCGCCAGGGCGCGGCGGGCGAAGCGGTGCGGTTCGCCACCGAGCACGGCCACGCCGAGCCGCTGCTGTGGACACCGGCGAGCAAGGTGGCGTATCAGGACGCCCTGAGCCGCGTCATCAAGGGCGGCGCGAACCCGGAGAGCGAGCTGCGGGCGGTGGTCCGTAAGACGGCGGCGGAACTGCGCCGCGTGCAGAACGCCCAGAAGAAGAGCTGATGCCGGGCAGATTACGGGAGCGGCGGAACCGGACCCTCTGGTTCTGGATCTTCGTCGGCCCCTTCGTCCTCGGCCTGACCCTCTTCACCTACGTCCCCCTCGCCTGGAGCGCCTACCTCAGCTTCTTCGACGCGCACAACACGGTTTCGCCGACCCGCTTCGTCGGGCTGGACAACTACACGGCGATGCTGCGCGACGACGCGTTCACCGGCAGCCTGGTGACGTTCCTGGTGTTCACGGCCTTCATCGTCCCGGCGACGTACGTGCTCTCGCTCTCCCTCGCGCTGATGGTGAACCGGCTGCCCCGGGCGCAGGCGTTCTTCCGGTCGGTGTTCTTCCTGCCGGTCGCGTGCAGTTACGTCGTGGCGGCGCTGATCTGGAAGATGTCGATCTTCAACGGGGTACGGTTCGGGCTGGCCAACACCGTCCTCGGCTGGTTCGGCGCCGATCAGATCGCCTGGCTGTCGACCACCGATCCGCCCTGGTACTGGCTGGTGATCGTCACCGTGCGGCTATGGCTCCAGGCGGGCTTCTACATGGTGCTGTTCCTGGCCGGGCTGCAGCGCATCTCGCCGCGGCTGTACGAGGCGGCCGCGGTGGACGGGGCGCGGCCGGGGTGGCAGGTGTTCCGGCACATCACCCTTCCGCAGCTGCGGGCGACGTCGGTCGCGGTGGTGCTGCTGCTGGTGGTCAACGCGTTCCAGGCGTTCGACGAGTTCTACAACCTGCTGGCCGACTCGCGCGGCTATCCGCCGTACGCCCGCCCGCCACTGGTCTACCTCTACTACACGGCGCTCGGGCAGGGGCAGGACCTGGGCCTCGGCAGCGCGGGCGCGGTGATCCTGGCGCTGATCATCACGGTGGTGACGGTGGTTCAGGCACGCTGGTTCGGCCTGGGCCGGAAGGAGGACTGATGCGCTCCCGTCAACAGCACCCGCGTGACGTACGGGACGCCCTGGTCAGCGCAGGACGCGCGGTGCGACTCGTCCTCCTGATCGCCCTCGCGCTGCTGTTCCTGATCCCGTTCTATCTCCTCGTACGCAACGGCCTGTCCAGCGAGGCGGACATCACCTCGCCCGGCTGGACGTTCTTCCCCGCCGAGCTGCACTGGTCGAACATCGGCGAGCTGTTCGACGACCCCAACGTGCCGATGGCGCACGCGCTGCTCAACTCCTCCCTGATCGCCGTCCTCACCACCCTCGGCACCGTGCTGCTCGCGTCGCTGGCCGGGTACGGTCTTGCCCGCATCCCGTACCGCTACGCCGACGCCGTCTTCTACTGGATTCTGGGCACCCTCATGGTCCCGGCCGCGGTCACCTTCGTCCCGAGCTTCGTGCTGGTCAGCTCGCTCGGCTGGGTCTCCACGCTGCGCGGTCTGGTCGTCCCGACGCTGTTCAGCGCGGTCGCGGCGTTCATCTTCCGCCAGTACTTCCTGGGCTTCCCGAAGGAGCTGGAGGACGCGGCGCGGGTGGACGGGCTCGGCTACTGGCGTACGTACTGGCTGGTCGTGGTGCCGAACGCGCGGCCGGTCTTCGCGGCGGTCGGCACGATCGTCTTCATCGGCGCCTGGAACGCCTTCCTGTGGCCGCTGGTCATCGGCCAGGACCGGGAGGCGTGGACGGTCCAGGTCGCGCTGTCGACGTTCACCACGGCCCAGAGCGTCAATCTGCACGAGCTGTTCGTGGCGGCCGCGGTGTCGATCGTGCCCCTGCTGGTCGTCTTCCTCTTTCTCCAGCGCTACATCGTCGCGGGCGTCGAGCGCACCGGCATCGATGACTGAGGTTCACCGGACGGCGTCGGCCCGTAGCGCCGCAGCCAGACCTCGGTCTGCGACAGATGGGCGCTCGCGGCCGCGGCGGCCGCCGCCGGGTCGTGCGCGGCCACGGCGTTGATGAGCGCCTCGTGCCCGAGGTCGCTGGCCAGCCGGATGGTGTCGGCCTCGGGGGCGCCATAGATGCTGTAGTGACTGCCGCGTGAGCGCAGGATGTCGATGAGCGCGGCCAGCGCCTCGTTGCCGCCCGCCGCGCACAGTGTCGCGTGGAACTCCCGGTCCAGGGCGTGCCGTTCGTCCTCGGCGTCGGACTCCGCCAGCCGTTTCTGCAGGTCGTGCAGGCGGGCCACGACCTGCTCGTCGGCGCGGGCCGCGGCGAGCGCGGCGGCCTGCGCCTCCAGGGGGCGGCGTACGTCGAACAGCTCCAGCAGACCGTCCAGGGGGAGGACGTCGACGGTCGCGGCGAACCCGGCCAGCATCTGCCCGGGGCGCAGCGTGGAGACGAAGGTGCCCGCTCCGTGGCGGGACTCCAGCATGCCGAGGGCGGCGAGCGACCGCACGGCCTCGCGGAGTGAGCCGCGTGAGACGCCGAGCCGGGCGCACAGTTCGGGCTCGGCGGGGAGTTGTGAGCCGGGGGCCAGCTCACCGCGGGCGATCATGCCGCGCAGCCCCTCGGCCGCCGCACTGGTTGCCGTCATAGGCCCCACCCTTCTCAAGTCATCTGATGAATCGAAGCCAACTCGGAGTCATCACGCGATGCCGCTACCGCCATTTTACGCACATGCCCTGTTCATTGCGGCTTCCTGCCTCTACGGTTCCCCACAGCGCAACCGAAGTCATCGGACAACTGTCGTCGGACAACTATGCCGAAGACCCGCTTGAGGGAGCTTATGTCCCGTATGCCCGATTTGTCGCACTGGCCCCTGGACCCCTCGGTCCGGCATCTCAACCACGGCTCGTTCGGTGCCGTCCCGCGCGTCGCCCTTGAGCGGCAGCAGGCGCTGCGCGAGGAGATGGAGACCAATCCCGACGACTGGTTCCGGAGGCTGCCGGAGCGGGTGGGCCGGGCGCGGGCCACCCTGGCGCGGTGGCTGCGGGTTCCGGCGGAGGCCACCGCGCTGGTGCCGAACGCGAGCGCCGGGGTGAGCACCGTACTGAGCAGCCTCGCCCTGCCCCGCGGCAGCGAGGTGCTGGTCACCGATCACGCGTACGGCGCGGTCGCGATGGGCGTGGCCCGTGCCGCCGCCCGGGCCGGGGCCCGGACGCGTACGCTCCACATCCCGCTCACCGCGACCGCCGAGGAGATCGCGGCCGGGTTCGCCGACGCACTCACCCCCGCCACCTCCCTGGTCGTGGTCGACCAGATCACCTCGGCCACCGCCCGGCACTTCCCCGTCGCCGCCATCACCCGGCTCGCCCACAGCGCCGGGGCGAAGGTCCTGGTGGACGGTGCGCATGCGGCCGGGATGCTGCCCGATCCGGTCGGCGCGGCGGGGAGCGCCGACTTCTGGGTGGGCAACCTGCACAAGTGGTGCTGCGCTCCGCGCGGTACGGCCGTGCTGGTCGCGCGCGGTCCGGACGCTTCGGACCTGTGGCCGCTCACCGACTCGTGGGGCGCGCCACATCCGTTCCCGCGCCGCTTCGACGAACAGGGCACGATCGACCTCACCGCCTGGCTCGCGGCGCCGTGGGCGCTGGAGTTCATCGAGGAGACGTACGGCTGGGACGCGGCCCGGGCCGGGATGACGAAGCTGGCCGAGATGGCTCAGGGAATCCTCACGGACGCCCTGCGCGCGGACCCGGCCGAGGTCGCGGGCGCCCCGGCACCCGCGATGCGGCTGGTCCCGCTGCCCGCCGGACTCGCCACCGACCACGAGGCGTCCCATGTGCTGCAGCGCCACATCTCGGCCGTGACCGGCTGCGAGACCGCCATCACCTCGTGGGACGGCCGTGGCTTCCTGCGGCTGTCCGCCCACGTCTACAACACCGTCGCCGACTACGAGCACCTGGCCGAGCGCCTCCCGGACTGTCTCAACGCCTAGGGGTGTCGTGCCGACCGCCCGGGCGGGAAAGAAAGCGAGCACCGCCATGCGCAACAAATCCATCGAGGCGACCATCGAGGACGCCGCCGGCCCCGACACCCGGCTGGCCCGCACCCTGGGGCCGCTACAGCTCACCCTCATGGGCATCGGCGTCACCATCGGCGCGGGCATCTTCGTGCTGACCGGCACCGCCGCCGCGAACTACGCCGGGCCCGGCATCGCGATCTCTTACACCATCGGCGCGGTCGCCACGGCGCTGGTGGCGCTGTGCTACATGGAGTTCGCCAGCACCGTCCCGGTCGCGGGCAGCGCCTACACCTTCGCGTACGTGTCGCTGGGCGAGCTGGTGGCCTGGCTCATCGGCTGGGACCTCATCCTCGACATGACGATGGGCGCGGGCGCGGTGGCGAGCGGCTGGTCGCAGTACGTCACCGACTTCCTCGCCACCTTCGGGATCCGCCTCCCCGCGTCCGTCGCCGGTCCGGACGCGACGGTCAACGTGCCCGCCGTCCTGGTCATCCTGGTGCTCACCGCCGTGCTGGCCTCCGGCGTACGCACCACCTCCCGCATCAACACCGCGATGACGGTGGTGAAGCTGGCGGCCATCATCCTCTTCCTCGCCATCGGCGTGACCCACATCGACCCCGCCAACTGGTCACCGTTCATCCCCGAGGCCAAGCCGGTGGGCGACGACGGCGACATGTGGCAGCAGCCACTGCTGGGATGGGCCGGGCTCGGGGCGGACGCCACATTCGGCACGGCCGGAATCCTGACCGGCGGCGCGATCGTCTTCGGCGCGTACTCCGGTTTCGACATCATGGCCAGCAACGCCGAGGAGGCCAAGCGGCCGCGGCGCACCCTGCCGATCGCGCTGATGTCCACCGTCGCCGTATGCGCCGTGCTGTACGTGGCGGTGGCGCTGACCGTGACCGGCATGCAGCACTACACCGGACTGGACAACGCCGCGCCCATCACCGGCGCGCTCAAGGCGGCGGGGGCCGACTGGGCGGTGCGGATCGTGGGCATCGGCGCGATCTGCGGGCTGACCACAGTGGTGATGATCATGCTGCTGGGGCAGAGCCGGGTGTTCCTCGCGATGAGCCGCGACCGGCTGCTGCCCGCCTGGTTCTCCCACGTCCACCCGGTCACCCGCAGCCCGCGGCGCATCACCTGGACCCTGGGACTGCTGGTGGCCTTCATGACCGCCGTGCTCCCCATCGGCGACCTCGCCGAACTGGGCAACATCGGCATGCTGACCTCCTTCATCGTCGTGTGCGCCGGCGTCGTCCATCTGCGCCGGACCCGCCCCGACCTGCGGCGCGGCTTCCGTACCCCGTGGGTGCCGGTCGTACCGGCCGTCGCGGTGCTGCTGTGCCTGCTGCTGGTGGGCAGCCTGCCCCTCATCACCTGGGCACGGTTCCTCGGCTGGATGGCCGCCGGGCTGCTGATCTACCTCTGCTGGGGCCGTCGGCACAGCAAGGTGGCCACCGGTGAACTGGCCACCGGGACGGATCGGTCGCGGGTGACCTCATCCGCGCCGTGACGGACCCCGGCCTCCCGCGGCCGTGCCGGTGACCACCTGCGCGAACGCCGTGGACCGGTCGCCGAGCGCCCGGTCGGCGGGGGCGCCGCCGCGCAGCAGGGCGGCGCCCAGCGGGGTGAGGGTGTGCAGGACGGCGCCGCCCTGGCGCAGCGTGTGGACGAGCCCCGCCTCGCGCAGCACGCTGGCGTGCTGGCTGGCCGAGGCGAGCGATACGCCGACCCGGCGGGCGAGTTCGCTCGTCGTACAGCCGCCGCCGACCTCCAGCAGCACCGCCGAGCGGGTGTGGCCGACGAGCTTGCCGAGCGACCGGGTCCGGCCCGGCCCGGCGACCGTGGGCGGGGCACCGGCGATCCGGGGGCTGCTGCGCGGCTGGTCCGGGGCGCCGCTCCGGGCGTGTTCGACGGGGTAGACCAGGACCGGGGTCAGCTCCGGGTTGAGGTAGGTCACCGGGGTTCTGCGGCAGAAGAACGACGGCAGGAGCAGCAGCCCCCGCCCGCGCAGCTCCAGGTCCCGGTCGACGGGGTAGTCCACCTCCAGCACGGGCGCGCGCCAGCGCATGGTCGGCGGCAGCGAGGCCAGCAGCCCGTCGGCGCCCCCGTCGAGCATGGCCCGGCCACGAGCGGCCCGGTCGGCCTCGATACGGGCCTGTATACGCGGCCAGTAGGGGGCGACGGCGGCCTCGTGGTACGAGCGCAACACGCTCACCAGCCGGTCCAGGGGCCGCCGTTCGCCCTGGGCCAGGCCGCGTATCCACCCCGGGAGCGCCCGGGCGGAGGGCAGCCGGTCGATTTCGGAGTACAGCCGCTCGGCAGGGGTCGCGTGCAGCGCGTCCATGGCGGCGTCGCACCCGATTACGCCTTCGGCGGGCGTCAGGAAGTCGGGAAAATAGCCCCGCGAGGGAATGAGCGGCGCCATCAGCCGGCCTTCGCCGTTGAGCCGGTTACGCGCCTCCGAACGCCATTCCCCGTATACGGTCTCGGCACGGTTCTCACGCAACCGGTGGAAACTTAAAACGGTCTCCCAGAGCGCGTCCGGGCGGATCGCCATCCGCAGCCGGGCCAGATCGAGTTCACTGAAATGAACACGGAGCACCAGACCCTCACAAGTGACATGGTGACAGCCCCCCGACCACCGTTGAGTATGCACGCTGGCACGGTCAGTGACCACGCCCTTTTGGCCAGATGTGAAAGGGGGAGCGCTACGGCCCGTCCAAGAGGAAAGCTGTTCTCCGGGAAAGCCGGACGGCGCCGGGGAAACACCACCGACGTCCGTCCGTAATTCAACAGACGGTGCTCTGGGCCGTATTGCTCGTTCCCGTGGGGGGTGACGAGCGCGCAACGGCGACAGGGCACTTGTTGCCGCCCGATCCGATGCCGGGCGGCAACGGCTCCCGTGGGGGGAGTGAGAGGGGGCGGCACCTCCGCACAAAGGTGCCGCCCCTTCAGCCGTGCCTTCGCACCTGCTGCGGCGGGGCCGACCTCGCTAGCCTGCTCCGCATGCCCGACAACACCACGCCCGCACGGCGCGACGACCGGCCCGAGGAGTCCCGGCGCGCGCGCCTGAGCCGGACGTTCGACGAGGACGCGGAGCTGTACGACCGAGCCAGGCCCGGATATCCGCCGGAGCTGTACGACGGCCTCACGGAACTCGCGGGTGTCCGCCCCGGCAGCCGCGTGCTGGAGGTGGGCTGCGGGACCGGGCAGGCGACAGTGCCGCTGGCCGGGCGGGGCTGCCGGATCACGGCCGTCGAGGCGGGCCCGCACATGACCGCGGTCGCCCGCCGCAACCTGGCCGGGGCCGCGGCGGTGGAGGTGGTGACGGCGGAGTTCGAGAGCTGGCCGCTGCCGGAGGAGCCGTTCGACGCGGTCGTCTCGGCGACGGCGTTCCACTGGATCGACCCAGCGGTACGGATCACCAAGGCCGCCGATGCGCTGCGTCCGGGCGGAGCGCTCGCCGTGGTGCGCAGCCAGCATGTGTGGGGCGGCACCGAGGAGTTCTTCGTCGGGGTCCAGCGCTGCTACGAGCGTTTCGACCCGGAGACACCGCCCGGCCTGCGCCCTCCCGCGGCCGCCGACATCGACGGCTCGGACCATGCGGAGGAGGTGACCCGAAGCGGAAGGTTCGGCCCCACGGTCTTCCGCCGCTACGAGCAGGACCTCACGTACGCCACGTCGGACTACCTGGACCTGCTGCGCACCTACTCCGGCCACCGAGCGCTCCCGGAAGCGGCCAGGAACGGGCTGCTGGGGTGCGTCGCGAACCTGATCGACGGGCGATACGGGGGCAGGGTGACCAAGCGGTATCTCATCGAGCTGGGAGTGTCCCGTAGCCGGTGAGTGAGCCTCCCCGGCGCGCGTGAAGTGAGAGCCGACCGGCCATAACTCCCCCTGCTACGGGGGTACCGTTCTGAGTGTCTACGTCAGAACGGAGCTCAAGATGCCCGAGAATTTTGGCGTGCCTGAGGGCGCACAGACGAATGGTCAGAGGCTCGCCCGGCTGCGGATGCGTCGCCGCTGGGATCAGCGCAAGCTCGCGCAGGAGAGTGGCTACTCACTCTCGTCCGTGAAGAAGTTCGAGCAGGGCAAACGGTCGTTGGACCGGGCCGACGTGATCCTCACGTTCGTCAAGGCGCTCGACTGCCACCCCACTGAAATCACCGGCCAGCCCTACACGCCCCCTGACTCGGATCTCGACGGTCAGGCCGCCGTCGCTGCCGTCGCCGCAGTGCGGCGTGCACTCCTGCGTCACGGCCGCCCTACCCGGCCTTCCGACCAGGAGGCCGCCGAGGTAGACCTTCCCGAACTGCGCGCGCGGGTCGCTGAAGCGAATCGATACCGGCAGACTGCCGCGCTCGCGAAGAGCGGGAACCTGCTGCCGGCGCTTCTCCGTGACCTGCAAGTGGCCGCCGACGTGTCCACGGGAGACGAACGCCGGGCGGCTTACGACCTGTTGGCGTCTGGCTATGAGTGCGCCATGCAGTACCTCTACAAGCTCGGCCGCAGCTCCGACGCCACCCTCGCCACCGAACGGGTCGTGTGGTCCGCAGAGCAAACGGACGATCCGCTACGTGCGCTGTCCGCCCGCTGGTACAACGCCGGCGAATTCCTGAGCATCGGCGAGCACGACGAGGCAGGCGCCATCATCGACGACACCCTCACCGAGCTGGGCAGCATCAGCAGCGACCGGCCGGAGAAGGTTTCGCTCACCGGGGCCTTCCACCTCAAGGCGAGCCTGAACTACGCGCGAGCCACGGCAGGGAAGGCGGCCGAGGCCGAGTTGGAGAAGGCGGAGCGGCTGGCCGCCCAACTGGCCGGGGACCGCAACGACTACCAGTTGCAATTCGGCCCGACCAACGTCGCCATCTGGTCCGTCTCGCTGCCCGTGGAGATGGGCAAAGGCCGGGACGCGGTGCGCCGCGCCGAGCACATCTCGGGCAAGTTCCCCGCCCAGTACGCGCAGGAACGGCGCTCGCACCATTACATCGACGTGGGCCGGGCGCGTTACTACAACGGGCAGCACGATCAAGCCCTTGACTCGTTCCTCGAAGCCGAGCGGTTGGCGCCACAGGCGACGCGGATGCATGCGGGTGTCCGCGAGACCACCAGCACCATGCTGAACACGAATCGCAACCGAGCGCTGGTGGAGTTCGGCATGCGCCTCGGCGTGGTCTGACCGAGGTAGGGACACAAGCTGTGTCCCTACCCCTGCCACGGCGCCCCTACTGTCAGTCATCACCTGATCACCGATGACGTCGAGGGCTCCCGTGCAGAACAACAGAACACCCGCGCCGTGGACTCCACCGCGCGGCGAAGTAGAGATGGTCAAGGTCGGCCCGTATTGGGACGTCCTTCGCGCGCCCGCCGAGATCGGCGAACGCGCCCTCGAATTACTCGGCGACACGTCCGGCGCCGTCATCGCGGACTACGGCCTGATGTACTGGCTCATCCCCAGCGGCCACGCCGAGTGGTGGGGCCGCATGCAGAACATCCACGCTCTCGGTGCGCACGCCGCCGAGGTCACGTACGTCGGCGTTCCGCCCGCGCATTGGACGGAGGGTCCGCGCCTGCACTGGCGCATCCCGGTGGGCCCCGACCGGTACCTGACCGGCGCGAACCGGCTGCGCGAGGCCCTGGCCCGGGCGATCGCCGCCGAGCCCGCCAAGGAGGCGACGGCCCGGTGACGGTCCAGATCTGCGCCCGCTGCCAGACGCCCACGAGGGAGCCGGTCGTCGTCGCGATCGGGCACGGCGCGAGCGCCGGCGGCGGCACCGTCTACGCCTGCCCCGGCTGCGCGCCCACGTTCCCGAAGCAACGCGACCCCTTCGGCAGCCTCCTCGCCCGCGACGAGCCCATCAGACGGCAGCGATGAAGCCTCTCTGGAAGCGGGCCCGCCGGAAGGCCGCCGCCCGCATGGCTCCCCAGCCGACGGCCTGGGCCCGGTTCCTCGACCACGCAGTGGGCTGCCCCGGCTGCCGCAACAGTCACCGATGTCCGGCCGGTGAGCGCCTGCACGCTGCTGTCCGGCGCGCTGCGCGCGCCGCTACCCCATAGCCGGGCGGGCGGCTGCTGATCCGGGCCCCGTACCGGATACGCCGACAGCGGCCCGCCCTCCCGGCCCCATCCGGCTGATCCACGCCGGTCAAGGAAGGGGGCGGCACCTCCGCACAAGGTGCCGCCCCCTTTGAGGTCCGGGGCCGGTGCCGGGTGAGGGTGGGTGATCCCGGCTGGGCCCCGGTGGTCCCGGCGGGCCTCAGCGGCCCGCGCTCGCCGCCGTCAGCGGCCGTTGGCCGCCGCTCGGCCCGACTCCAGGCGGGCTACGGGGATGCGGAACGGGGAACAGGAGACGTAGTCCAAGCCCACCTCGTGGAAGAAGTGGACGGACTCCGGGTCGCCGCCGTGCTCGCCGCAGACGCCGAGCTTGAGGTCGGGGCGGGTGGCCCGTCCGGCCCGGGCGGCGTCGCGGACCAGGGCGCCGACGCCGTCCTTGTCGATGGTCTCGAAGGGGCTGACGCCGAAGATGCCCTTCTCCAGGTACGCGGTGAAGAAGCTGGCCTCGACATCGTCGCGGGAGAAGCCCCACACGGTCTGGGTGAGGTCGTTGGTGCCGAAGGAGAAGAAGTCGGCGGACTCGGCGATCTGAGCGGCGGTCAGCGCGGCGCGGGGCAGCTCGATCATGGTGCCGAGGGAGAGCTTGAGGTCCACGCCGTGGGCGCGCTCGACCTCGGCGATGACCTGCTCGGCCTCCTCGCGGACGATCTCCAGCTCCTGCACGGTGCCCACGAGCGGAATCATGATCTCGGCGCGCGGGTCGCCCTTGGCGTTGCGGCGGGCGGCGGCGGCCTCGGCGATGGCCCGTACCTGCATGGCGAACAGACCGGGGATGACGAGGCCGAGGCGGACGCCGCGCAGGCCCAGCATCGGGTTCTGCTCGTGCAGCCGGTGGACGGCCTGGAGCAGCCGCAGGTCGTTCTCGTTGTGGTCCTTGCGGGACTCGGCGAGCGCGACGCGCACCGACAGTTCGGTGATGTCGGGCAGGAACTCGTGCAGCGGCGGGTCGAGCAGCCGGACGGTGACGGGCAGCCCGTCCATCGCCTCGAGCAGCTCCACGAAGTCCTTCTTCTGGAGCGGCAGCAGCTCGCCGAGGGCGGCGTCGCGCTCCTCGTCGCCGTGCGCGAGGATCAGCCGCTCGACCATCTCGCGGCGCTCACCGAGGAACATGTGCTCGGTGCGGCACAGCCCGATGCCCTGGGCGCCGAAGCGGCGGGCGCGGGCGGCGTCCTCGGCGTTGTCCGCGTTGGCCCGTACCCGCAGGCGGCGGACCCGGTCCGCGTACGCCATGATCCGGTGCACAGCGCCGATCAGCTCGTCGGCGTCGTCGGCGCCCGCGTGCATCCGGCCCTCGAAGTACTCGACGACCGGGGACGGGACGACCGGGACCTCGCCGAGGTAGACCTTGCCGGAGGAGCCGTCGATCGAGACGACGTCGCCCTCCTCGATGACCAGGTCGTCCTTGCCGTCCGGGCTCGGCACGATCATGCGGCGGCGCTTGGTGTCGACCTCCAGGTCCTCGGCGCCGCACACACAGGTCTTGCCCATGCCGCGGGCGACGACGGCGGCGTGCGAGGTCTTGCCGCCGCGGGAGGTGAGGATGCCCTCGGCGGCGATCATGCCGTCCAGGTCGTCGGGGTTGGTCTCGCGGCGGATGAGGATGACCTTCTCACCGGAGCGGGACCACTTGACGGCGGTGTACGAGTCGAAGACGGCCTTGCCGACGGCGGCGCCCGGGGAGGCGGCGATGCCGCGCCCGATCTTCCGTACAGCGTCGCTCGCCGCGGCCTCCTCGTCGAAGCGCGGGAACATCAGCTGCGCGAGCTGCGCGCCGTTGACCCGGCGCAGCGCCTCGGCCTCGTTGATCAGGCCCTGGTCGACCAGCTGGGTGGCGATCCGGAAAGCGGCACCGGCGGTGCGCTTGCCGACCCGGGTCTGCAGCATCCACAGCTTGCCGCTCTCGATGGTGAACTCGATGTCGCACAGGTCCTTGTAGTGCGTTTCGAGCGTTTCCATGATCTGCATCAGCTCGTCGTACGAGCGCTTGTCGATCTGCTCCAGATCGGCGAGCGGCACGGTGTTGCGGATGCCCGCGACGACGTCCTCGCCCTGGGCGTTCTGCAAGTAGTCGCCGTAGACGCCCTGGTGGCCGCTGGCGGGGTCGCGGGTGAAGGCGACGCCGGTGCCGGAGTCGGGGCCGAGGTTGCCGAAGACCATGGAGCAGATGTTGACCGCGGTGCCCAGGTCGTGCGGGATGCGCTCCTGGCGGCGGTAGAGCTTGGCGCGGTCGCCGTTCCAGGAGTCGAAGACGGCCCGGACGGCAAGGTCCATCTGCTCGCGCGGCTCCTGCGGGAAGCTGCGGCCGGTCTCCTGCGCGACGATCGACTTGAACTCGGCGACCAGCTTCTTGAGGTCGGCGGCGTCAAGGTCGACGTCGACGGTGACGCCCTTGGTCTGCTTGGCCGCGTCGATGGCCTCTTCGAAGAGGTCACCGTTCACACCCAGCACGGTCTTGCCGAACATCTGGATGAGGCGGCGGTAGGAGTCCCAGGCGAACCGGTCGTCGCCCGCCTGCGCGGCGAGCCCGGCGACGGACTCGTCGGAGAGGCCGATGTTGAGGACGGTGTCCATCATCCCGGGCATCGAGAACTTCGCGCCGGAGCGTACGGATACCAGCAGCGGGTCGTCGGCCTGGCCGAGCTTCTTGCCCATCTTTCCCTCAAGGGCTTCGAGGTGCGCACTCACCTCGTCGCGGAGGGCCGCGGGCTCGGAACCGCTGTCGAGGTAGACCTTGCACGCCTCGGTGGTGATGGTGAATCCCGGTGGCACGGGGAGACCGAGATTGGTCATCTCGGCGAGGTTCGCGCCCTTCCCACCGAGGAGGTCCTTGAGATCCTTGTTGCCCTCGGTGAAGTCGTAAACGAACTTCTGCTGATCTTGTGTTTCCGGCACGGGACTCGATCTCCTCGGCTCGGCTGCCCTGACGGCGGGGAGCGTACCCAGATCGAAGGCTCCTGAGTATGTCCACTCCACCGTCATCGGGCCGTAACCACCCGCCTGCCACGTGTTCGAAAGTGCGCCGCCGAATGGAGTGGTGCGGAGCACTCCTTCAAGAGTCGAACGCATGCATACGGCACGCATATGACGGCAGGCCCCTTCGCTACGTTCTGTCACTGCTGGTTCGAGGTCTCGAACGTCGAGAGCGTGACACTGAGTGCCACGCATTGAGGAGGTGAGCGCAGCGGGTGGCCACCGCGCCACCCCTTCGCGGCCGCTCATTTGAGCGAGAGGCTGATCAGAGTGGCGAGAATCACCCCTTCCTGGAGGGCCTCATCTCACTCCTTGGACACGAAGAGAGGGGGCTCGCTCAGATGAGCGATCCGCAGGTGAACGGTGTCGCGGGCCCGGTATCGTGCCTGCATAAGCGATAACGAGGAGGGCCCGTGACCAGCGCCCGGCCCGCGCTCGCGCAGGTGATGCCCGGCGCGCGGCGAGTCCTCGACGAGAACTGGACCGGCTCCTCCACGGTCCCCTCGCGCGGCCTCTATCCGCACCAGTGGAGCTGGGATTCGGCGTTCATCGCGATCGGATCGCGTCATCTTTCGGTACGCCGCGCCCAGCGGGAGCTGGAAACCCTGCTCACGGCCCAGTGGGACGACGGACGCGTCCCCCACATCGTCTACAACCCCGCGGTGCCGCCGGGCCCCTACTTCCCGGGCCCGGACTTCTGGTGCCCGTCCCCAAGGGGCATCGGCGCCGCGACCTCCGGGATCGTCCAGCCGCCGGTGCACGCGCTCGCCTGTCTGCTGGTCCACCGCGCCGACCCGCGCGCCTCGGTACGGTCCGGCTTCCTGGCCCGTACGTACCCCCGGCTCGCCGCCTGGCACCGCTATCTGACCGACCGGCGCGACCTGGGCGGCGGCGGGCTGGTGTCGGTGGTCCACCCCTGGGAGCCGGGCATGGACAACAGCCCCTGCTGGGACGCCCCGCTGGCCCGCGTCGAGCCCGTCCCGCCGGAGACGTTCCACCGCGCCGACCTCGACCACGGCGCGGCCGCCGACCGTCCCACGGACCTGGACTACGGACGCTACGTACGGCTCGCGGCGGACTACCGGGACGGGGGCTACGCGGACCGTCCCGGCACGCTCTCCTTCGTGGTCGAGGACCCGGGCGTCAACGCACTGCTCATCGCCTCCGAACACGCCCTGGCCGAGATCGCCCGGGACGTCGGCGCGGACCCCCGGCCGCACCGCGCCCGGGCCGCCCGGCTGACCGCCGCCCTGCTGGACCGGCTGTGGGACCCGGCCGCCGGGCTGTTCCTGTGCCGCGATGTGGTCGGCGGGGGCCTGATCCCCGAGCTGAGCGCGGCGGGCCTGCTGCCGCTGCTCGTCCCGGAGCTGCCCCGGGCCACGGTCGGCGCGCTGCTCCGCACGGCCGCGGGCGAGCACTTCGGGCTGGGCACCTCGGTGCGCCTGGTGCCCAGCTACGACCTGCTGGGCCATGCCTTCGACCCGTCCCGCTACTGGCGCGGCCCCGCCTGGTTCAACGTCAACTGGCTCCTGGAGCGCGGGCTGCGGCTGCAGGGCGCGGTGGACGAGGCGGACGCGCTGCGGGCCGCCGCCCTGGAGGTGGCCGCCGCGACCGGATTCTCCGAGTACGTCGACCCGTACACGGAGGAGGCGCGCGGCACCCGGGACTTCAGCTGGACGGCGGCGCTGGCGCTGGACCTGGCGGTCGGCTCGTCCCGCTGAACCGGGCTCAGCCGCTCCCGCTGAACCGGGCTCAGCCGCCCGAGGTGTCCAGCTCCGCGTCCGCCGTCACGCCCGCGCAGTCGTACGGGTCCGCCAGCCAGCCGTCCGGGAGCACCACCCGGTTGCGGCCGGAGGTGCGGCCGCGGGGGCCGTCGGCGCCGGACGGCCACTCCTGGTCCAGGTCAAGACCGGCCAGCAGCTCGTCCAGCTCGGCCAGGGACGAGGTGATCGCGAGCCGCTTGCGCATCTCGGAGCCGACCGAGAAGCCCTTGGTGTACCAGGCGACGTGCTTACGGAAGTCGATCACGCCGCGCTCCTCGTTCTCCAGCCACTCGGCGAGCAGCTCGGCGTGGCGGCGCATCACGGCGGCGACCTCCTTCAGCGTGGGCCGGGCGGAACCGTCCGCGCCGCCGGTCGCTCCGCCGGGTTCGAAGGCGGCGACCAGGTCGCCGAAGAGCCACGGCCGCCCCAGGCAGCCGCGCCCGACGACCACGCCGTCACATCCGGTCCGGCTCATCATCCGCACCGCGTCCTCGGCGGACCAGATGTCGCCGTTGCCCAGTACCGGGATCTCCGGGACGGTCTCCTTCAGCCGCGCGATGGCGTCCCAGTCCGCCGTGCCGCCGTAGTGCTGGGCCGCGGTGCGGCCGTGCAGCGCGATCGCGGTCACGCCCTCCTCGACCGCGATCCGGCCCGCGTCGAGATAGGTGATGTGGTCGTCGTCGATGCCCTTGCGCATCTTCATGGTCACCGGCAGCGCGCCCGCGCCCGTCACGGCCTCGCGCAGGATCGCGCGCAGCAGGTTCCGCTTGTACGGGAGCGCCGAGCCGCCGCCCTTACGGGTCACCTTGGGCACCGGGCAGCCGAAGTTGAGGTCGATGTGGTCGGCCAGGCCCTCGTCCACGATCATCCGCACGGCCTTGCCGACCGTCACCGGGTCGACCCCGTACAGCTGGATGGAGCGCGGCTTCTCGGTGCCGTCGAAGTGGATCAGCCGCATGGTCTTGGCGTCCCGCTCGACCAGCGCCCGGGTCGTGATCATCTCGCTGACGAAGAGCCCCTTGCCGCCGCTGAACTCCCTGCACAGGGTGCGGAACGGCGCGTTGGTGATCCCGGCCATCGGCGCGAGTACGACCGGTGGCTGGACCGTGTGCGGGCCGATCTGCAGCTGCGTCTGGGTCATGGGGTGAGCTTCCTCGCGGTGCGGGTAAGACGTTCGTATGGGTGGCCGTACCGGATCGCCGTACGCGTCGTCGTACGGACCGGACCTCTCATTGTCCCGCACTCGCGCAGGCAATCGGCCGGGCGGTTCACACCGTCGTACCCCCGACATCGTTGTAGCGTTCAACCATGCCTGAGCTCAGCCCCCGGCGGCGCATGTTCGTGCTGGCGATCTGCTGTATGAGCCTGCTGCTCGTCAGCCTCGACAACACCGTGCTGAACGTCGCCCTGCCCTCGATGCGCAACGATCTGCACGCCTCCGTCTCCGGAATGCAGTGGACGATCGACGCGTACACCCTCGTCCTCGCCGCGCTGCTGATGCTCGCCGGGTCGACGGCCGACCGGATCGGGCGCAAGCGGATCTTCCAGACCGGGCTGGTGATCTTCACTCTCGGCTCGGCCCTGTGCAGCCTCGCGCCCAACCTGGGGGCGCTGGTCGGGTTCCGTATGGTGCAGGCCATCGGCGGTTCGATGCTCAACCCGGTGGCCATGTCAATCATCACCAACACCTTCACCGAGCCCCGGGAGCGGGCCCGGGCGATCGGGGTGTGGGGCGGCGTCGTCGGCATCAGCATGGCGGCCGGGCCGATCGTCGGCGGGGTGCTGGTGGAGTCGGTCGGCTGGCGCTCGATCTTCTGGATAAACCTTCCGGTCGGGCTCGCGGCGATGGTGCTGACCGCCCGCTTCGTGCCGGAGTCGCGCGCTCCGAAGCCCCGCAGGCCCGACCCCATCGGCCAGCTGCTGGTCATCGCCGTCCTCGGCTCCCTGACGTACGCCATCATCGAGGCGCCGGGACACGGCTGGGGGTCGCCGCTGATCACCGTCTGCGCGACGGTCGCCGTCGTCGGGCTCGTCGCGCTGATCCGCTACGAGCGGCGGCGCCCCGAACCGCTCATCGATGTGCGCTTCTTCCACAGCGCCCCCTTCAGCGGGGCGACGGTGATCGCGGTGAGCGCGTTCGCGGCGCTCGGCGGCTTCCTCTTCCTGAACACGCTCTATCTGCAGGACATCCGCGGGCTCGACGCCCTGCACGCCGGGCTGTGGATGCTGCCGATGGCGTTCATGTGCTTCATCTGCGCACCGCTGTCCGGGCGGCTGGTGGGCCACGGCGGGCCCCGGCTGCCGCTGCTGCTGGCCGGGGTGACGATGGCGGCGAGCGGGGTGCTGTTCGCGGCCTTCGACGCCCAGTCGACCAATGTGCTGCTGCTGACCGGCTATGTGCTGTTCGGTATCGGATTCGGCCTGGTCAACGCGCCCATCACCAATACGGCCGTCTCCGGGATGCCCCGTTCGCAGGCCGGGGTCGCGTCGGCGGTCGCCTCCACCAGCCGCCAAGTGGGCCAGTCGCTGGGGGTCGCGGTGATCGGCGCCGTGCTGGCCGCGGGCGCGGCGGCCGGGGTGACGGACGCGGTGGCGGGCCACAAGGCCTCGGCCGCGGCGGCCACCGCGTTCGTGGACGCCGCCCGCCCGGCCTGGTGGATCATCGCCGGGTGCGGTGCCGTCATCCTGCTGCTGGGCGCGCTGACCACCGGCCGCTGGGCACTGGCCACCACGAAGCACGCCGCCGCGCTGTTCGAGGAGGGCGGGCCGACGGGTCAGACCTCGGCCCAGTCGAGCGCGAGGGCGTGAAGCGCGTCCAGCCGCTCACGGGACTCCGCGTCCGCCGGGGTGTAGGTGAGCAGCTTGGGCCCCTGGCTGGGGCCGGTCCACAGACTGGTCGAGGTCAGCCGCAGCACGCCCACGTTCGACTGCCGGAAAATCTTGATCTTGTCGCCGGGCCGGACGACCTCATGGCGTGCCCAGATCTCCCGGAACTCCGGTGAGGCCTCCTCCAGCCGCCTCAGCAGCGCCTTCCACGCGGGTTCCGCGACGTGTTCGGCCATCGCCGAGCGGAACTTGGCGGCCATCAGCCGGATCGTCTCCTCCCGCTCGACCAGGCTCGCCCGCCACTCGTCGTTGGTGAAGGCCAGCCACATGCAGTTGCGGTCCTCCGGCGGCAGCGCGTCCAGATCGCACATCAGCAGCCGGTAGGAGCGGTTGTACGCGAGGAGGTCGAACCGGGCGTTCTGCACGCACGCCGGGAACGGCTCCAACTGCTCCAGCATCACCTGGAGCGACTGCGGCACGCCCGTGCACTCGTTCCCGGGCTTCGGATCGACCTGCCCGGCGAGTACGAAGAGATGCGCGCGCTCGCTGCGGTCCAGGAGCAGCGCGCGGGCGATGGCGTCGAGGACCTGCGCCGAGACATGGATGTCCCGGGCCTGCTCCAGCCAGGTGTACCAGGTGACGCCCACCGTGGAGAGCTGGGCGACCTCCTCGCGGCGCAGCCCGGGGGTGCGTCGGCGGCGGCCGCGGACCAGCCCCACCTGCTCGGGGGTGATCCGCTCCCGGCGGCTGCGCAGAAAGGCCGCCAGTTCGGTCCGTCTGATGTCGGACGGGCGGCCGACCGTGGCACCTGTGGCAGCCGTAGCACCTGTGGCACTCTGCACCGTGATGGTCATGGCTCCAGGGTGCCCCATGGGCTCAGCCGGTTGCCAGGTACTTCTTGTACCAGGATAAAGAGACTCTGGTACCCGTCTGAGCGGGGCGGGATCGTCTTCAGTGTGACCGACACCGAAATCCCTACCAGAGCCCTCGCCCCGACCGCCCGGGGCGCCACCGTGAAGACCCCCGGCGCGACAACGACCGGCGGGACGGCCCCCGGCGGGACGCTGAGCGGGCCGGGGCTGTTCACCCTGCTGCTCGGGGCGGCCCTCCCCCTGATCGACTTCTTCATCGTCAACGTGGCCCTGCCCACCATGGACCGCGACCTGAACGCGGGCCCGGCCGTACTGGAACTGATCGTCGCGGGGTACGGCGTGGCGTACGCGGTGCTGCTCGTCCTCGGCGGACGGCTGGGTGACTCGTTCGGACGGCGTCGGCTCTTCCTCACCGGAATGGCGGCCTTCGGGGTGACCTCGCTGGCCTGCGGGCTCGCCCCGGACGCGTGGAGCCTGGTCGTGGCGCGCGTCGCCCAGGGCGCGTCGGCGGCGCTGATGCTGCCGCAGGTGCTGGCCACCATCCACGCCTCCACCAGCGGCTCGCACCGCGCCCGCGCGCTCAGCATGTACGGCGCGACGGCCGGTCTCGCCATGGTGGCGGGGCAGATCCTGGGCGGGGTGCTGGTGGCCGCGGACATCGCGGGCACCGGGTGGCGCGCGGTCTTCCTGGTCAACGTCCCGGTCGCGCTGCTCGGCCTGGCGCTGGCCGTGCGTACGGTGCCCGAGACCCGCTCGGACCGGCCCGCGCCGGTGGACGTGCCGGGCACGGTGCTGCTGGCCCTCTCGCTGCTCACGCTGATGGTGCCGCTGACCGAGGGGCGGGCGGCGGGCTGGCCGCTGTGGACCTGGCTGCTGCTGGGCGCGTTCCCCTTCGTGGCGACGGCGTTCTATGTGATCGAGCGCCGCGCCGACCGGGCCGGGAACACTCCCCTGCTGCCGCCGAGCCTGTTCGCGTCGCGCGGGCTGCGGCGCGGACTGCCGATCCTGGTGCCGTTCTCGATCGGCTTCGGCGGCTTCATGTTCGTCATCGCGGTCGCGCTGCAGCAGGGCCTGCGGTACGGGCCGGTCGCGGCCGGTATGGCACTGGCGCCGATGGCCGCCGCGTTCTTCGTGGCCTCGCTCCTGGGGCCGCGCCTGGTCGGCCGGTACGGCAGCCGCGTGGTGACCACCGGCGGACTGCTCCAGGCGGCGGGCCTCGGGCTGCTGATGCTGGCCGTGGCGCGCGACTGGCCGGACCTGTCCCTGGCCGGGCTGCTGCCGGGCGTCGCACTGGCCGGTCTCGGGCAGGGGCTGCAACTGCCCGTGCTGATCCGGATCGTGCTGTCCGAGGTGCCGACCGAGCGGGCCGGGGTGGGCAGCGGGGTGATGGTCACGACCCAGCAGTCCTCGCTGGCCCTGGGCGTCGCCACGCTCGGCACGCTGTTCCTCGCGCTGGCCCCGTCGGTGGGCATGGACGACGCACTGATGATCACACTCGCGGCGCAGCTGGCGGCGATAGCGCTGACGGTCGCGCTGAGCCTGCGGCTGCCGCGCGTGGTGGCGTGAGCGGAGGCCGTGGGGGTGACAGCCAGGCGATAACGGACGGGGGATGACAGGTACGCGATAACGGACGGGCGATGACAGGAAGGCGATGACAGACGTCGGATGACAGGTAGGCGATGACAGGAAGGCGATGACGGGTAGGGGATAACAGAAAGGGGATATCAGGTAGGCGATGACAGATATTGAAATCTGTCATCGCATCTGCCACGCTCGTCAACGCATACGCGTTACCCCTCAGCCCACGAGTCCCCGCAAGGAGCCACCCCATGCAGCTGCGCCAACTCGGCACCACCGGCCCCCAGGTCTCCGCGATCGGCCTCGGATGCATGGGCATGTCCGCCCTGTACGGCCCCGTCGACCGCGCCGAGTCCCTCGCCACCGTCCACGCCGCGCTCGACGCCGGGGTCACCCTGCTGGACACCGGCGACTTCTACGCCATGGGCCACAACGAACTGCTCATCAACGAGGCCCTGCGCACCGCCCCCGCCGCCCACCGTGAAAACGCCCTGCTCAGCGTGAAGTTCGGCGCACTGCGCGACCCCGGCGGCAGCTGGTCCGGCTACGACGGCCGCCCGGCCGCCGTCAAGAACTTCGCGGCCTACTCCCTCCAGCGCCTAGGCACCGACCACATCGACGTCTACCGCATCGCCCGCGTCGACCCCGACGTCCCGATCGAGGAGACCGTGGGCGCCATCGCCGAGCTGGTCGAGGCCGGGTACGTACGGCACATCGGGCTCTCGGAGGCGGGCGCGGAGACCATACGCCGGGCCGCCGCCACCGCCCCGATCTGCGATCTGCAGATCGAGTACTCCTTGGTCTCCCGTGGCATCGAGGACGAGATCCTGCCGGTCTGCCGTGAACTGGGCGTCGGCATCACCGCGTACGGCGTGCTCTCGCGCGGGCTGATCAGCGGCCACTGGAGCCGGGACCGCAAGCTCGCCGACAACGACTTCCGCAGCGCCAGCCCGCGCTTCGGCGGCGAGAACATCGACCACAACCTCAACCTGGTCGAGGCCCTGCGCAAGGTCGCCGATGACAAGGGCATCAGCGTCGCGCAGACCGCCATCGCCTGGGTGCTCGCCCAGGGGCCCAAGCACGCCACGGCCATCGTGCCGCTGATCGGCTCCCGCACACATGAGCAGTTGACCGAAGCCCTGGGCTCACTGGGCGCTACGCTCGACGGCGACGACCTGGCCGCGATCGAGGAGGCCGTCCCGGCCGGTGCCGCAGCGGGCGACCGCTATCCGCAGGCCCGGATGCACGACCTCGACAGCGAGAAGAAGTAGGGACCCGATGACGCCGCCCGAGACGCCCCTGACGCCCGACCGCGTCCTCGAAGCCACCGAGGACGTACTGCGCCGCTACGGCCCCGCCAAGGCCACCGTCGTGGACGTCGCCCGCGCGCTCGGGGTCAGCCACGGCAGTGTCTACCGCCACTTCCGCACCAAGGCGGCCCTGCGCGAGGCGGTCACCGAGCGGTGGCTCGACCAGGCCCAGGACGAACTGTCCGCCATCGCCCGCGCCAAGGGCCCGGCGCCCGACCGCCTGCGCGAGTGGCTGGCCACCCTCTTCGCCGCCAAGCGGCACAAGGCGGGCGACGACCCGGAGCTGTTCGCCACGTACCTGTCCCTGGCGGACGAGAACAGCGCCACCGTCGCCCGCCACATCGAGACGATGATCGACCACCTCACGAAAATCGTCGAAATCGGCATCGCGAACGGCGAATTCAGAAACTCCGACGCCCGCAGGGCGGCCAAGTCCCTCTGGTCCGCGACGGCCCACTTCCACGACCCGGTCTACGCGAAAGAGTGGTCGGACCCAGGCGCGGAACTGGCCTTCACCGACCTCTTCGAACTACTCCTGAACGGCCTGCGCGCGTAACCAAGCACGAAATCCCCGGGTCGCCCCGACAGCCCGGGGACCAGGGGCGCCCCGGGCTCAGCGCACGCCCAAAAACCGCAGCACCGCCAGCACCCGGCGGTGGTCCGCGTCGGCGACCGGCAGGTCCAGCTTCGCGAAGATGCTGTTGATGTGCTTCGCCACCGCGGACTCGCTGATCACCAGCGCCGCGGCGATGCCCGCGTTCGACCTGCCCCCCGCCATCAGCTCCAGCACGTCCCGCTCCCGCCGCGTCAGCCGGTCCAGCGGATCGCTGTGGCGGCGGACGAGAAGCTGGGAGACGACCTGCGGGTCCAGCGCGGTGCCACCGTCCGCCACCCTCCGCAGCGCGTCGACGAACTCCTCGACGTCCGCGACGCGTTGCTTCAGCAGATAGCCGATCCCGCTCGTGTGCGCGGTGAGCAGATCGGCCGCGTACCGCTCCTCCACGTACTGCGAGAGCAGCAGCACCGCCGTGTCCGGCCACTGCTGCCGGATCAGCAGGGCGGCCCGGACGCCTTCGTCCGTGAAGCCCGGCGGCATGCGTACGTCCACCACGGCGATGTCCGGGCGGTGTTCCTCCACCGCCGTCAGCAGCTCCTCCGCGTCCGCCGCCTCCGCCGCGACCTCAAAGCCCGCCATCTGCAGGACTTTGACGAGGCCGATCCGCAGCAGGACCGAATCCTCGGCGATCACAGCACGCACGGCAGCTCCACGGTGATGACGGTCGGGCCCCCGCGGGGGCTGCTGATGCCGAACGTGCCGTCCACCGACCCCGCCCGCTTGGCGAGCCCGGTGAGACCGGTTCCCCGGGCGGCGTCGGCCCCGCCCTCCCCGTCGTCGGCGACGACGATCCGCAGCGTGTCCCCGGTGCGGACGACCGTGACGTCGGCCCGATCCGCCCGCGCGTGCTTGGCGACGTTGGCGAGGGCCTCGGAGACGACGAAGTACGCGACGGCCTCGACCGTCGGGGCTGCTCGCTCCGGCACATGGACGTGCAGCCGTACCGGCAGCGGTGCGCGCGCCGCGATGCCGGAGAGGGCGGCGTCCAGGCCGAGTTCGTCGAGGACGGCCGGGTGCAGGCCGCGCACCAGACTGCTCAGCTCCTCGATCGCCTCCTTGGCCTCCCGGTGCGCCTCCTCGATGACCTGCCGGGCCTCGTCCGGCAGATCGGTCAGAGTGGCCTTGGCCAGGCCCAGGTTGACCGCCATGGAGACCAGCCGCTGCTGCGCGCCGTCATGCAGATCGCGCTCGATACGGCGGCGCTCGGCATCGGCCGCGTCGACCACGCCCGCGCGGCTCTCGGTCAGATCCTCGACCCGGCGCTCCAGTTCCCTGGCCGGTACGGGGCCCAGCAGCGCGGTCGCGGCGCGCGCGTCGAGCCGTACGAGGGCGCCGACGAGGGCGTAGGCGAGGGCCAGCAGGAGCACGCCGCCCGCCGTGACGTAGGCGGCCCGGGTCGAGTAGCCGACGTGTTCGACCCGCCAGGAGAGCGGAACGCCCCACACCCAGATGTACACGGTGACGGCCACGGAGCCCACGAGGGCCATCATGACGGCCAGCACCCAGCCCCAGGCGACCGCCGGTCCGGCCAGCAGGTGGTACCAGAGCTGCCGCCATGCCCGCCCGGGCCCGTGGATCTCGACCCCGGCCAGCGCCACGAACCGCCGCCGCTGGACGCGCGTCAGCACCGGCGTGGCCACGGCCGGGAGGACGAGAGGGAGGGTGAGGGCGAGCATGACCTCACCAAGGGCCGAGGTGTCCTCGTAGATCAGCCACGGCAGGCTCATCGGCACCGCCCAGGCCACGAACTGCACCGCCGCGCCCGAGGCACCGAACACGACATCGCGCCGCAGCCGGTGCAGGCGTTCGCGTGCGGCGCGCGGCACGGTCGGGAGTCTCATACGGCGACTCTAGAGCGGCGCCGAGCGGCCGCGCGCTGGAGCTCGGGCCCGGAAATGGGGTGCAACCAGTGCCACCCCATCCCGGCAACTGCCATGACCGACATGGGCGGTGGCGCCGACAAGGCTGGTCGGCAGGCCCGAGCGACGGGCCGTCCGGAAGGAGACCCGCCCCATGACGGCCCTGTACGCCCCCGCCCGGCCCGCCGCGCCGACGGGCCGCACCACGACGCGGCGCTCCCGCCTGGCGTGGATCGCCCGCATACGCCCCGAGACGGTGCTGCTCGCCTCGGGGGTGGCGCTGGTCCCCTGGCTGTACGTACTGGCGCGGACGCTCCCCTCCACCGCCCAGGTCGCGCACTGGAACGCGGCCTGGGTGGGCCTGGACGCACTCGAAGCGCTCGGGCTGCTCTCCACCGCCGTCCTGCGGCGGCGCGGGGACGACCGCCACCGCCTCACCGCGGCCGCCACCGGCACGCTGCTGGTGGTGGACGCGTGGTTCGACACGGTGACGGCCGCTTCGGGCGGAGAGCTGGCCGGAGCCGTCGCGATGGCGCTGGGCGCGGAGCTGCCGCTGGCCGCGGTGTGCGCGGCGCTCGCGCTGGGCGGCCCGCCGAAGGACACCCGACGGGTCAGCCCTGCGACGCCGCCCACCACAGCATCACCGCGGCCACCGCGAAGCACGCGAACATGATCAGCAGGGCCTGGCGGCGTGCCGCCGCGTCGGCCGTCATGTTCGGGGAGCCGAGGGCGCCGTGGGCCTGGGCGAGGTGGTCGAGGCCCTTGTGGCGGGCGCCGCCGTAGGTGATCCGTTCCGTCCAGTCGCAGTGCAGGCAGCCGAGAAGCCGCCGCTGCCCCGGGCCGTACCCGTAGCTGACCTCGAAGACGGTGCCGTCCTCGCGGGTGGCCGTGATGTGATGCGTCACGCCTCGCATGGTTGGTGAACCCCCGTTCCGAACCGAATCTGCCAAGCCGACGACGGGCCCCGGCGCCGCGGCATTCTATCCGCGGTGCCGGAGCCCGTCCTCGTGCTGTGCGTCCTGCCGTACGCGCTGGTCAGCAGCCGATCAGTCGGCCGCCCAGGTACGACTGGATCTGGTCGAGCGAGACCCGCTCCTGCTTCATCGTGTCGCGTTCGCGCACGGTCACGGCGTTGTCGTCGAGCGTGTCGAAGTCGACGGTGACGCAGAAGGGCGTGCCGATCTCGTCCTGACGGCGGTAGCGGCGGCCGATGGCGCCCGCGTCGTCGAACTCGATGTTCCAGTGCTTGCGCAGGTCGGCCGCGAGGCCCTTGGCCTTCGGGGACAGCTCCGGGTTGCGGGACAGCGGCAGCACCGCGACCTTGACCGGGGCGAGCCGCGGGTCGAGCTGCATCACGGTGCGCTTCTCGAGCTTGCCCTTGGCGTTGGGCGCCTCGTCCTCGATGTACGCGTCGAGCATGAAGGCCAGCATGGCGCGGCCGACACCCGCCGCGGGCTCGATGACGTACGGGGTCCAGCGCTCGCCGGCCTCCTGGTCGAAGTACGACAGGTCCTGGCCGGACGCCGCGGAGTGCGCCTTGAGGTCGTAGTCGGTGCGGTTGGCCACGCCCTCCAGCTCACCCCACTCGGAGCCGCCGAAGCTGAAGCGGTACTCGATGTCGGCGGTGCGCTTCGAGTAGTGGGAGAGCTTCTCCTTCGGGTGCTCGTACCAGCGGATGTTGGCTTCCTGGATGCCGAGGTCCCGGTACCAGTTGTAGCGCTGCTCCATCCAGTACTCGTGCCACTGCTCGTCCTCGCCCGGCTTGACGAAGAACTCCATCTCCATCTGCTCGAACTCACGCGTGCGGAAGATGAAGTTGCCCGGCGTGATCTCGTTCCGGAAGGACTTGCCGAGCTGCGCGATGCCGAACGGCGGCTTGCGGCGCGAGGTCTGCTGCACGGCGAGGAAGTTGGTGAAGATGCCCTGGGCGGTCTCGGGGCGCAGGTACGCGACCGAGCCGGAGTCCTGGGTCGGGCCGAGGTGGGTGGAGAGCAGCCCGGAGAACTGCTTGGGCTCGGTGAAGCTGCCCTTGTTGCCGCAGTGCGGGCAGTTGAGGTCGGCCATGCCGTTCTCGGGCAGCTTGCCGTGCTTGGCCTCGTAGGCCTCCTCCAGGTGGTCCGCGCGGAACCGCTTGTGGCAGGAGGTGCACTCGGTCAGCGGGTCGGTGAAGGTGGCGACGTGGCCGGACGCCTCCCAGACCTCGCGGGCGAGGATCACGGACGAGTCGAGTCCGACGACGTCGTCACGCGAGGTGACCATGGAACGCCACCACTGGCGCTTGATGTTCTCCTTCAGCTCCACGCCGAGCGGTCCGTAGTCCCAGGCGGCTCGCTGGCCGCCGTAGATCTCGCTGCACGGATAGACGAAGCCACGGCGCTTGCTCAGGCTGACGATGGTGTCGATCTTGTCGGCGGCCACGGTGCTCTCTTCATTGATGACGACATTGGAGGACGCGAAGCGAATGCTTCAGGTTACCGGCGGCGGCACCCCCCGGATCAAATCGATACCGGAACCGATCAAGAACAAGACCCTTGTTGACAACCGTTTCCATCTTTGTTGAAAATGAGAGTCATGAACATACGCCGCCTGTCCCCCACGGCAGCCCTGGTCGGGGCCGCCGCGATGGGGTTGACCACGCTCACAGCCTGCTCCTCCCACCCCGGAGACGGAAGGACGGGCGGCAAGCTGGATGTGGTGGCGTCGTTCTATCCCATGCAGTTCCTCGCCCAGCGCATCGGGGGGAGCCATGTCCATGTCTCCACCCTGACCAAGCCCGGCGTCGAACCGCACGACCTGGAGATCAGCCCCCGGCAGACGGCCCAGCTCAGCGAGGCCGGGCTGGTGGTCTACCTCAAGGGGCTCCAGCCGTCCGTCGACCAGGCCATCGGCCAGGCCGAGCCGCGGCACGTCGCCGACGCCGCCTCGTACACCTCCCTGGAGGACCACGGGACGGAGGTGGAGGGCGAGGACGGCCATGAGCACGGCGGGCACGACGAGCACGGTCACGACGCGCATACGGTCCACGAGGGCGACGCCTCCGCCGACCCCCACATCTGGCTGGACCCGGTGCGCTACGCCCGGGTCGCCGAGGGCGTCGGCAAGGCCCTGCAGAAGGCGGACCCGGACCATGCCGCCGCCTACAGGAAGAACACCGCCGCCCTGGTGAAGCAGCTCGGCGCCCTCAACGACGACTTCAAGACCGGGCTGAAGGGCCGCCGCACCGATACCTTCATCACCACCCACGCGGCGTTCGGCTATCTCTCCGAGCGCTACGGGCTGCGCCAGGAGGCCATCTCCGGGGTCGACCCGGAATCCGAGCCGAGCCCGGCACGGATGCGGGGGCTGCACTCGGTCGCCAAGAAGGACAAGGTCAACACCGTCTTCTTCGAGACGCTGGTGAGCGACAAGACGGCGAAGACCCTGGCAGGCGATCTCCACCTGAAGACAGACGTCCTCGACCCCCTCGAGGGGATCGGGGAGAAGTCCAAGGGCCGCGACTACCTCGAGGTCATGCGGTCGAACCTGACGGCCCTGCGCAAGGCGCTCGGCGCGGGATGACGCGCGACGAGATGACGCGCGAGACGACGGAGGAACCCATGGCAAAGGAACCCGACGGCAGCGCACGGCCCGGCGAACGGCTGGAACGCCGGACGACGGCCGAAGGCGCCGCGACACCCGCCCGCTCGGCAACGCCGGACCCCCCGGCAGCGGCCGACCCCTCGGCGGCGGCCGACGCCGACCCGGTCATATCCCTGCGCGGCGCCACCGCCTCGCTCGGCGGCCGCCCGATCCTGCGCGGCATCGACCTCACCGTGGGCCGCGGCGAGGTCGTCGCGCTCCTCGGCGCGAACGGCTCGGGCAAGTCCACCGCCGTACGCGCCGTCGTCGGCCAGGTGCCGCTGACCGGCGGCGAGCTGGCGCTGTTCGGCACCCCCGGCCGCCGCTTCCGCGACTGGGCCCGCGTCGGCTACGTACCGCAGCGGACGACCGCGGCCAGCGGCGTCCCCGCGACCGTCCGCGAGGTCGTCTCGGCCGGACGGCTGGCCCGCCGCCGGTTCGGGCCGCCACGCAAGGCCGACCGGGCGGCCGTCCGCCGCGCCCTGGAGCTGGTCGGCATGGCCGACCGCACCCGCGACCCGGTCGGGGCGCTCTCCGGCGGCCAGCACCAGCGGGTGCTGATCGCCCGCGCGCTGGCCGGTGAACCCGAGCTGCTGATCATGGACGAGCCGATGGCCGGGGTCGACCTGGCCAGCCAGGAGATCCTCGCCGGGACGCTGCGCGAGCAGGTCGCCGCAGGGATCACCGTCCTCCTCGTCCTCCATGAGCTGGGCCCGCTGGAGCCGCTGATCGACCGCGCGGTCGTCCTCCGCGACGGCTGTGTCGTCCACGACGGCCCGCCGCCCCAGGCCGTCGGCCAGCATGCGCTGCCCGGCCACGATCACGTCCATCCCCACGCGGCGCCCGACGCCGAACCGATCCGGACAGGGTTGCTGACCTGACATGCTGGAAGTCCTCGACTACGCCTTTATGCAGCGGGCCCTGCTCGCCGCCGTCCTCGTCGGCATCACCGCCCCCGCCGTCGGCATCTACCTCGTCCAGCGCCGCCAGGCGATCATGGGCGACGGCATCGGCCACGTCGCGCTCACCGGTGTCGCGCTCGGCTTCCTGACCGGTACGAATCCGGTCTGGACCGCCGTCCTGGTCTCCTCCCTCGGCGCCGTCCTGATGGAGCTGATCCGCTGGTACGGCAAGACCCGCGGCGACCTCGCGCTCGCGATGCTCTTCTACGGCGGCATGGCGGGCGGCGTCCTGCTGATCAACCTCTCGCCGACCGGCTCCAACGCCAACCTCACCACGTATCTCTTCGGCTCGATCACCACCGTGTCGCAGCAGGACGTCGTCGTGATCAGCCTGCTGGCCGCCTTCGTCGTCCTGATCACCCTCGGGCTGCGGCGCCAGCTGTTCGCGGTCTGCCAGGACGAGGAGTTCGCCCGGGTGACCGGGCTGCCCGTCCGTACGCTCAACCTGCTGCTGGCCATCACCGCGGCCGTCACCGTCACCGTCGCGATGCGCGTCGTCGGCCTGCTGCTGGTCAGCGCCCTGATGGTGGTCCCGGTCGCCGCCGCCCAGCAGGCCACCCGCGGCTTCGCGATGACGCTCGCGCTGGCGGTCGGCATCGGCGTCGTGGTCACCCTGTCCGGCACGGTCTTCTCCTTCTACAAGAACGTGCCGCCCGGCGCGAGCATCGTCGTCCTCGCCATCGGCGTCTTCGCCGTGATCACCGCACTCGCCGCTCCGCTGGCCAAACGGCGGGCCAGGCGTCCCGCCGCGGCGGCCGAGGGGCGGTGCACGCTCAAGGACGACGTACTCGTGTGATGCTTAGCTAGTCCGTAGCGATTCCGTTAGCTGGCACAATGGCCGAGCAGACAGAGCACTACGGGCAAGCGAGGTTGAGGAGGCAACTGTGGCGACCGCGGGTCCCCCAGTACGCGGCCGGTCCACCAGGCAGCGCGCCGCGGTGGCGGCGGCGCTGGACGAGGTGGACGAGTTCCGCAGTGCGCAGGAGCTTCACGACATGCTCAAGCACCGGGGCGACTCGGTCGGCCTGACCACCGTCTACCGCACCCTCCAGTCCCTCGCCGACGCCGGAGAGGTCGACGTCCTCCGCACCACCGAGGGCGAGGCCGTCTACCGCCGCTGCAACAGCGAGGAACACCACCACCACCTGGTCTGCCGCTCCTGCGGCAAGGCGGTCGAGGTCGAGGGCCCGGCGGTCGAGAAGTGGGCCGACGCGATCGCCGCCGAGCACGGCTTCGTGGACGTCGCCCACACGATCGAGATCTTCGGCACCTGCGGCGACTGCGCGGCCCCGGCCGCCGGGGGCTGACGGCTCGTCGTTGCTAGCGCTTCGGCTGGTTGAACCGCAGCATGTTCCCCGCCGGATCGCGGAAGGCGCAGTCGCGGACGCCGTACGGCTGGTCGATCGGCTCCTGCAGCACCTCGCCGCCCGCCGCCCGGATGCGCTCGAACGTGGCGTCCACGTCATCCGTCGCGAAGAGAACCCCGCGCAGCATGCCCTTGGCGAGCAGTTCCGCCATGGCCTGCTTGTCGGCGGGCGAGGCGTTGGGATTCGCCGCGGGCGGTTCGAGGACGATGCTGACGTCCGGCTGCGACGGCGACCCGACGGTCACCCAGCGCATTCCCTCGAATCCGACGTCATTGCGCACCTCCAGGCCCAGAATGTCGCAGTAGAAGGCGAGTGCCTTGTCATGGTCGTCGACGGCGATGAAGCAGGTCGAAAGCGTGATGTTCATGTATGCCACGCTACGACTGGGCGGCGGGCTTCGCTTCTCCGTTCCTGACCGGATTCCCGACCGGGTTCCCGACCGAGTTCCTGACCGGGCGGGTAAAGACCTTGGCGACACATGACGGAATGGCCGCCCCCGGCTCATGATCACGGGCCCGGTACCCACTCGGGCTCTCGCCCACCAGCTCCGTGAACCGCGAGCTGAACGACCCCAGCGACGTACAGCCGACCGCGAAGCAGACCTCCGTCACCGACAGATCGCCCCGCCGCAGCAGCGCCTTGGCGCGCTCGATCCGGCGCGTCATGAGGTAGCTGTACGGGGTCTCCCCGAAGGCGTCCCGGAAGCTGCGCGCGAAGTGCCCCGTCGACATCAGCGCCCCGCGCGCCAGCGCGGGCACGTCCAGGGGCTGCGCGTAGTCCCGGTCGATCCGGTCCCGCGCCTGCCGCAATCGGACCAGGTCATCCAGGTTCACCCCCCGAGGATCGCACGCCGCCCCGGACAGCTTCCAGATCCCGGCCGGTCCGTGGAGCCCCTGCAAAGATCGCCGCGAACGCGGTTCGGTCCGACCCCGTTGGGCAGATCGGCCGACGTGAAGAAGAAGCGCATAGCCCAGCTCGTCCTTTTCGGCGCCCTGGTGGCCTCCGCCTCCGTCCTGGCGACCCTCCTGGTCTCCTCTTCCGCCGAGGAAACGTCCGTCGGGAAGGCCCCGTCGCGGGGTACGACCGCCCACGTGCCCACGCTGACGGACGGAAAGATCCTGCCCGCCGACGAGTGGCCGGACGCTTGCGGATTGGTGACCCAACAGGACATCACGGCGATCCTTCCGGACGCCGAAGACATACAGCAGGCCTACCGCACGGTCCCCGCACTCTCGATCAAGGACTTCCGCGCGGACTCCTCCTGGAAGGCGAGCAACCGGTCCGAATACGGCGAGTGCGACTACGTCATGCGGCTGCCGGGTGAAACGTACAGCGCGACCCAGGCCTGGGTCCGCATCGACGCCGTGGCCGACCCCAAGCTGATAGCCGACTACTTCGAGAGTGGCGCGCCGGGAACCAACCCCGGTGAGGGTACGGACGGGGCGGACAAGTGCGTCATGGCCTTCGCCATCGACCAGAACTGGACGTGCCGCAAGGGCCCGCTCCTGTTCACGGTCGGCGGGCAGACCACCGCGACGTTCGAAGGCATGCCGGACGCGGCGCCCTTCGACTGGCGCGACAAGGTGACCCCCGAACTCGTCCGCGCCGTCACCGCGAAGATCAGGTAGCGCGAGGCAGACCGGCCTCGGCCTTGCTCAGGAGTGCATCCGCGCACCCTTGAGGACCTTGTCCACGGCGTTGCGCGGCCCGTACACGGCCAGCCCCACCAAGTCGAGCTGATCAGTCCCCACCGCCCGTACAGCCGCCCGGTTGTCCCGGTCGTTGCCCGTGCTGAACAGATCCGACGTGAACACAGCCCTCGGCAGCGCGCGGGACAGCGCACGCCCGTGCGCGGTGGTCAGCGTCTCCTTCGTCCCCTCGAAGACCAGCACGGGCTGGCGCAACATCGGCAGATACGCGGTCCCGTCGGCGTCCGCGTACGGCTCGCCGATCACCTCGGGCGCCACTGTGCCGAGCCCGCTGACGACAAAAGCGGTCACATTCAGCCGCTGCCAGGTCTCCAGGTCGTCGCGCAGCAGTACGGCGATCTTCGTATCGAAGCGGACAGGGGCGTTCTCAGTCGTCTCATCACTCGTGCTCATGATGTGAGCCTGCAGGCCGCACACCCTCGCCGTCTTGTACGTTCTTTGCATGGCGTCCCGACAGGAAATCTCTGCCTGGCGCCCGTCGGTCCCGGGCGTCAGCGAGGTCTTCCACGCCCACTTCACCGAGCACGCGTACCCCATGCACGTCCACGACGCCTGGACCCTGCTGATCGTCGACGACGGCGCGGTCCGCTACGACCTGGACCGCCATGAGCGGGGCACCCCGAACGACACGGTCAGCCTGCTGCCGCCACAGGTCCCCCACAACGGCTCCCCGGCCACCTCCCACGGCTTCCGCAAGCGCGTGATCTACCTCGACATGACGCAGCTGGACGAGAGCTTCATCGGGCCCGCGGTAGACGACCCGGACCTCACCGACCCCCTCCTGCGCAGACGCATCGCCCAGCTGCACGCCACCCTCGCCACCCCGGGCGACGAGCTCGAGGCGGAGAGCCGCCTGGCCCTCATCAGCCAGCGCCTGCGCGAACACCTCCGCCCGGGGCTGGCCGTCGCCGCCCCGGTGCCCCACCCCGGCATCGCCCACAACCTCCGCGACCTCCTCGACGCACACCTCCGCGAAGCCCCCACCCTGGAAGAGGCCGCCCGCCTCCTCCACGCCCACCCCGCACACCTCGTACGCGCCTTCAGCACCGCCTTCGGCATCGCACCCCACCAGTACGTGACGTCCCGCCGCATCGACCTCGCCCGCCGCCTGCTCCTCGACGGCCACCCCCCGGGCGAGGTGGCCCCCGCGGTGGGCCTCTACGACCAGTCCCACCTGACGCGCCACTTCAAGCGAGTCGTGGGCATAGCCCCGGGCCAGTACGCCCGGTTGGTCAACTCCCGTAGTAGTCCGATTCCCGGCGCTCCCGCCCCGTCGGCGTAATCTGCTCGCCGGTGAACACATAAACGACGTCGAGTCCGTCGAGCATGACCCCGTAATGGGGTTCCGTTCCGGGGTCGGGCGGCTCGGAAATGCCGACGATCGCACCGATGTATCCGCGCAGATCCGGCCGCCCCGGCGAGGCGACGACTCTGACCTCGGCGAAGAACGGAAGCTCTTCCACAGTCAACTCCTCACCTCTTCAAGCTAAACCCGACACTCCACACATCTCCCTTTCCCGGCCGGTGATCGCACTCTTCCCGATCGTCCACCACGATCACGGAGGTGTTCGTCTCGCGCACCAGGAATTCGAGGTAGCCATCCTGCTGTATGCGCTCGAACTCGGGCGCCCCCGGTGTCCTGGACAGGGCTTCCCGCAACTCGGCCCAGGAACAGTACGCGGGAAAGTCGACACCCATGTCCCGACGCCACTCCTCCGCCATGCCCTCGCTGTCATCCGCCAGCCGGTGCACCTCGATGACCCCGCTGGTCATGACCCACTCCTCTGGCCCTGGCCGACCGGAGAAGTACAGCTCCACGAATCCGTAGTCTCTGCGCAGGGTTTGATGCCCTTCATCGACCACTTCGATGAACTCAGCCTTCACTGCCTGGTCGACCTCCCTCATGGAGGCCCCAGGGCCGATTCCATGGAGTCGGCCAGTGGCAATGAGGTCCGCCAAGAAAGAGATTCCGTCCATGTCCCCTCCACGTGACAAATGGTTCGGTGGGTGGTCGATAGTCATCGCGCCATGAAGCGGTCCAGCTCCCGCATCGCGGTACGCAGTCGAGCCGCCCCGTTGGAGGGGTTCCACAGTGTCTCGTTGCCCATGTCGAAGTACTGACTCATCGCGATGGCCACCCGCCCAGGCAGTTCGACTCACTTCAACATCTTGCGTCGCCCGCCCACGCCCGGATCTCCAAGGCACCCCGGTGAACAGCCTCTTCCGGACTGTATGCGAGTTGCCCGCAGACCGCTGCGACGTCCGGCGCACGGTCCGATCCCGCGAGCGCGTCATGCACCCCGGTCTGCATCCAGTCGGCATGATTGTCGTCAGCCTCGACAACCGCGAGAGCGATGAGCCTCACGGCGGCCACCGTGCCCACCCGAGTCAGGGCCTCTGCCGTCCATCGGGTTACCGCCGTGTCCTCGGCGTCCAACAACAGCCCTACCAACGCTTCCGCAGCCTCAGGAACATCAGCGAAGGAAGCAAGGTCACACCCCGCACGAACACGTTGCGACCATGAAGGAGACGAAACCTCGGCCAAGGCCGCTTTCAACCCACTCATCACGGGCCGACCACCGGCGACGTCACCAGCGACGCGCGGAGTCTGCCCAGCCAGCGGTAGCAGAGATCGGGTGTGACGGCCTCGAACAACTCAGGCGTTGAGATCTCGAACAGGAACTGCGTCAGCAGGTCCTCGTGCCCTTCTTCGACCTCAACGTCCTCGCGAAAGTGCACCGTCTGCGCCCAGAGGGAGACCTCGCTGGGCTCTGCCAAGCCCCTCCACAACCTTCTCCAGCGCGGCCACAACGATGACGCGGTCGAGGGTCCTGACCGGTGACGCGCATTCGTCCCGGACCGCATGGATGAGGTCGGCCAGTGCACCACGCCAGTGGAGGAAGTCCTCAACGGCCCGGTTCCCCTTCATGTTCATGCTGGCCATGATCCCCAAACCGAAGCTCTGGACGCAATCGTCTCCACCGCGGCCACGGCCGCATCGCCGACGCGACCATGAATTCTGACCAGATGCCCCAATGCTAGTGCTGCGGCCCGCCGAACACCCGGGTCGCCATGATCGGCGAACTGAACAACCCGATTCTCCATTCAAGCGCGCGAACCGGGACGCTCACTACGAGACCCCCACCAAGTGCCTGAATTCTCGCGTTCACCTCCACTCGCAGTTCATAATTCTCACCAATGAGGATGGCGAGAGCCACGTCGAAGCAGACACGGATTACTGATTGACCTCGAAGGTGCAGGGCCGGCACCAGCAAGCCCTGAGGCCCCCTCAATGAATTCCATCCTCAGACAAATGCGAGAGCACTTACCGCGCTTGAAATTTCACTCTCCCTATATCCAGTTCGATAGAATGTCTCACGCTCCCCTAGCGCCGACACCACGAACTGAAGAAGAGTGGGCCACCGATACGCGATACGCTGGGGAACCTCCACCCTGATTTCGTCGGGGACGTGACCTTGCTCCCGATTTTGTTCACCATCAGCTGTCCACAGAGCGAAGGATTCCGCCTCCGCATTACTGTTCAGGACGATGCGGAATTGCTCCGCCGCCCGCCTCTTACCCAGCAGCTGCCGAATATCCCTCACACCAGTGAGCAAAATATCGAGATCACCCGGTGAGCACCCCTGGTCACGCAAGCGTGACTCCTGGAACTCGTAAAGTTGCATGGTGACCTGGAAAATGGCTCTGAATTGAGTGGCGTCCAGGACTGTCGTGCGGCCGGATCGATCCTTGGGATTTTTGTTCGCACTATTCGAGCACATTATCAAACCAGCCCCTTCCGCCCTTTGGCGTAAATACGGTTCCGCCGTCGCCGTTTTCAATCACAACGACACCCTTGTCTGGGTCCCAGTACCCCACTCGGCCTTCCTCTAGATCATACCTGGTGACAACGTTAGGCACATTACCGTTGATGACTCCGTCCACGTAGTGGGCCAACGCTTTTTCGTCGACCCCTCGAACGAAGTGTGTGCCATTACCATCTGGCCGTTGTGCCGACTTCAATGCATGGTCGGCGATGTTCTGAGATATTTGATCCGGCCCACATGAGTGCAATCCAAGGGGATCGGTCCACAGCAGTGAATTGGTCACGTAAGCGTAATGGTTGGGACCTGGTCTCAGCCCAAGAGGATCCGGGGTGGCGTAGCGGGCGGTTTCGGGGTCGTAGTGGCGGAAGTAGTTGTAGTACAGGCCGGTTTCGGGGTCGGCGTATTGGCCGGGGAAGCGGAGGGGGCAGTCCGTGGCGGATGGTGGGGCGGGGAGGGGGGTGCCCCAGAGGGTGGTGCGGGTTTGCCGGGCGAGGTGGCCGTCGGGGGTGACCAGTTCGGTGGGGGTGCCGACCAGGTCGGTGATGACGGCGTGGAAGTGGGAAGTGCCCAGGTCTCGGTTGGTTTGGGTGAGGGGGCGGTGGGTGCCTGGGGTGTAGTCCCAGGTGGTGTGGGTGCCGTCCTGTGTGGACTGTTCCGCGAGGCGGGTGTCTTCCCAGGTGAATTCGAGGGATTCAGCGGCGGTGCCGTCCCCGGCCAGGCGTTGTTTGGATATGCGGCGGGCGAGGGGGTCGTAGGTGTAGTGCCAGTGGTCGCCGTCGGGGGTGGTGGCGTCGGTGAGGCGGTCTTCGGCGTTCCAGGTGTAGGTCCAGGTGCGGGTCTGGCCGCTCAACAGTTTGCGGGTGCGGCGGGTCAGACGGCCCTGGGCGTCGTGTTCGTAGGTGGTGCGGCCCGCTCGGTGGATGATCGTGCCGGTGAAGTCGCGGTCGCCGGGGGTTTCGTGGTCGGGGGCCGTGGCGTGGGTGAGGTTGCCTGTCGTGTCGTAGGCGTAGGTCTCGGTCCAGCCGTGGGCGTGGACTGCGGTGACGCGGCCGACCGGGTCGAGGGCGAAGCGGCGGGTGCCGGAGGTGAGTTCGCGGATTTCGGTGAGGTAGCCGTCCGCGCGGTACGCGTATGAGCGGTGCTGGAGGAGACGGTCGGCGGCGTCGGAGCCACCGGTGAGGGTTTGGGTGGTGAGGCGGTCGGAGGTGTCCCAGGTCTGGGTGAGGGACACCCCGTCGCCCAGGCGGCGTTCGGTTTCGCGGCCCGCCGCGTCGTAGGTGAAAGACAGGGCGCCCGCGCCGTTGTCGAGGGTGGAGGGACGGCCTGCTGCGTCGTGTGTCCACGTGGAGTGCAGGCCGCTGGGGGTGGTGCGTTCCGTTCGGCGGCCCACGGCGTCGTACGCGTACGTCGTGGTACGGCCGTTGACGGTTTCTGACAGGACGCGGCCCAGAGCGTCGCGGTCGATGCTCAGTTCGGCGTCCGGGTTGGTCGCTTGGACCAGTTGGCCTGCGGCGTTGTAGGCGAAGGTCGTGGCTTCGCCCGTGTCGGTGAGCTGTTCGGCGATGCGGCCCAGCGCGTCGCGGGTGAAGTGGAGGGTTTCGCCTGCGCCGTTGGTGCGGGTCCGCAGGCCCCCGGCCGCGTCGTGGGTGTAGGTGAGGGTGCGGCCGTTGAAGTCGCTCTCGGCGGTGAGGCGGCCCGCCGGGTCGTAGGTGTAGTCCCAGGTCAGGCCCTGGGGGTTGGTCACGGTGGCGAGGCGTAGCTCGGTGTCGTAGGTGAAGGCGTACGTGGCGCCGTCGGGGTCGGTGCGGGTGGCGGGGAGGTCGAAGTGGGTGTGGGTGTGGGTGGTGGTGTGGCCCGCGGCGTCGGTGTGGTGGGCGAGGTTGCCCTCGGTGTCCCATTGCCACTCCTCCCGGGTGCCGTCGGGGGCCTCACGCCATGCGGGTTTGCCTTCGATGGTCCAGCCGTGGCGGGTCGTATGCCCCAGCGGATCGGTGATGGCCGTGATGCGGCCGTGCGGGCCCCGGCGGACCTGGGTGGTCTGGCCCAGCGGGTCGGTGACCGCGACCGGTAGACCGGCGGGGTTGGGGGTGACCTCGGTGGTGTGGCCCAGGGCGTCGGTGATGGCGGTGAGGTGGCCACGCGCGTTGTAGGCGTAGTGGGTGGTGGCGCCGGTGGGGTCGGTGGTGGCGGTGCGGGCGCCGCGGTCGTCGTAGGTGTGGCGCCAGGTCGCACCGTCCGGCTCGCGGATCTCCAGGGGCAGGCCCCAGGCGTCGTAGACGGCTTCGGCAACGGTGCCGTCGGGGCGCTCGACGGCGATGAGCCGGTCCTCGTCGTCGTAGCGGTAGCGGGTGGTGTGGCCCAGGGGGTCGGTGACGGCGAGGGGGTGGCGGTTGCCGGGGTCCCATTCGGTGCGGGTGGTGTTGCCCAGCGGGTCCGTTTCCGCGATCACCTTGTACGCCTCGTTGCAGACGTAGGTGTTGGTGTTGCCCTGGGAATCGGTGTAGCGGGTGGTGCGGGCGGCTGTGTCGTAGTGGAGACGGCCCGACATGATGCCGTCGGGGCCGATGGAGCGCAGGGCCCGGCCGCGGTGGTCGTAGACGTAGGCGTAGCAGGTGCCGTTGCGGTCGGTCCAGGAGGTGACGCGGTGCTCGTCGTCGTACTGGTACCGCAGCGGCAGTCCGGTGGAGTTGATGACCTCGCTCATGTCCGCGGCCTGGTCGTAGCCGAAGGAGACCAGCGTCGTGCTGTGCTCATGCTCCTGGCCGTGCAGCAGCCGCAGAGCGGTGATGCGCAGGAGCCCCGGGTCGGTGTCGACGGCGATGCGGTAGCCGCCGGAGTGGGTGACCTGCGTCGGCGCGCCGTAGGGGTCGTAGGCGATGTCGATGCGGTCGCCGGTCCCGGTGCGGTCGGTGATCGCGGTCAGGGCCAGCTCCCGGCCACCCGCCGGGAGGGGTGCGAAGTGCAGGGTGCGGTTGCGTTCGGGGGCGGTGACGGTGAACGTGCCGTCCGGTTTGCCGTCCCAGGACAGCGGCCATCGCGGTCCGTGCGTGGGCAGCACGGGAATGTCAGGCTTCGGCACCGGGTAGGTGAGGAGCATGCCGTCGTCGGTGATGTAGACGACGCCCTTGTCATCGAGTTCCAGGCGCTGGTCGAGGGTCCCGGCCCAGGTCCGGCCGAACCAGCCACCACACGGATGCCCGGAGACGTAGTGCCGCCCCAGCACCAGGGGCAGCGCGCCGGGGAGGGTGACGTCGGTGGCGGACATGACCATCTCGCCGGTCGCGACGTCGATCGGATCGCCGTCGCACTTCTTCTCGCCGTCCGAGATGCAGCTCTTCCCCGGCTCTTTGTCGGCGTGCTTGCGGGCGCTGCCGTCGCGGCGCAGTCCGCGTTCGCGGTTGAGGAGGCGCTGGGCGGCGTTCTTGGCCACGCCGGCACCGCGGCGTGCGGTTCCGGCGCCGCCGGTGGCCAGGGCCAGGAGGATTTCGGGAGTGAGCTGACCGGCGGCGCGGGCGGGGTTCTTCTGCCATTCGTCCCAGTTGACGGCCGCCTTGGCGAACTCCTTGGGGTGCTGGGCGGCGTAGGCGACACCGTCGACGGTGCCCGCCAGCCGCAGGCCGACGCCGTCGGGCCCGTCGTGGACCATGTCGTCGAAGCCCTCGTACCAGCCGCCCACGGTGTCGCCCGCACCACCGAGGAAGTCCTTGAACCTCTGCATGCCGCTGGGCCCCGGGGGCTTGTTGGGGGCCTTCTCCGCGGCTTTGTCGATTTTGCGTCTTGCCGCGTCGACGACCAGCGTCAGCTCGCTCTCGAGCTTGTCCAGCCGTCTGTAGCAGCCCTCCAGCGCGGACATCCCCGGATCGTCCTCCGGCGGACGCTCCGGCAGCGTCTCGGCCTTGCGGTCCACCGCCGCGTTGTAGTCGGTGACCTTGTTCCAGTAGCTCTTGGACTTCGCCCGCGCGTCGTCCGCGTCCTCGATGATCGGCTTGACCCGCTTCTGGACAGACCGCAGCTTGTCCGCGTAAGCGTCCAGCGCGTTCGCCGCCGCCTTGAAGTAGGTCTGCGCCGACTCCAGCTCCTTGGGCAGCTTCTTCGTCGCGTCCTTGAAGCTGTCCGAGGCGGCACCGGTCCAGTCCATCAATGACAGGACATCGAGCTTGTCGTATCCGTCCTTGAACGCCCCCGCATACGCGCGCAGCTTGACCGCGAGATCCTCGCTGTCCGACGGCTTGCCGGGAATGACATCCGAGGGCTTCGCGTGCGGCGGTATCCGCTCGGCCGTCCCGCCCTCGATCGCATCACGCTGCGTCACGCGATCGTCCCCTTCGACCCGCCGTCATCCACCCATCCCCCGTCGTAGAGCTTGCGCGGATTCCTGGGCGGCTCATACGTCCCGCCCGTGCCCCCGCTGTCACTGCCGCCACCGCCACCGCCGTCGTCGAGCCACGGCTCCTGATAGATCTCCGGCGGCGGATCGAACTTCGGCCGCGAACCTTCCTCCCACGCCTTCATACCGGCCTTGCCGAAAGGCAGTTTCGCGATGTTGTCCTCGGTCGGCGCGAAATCCTTGATCCGCAGCAGATCAGCCAGCATGTACGCGGCGATCACCTGCCGCAGCGTCGACACCACCGTGTCCGTGTGCTCCGCCACCCGGCCCATGCCAAAACCCCAGGCCGAGAGCATCTTCTCGCTCGAGTCGTAGATGTCGAAGTCGGCCGAGTTCTGGATGTCCTCCGACAACGCCTTCCAGTGGTCCTTGATCTTCCGCGCCGCCACCACCGACTCCTCCAGCGGAGTCAGCACCTTGCGCACCGAAGCGATCTGGATCTTGTACCCGTCACCCGGCTTCGGAGCGTCCGCGCCACCAGAACTCGCCGCCCCGCCCTCATGCTCCGCCATCACGTTCCCCCTGGCCGTCCATGGCCTTCAGCGCTTCGGTGTCCAGTACGAACGCCCTGGGGCCCAGCGGATCCACCAGCGCGCGTACGCCCTCGGGCAACAGCTCGACCAGGTCCGCCACCGTCGTCGACGCCCATCCGCACGGACCGGCGAACAACGCCAAGCCCTCCCAGGACGTGAACACCGGAACCATCGGGCCCTCATCCGTCTCCGAGACCAGAAAGCCCGGCTCCTCCGGCCGCTGGAAATACAGACGCCACTGCCGCATCGCCGCCAACCGCTCCGCATCAGACATCGACGCGGCCGCTTCCGCACGGACCAGATCGCGCAATGACATTCGTTCCCCCCGTTTCACTGGTGCCACTAACGGATCATCCCCAGCGCGTATGGTCGCACGTAGGTTCCATGCTCCGTATGAAGCTGTGGACGCCGGTGTGCCCCGGGCGGTTCAGGCGAGACAGGGCAGGCGCTCCGGGATCGCCCCGCCGAAGCGGCGGTCGCGGGAACGTATTCCAGGCAGGCGCGCCACAGGTCGCGGCGGTCGAAGTCGGGCCACAGCACGTCCTGATACACCATCTCGGTGTACGCACTCTGCCAAGCGGGGCGTGGGGACGGCCCCGGGCCAGTACGCCCGTACCGGGGCCCACCAGTCGAGCAGGCCCGCCCGCGCTCGGCGCCGCGCGGCGAGGTCTGCTCACTATCTGCTCGCCGGTGAACGTCGACACGAAGCCGAACCCGTTGAGCATGACCCCGTAGTGGGGGCCGCGCCGAGCAAAGAGTGCGCCGCCCGCCTACCCCCGGCGCAGGCTCGCCAGGAGCCGCCAGAGCGCGGAGCGGGGCCGTGTCGGCCGGCCGGGGGCGGTCGCGGGCTCGGGGGCCGGTGCGGGCAGTCCGGAGGCCGGGGCGGGCGCGAGCGCGGGGAGCCCGGGGGTCGGGGCCGCCGCGGCCCGGGCGCGCATCCGGAACCGGACCGGGAAGGACTTCAGACCTCGTACGTACGTCGACGAGCGCCACGGCAACTGGTCGGCGGGCAGCCCCAGTTCGAAGTCGCAGCGCTCGAACAGCCTGCCTACCGCCGTGGTCACGATCATGTCCGCGAGTTCCCGCCCCGGGCACTGGTGCGGCCCCGTGCCCCAGGCCAGATGGGCGCGCGAGCTGGTCGACCGCTCATAGCTGTTGGTCGTCGTGAACAGCGGGTCGCCGTGCGCGGCGGCGATCGAGGGGATGACCATGTCGCCCGCGGCGAGCCGGAAGTCCCCCAGGTCGGTGTCGGCCACCGGGTAGCGGGCGGTGAGGTTGACCCACGGGGGCGAGGCGATGTGCACGCGGTTGACGAGCTCTTCGGTGGGGCCCGCCATGAGGGCCGCGTGCGTCCCCACCTCTCCGTCCAGCACCTCCAGCACACTGTTGGTGATGGCGTGGCTGACCAGCTCGGACACGATGACGAGGATCGCGTACAGCTCGAGGCCGATCTGTTCCACCGTCAGTGGAGGGTCGGTGGCGAGCAGCCGGGTGGTCAGGTCGTCGCCCGGGTTCTCCCGCTTGTACGCGGCCAGCTCGGTCGTCGCCGCCACCAGCCGCCCGACGGCCGCACCGGCGTCCGGGCCACCGTCCACCATCCGCCACGAGTCCATGAAGACGTCGTCGCCCTGGTCGATCGGGAAGCCGAACAGCCGGTTGACGACCATCAGCGGCAGCGGACGCGCGAACTGTGCGCCCAGGTCCACCCATCCGCTGTCGCTGCCGTCCGCGAAGAACGTGATCAGCTCGTCGGCGTGCCGGGAGATGGCCTTCTGCATCTCCCAGGACTGCGGCGCCTGAGTGTCCTGGAAGGGACCGAGCGCGTCGTCCACGGCAGCGCGCGTCGCCTTGCGCTCCTGATCGTCGCTCAGCAGCAGATGGCTGACCTGATAGGCAGGCAGATGCGGCCAGTCGGACGGCACCCCGCCCTCACGCAGCAACCGCCAGTGCTGGACGTTCTTCTTCCATGTGCTCTCGTCCCGCAGGACCTCCCACACCTCGCGGTAGCCGAGAACCAGCCACACCGGGACCCCGTGCAGATCCACGGGAGCCACCGGGCCGTACCGGCCCCGCAATCGGGCGTAGACCGACCCGGGCCGGGTCTCGAAATCCCGGGTCATCAGCGGTTCAACGGCCAGGGATGCCAACTCGGACGGGGGGAATTGCATGTTCGATGTCCTAGGGGGTACCGCCCAGCGGTAGCTGGGGGAGCGACAGCAGTGCTCGTTCCGGCCAGGCCTGGTGGTCCGTGGTGGGGGGAAGAGCCACAGGGCATCCTGTCGCACGACACGGAGCGAAATCGACCCGCTACTGGGCAGCCACACTAGCGCCCGGACCAGGGGCTGAACAGAGCGGCCCCGGCCCGGACCTGCCGGAAGACCCTCATGCCGGCCGTGAGCCGTCCTCCTTCTTCAGCTGGTCCTCGTTCGGGATCGCGCCGCCGAAGCGGCGGTCGCGGGAGGCGTATTCCAGGCAGGCGCGCCACAGGTCGCGGCGGTCGAAGTCCGGCCACAGCACGTCCTGGTAGACCATCTCGGCGTACGCGCTCTGCCAGATCAGGTAGTTCGACGTGCGCTGCTCGCCCGAGGGGCGGAGGAAGAGGTCGACGTCCGGCATGTCGGGGAAGTAGAGGTACTTGGCGAGCGTCTTCTCGTTCACCTTGGACGGGTCGAGCTTGCCCGCCTGGACGTCGCGCGCCAGCGCCTGCGCCGCGTCCGCGATCTCCGCGCGGCCGCCGTAGTTCATGCAGAAGTACAGGGTCATGGCGTCGTTGTCCTTGGTCTGCTCCTGCGCGACCTGGAGCTCCTGGGCCACCGACTTCCACAGCTTCGGCATCCGGCCCACCCAGCGGATGCGGATGCCCAGCTCGTCCATCTCGTCGCGGCGGCGGCGGATGACGTCACGGTTGAAGTTCATCAGGAAGCGCACCTCGTCGGGCGAGCGCTTCCAGTTCTCCGTGGAGAAGGCGTAGAGGGAGAGGTTCTTGACGCCCATCTCCAGACAGCCCTTGAGGACGTCCAGCACGACGGCCTCGCCGACCTTGTGGCCCTCCGTGCGCGGCAGCCCGCGCTCCTTGGCCCAGCGGCCGTTTCCGTCCATCACGCAGGCCACGTGGTTCGGCACCAGCTCGGCGGGGATCTTCGGCGGGCGGGCGCCGGACGGGTGCGGGTCCGGGGCCCGGTAGTCGCGCCGCTGTCGGCCCAGAATCCCGCGTCGTGCCATGGGTCTCGCGTCTCCTTGTGTCCTGCGGTGTTCGTTACTTCTCTACGTACCGGAGCGATCTCAGGCCCCGCTCCAGGTGCCAGTGCAAATACGCCGCGACGAGCCCGCTGCCCTCCCGGACGTGGCGCGGCTCGCAGGCGTCCGCCGTCTCCCAGTCGCCGGTCAGCAGCGCGCCCAGCAGCGTCAGCGACTCCGCAGAGGGTACGACGCTTCCGGGTACCCGGCACTCCCCGCAGATGACGCCGCCCGCGCCGACCGAGAAGAACCGGTTCGGACCGGGCATCCCGCACTTCGCGCAGCTGTCGAAGCTCGGTGCGTAGCCGTTCACGGCGAGTGAGCGGAGCAGAAACGCGTCCAGGATGAGATGCGGCTCGTGCTCCCCGGAGGCCAGGGTACGCAGCCCGCCGACGAGGAGCAGATACTGCTGTACGGCGGGCTCGCCCTCATGGTCGGTGAACCGCTCGGCCGTCTCCAGCATGGCCGTCCCGGCGGTGTAGCGGGCGTAGTCGGTGACGATGCCGCCGCCGTACGGAGCGATCGTCTCACTCTGTGTGCACAGCGGCAGCCCGCGGCCGATCAGCTCGCCGCCGCGGGCGAAGAACTGCACGTCCACGTGCGAGAACGGTTCGAGACGCGCCCCGAACTTCGACTTCGTACGGCGCACGCCCCGGGCCACGGCCCGGACGCGGCCATGGTTACGGGTGAGCAGGGTGATGATCCGGTCCGCCTCACCCAGCTTCTGGGTGCGCAGCACGATGCCGTCGTCGCGGAACAGACTCATGCGGCTCATTGTCCCTCAGCGGGACAGGTGGTCCAGTCGCCCGCCCTGGCAGGTTCGCCGCTCTCGTGTACCTCCGCTCAGCGCGCGGCGTCCGCGAGCAGGTCGAGGGCGAGTTGCTGGAGCTCGGGGCGCAGAGCCCGGCGGCGCCCGGGACTGGACGTCAGGTGTTCAGCACTCGCGTCACGCCCGCGACGACGGCCGTCGTCAGCAGCCAGCCCGCCGCGATCAGCGCGTAGGCGGGCCATTGGACGGGCTCCGACGGCCAGTACCAGGCGTTGCGCTGGCCCAGGCCGCCGATGGGGATCAGCAGGTCGAGCGCGTAGACGAGCGGGCTGAACGGGGCGCCCTCCCCCGGCTTGACCGGCTTCGGGTGGGCGGCGCCGAAGACCGCCGTGCCGAGCAGGGTGAGGGCGGTGAGCCAGAGCCCGGCGAGCCAGGGGCGGTAGCCGTAGCCGACCGTCGCGTCGAGCAGATGGCCCCAGGCCCGGCCGAGCGGGCGGAGGGTGGCGCGGCGGTGGCGTTGCTTCGCGAGCAGGACGCCGCGCGCGTCGTCGTCGTGGGCCGATGGACTGGTACGTGGCGGCGAGCTGCGCGTACGGCTGCGGCCGGTATCCGTCGGGGTCGCGCTCGACGAGGGCCAGGCAGCGGGCGACGGGCAGGTGGGGTTCCAGGGTCTGGTAGACGAGGCCGTCGAGGTGGACGGGGGCGGACGCGTCGGTCGGGAGGTGCCATACGTCGAGGCGGCCGTGGCGCAGATCGACGGTGCCCTCCACCCGCGCGGTCCGCAGGTCCAGCTCCCCGGTCCGGATGTGCCGGGCGTCCACCGCGTGAGCGGCGGGGTGCCGGATCGTGGCGTCCCGGAAGCTGACGGCCCGGGCGACGGTGGCGGCCGTCAGCACGACCGCGCCCTCGGCGTGGAATCCGTCCCGGCCGACGATGCCGCTGCCGACGTCCAGCCGGGAGCCGTCGAGTGCCACACCGCCGGGGTGGGAGATGTGTGCGCCCTGGAGGAGCAGATTGCCGTCGATGCGGGTGTCGGCCAGGTTGACCGGGCCCCGGATGCGGGCCTTCATCAGGTCGAAGTTGCCCGCCACCGTCACCGCGTTGACCGCGAGGCCGGGCAGATACGAGCCGCCGAAACCGGTGACGTGCAGCGTGGCCCCGTACAGCTGGGGCGGCTCCTCGAACCAGCACTTCTCCAGCCGCAGTACGCAGCACACCTCCGCGAAGACCAGCCGCAGCCGCCCCGTCACCCGGGCGCCGACGAGGTGGACGACGGGGGTCTCGCCCGGCCTGGTGTCGGCGCTGCCGAGCAGCAGGGAACGGATGACCTCGGCCCGTACGGTGCGCTCGGGGCCCCAGCCGGGGCCGTCCGCCTCGGGGTCCTCAGGGCCCTCGGGCTCCTGCGGTGTCGCGGCGCTTCGTACGTCCACCTTGGCACCGGTCGCGAACGCTTCCCGGAGGCGGCGCTCCGGCTCGGTGAGCGTCATCGGGCCAGTATGACGCGGGAGTTGGCGCCGACCGGGCTATCGGGCGACCGCGGCTCCGGCGGAGGTCCGGTTCGCCCCCGAAACCGTGTCCGCGGGGCGCTGGAGCTGCCAGACGTGGGCCGGGGGCAGGTTGGCCCACACCGCGCTGCAGCCGGTGGCGTAGTGGCGCTGGTAGTCGGCCAGCACCTCCTCGGAGGCCCGGTGGCGCCGTGCCTGGGTGCGGGAGGCCAGCGCCATCAGGGTGCGGGCCTGCCGGGTGCCGCGGTAGGCGAAGTAAGTCAGCAGACCGCCGGGGCGCAGCAGCTCCAGATACCGGCCCATGATCGCTTCCACCTGGTGGGGGTCGAAGTTGGCGAAGGGCAGACCGGAGATGATCGCGTCGTAGCGGCGGCCTATGTCCAGCTCCTCGACGTACGCGTGGTGCACCCGGGCCTGACCGGGGTGTCCGGCCAGGTCCGGGTGGGTGCCGATGAGGTGGCGCAGCCGGTCGGTGAAGCGGGGATTGGCCTCGACGATGTCCAGGCGGCTGCCCGCCGGGAGCTGGGGGATGAGGGAGCGGGTGACCGACCCGGTACCGGCGCCCGCCTCCAGGACGTTCAGCCGCCGCCCCGCCTGAGATCGCACCGGCTCGGTCAGCGCGTGGGCCAGCGCCCGGCCGCTGGGGGCGAGGGCCCCGGTGGTGCGGATATCGCGGGCTGCCTCGAGCAGGAACATCCAGTTCCCGGCACCGCTCTGCGCGAGGGCACGATTGTGCGAGGGGGTGATCGAGTCGTCCATGGAACGACGCTACAAACCGGCCACGCGACAGCCGATCGTTCTCCATGTGACGGTGCCCACCCATGACGGCGGGGTGGCGGCACGGAAGCCCCGCGAAGGGGCTCCGGGGGGCCGTCCGACGGGCGTTCCGGGGCGAGTTGAGGCGTAAACCGGGAGGGGGCGCACACGGGCGCCACGACTTAGTGGCGTGCGTCACACTCGCCACTTCCGGGGTGGCGCGTCGACCGCCCGTGACCACTACCCGACCGTACGCACGGACACCCCCTTTCCCCCGCCCCGATGTCACAGCCCTGTGCTGGGCCGGGCGTGGTCCGGTCACAACCCGGGCCGGGGGCGGGAGTGTTGCGCACACTGGATACCACGGGGCGGGTCGGCGCACAGCTGACCTGCGAAGAAGCGACACCGGAGGGTGTGCCATGGCGACTGGTTGCCGGGACTGCGAGCGGTGTACGAAGTCATGGCTGGGGCGGGTGCTGGAGAACGCGGCCGTGGGACTGATGCACGTGTGCACGATCGGCATCAGCTATCTGATCAAGAGGGGCTTCCGGCGGCACTGCCCCCAGTGCAAACACCTGCTGTCCCGGCACGCACGCCGGGCGGACGGCTCCTTCCGGGACTAGGGACCGGGGGCCAGGGGCCAGGGGCCAGGGGCTAGAGACCAGGGACCAAGGACCAGCGGCTAGGGCTGGCCGTCGAGCGCAGCAGCCGCCGCCCGGAGTTCATCCAGTGCGTGGCGTGCGAGTTCGGCGCAGGTCCGCTGGTTGGCCGGATCGGCCCACTCGTCGAAGGCGTCGTAGAAGGCGCGGACGCCGAATTCGGCGGCGAGGCTCGCGGTCGGTTCCCGTACTCCGCGCCGGCGGAGCGCGTCCGCCATGGCTCCGGCGAGTCCGGCGCGCTTGAAGGCGGCACGCTCCTGCAGTTCGCTGTTTCCGGCGATGACCGGGCGGAGCCTGGCGCTGAACTCGCGGCGCTCGTCCGTGAAGGTGGCCGTGATGGCGTCGAGGGCCGCGCCGACCGCTTCGAGCGGCGTGGCCGAGACGGGCGCCGCGGTGATCGCGTCGGCGAGGAGTCGGCTGTGGGCGCCCTGGCCCGCGAACAGCACCTCCCGCTTGTCGGGGAAGTGCCGGAAGAAGGTGGTCTTCGTGAGACCAGCCCGATCGGCGATCTCGTTGACGGTGGTGGCGTCGTAGCCCTGTTCGGCGAACAGGTCGAGTGCGGCACGCACCAGCCGTTCCCGCGCGTTCGGTTCCCATCGAGCCATGCGCACAGCATAAGTGATGTTACTTGGTACCGTCAGATCGGCTATGGTGACGGTACCGAGTCACATCGCCCAGCCCCGGGAGAGTTCCTCATGCGCGTATTCGTCACCGGCGCGAGCGGCCACATCGGATCGGCTGTGCTGCCCGAACTGATCCGGGCCGGACACGAGGTCACCGGCCTGGCCCGGTCCGATACCTCGGCCGCCGCCGTCACCGCCATGGGCGCGGAGGTGCGCCGTGGCGACCTCGCCGACCCGGACGGTCTGCGCGAGGCCGCGGCCGGCGCGGACGCGGTCATCCACCTCGCGTTCAACCACGACGCCCTGTCGCACCGCGGCTTCGCCGACGCGGCGGCCGCCGACCTGGCCGTGGTGCGGACGTTCGGCGACGCGCTGGCGGGCACCGGCAAGACCCTCATCGGTGTCGGCCTGACGCACACCGGCGACGCGAAGCGCGACGCGGCGATCGACGCGAACCCCCGCTCCGCCGTCGCGCGCGAGATCGCCGGGTTCGCGGAACGCGACGTCCGGACCGTACTCGTCGCGATCCCGCCGGTCACCCACAGCACGCGGGACAGGAGCGGCTTCATCCCCAGGCTGATCGAGATCGCCCGCGACACGGGCGTGTCCGGCTACGTCGGCGACGGCGCCAACCGCTGGCCCGCCGGGCACGCCCTCGACGTCGGCCGCCTCTACCGGCTGGCGCTGGAGAAGGCCCCGGGCGGCTCACAGCTGTACGCCGCGGCCGAAGAGGGCATCACGGTGCGCGAGATCGCCGAGACCATCGGCCGCCACCTGAACGTCCCGGCCGTGAGCATCCCCGCCGAGCAGACCGCCGACCACTTCGCGGCCTTCCCGTTCATCACCTTCGACATCACGATGTCCAGCGCGGGCACCCGGCAGCTGCTGGGCTGGGAGCCGGTCCACCCCGGCTTGCTCGCCGAGCTCGAAGACGGCCACTACTTCACCACCGGCCGGGCAGGGTCCGCTCCGTGATCCAGCCTGCCATCGCCCGTACACCGAGGCCGATGGCGCGCTCGTCCGGGGCGAAGTCGGGAAAGTGCGGGTAGGCGGTGGTGACGGGGGCGCCGGGGGTGCGGACGCCGAGGAAGGTGTACGTACCGGGGACGCGGTCCAGGTAGAGGGCGAAGTCCTCGCCGCTGAAGGGCGGGAACGCGGCCCGCAGCTCGGCCACCGCGCCCCGGCCGACCGAGCGGCGCAGATGGCGGGCGAGCCCGCGGCCGTCGCGTTCCGGGCAGACCACGGCGGGGAACGGCTCGGCGGGAAAGTCCACGGCGTACGGAGCGGCCAGCCGCCGGATGTCCGCGCGTACCTCCCGATACCGCCCCTCCGGCCAGCAGCGGTAGGACACGCTCACCGTGTCGTCCCGCGCGCTCGCCCGGACGGCCACGAAGCGGGCCAGCGGCCCGCCCGGCACCTGGGCGTCGGCGACCAGCCGCTCCAGGTCGTCCGGTGTCTGCGGCTGGGCCACCGTGGCGAGCGCGGAGATCTCGGCGGCCAGGCGCGCCGCGGCCTCGGGCGCGTCCGGCCCCGGAAGCGTCACCTCCGCCTTGTCCTGGCCCGGCAGCCCGTAGCCCGCGGTAGTGGCGAACCGGCCGACGGGGAACGGCCCGCAGTGCAGCGCGTGGATCTCCTCGGCACCGGTGCGCTCCAGTACGCCCGCGTCGATCATCGCGCGGGCCCCGGACAGAGACTCCTCGGCGGGCTGGAAGAGGAACACCACCGTTCCGCGCAGCTGCTGCCGCAGCCGCGCCAGGACCCGCGCGACGCCGATGCCCACCGTGGTGTGGACGTCGTGCCCGCAGAGGTGGGCCGTCGCCGGGCCGCCCCCGATGATGTCCTGGGGCGGCACCGCGTCCATGTCCGCCCGGTACGCCACCGTCCGGCCCGGGCGCGCGCCCCGCAGGACACCGACCACGCCGTGGCCGCCCACCCCCGTGGTCACGGCCAGCCCGGCCGCCCGCAGCTCCCGGGCCACCACCCCGGCGGTGCGCCGCTCCTGCCCGGGCGGCTCGGGGTGCCGGTGGATGCCCCGTCGCAGCGCGATCAGCCCGCGCTCCAGGCGCGCCACCTCGGCGTCCACCGTCCGCTGCGTCACCGGCGGCTTCCCGGCGGCAGCGGCCGCTTCCCCCGCACTCCCCCACGCCACCCCCGCACCGGCCACCGCCGCACCGGCCAGCAGCGTGCGGCGGGCGAGCGTACGCCCGGCGTGAAGATTCATTCCTTCGCCGTGTGTCATGCCTTCGCCGTGTGTCATGCCGCAACAATCGCCGCACGCCCACGCCGTAGCCCATCCGGCGAACCACCGGCCCGGAGTGGGGGCAGCCCCCTCGGTCAGGGTTGCGTCGGGGGCGCACCCGGGGCGGGCCAGGGTTCTGCCGGAGGCCGCGGGGGCGCCGCTTCGGCAGAGTCGATCACGCCGGAACGACCGGCCGGTCATGAGCCCCCTGGAGCATCCCGACGTGAATCCGTCCTTACGCCGTACCTCCTTACGCCGTACCTCGTGGAGAGCCCTCGCGACAGCCACCGCACTGCTGGCCGCCGTATCGGCCGGGGCCGCCGCCCCGGCGACGGCCACCGCGGCCACCACGGCGCCCGCACCCGCACCCGCACCCACGCACCGGGCCCTGACGCCTCCGCTGAACCCGAAGGCGCTCCAGGAGGCGCTGGACGAGCTGCCGAAGCACCAGGTCAGCGGGGCGCTCGCGCTGGTCTCCGGCGAGGACGGGCGGTGGGCCGGGACATCAGGGGTCGGCAATCTGCGGACCGGGGAGCCCGTACCGTCGAACGGCTCGTTCCGGATCGGCAGCGCCTCCAAGGTGTTCACCTCGGCCGTGGTGCTCCAGCTGGCCGCCGAGCACCGGCTGAGCGTGGACGACTACGTCAAGGACCATCTGCCCGGCCTGCTGCCCGGCGCGTTCGACAAGGTGACCATCGGTCAGCTGCTCAACCACACCAGCGGACTTCCGGCGAAGGGCGGCGAGGAGTTCTGGGGCGACGGGACGAGCCAGTGGTTCGTGGACCACCGCTTCGAGAGCTGGCCCATCGAGCACATCGTCAAGACGCTCGTCGGCGACAACGACCCGATGTACGCGCCCGGAAGCGCCCAGACGTACAACGGGGTCAACACCTTCGTCGCCGGGCTGATCGTCGAGAAGGTCACCGGGCGCTCGTTCGCCGAGGAGGTACGGTCCCGGATCACCCGGCCGCTCGGGCTGCGCCACACCTACGTCCCCGACGTCGGCGACGCCCGGCTGCCCGGGCCGCACTCCCACGGCTATCTCACGGTCACCGGGGCGGACGGCGGCAGCCGTCGGGCCGACGTCACCGAGCAGGCGGCCTGGCCGTGGGCCGAGGGCGGCATGATCTCCACCGCCGCCGATCTGGACCGCTTCATGACCGCGCTCTTCCGGGGCCGTCTGCTGCCGCCCGCTCAGCAGAAGCTGCTCTTCACCGTGCCGGACGTGCCCAACGTCCAGAACAAGAACTGCGCGCAGAACCCCGACCCGGCGCGGAACAGGGCCTGCTTCAGCATGGGGCTGATGAGATTCAGGCAGGACGGCCGGGAGATCTGGGGCAAGACCGGCTCCCGCCCCGGCTACACCAGCGGCATGTTCGCCACCCGTGACCTCAGCCGCCGCATCGCCTACTCGGTCAACCCCACGGAACTGACCGGCGCCGAGAGCCCGTACGTCGCCCAGCTCGTCATGTCCGCGTTCCTGCCCACGGATCAGACACGGTCGAAGGGGTCGGCGTAGGCGAAGGGCCCCTTGAGGGTGGGTTGATAGGCGGTCAGGGGGCGGGCCTGGAAGTAGTCGCCCCAGGCCGGGTCGGGGGCCGTGATGCCGTACGCGGTCGCGGGGCGGAAGCCGAAGCGGCCGTAGTACGCGGGGCTGCCGAGGAGCGCGACCAGGGATTCGCCGAAGGCGTCCGCCGCGCCCAGTATCGCGTGCATCAGCGCCAGGCCCACGCCCCGGCGCTGGTGCGCGGGGTGGACGCTGAGGGGGCCGAGCCCGAGGGCGAGATCGGGGCCGACGTGGCCCCGGGTGCACACCACATGACCGATCACCTCGCCGCGGTCGTCGGCCGCGACGAACGACAGGGCCGATAACCAGGCGTCGCAGGAACGGAGTTCCTGGAGGAGGGTGACCTCGACCGGGACCACGGCCTCCGACTTCCCGAACGCGGCCGCCGTGACGTCGCGTACGTCCGCGATGTCGGAGGAGGTTTCTCGTCGGATCAGCATCGGCACAGGATGCGCGGCGAATCGCACCCGGGGCAACCCATTTGTGTGCCGCGGAGCCCCTGGTACGGAACTTCTACGAGGAGCGCGGCCCGGTCAGCTCGCCCGGGCGCGGGTGGCGAGGGCCCGTTCGGCCCGGACGTACGTCACGTCGTGATCGGCGAGGACGTTCGCGGCGGCGCCCGGGCGGGCGAGGAGGGCGAGCAGGAGGTGTTCGTCGCCGATGTGCTTGTCGCCGCGGCCGAGCGCGATCCGCAGCGATCGTTCGAGGACCGACTTGGCCTCGGGGTCGAAACGGGCGCGGGAGCGGCGACGGCGGCGCGGGGTGGCCAGGGCGCCGACGCCGTGTTCCTCCTCCACGCGGGAGACGACCGCGTCCACGTCGATGCCGAGCCCCGCCAGCGCCTCCGCGTCCGCGGGCGAGATGCCGCCGCGGCGGCGGACGTCGGCCAGGGCGCGTTCGATCGAGGCGCGCCGTGCGGTGGCGCCCAGGGTGGTCAGGACGTGGGCGGCGGGAGTATCCGTACGGTCCAGGAGCGCGAGCAGCAGCTCGGGCTCGCCGACCGTGGCGCCGCCCGTCTCGTCCGCCCGCCGGACGGCCTCGCGGACGGCCTCGCGGGCACTGGTGGTGAACCTCTCGAACATCAACGCCTCCCATGCTTCTTGTGAACGGCCTGACGGCTGACGCCCAGCTCGGCCGCGATCTCCTGCCACGACCAGCCCTTGGCGCGGGCGCTGCGCACCTGTACGGCCTCCAGCTGCTCCAGCAGCCGGCGCAGCGCGGCGACGGCGCGCAGTCCGACGCGGGGGTCCCGGTCGCCGGCGCGTGCGGCGAGATCCGTTGCTTCGGTCATGTCTGTCAATGTACGTTGACGAAAGGGCGAGCGTCAACCCTGGTTGACTACCCGGCGGCGGTAATTGGTTCGACGCGGCCCCGGCGGCTCCGGCAACCTCTCGCCATGGACCCCCATCACTGGCCCCTCTACGGGCTCCGCCTCCACACCCCACGCCTCGAGCTGAGGCTTCCCGGCATCTCCCGGACCGATGAGCTGGCCGCCGTCGCCGCGGGCGGGGTGCACGACCCGGCGGAGATGCCGTTCAGCGCGCCGTGGACCGACACCGCCCCGGAGGAACGCGGCCGGGCGACGTTCCAGCACGTCCTGCGGACGATCGCGGAGTGGCGGCCGGAGGACTGGACGCTGAGCCTCGCCGTGCTGCACGAGGGCACGGTGATCGGACGGCAGGACGTCTCCGCGACCGACTTCGCGGTGACCCGGGAGGCGGAGACCGGCTCCTGGCTGGGCATCGCCCACCAGGGGCAGGGCTTCGGCACGGAGATGCGCGCGGCCGTGGCCCATCTGGCGTTCGCCGGGCTGGGGGCGCGCAGCGTGACGTCGGGCGCGTTCATGGAGAACGGGCGCTCGCTCGGCGTCTCGCGCCGCCTCGGCTACCGCCCCGACGGCCTGGAGACGCTCGCCGTACGGGGCGAGGCCCGGACGCTCCAGCGGCTGCGGCTGGACCGCGCGGCCTGGGAGGAGCGGCGCACGGTCCCGGTCGAGGTGCGGGGGCTGGATGCCTGCCGGGAGATGTTCGGGGCACCCGCACCCGAGCCCGCGCCCGAGCCCACTCCCGGTCACCCTGAGCACCCCTGAGCGCCCCTGATGCGAGGGCGCGAGGCCCGATTTACGGTGGTTCGAGGGGGTTGAGACGAGCCGTGGAGGTGGCATCACATGGCGGGCAAGTTCGAGATCTACGAGGACAAGCGCGGCAAGCACCGCTTCCGCCTGAAGGCGGGCAACGGCGAGATCATCGCGGTCGGCGAATCGTATGACTCCAAGTCCGCGGCCCAGAAAGGCGTGGAGTCGGTCAAGAAGAACGCGCCCACGGCCGAGATCAAGGAGATCCCGACCGACAAGTCGTAGGACCGGGCCCCGGGCACAGCTGTAGCCGCGCCGTACGGCCGACGGCGTCCGTACGGCGCTCGCTACGCTCCCGTCCGTGACCGAACCCGCGATACCCCAGACCCCGGCCACGGACGGCTCCCGGCTCCGACGGGCCCGCGCCGCCCTGGCACGCCTCTGGTCGCACCCCCGGCTGAGGTGGCCCAAACGCGTCGTGGCCGCCCTCGCGGGGTGCCTGGTGCTGTCCCTGCTCGCCGCCGGGATCGCCCTGCGGCTGAATTACGCGGGCGACCCGGAGCCCGGAACCCGGACCCGGGGCCGGGACGCGGTGTGGCTCGGCCACGCCTGGGTGGACGGCCGCAACGGCGACGCCGAACTGGCCACCCTGGCCCGCCGGATACGCGGCACCGGCATCCGCGACCTGTACGTCCACACGGGCCCGCTGCGGCACGACGGCACCCTGCCCGCGAAGCTCTACCCGCGCGCCGGGTGGCTGCTGAAGGCCGTCCGCCGCGAACTGCCCGGCGTACGCGTACAGGCGTGGCTCGGTGACGTCCTGGCCACCGAGGGCCCGACCGGGCTCCGCCTCACCGACCCGCGCAGCCGGGTCCAGGTGGTGCGCTCCGCCCGCCAGGTGCTGGACGCGGGCTTCGACGGCGTCCACTTCGACCTGGAGCCGCTGCACTCCGGCGACCGCGACTACCTCACCCTCCTCGACGACCTGCACACCCTCACCCGCGCCCGCCGCGCCCCGCTCTCGGTCGCCGCCCACCAGATCGACCCGCTGCCCGCGCTGCACTCGGTGGCGGACTTCTTCACCGGCCACCCCAAGTGGTGGTCGCAGGCGTTCTTCGGGCAGGTGGCGCGACGGGTCGACCAGATCGCGGTCATGTCGTACGACACGTCGACGCCGCTGGAGAGCCTGTACGGCGGCTACGTGGCCCAGCAGACCGCACTCGCCCTCGAAGCCACCCCACCCGGAACCGACCTCCTCATGGGCCTCCCCGGGTACCACACCAACAACCTCGGCCGCCACGCCTGGGCCGAAACGGTCCCCGCCGCCGTCCGCGGCACCCGCCTCGGCCTCAGCCGCGAGGACCGCACCCGGAAGCGGTTCGGAGTGGCCCTCTACGTGGACTTCGCCGCGACGGACGCGGACTGGTCGGCGTACCGGACGGACTGGGGCGCACCCGCCAAGGATTGACGGCGCGACAGGCGGTCACGCCCATGGAGACGACGGCCCGGCGGCCCGGCTCGCCCTGCGGCCCGGGCCGTCTAGAACGCGGCGCGGGTCGCGGCCAGGAGGCGGGCCGTGTCGTCGGGGCAGATCATGAGGGCGCGGCCGACCGTTTCGAGGACCGCGCGTTCGGCCGGGCGGTAGGGGCCGTCGGCGACGGCGATACGGGCGCCCTGGAGGAGGATCGCTTCGCGGCCGGTGGGGGCGAGGTGGGGGGCCAGGGGCTCCAGGGCCTCGTGCAGTTCGATGGCGAGCGCCGTACCGCACGGGTCGAGGCCGTCGCGCTCGCCGGTGACGGCGCCGGGGAGGCGGCCGGTGTCGGCGGCGAGCGCTTCGATGAGCGCGAGGAGCTGGCCCTCGTCGCAGTCGGCGAACCCGGCGGCGCGCACGGCGCCGACCGCGACCTGCCGTACCGCCGTGGCCTCCGTGCCGCCCGCGGCCAGGACCGCGAGGGCGACGGTGTGCACGGCGTCGCGCAGCATCGCGGAGAAGCGGACAGTGGTGGGGTGGTCCAGGGCTTCGGTGCCGAACCGGGTGGCACAGGCGGCGCATTCGACGACTGGCGCGACCGGCCCGCGGGGCAGCAGCGGCAGGCCGAGCACCACGATGCGGCGGCGGCCGGTGCGGCGGCGGTAGTTGCGGTCGCCTCCGCAGTCGGGGCAGAAGAACTCACCATCGCCGATGGTCCGCCACAGAGTGCGGACGCCTAGCACACACAGGTCCCGGTCACGGCGGGCTCGCGCGAGCACCACGTCACACCTCCATAACGCTTCGGCCACGTTGCCGCGTTGACGTGATGCTAGCCACATCTATGATGCGCCGTCAGTACCCCGAACGGAGACAACAGGCCAAACCCGAGGCCCCGCCCACCTCGCGCGGTGAACGGGGCCCCTTGTGGGTGACAGGCTCAGCGGGCGTTTACCGCCCCGCGCGGTTGACCGCGGAGACGACGGCCTTGAGGGAGGCGCGCACGATGTTGGCGTCGACACCGACACCCCACAGCACCTTCCCGTCGATCGCGCATTCGATGTACGCGGCGGCCTGCGCGGCCGCGCCCTCGCTCAGGGTGTGCTCGGAGTAGTCCAGCAGCCGTACGTCGACGCCGATGGAGCCCAGGGCGTCGAAGAAGGCGGCCAGCGGGCCGTTGCCGGAGCCGGTCAGGACGGTCTCGGCGCCGTCCACGACGGCCTCCACGGTGAGCGCGTCGGTGCCCTCACTGGTGGTGGACGTCTGGGCGGTGCGCAGCGCGATCCGACCCCACTGGTTGTCCTCCGTCGGCAGGTACTCGTCCTGGAAGGTCGCCCAGATCTGGGCCGGGGTGACCTCGCCGCCGTCGGCGTCGGTCTTGGCCTGAATCGTCTTGGAGAACTCGATCTGCATGCGGCGCGGCAGATCCAGGTTGTGGTCGTTCCGCAGGACATAGGCGATACCGCCCTTGCCGGACTGGGAGTTGACCCGGATGACGGCCTCGTAGGAGCGGCCGACGTCCTTGGGGTCGATGGGCAGGTACGGGACGGCCCACTCGATGTCGTCGACCGTCTTGCCCTGCTCGGCCGCCCCGGCCTCCATCGCCTCGAAGCCCTTCTTGATGGCGTCCTGGTGGGAGCCGGAGAAGGCGGTGTAGACCAGGTCGCCCGCGTAGGGGTGGCGCGGGTGGATCTGCATCTGGTTGCAGTACTCGGCGGTGCGGCGGACCTCGTCGATCTGCGAGAAGTCGATCTGCGGGTCGACGCCCTGGGAGAACAGGTTCATGCCCAGGGTCACCAGGTCGACGTTGCCGGTGCGCTCGCCCTGCCCGAACAGACAGCCCTCGATACGGTCCGCCCCGGCCATGATCGCCAGCTCGGCGGCGGCGACGGCCGTACCGCGGTCGTTGTGCGGGTGCACGGACAGGCAGATGTGCTCACGGCGGGACAGGTTCCGCGACATCCACTCGAACCGGTCCGCGTGGGTCGACGGCGTCGAGCGCTCGACGGTCGCGGGCAGGTTGAGGATGATCTCGCGGCCGGCCTCGGGCTGCCAGACGTCCATGACGCCCTCGCAGACCTCCAGCGCGAAGTCCAGCTCGGTGTCGGTGAAGATCTCGGGGCTGTACTGGTAGCCGAAGACCGTGTCGTCGCCCAGGATCTTGTCGGCGTACTCGACGACCAGCCGGGTGCCGTCCACCGCGATCTGCTTGACCTGCTCACGGGTGCCGCGGAAGACGACACGGCGGAAGGTGGGCGCGGTGGCGTTGTACAGGTGCACGGTGGCCTTGTGCGCGCCGCGCAGCGACTCGACGGTGCGCTCGATCAGCTCTTCGCGGGCCTGGGTGAGGACGGAGATCGTCACGTCCTCGGGGATCGCGCCCTCCTCGATGATCGACCGTACGAAGTCGAAGTCGGTCGAGCCGGAGGAGGGGAAGCCGACCTCGATCTCCTTGTATCCGATGCGGACCAGCAGGTCGAACATCTCACGCTTGCGCACCGGGGACATCGGGTCGATCAGCGCCTGGTTGCCGTCCCGCAGGTCGGTGGAGAGCCAGCGCGGCGCGGCGGTGATCCGGTTGTCCGGCCAGGTGCGGTCGGGGATCTCGACGGCCTCGTACGGGCCGTACTTGTGGATCGGCATACCCGAGGGCCGCTGGGTGACGTTCGCGGCGGTGATGGGGGTGGGGCGGCCTACGGCGCGCTGACCGGGATTGTCGGACGTGCTCATGATGCGTGGGCTCCTCTGAGATCCGCTCGTGGTGTCCGCTGGGACGAACGTCCATGGGGCGGCCGACGGGGCGTAATCACCGCAACACCGAACTCCGCGGGGAGGGGGTCGGCCTACGACTACAGGCCCTCGCCGCGGCAGCTAAGGAGAAGCAGCCCGAAACGCATGATGCCGAGCAGCCTAACGGAAGACGTGTGCGGCGCGTGGCCCCGTATCACTATGCGGACCATGGCCTCCCGTACGGAGGAATGGCTATCAACCACTCGATTTCATCAATCATGACCGCAAGGCGTGACAAGTAATGGACGCGGTGCGACATTGCCTGGATGGATGTCAACGCGAACTCCCGCGGCCGCGGTGTCTTCTGCACGATCGTGCCGCCGCATGTCCTCGACAAGCTCTCCCAGCACGAGGACTCCGCCCTCGCCGACCCCGCCCGCCGCACGCTGGAGCGGGACGCCCTGGAGCGCACCCGCCGCCGGATCACCACCGTCCGCGGGATCGCGGCCCCCACCGCGGAGGGCGCGCTCTCCGACCGGCCGAAGCGCACGATCTACGACTCCCAGCACCAGGACGCGCTGCCGGGCAAGAAGGTGCGCGGCGAGGGCGACACGGCGACCTCGGACGACTCGGTGACCCGCGCCTACAACGGCCTGGGCGCGACCTTCGAGCTGTTCCTCAAGGTCTACGGCCGCCACTCGATCGACGACGCGGGCCTGGCGCTGAACGCGAGCGTCCACTACAGCGAGGACTACAACAACGCCTTCTGGAACGGCGAGCAGATGGTCTTCGGCGACGGGGACAACGAGATCTTCCTCGACTTCACCATCCCCATCGACGTCATGGCCCACGAACTGACCCACGGCGTCACCCAGTACACCGCCAACCTGGAGTACTTCGGCCAGTCCGGGGCGCTCAACGAGTCGATGTCCGACGTCTTCGGCTCGCTCGTCAAGCAGTACGCGCTGGGCCAGAGCGCCGACCAGGCCGACTGGCTGATCGGGGCCGGGCTGCTGGCGGAGCGGGTCACCGGCGTGGCCCTGCGCTCGATGAAGGCCCCCGGCACGGCGTACGACGACGACGTCCTCGGCAAGGACCCGCAGCCGGGCACGATGGACGACTACGTGCGCACCTCGCGCGACAACGGCGGCGTCCACATCAACTCCGGCATCCCCAACCACGCCTTCTACCTGGCCGCCACAGCACTCGGCGGCAACGCCTGGGAGAAGGCCGGGCGGGTCTGGTACGACGTGCTGACCGGCGGCGAGCTGTCCCAGGACGCGCAGTTCGACGACTTCGCCCGGCTCACGGTGGCCGCGGCGCAGGCCCGCTACGGCGACGGCCAGGAGCGGGACGCGGTGCGGGAGGCCTGGGAAGGTGTCGGAATCACGGGCCTGGGCGCGCGCTGAGCCTCACCCTCGGGTACTGATGGACTCATGCGTATCTCCGTGACCCGCTCCGGCGGATTCGCCGGAATCGAGCGCCGGGCCGATCTGGACACCTCCGGACGGCCCGACGCCACCCATCTGGCCGCCCTGGCCCACCAGGCCGTCGAAACCGGCGCCCCGGCGGCCACCCGCGGCGTCCCGGACGGCTTCCACTACGAGATCACGGTGGAAGGCCGCACGGTCCACGCCGCGGACCCGCACCTCAGCGAGGCCCAGCGCGAGCTGGTGCGGACGGTCCTGAAGGAGGGCACGTAGGGGGCTCGGAAGCCCCGCCGTGTCAAAAGCCCGGCAGCCTCAGAAGCCCAGCCGCCTCAGAAGCCCAGCCGGCGCAGCTGCTTCGGGTCGCGCTGCCAGTCCTTGGCCACCTTGACGTGGAGGTCGAGGAAGACCGGCGTCCCGAGCAGCGCTTCGATGTGTTTGCGGGACTTGGAGCCGACGTCCTTCAGGCGGCGGCCCTTCGGGCCGATGACGATGCCCTTCTGGCTGGGGCGCTCGATGTAGAGGTTGGCGTGGATGTCCAGCAGCGGCTTGTCCGCCGGGCGGTCCTCGCGCGGCAGCATCTCCTCCACGACCACCGCGATGGAGTGCGGCAGCTCGTCCCGTACACCTTCCAGCGCCGCCTCGCGGATCAGCTCGGCGACCATCACCTGCTCCGGCTCGTCGGTGAGGTCGCCCTCGGGGTAGAGGGTCGGGCCCTCGGGGAGCAGCGGGACGAGCAGATCGGCCAGCAGACCCACTTGCTGGTCGCCCACGGCCGAGACCGGGACGATCTCGGCCCACTCGAAGCCGAGTTCCTTGCCGAGCCGGTCGATGGCCAGGAGCTGCTGGGCGAGCTGCTGGGGCTCGACCAGGTCGGTCTTGGTGACGATCGCGACCTTGGGCGTCTTCTTGATCCCGGCCAGCTCACCCGCGATGAAGCGGTCGCCGGGGCCCAGCTTCTGGTCGGCGGGCAGGCAGAAGCCGATGACGTCGACCTCGGACCAGGTGGTCCGTACAACGTCGTTCAGCCGCTCGCCGAGCAGGGTGCGCGGCTTGTGCAGACCGGGGGTGTCGACGAGCACCAGCTGTGCGTCGGGGCGGTGCACGATGCCGCGCACGGTGTGCCGGGTGGTCTGCGGGCGGTTGGAGGTGATCGCGACCTTCGTCCCCACCAGCGCGTTGGTCAGGGTCGACTTGCCCGCGTTGGGGCGACCGACGAAGCAGGCGAAACCCGAGCGGTGCGGGGTCTCCCGCTGCTCGGTCGGGGACGGGGAGGTACCGGCAGTCATGGCCCCTATTCTCCCCGATGCCCCGGCCCGCTCCGACCAGCCGCCCACAGCCCCCTCTCCGGCCGCGGTCACACCGGCAGGGTGGTGCGCAGGGTGCCGTCGGTGGCGGCCAGCAAGATCGGGGTCCCGGCTCCGCCGAGGTCGCGGACGGCCGCGCGGTCCTCGTCGGTGGCGGTCTCCGCCTCGGTCACCACGGCCGCGGCCTCCAGCGACTTCGCGCCGCTGGCGACGGCCATCGCGACGGCGGTGCGCACCGCGCTGAGCTGGAGCGAGTCGAGGGCGACGGTGCCCGCGACGTAGGTGCGGCCCGTCTCGTCGCGTACGGCGGCGCCCTCCGCGACGCCGTTGCGGGCCCGCGCGGAGCGGGCCAGCGTGATGATCTTGCGGTCTTCGGGGTCCAGCTGCGCTGCTTCGCTCATACGGATGAGCATAGGACGCGGGTCTGACCGGGCGTGACACCGGTTGTGCGCATGGACCCGCGCCGGGCCGCAGTGGCAACGGTCCGGCGCGGGCGGCTGGAAGCCGCTCCAGGTTCCGCTACAGGTTCCGCTACGGGAGCAGCGGCAGCGGCTGGAACGTGAGCGTGCCCGACGCGGTGGCCGGGCTGAGGCCCGGGCCGCCCGCGAAGGTGGCGGTGTAGGTGCTGGCGGTCAGTACGGAGGGCGGGACGATGACGTTGGTGAGCGTCGCCGTACCGGACGCGTTGGTGACCGCGCTGCCCAGGGCGATCGGACCCAGCGCGGTGTTGGCCGTGAAGGCGATCGTCTGGCCGGGGACGGGGTTGTTGGCCTGGTCCTTGAGCGTGGCGCTGAGGGTGGGGATGACGAGCTGGCCGTTGAGCCGCAGCCGGATGACGGCCGGGGTGGCGGTCAGCGTGGTGGTCGTCGCGCCGGACACGGTCTGGGTGAGGGTCGCGGTCGACGAGTTGTGGCAGCCGTCGCCGCTGTAGGTGGCGGTGACCGTGTGGGAGCCGGTGGTGAGCGCGTTGGTGGTCACGGTCGTCTGCCCGGCCGCGTTGAGCGTTCCGGTCAGGGTCGGTCCGCCGCTGATCACAAAGGTGACGGTGCCGGTCGGGGTGCCGGTCGACGGGGCCACCGGGGCCACGGTGGCGGTGAAGGTCACCGTCTGGCCGGGGGCGGACGGGTTGGGGGTGGAGGTGAGCGTGGTGGTGGTGCTCCCCGTGTTGACTGTGGCGGCGCCGGTGGCCGTCGATCCCGCGACGCCCGTGCTGCCCCCGTAAGTGGCCGTGACGGTGTGCGCTCCCACGCCCAGCGCGCTGGTGGTGACGCAGGCCTGACCGCTCGCGTTGAGCGTTCCGGTCAGGGTGGGACCGCCGCTGATCACGAAGGTGACGGTTCCGGTCGGGGTGCAGGTGCCCGGCGCGACGGTCGTCACCTGGGCGCAGATCGTCACCGGCTGGCCGCACACGGACGGGTTGGGCGAGATCGTCAGTGCCGTCGTGGAGGTGGCCTGGTTGACGGTGGCCGTGCCGCTGCCTGTGGAGGGCGCGACGCCGCCGCCTCCCCCGTAGGTCGCCGTCACCGTGTGGGTGCCGACGGGGATGGCGGTGGTGGAGACGCAGGCCTGACCGGTGGCGCCCAGCGTGGCCGTGAGCGTCGGGCCGCCCGAGATCACGAAGGTCACCGTGCCGGTCGGGGGGCAGGTGCCGGGCGCCACGGTGGTCACCTGGGCGCACAGCAGGACGGATGCGCCGCAGACCGACGGGGAGGGCGTGACCGAGACCGTGGTGGTGGACGACGCGGGGTTGACCACCAGCGGGGCCGTGCCCGTCGAGCCCCCGACGCCGGAGTCGCCCGCGTAGGTGGCGGTGATCGTGTGGGTGCCGACCGGCACCGCCGTGGTGGTCACGCACGCCATGCCGGTGGCGTCCAGGGTCGCCGTCAGCGTCGGACCGCCCGAGACCACGAACGTCACGTCACCGGTCGGTACGCAGGTGCTGGGCGCGGCCACCGTCACCTGGGCGCAGATGGTCACCGCCTCGCCGCAGACGGACGGGCTCGGCGTCGCCGCGACCGTCAGCGTGGACGTGCCCTGGCTGACGGTGACCGTCCCGGTGCCCGTGGAGCCCGTGACGCCGGTGTCGCCCGCGTAGGTGGCGGTCACGACGTGCGTGCCGACGGGGATGGCGCTGGTGGTCACGCACGCCTGACCGGTGCCGTCCACCGTGGCCGTGAGCGTCGGGCCGCCCGAGACCACGAAGGTCACCGTGCCGGTCGGGGGGCAGGTGCCGGGCGGGACGGTCGTCACCTGGGCGCAGATCGTCACCGGCTGGCCGCAGGAGCCGGGGGCGGGGCTGGTGACGGTGGTGGTGGAGGCCGCCTGGTTCACCGTCGCGCTCGTGGTGGCCGTGGAGCCCGCGATGCCGGAGTCGCCCCCATAGGTGGCGGTCACGGTCTGTGTGCCCACGGGGATGGCGCTGGTGGTCACGCACGCCATACCGGTGGCATCGACCGGCGCCGTCAGCGTGGGACCGCCGGTGATCACGAACGTCACGCTCCCGATCGGGGTGCAATCGCTGGGCGGAGCCACCGTCACCTGCGCGCAGAGGGTCACCGGTTCGCCGCATACGGAGGGGCTCGGCGACGCCGTGACGGCGATCGAGGACGTGGCCTGGTCGACGGTGACCGTACCGGTGCCCGTGGAGCCCGCGACGCCGGTGTTGCCGGAGTAGGTGACGGTCACCGTGTTGGTGCCCAGCGGCAGTTCGTCGCTCGTCACACAGGCCTGGCCGGTCGCGTCGAGCGGCGCGGTGAGGGTCGGGCCTCCGGGGACGGTGAAGGTCACCGTCCCGGTGGCCGTACAGGTCCCCGGCTCGTCCACGGTCACCGTCGCGCACAGCGTCACCGTCTGGCCGCACACCGACGGATCGGGGGTGGCGGCGAAGGCGGTGGTCGAGGTCGCCTGGTTCACCGTCACCGGGACCAGGGGCGAGTTGGACGCGGAAAACTCGGTGTCCCCACCGTAGAAGGCCGCCGCCACATGGCTGCCGAGGTCCAGGTCGGGGACCGTGACGGATGCCTGGCCGGTGGCGTCGAGGGACGCGGTCAGGGCCGGTCCGTCGGCGCTGATGATGAAGGTCACGGTGCCGGTCGGCGTTCCCGCGGCGGGCGGTACGGCCGCCACGGACGCGGTCAGGGTCACCGCCTCACCGCAGACCGCGGGGTTGGGCGAGACGGTCAGGGAGGTGGCCGTCGCACCCTGGTTGACCTGCTGGATGGTGGTGCCCGTCGAGGGGTCCAGGTTGGCGTCACCGCTGTAGGTGGCGATCACCGCATGGGAGCCCACGGCCAGCGGACCGCCGGTGAGGACGGCCTGTCCGGCGGCGTCGACCGCCACGGTCGTCGTCCCACCGTCGATGACGAAGGTGACCGTACCGGTCGGGGTGAACGCACCCGGCGGAACGGAGGCGACGGTCGCGGTGTAGGTGATGGTCTGGCCGGGGACGGAGGGGTTCGGGGTGGACGTGACCGTGGTAGTCGAGGAAGCCATGGGGGCAGCCCCTTCCCGGGGTGCGGTGTGGGGAGGGGTGGACCGCCCGGGTCTCCACGCGGAGTGCCGCGAAGACCCTGTTCGCCCTGCGTGGGGGTGCCCATACGGCCGACCTGCCTACGTCACAACGACAAGCCGACTGTCCCCCGACAGGGGTATGGGCGGCCCACCGGTCGGTATCTGCAAGTAAGCCGTTGCCTACGCCAGATGGGCCAGACCGCAGAGGGTGAATGCATCCGTATGGCGCAGCGCGGCCCCGCGCGTCCGTGCGCCGCCCCGCGCGGGCGTGGTACGGGGGCGCTCTCACGCCCCCGTACGCCCTGGGTGTCGTGCCGTCCGACCGGCAGGAGCGCCCCTACGACTCGGCCGCCGCCGTCTCCCGCACCGGCTCCACCAGCACCGTCACGATGCGGTTGCGCCTGCCCGCCGGGGATTCGGCGGTCAGCCGCAGCGCCTTCAGGGCCGGGTCGGTGCCGCCTTCGGGGATGTCGACCTCGGCCGTGGCGCCCGCGATCGGCACCCGGCCCAGCGACTTGGCGAGCAGCCCGCCCACCGTCTCGACGTCCTCGTCCTCCAGGGCCGTGCCGTACAGCTCGCCGAGGTCGCCGAGGGCGAGCCGGGCGGTGACCCGGTGGGTGCCGTCGCCGAGGTCCTCGACGGGCGGCAGTTCGCGGTCGTACTCGTCGGTGATCTCGCCGACGATCTCCTCAAGGATGTCCTCGATGGTGACGATGCCCGCCGTGCCGCCGTACTCGTCGATCACCACTGCCACGTGGTTGCGCTCCTGCTGCATCTCGCGCAGCAGGTCGCCCGCGTTCTTGGTGTCGGGGACGAAGGCGGCGGGCCGCATCGCGGTGGAGACCAGCTCGGACTCGGACTCCCGGTTGATGTGCGTCTTGCGGACCAGGTCCTTCAGATAGACGATCCCGACGATGTCGTCCTCGTTCTCCCCGGTGACCGGAATCCGGGAGAAGCCGGAGCGCAGCGCGAGGGTGAGCGCCTGCCGGATGGTCTTGAAGCGCTCGATGGCCACCAGATCGGTGCGCGGCACCATCACCTCGCGCACCAGGGTGTCGCCCAGCTCGAAGACGGAGTGCACCATGCGCCGCTCGTCGTCCTCGATCAGCGACTCCTGCTCGGCGAGGTCGACCAGCGCGCGCAGCTCGGCCTCGGAGGCGAACGGGCCCTTCCGGAAGCCCTTTCCGGGGGTGAGCGCGTTACCGAGGAGGATCAGCAGCGGCGGGATGGGGCCCATGATCCGGGCCAGCGGGATCAGCACATAGGCGGCGACGGTCGAGGTGTTGAGCGGATGCTGGGCGCCGATGGTGCGCGGCGAGACGCCGACGGCCACGTACGACACCAGGACCATCACACCGATCGCGACGGTCAGCGCCTTCCAGGTCTCCGGGAAGGCGTGCAGACAGCCGAACGTGACGACGGCACCCGCCGCCACCTCGCACGCGACGCGCACCAGCAGCGCCACGTTGAGGTAGCGGGTGGGGTCCTCGGCGACCAGCATCAGCTTGGCGCTGCCCCGCCGCCCGGTCCGCACGGCTTCCTCGGCGCGGAACCGGGTGGTGCGGGCGAGGCCCGCCTCGGCGCAGGCCGCCAGCCAGGCGACCACCACCAGCAGGACCGCCGCCGTGAGGAGCTGCCCGGTCATCGCGTGGTGGGGGCCGGGGAGGGCCCGGTCAGGCCGTACTCGGCCCGCCAGCCGTCGACGATCGCCGCCTGGAGGCCGAACATCTCGGCGCGCTCGTCCGCCTCCTCGTGGTCGTAGCCGAGGAGGTGGAGGACGCCGTGGACGGTGAGCAGCTGCAGCTCCTCGTCCATGGAGTGCCCGGTCGGCGCCTCCTCTCCCTGCTTCCTGGCCACGTCGGGGCAGAGCACGATGTCACCGAGGAGGCCCTGCGGGGGGTCCTCGTCGTCCTTGACGGGCGGCCGCAGCTCGTCCATCGGGAAGGACATGACATCGGTCGGCCCCGGCAGGTCCATCCACTGGATGTGGAGCTGCTCCATGGCGTCGGCGTCGACGACGATCAGCGAGAGCTCGGAGAGCGGGTGGATACGCATCCGGGCCAGCGCGTAACGGGCGACGTCCAGGATCGCGCGCTCGTCGATGTCCGTACCGGATTCGTTGTTGACGTCGATCGACATGGGGTGGTTCGTCTTTTCTCGGGTCTCTTCGGGGCCGGTCACTTGCCGTTGCGGCTGTCGTACTGCTCGTAGGCGTCGACGATACGGCCGACGAGCTTGTGCCGGACCACGTCCTTACTGGTGAGCAGGGAGAAGTGCACGTCGTCGACGCCGTCCAGGATGTCCCGCACCTGGCGCAGACCGCTCTTGGTCCCGCCCGGGAGGTCGACCTGGGTGACGTCACCCGTGATCACGATCTTGGATTCGAAGCCGAGCCGGGTGAGGAACATCTTCATCTGCTCGGGGTTCGTGTTCTGCGCCTCGTCCAGGATGATGAACGCGTCGTTGAGCGTCCGGCCGCGCATGTACGCCAGCGGGGCGACCTCGATCGTGCCCGCGGCCATCAGGCGCGGGATGGAGTCGGGGTCGAGCATGTCGTGCAGCGCGTCGTACAGGGGCCGCAGATACGGGTCGATCTTCTCGTAGAGCGTGCCGGGCAGGAAGCCGAGCCGCTCCCCCGCCTCGACCGCCGGGCGGGTCAGGATGATCCGGTTGACCTGCTTGGACTGCAGGGCCTGGACCGCCTTGGCCATGGCGAGGTAGGTCTTGCCGGTACCGGCCGGGCCGATGCCGAAGACGACGGTGTGCTTGTCTATCGCGTCGACATAGCGCTTCTGGTTGAGCGTCTTCGGGCGGATCGTGCGGCCGCGGTTGGAGAGGATGTTCTGCGTGAGCACCTCGGCGGGCGTCTCGGCCGCCTCGCCCTCGCCGTTCTCGGCTGCGCGCAGCATGGAGATGGAACGCTCCACCGCGTCCTCCGTCATCGGTTGACCGGTGCGGAGCACCAGCATCATCTCATCGAACAGACGCTGGACCAGGGCGACTTCCTCAGGGTCCCCGGTCGCGCTGACTTCATTGCCCCGGACATGGATATCGGTCGACGGGAACGCCTTTTCAATCACACGCAGCAGCGAGTCACCCGATCCCAGGACCATGACCATCGGGTGCTTGGTCGGGACCGTGAACTGTGCGTGCGCCTGCGGTGCTGTGGTTGGTTGCGTCATGGGCTCGGCTCTGCGGCCTGCTCCTACCTCCGTCGACAAGGGTTCTCGTTGCTCGACAACCTTGAGATACCAGGGTACGACGGGGCACCGACAACACCCGAGTGCTTTTGCTCCATACCCTTCGTCACACCGGCCCGCCGCGGGGGAAGTGCCTGGTACCGGGCACGGGCGTTCACGCCCGGCGGAAACCGATCGTGGGGACGGCCCGGCGGAGCACCCCGGGGCGGGCGGCGGTGGGCAGCAGGCGGTCGAGGAAGGCGTAGCGGCGCAGCGCGCTCGGGGCCTGGTCGTCGTAGGAGCGGGCGTGCTGCCACCAGGCGCCGATCTCGCACCAGCCGGGCGCGGAGAGCGAGCCGCCGAACTCCTGGACGGACAGCGCGGCGGTCAGCCCGGCGAACGCGAGCCGGTCGGCGAGCGGCCAGTCGGCCAGGGTGCCGGTGACGAAGCCCGCGACGAACACGTCCCCGGCGCCGGTCGGGTCCAGGGCCTCCACGGCGATCGCGGGCACCTCGGCGCTCTCGCCGGTGCGGCCGTCCACCGCGTACGCCCCCTCCGGGCCCAGGGTGACCACGGCGAGCGGCACCCGGTCGGCGAGCGCGTGGGCGGCGGCCCGCGGGCACTCGGTGCGGGTGTAGCACATCGCCTCGGCCGCGTTGGGCAGGAACGCCTCGCAGTGCTCCAGGTCGGCGAGGTCCGCCGGGTCCCAGCGGCCGGTGTCGTCCCAGCCGACGTCCGCGAAGATCCGGCTGCCGTGCCGGGCGGCCTCGGCGACCCACTCCTCCCGGCGGCCGGGGACGAGGGAGGCGATGGCGGCCCGGGCCGGGGGCGGGCAGCTGGGTGCGGTCTCCTCGGGCGGCGGGGCCTCGTGGCCGTGGCTGACCATCGTGCGCTCGCCCTCGTACGCCATGGAGACGGTCACCGGGGAGTGCCAGCCGGGGATGGTGCGGGACAGCGACAGGTCGATGCCCTCGCCGCGCTCCAGCGCGTCCCGGCAGTAGTCGCCGTAGTGGTCGTCGCCGAACGCGGCGGCGAGCGAGGTGCGCAGCCCCAGCCGGGCCAGCGCGGTGGCCATGTTGGCGACGCCGCCGGGGCTGGAGCCCATGCCGCGGGCCCAGGACTCGGTACCGCGGACGGGCGCGGAGTCCAGGCCGGTGAAGATGATGTCGAGGAAGACGGTGCCGGTGAGATAGACGTCGCAGCCCGGGTCGCCGGGGCCGCGGACGTCCGCGAGCGGATCGAGAAGGGGGCGGCTCGCCGAGGGCTGGTCACCGTCGTGTGTCGTCACCGTGTGCTCCCAGGTCTGACCGTTCTGTTCTGTTGCTGCGGCAGGGCGGATGCGGCCAGTGTGCCCGATGGCACCCGCCCTACGGCGTGACGGCGGCGCTAACGCCGTTTCGGCACGGCGACGCTCATCAGGTCCTGGGCGACGGTCAGCTCCCCGTCGAAGCCCGCCGCCCGCGCCTGGCGCTCGAACTCGGCCGGGTCGCCGTACCGCTGCGAGAAGTGCGTCAGCACCAGGTGGCGTACGCCCGCCCCGGACGCGATCCGGGCCGCCTGCCCGGCCGTCAGATGGCCGTGGTCGGTCGCCAGCGGCTCGTCCTCGTCCAGGAACGTCGACTCGATCACCAGCAGGTCGCAGCGCTCGGCCAGCGCGTGCGCCCCCTCGCACAGCCGGGTGTCCATGACGAACGCGAACCGCTGGCCGCGCCGGACCTCGCTGACCTCCTCCAGGGTGACCGTGCGCCCGTCCCGCTCGATCACGCCGTCCCGCTGGAGGCGGCCGACCTCGGGCCCGCGCACCCCGTGCGCGGCGAGCCGCTCCGGCAGCATCCGGCGGCCGTCGGGCTCGACGAGGCGGTAGCCGTAGGACTCGACCGGGTGCGAGAGCCGGGCCGCCTCCAGGGTGTACGCGGGGGTACGGGCGATCACCCCGCCGTCGCCGCCGACCGGCTGCTCGGCCAGCTGGACGGTCTCGCGGTAGGCCGTGGCGTACCGCAGCCGGTCGAAGAAGCGCTGTCCGCTCGCCGGGTAGTGCGCGGTCACCGGATGGGGGACCCGGTCGAGGTTGATCCGCTGGATGACCCCGGACAGCCCCAGCGAGTGGTCCCCGTGGAAGTGGGTGACGCAGATCCGGTTGATGTCATGGGCGGCGGCCCCGGCCCGCAGCATCTGCCGCTGCGTCCCCTCGCCGGGGTCGAACAGGATGCCTTCGCCGTCCCAGCGCAGCAGATAGCCGTTGTGGTTGCGCTGCCGGGTGGGAACCTGGCTCGCGGTGCCGAGGACGACCAGTTCACGTGCGGACAACGGGACTACCCGGGGGGCCAGTTCAGGCCACGGCCGCCGAGGATGTGGGCGTGCGCGTGGAAGACGGTCTGCCCGGCCCCCGAGCCCGTGTTGAACACCACCCGGTAGCCCGTGCCGTCGATCTTCTCCTCGGCGGCGACCGTGGCCGTCTCGCACAGCACGTCCGCGGCGATCCGCGGCTCGGCGGCCGCCAGGGACGCGGCGTCCGCGTAGTGCGCCTTGGGGATCACCAGGACATGGGTCGGCGCCTGAGGGTTGATGTCGCGGAAGGCGACGGTGGTGTCCGTCTCCCGGACGACGGTCGCGGGCACCTCCCCCGAGACAATCTTGCAGAACAGGCAGTCGGCCTGCGGTTCTCCCGCCACCGGTGGCTCCTTACGGATCGTCGGCTGGATCATCGGCACTTACTGGATCGTCAAGGCTTCCGAACGGGATGCTACCGGGCCTCCCGCAGGGCAGCCCGCTCGAACCAGATGGTGATCAAGGGAGGCACCCAGCCCGCGTGGGTGAGCACTTGGAGGATCATCCGGTCCGTCCACGGGACGGTCACGATCAGCACCGCGCACACCGTGGACCACACCGCCTCGTACAGCGAGACCTTCACCCAGAACTCCCGCCGCACCAGGGACCAGACGCCCAGCTTGGCGCCCTGCGGCAGCTTCCGGTACGCGCGCCAGGCGCCCAGCGCCCAGACGGCCGCCATCAGGACGAGCGCGTAGAGCCTGGTGTCCAGTGGCGCGGGCAGCGCGGTCGGGTCGTCCCCGGTGGGGAAGACGCGCGCGGTCACCGCGGCGATCAGCAGGCACAGCAGGGCGAGCCAGCGGGTGCCGCGCACCATCCTGAACAGCGTCCCCTCAAGGCCCCTGCGCATCCCCTGGTTGCCCGGGGCGGCGGCCAGCGCCTGGACGTAGCCCTGGGCGACCTCCGGAAGCTTGGCGTCCTTCGAGTACGCCTTGCGGGTGGCGAGTTCCTGGAGCGCCCAGGCGTTGGACGGGTCGATACGCAGCACCTCGCGCACCGCCTGCTCGCACACATCGTGCCGCCCGAGGGCCAGGGACGCCTTCCACAGGGCGTAGTGGGTCTTGATCTCCTCCGGTCCGAGCCGCACCGCGGTCACCGCCGCCTCGTACGCCTGGGGCCAGCGGTCGGACGGGTAGATCAGCGCCTCGGAGAGCGCCACGTAGCCCGCCCAGTGGTCCGGCAGGACGCGGACCGCCTCGCGGGCGGCGGCCACCGACTCCTCCGAGCGGGCGAGGCGGCGCAGGGCGAACGAGCGGAACCGGTGCGCGCTGAAGTCCTCCGGGTCGCGGCGCAGCGCCTCCTGAGACGCGTGCAGCGCCTCCTCGAAGTCACTGGTGCTGTTGTGGCAGAGAGCCATCCGCACCCAGGCCAGGCCGTCGTCCGGATTTCCGGCCAGCCTGCGGGCCAGCAGCTCCTTCGCCTTGTCGAACTTTCCGAGTTCGATCAGCGCGGCCGCCTGGGCGGTCAGCGGGTGCTCGGTTCCGGTCTCGCTCACAGCATCCGCTTGCTCTTGAGGTACGCCAGCAGATCGTCGTACGTGCCGCCCTCGTTGGCGAACTGGGCCACATTGCGCGCGGTGTCGAACCACGGGCGGGTCGAGGGCCGCACCTGCCCCAGCGCGGCCATCAGATCGTCCTGGCCGATCATCCGGGGCTGTCCGGTCCGTACGGAGTCCATCAGCGCCCGCTCGGCCGCCGCCTCGCACAGGTACTTGAGGTCCGCGCCGGAGAACCCGTCGGTCCGCTTGGCCAGCTTGCGCACGTCGACGCCCGCGATCGGGCGGTCCTCCAGGTGATGGCGGAGGATCGCCTCGCGCGCTGGCTGGTCGGGCGGCAGCACCAGCAGGGTGCGGTCCAGGCGCCCGGGGCGGCGCAGCGCGCCGTCCACGTCCCAGGGGTGGTTGGTGGCGGCGAGCACGAACAGCCCCTCGTTGGCGTCCGCGTGGACGCCGTCCAGCTCCGCCAGCAGCTGGTTGACGGTGGTGCGCAGCCCGCTGTGGCGGAGCTGGCTGCGCTTGGCGCCCAGGGCGTCCAGCTCGTCCAGGAAGAGCACACAGGGGGCGCTGCGGCGGGCGGTCTCGAACAGCTCGCGCATGTTCCGTTCGGAATTCCCGATCCACATGTCGAGAACGTCGCTGATGCTGACGGACATGAAGTGGGCGCCCAGCTCCCCGGCCACCGCGCGCGCCACGTACGTCTTGCCGCAGCCGGGCGGCCCGTACAGCAGCAGCCCGCCGCGCAGGCTCTTGCCGTAGAGCTTGCGCAGCTCGGGGTTGCGCATGGGGGCGAGGAAGGCGGCTTCGAGGCGCTGCTTGACCTCGTCCATGCCGCCGATGTCGGCCAGGCGCACACCGGTGCGCTCCACCTCCCACGCGGAGGCGTCACCGGGGTCGTCGGAGCCGTCGGCGGCCAGCGGCCGGGGGGCCTCGGGGGTCGCGGGGTCTTCCGGGGTCCCCGGGTTCTCGGGGTCCCCGGAGTCGTCGGGGGTCTCGACGAAGCGCGGCGGGACGACGCCCGCCAACTCGCCCTCGGCCCGCCGCCAGTCGTAGGAACCGTCCCGGGAGGCGGAATCCGGGGCGCCGCGCGGCGGGGCGGGCGGGGCGGAGGCGGCCGCGGGCGGGGGCGGGGGCGCTACGGCGCGCGCCATCAGGGCCTGCGCCTCGGCGTTCCCGGGGTCACGCTGAAGGGCCGCCGCGATCTGGGATATCGCGTCCTGCCCCTGCCCGCCGTCCAGCAACAGCCCCGCCAAGTGCAGTCGCAGGGGTACGTCGTCCGGGGCGGTGGCGACGGCTGTGCGCAGGCTCTGGATCAGCGGTGACTCGTCCGGCATGGTCACAGCTTATGCGGACCCTATTTGCCGGATGCGGTGGTCCCCTGGTCCCACGGGTGCGTGGTGGTGGCCCGGTCCCAGGGATGGGTACGGGACGGGGTCGGGCTCCCGGTGTCGCCGCCGTCGGTCCTGTCGCCGCCGTCGGTCCCGTTGGTGTCGTCGGTCCTGTCGGTGTCGCCGCCGTCGCACTCGCCGATCACATTGGCCTGGAAGACCTTGTGGCCCTCCACCGTGCCGGTCAGATCGCCGCGCACACAGTGGTTCTCCCGCACATAGGTGACCTTGCCGCTGATCCCGACGGCCTTGTCGTCCTCGGTCCTGCCCCGGCAGTCCACCGAGGCGTCCGTGGTGCCCGCGTCACCGGAGCCGGAGGCCGAGGCCCCGGCCGTGGGGGTCCTCTTCAGATCCGCGTTGCAGGTCAGCCAGCGCACCCCGACACCGCCCCGCTCCAGGGCGGAGGTGGCGACCTTGTCCGTGGTGACCGAGACGGCGATCGCGGTGACCCCGCCGTCCCGCGGCTCGCACCCCGTCACCGCGACGGCCGCGGCCACCGCGGCCATGGCCGCCAGCAGCGGCCGTCCGTGCCGTACATGATGGCTCAATACCCCCATAGAGGTCAGGTTCCCATCACGCCCGGCGAACCGGAAGACCATCGTCGGCCACCCGGAGCTCAGCTCCAGCGGCCGGTGCGTCCCAACAGCAGCGCGGTGGCGGCCGTTCCGGCCGTGGAAGTGCGCAGAACGCTCGGGCCCAGCCGGTACGGCCGTGCGCCCGCCGCGGCGAAGGCCGCCAACTCCTCCGGCGAGACGCCCCCTTCGGGGCCCACGACGAGCACGATATGACCCTCGTGGGGCAGTTGTGCCGTCGCCAGGGGGTCGCTGCCCTCCTCGTGGAGCACGGCCGCGAGGTCGGCATCGGCGAGAAGTCGAGCAACCTCCTTGGTCGTCATCGCGTCCGCGACATCGGGGAAGGTCAGCCGACGGGACTGCTTGCCCGCCTCGCGCGCGGTCGACCGCCACTTGCCGAGCGCCTTCTGCCCGCGCTCGCCCTTCCATTGGGTGATGCAACGGGCGGCCGCCCACGGCACGATCGCGTCGACGCCCGTCTCGGTCATGGTCTCCACGGCCACCTCGCCGCGGTCGCCCTTGGGCAGCGCCTGGACGACGGTGATCCGCGGACTCGGCGCCGCCTCGTGGTGTACGCCGTCGACGTCGACCAGCAGCCGGTCCTTGCCCTCGACGGCCGCCACGGTGGCCGATACGCCGGTACCGGCGCCGTCCGTGAGGACGACGGGCTCGCCGGCCCGCAGCCGCTTCACCGACACCGCGTGCCGCCCCTCGGGGCCCTCCAGCGCGATACGGGCCCCTGTGGCCGCCCCCGCGAGGGAGTCGGCCACGAACACCGGGGCGGTCACGACACCACGCCTCGCGGGGCCTGGGGCCCGTAGATGGACGCCGCCGCGTCCAGTTCGACGGCCAGGGTCTCCACCAGCCGCGCGGCGGGCAGTTCGCGCGCCAGCCGGTGCCCCTGCCCGGCCCACAGCGCCATGGCCTGCGGGTCGCCCTCCTTGGCCGCCGCCTTGCGCAGCCCGGAGGTGAGGTGGTGCAGCTGGGGGTAGGCGGCCGGGGCGTACGGGCCGTGGTCGCGGATGAACCGGTTCACCAGGCCGCGGGCCGGGCGGCCGGAGAAGGCCCGGGTCAGCTCGGTCCGGCCGAACAGCGGATCGGTCATGGCCGCCTTGTGCCGGGCGTTCGCCCCCGACTCGGGGCAGACCAGGAACGCGGTGCCCAGCTGTCCCGCGGCCGCGCCCGCGGCCAGCACCGCGGCGATCTGCGAGCCGCGCATCAGCCCGCCCGCCGCGATGATCGGGATCTGCACGGTCTCGCGCACCAGCGCGACCAGCGACAGCAGCCCGAGCACGGCGCCGGGGGCGTCGTCGGCCGGGTCGTTACGGAAGCCGCCCTGGTGGCCGCCGGCCTCCACGCCCTGGACGCAGACGGCGTCGGCGCCCGCCCACTGGGCGGTCTCCGCCTCGACCGGCGAGGTCACGGTGACGATGGTCCGGGTGCCCACCCGGGCGAACGCGTCCAGCACGGCGCGGGTGGGACAGCCGAAGGTGAACGAGACCACTGGGACCGGGTCGTTCAGCAGGATCGCCAGCTTGGCGTCGTACGCGTCGTCGGAGCCGGACTCGGGGTCCCCGAGCACGGTCTGGTAGCGGGACGCCTCGCCCGCGACGCGGTCGGCGTAGACCGCGACGGCGGCCGGGTCGCTGGGCGGCTGCGGCATGAACAGGTTCACGCCGAAGGGGCGGCCGGTCAGCCCGCGCAGCTGCTTGATCTCCTCGTACATCGCCTCCGGCGTCTTGTAACCGGCGGCGAGGAAGCCGAGGCCCCCGGCCTCGATGACAGCGGCGGCGAGCTGCGGGCAGGAGGCCCCGCCCGCCATCGGAGCCTGCACGATCGGGTACCGAGCGAGATCGGTCAGCGCGGAGGACATGGGCACATGGTGCCATGTCCTCCGCGGTGATCCGCCACCGGATCAACGTGCGCCGAAAGCCGGATCAGCGTGCGCCCCAGGCCTTCGCGGCCGGGCGCCTACCGTCCGTTGGCTGCCATCCCCGGGGGCCAACCCCCGGACCCCCGGCCGGGCGCCTACCGTCCGTTGAACGCGTCCTTGAGGCGCGAGAACAGCCCCTGCTGGCCGGGCTTGAACTCCCCTGTCGGCCGCTCCTCACCGCGCAGCTTGGACAGCCGCCGCAGCAGCTCCTCCTGCTCCGGGTCGAGCTTGGTCGGGGTCAGCACCTCGACGTGCACGATCAGATCGCCCCGGCCACCGCCGCGCAGATGGGTGACGCCGCGCTGGTGCAGCGGGACCGACTGACCGGACTGGGTGCCGGGCCGGATGTCGACCTCCTCCAGGCCGTCCAGCGTCTCCAGCGGCACCTTGGTGCCGAGCGACGCCGCCGTCATCGGGATGGTCACCGTGCAGTGCAGGTCGTCGCCGCGCCGCTGGAAGACGGGGTGCGGGACCTCGTGGATCTCCACGTACAGATCGCCCGCCGGGCCGCCGCCCGGGCCGACCTCGCCCTCGCCCGCGAGCTGGATGCGGGTGCCGTTGTCCACACCGGCCGGGATCTTCACGGTCAGCGTGCGCCGCGAACGAATCCGCCCGTCGCCCGCGCACTCCGGGCACGGGGTCGGCACCACGGTGCCGAAGCCCTGGCACTGCGGGCAGGGCCGCGAGGTCATGACCTGGCCGAGGAAGGACCGCGTCACCTGCGAGACCTCACCGCGGCCGCGGCACATGTCACAGGTCTGCGCCGAGGTACCCGGCGCCGCGCCCTCACCGCTACAGGTCGTGCAGACGACCGCGGTGTCGACCTGGATGTCCTTGGTCGTCCCGAACGCGGCCTCGCTCAGCTCCACGTCGAGACGGATCATGGCGTCCTGGCCGCGCCGGGTCCGGGACCGCGGGCCGCGCTGCGAGGCGGTGCCGAAGAACGCGTCCATGATGTCGGAGAAGTTGCCGAAGCCCGCGCCGAAGCCACCGGCGCCGCCGCCCGCGGCCGACCCCGACGGGTCCCCGCCCAGGTCGTAGACCTGCTTCTTCTGCGGGTCCGAGAGAACCTCGTAAGCGGCGTTGATCTCCTTGAACCGCTCCTGGGTCTTCGGATCAGGGTTGACGTCCGGGTGCAGCTCGCGTGCGAGCCGACGGAATGCCTTCTTGATCTCGTCCTGCGAGGCATCGCGCTGCACGCCCAGGACTGCGTAGTAGTCCGTCGCCACTTACGACTCCGCCAGGATCTGTCCGACGTAACGTGCCACTGCGCGTACCGCTCCCATCGTTCCGGGGTAGTCCATGCGGGTCGGTCCGACCACGCCGAGTTTGGCGACGGCTTCGTCGCCCGAACCGTAGCCGACCGCCACGACCGAGGTGGAATTGAGCCCCTCGTGAGCATTCTCATGCCCGATGCGCACGGTCATACCCGAGTCTTGCTCGCCGAGCAGCTTGAGGAGGACGACCTGCTCCTCAAGTGCCTCCAGCACGGGCCGGATCGTCAGGGGGAAATCATGCACGAAACGCGTGAGGTTCGAGGTGCCGCCGATCATCAGCCGCTCTTCGGTCTCCTCGACAAGCGTTTCGAGCAAGGTCGCCAGCACGGTCGAGACCGTCCCCCGGTCCTCCTGCTCGAAGGACTCCGGAAGATCCTGCACCAATTGCGGCACATCCGCGAACCGGCGCCCCACGACCCGGCTGTTGAGCCGGGCCCGCAGATCCGCCAGCGAGTCGTCGCTGATCGGAGCCGGGCAGTCCACCACGCGCTGCTCGACCCGCCCGGTGTCGGTGATCAGCACCAGCATCACCCGGGCCGGGGCCAGCGGCAGCAGCTCCACATGCCGCACCGTCGAACGGGTCAGTGACGGATACTGCACCACCGCGACCTGCCGGGTCAGCTGCGCCAGCAGGCGGACGGTGCGCCCCACCACGTCGTCGAGGTCGACGGCGCTGTCCAGGAAGTTCTGGATGGCCCGCCGCTCCGGAGCGGACAGCGGCTTCACTCCGGCCAGCCTGTCCACGAAGAGCCGGTAGCCCTTGTCCGTGGGGATGCGCCCGGCGCTGGTGTGCGGCTGGGCGATGAAGCCCTCGTCCTCCAGCACGGCCATGTCGTTGCGCACCGTGGCCGGGGAGACTCCCAGCCGGTGCCGCTCGGTGAGCGCCTTGGAGCCGACCGGCTCCTCGGTGCCCACGTAGTCCTGGACAATGGCACGCAGCACTTCGAGTCTGCGTTCGCTGAGCACCCCGCGCACCTCCAGTCCAGCCGTGTCATCAGGTCGTCCCTCTGGCACTCAATGGTCGCGAGTGCCAGAACCCCTCAGCCAGTGTACGGCGGGGTGCGGTGGCCACGGCAAGAGCCGCCCCCCGCCGGCGCCCCGGCCACACGTCACGCTATCGCTGTTGAAGCTAGCGTCTCGGTATGAAGACGTGTTGGGAAGAGGCCGGGTGGGAACAGCTCGGTCCCGATATCGCCCGCCGCAGGCTGCCCGACTGGGACTGCACGGTCGGCGTGATCATCGGCCGTAAGGACGTCCTCGTGGTGGACACCGGCTCGACGCTGCGCGAGGGCGCGGCGCTACGTGCCGAGATCACCCGGCTGACCGGCCGGCGGCCGACCCGGATCGCGCTCACCCATCCGCACTTCGACCATGTCCTGGGGACGGCCGCCTTCGCGGGCTGCGAGGTGTACGGGGCGACCGGTCTGGACGGTCCGCTGCGCCGCGGCCGGGACGCGCTGCGCGAGGACGCGGTACGGCACGGAGTGCCCCCGGGGGCGGCCGCCGAGGCCGCCGACCACCTCGTACCGCCCCATCACGCGGTCTCCGGGGAGATCACCCTCGACCTGGGCGACCGGCCTGTGCTGCTGGCGAACGCAGGCCCCGGACACACCGCCCATGACCTGGCCGTTCTGGTCCCGGGCCGGGTTCCCGGCCAGCCGGAGGTGGTCTTCTGCGGAGATCTGGTGGAAGAGTCCGGCCCGCCCCAGGCCGGACCCGACGCGATCCCCTCCCACTGGCCCGCCGCCCTGGACCGGCTGCTCGCCCTCGGCGGCGAGGACGCGCGGTACGTACCCGGCCATGGGTCGGTCGTGGACGCGGCCTTCGTACGTGACCAACGCGACGAACTGGCCGCCCGCTTCGGCGTGTCCCGTTAAGCCGCCGCGCTATCGTCATCCGGATGCACAGCCGACAGTACGACGAGGATCTGACCCCGCCCTGGAAGCGGCAGCAGCCCGCCCCCGAGGTCCCGGCGGACCCGGATCTCGTGGTCGAGGAGGTCACCACCGGGTTCTGTGGTGCCGTGATCCGCTGTGAGAAGACCGCGCAGGGGCCGACGGTCACTCTGGAGGACCGCTTCGGCAAACATCGCGTCTTCCCCATGGAGCCGCGCGGCTTCCTCCTGGAGGGCCGCGTCGTCACCCTCGTACGCCCGCGCGCGACGACCACCGGCGCGCCGCAGCGCACGGCCTCCGGCTCGGTCGCCGTACCGGGCGCCCGCGCGCGGGTCGCCCGCGCCGGGCGCATCTACGTGGAGGGCCGCCACGACGCGGAGCTGGTGGAGCGGGTCTGGGGCGACGACCTGCGCATCGAGGGCGTCGTCGTGGAGTACCTGGCGGGCGTCGACGACCTCCCCGCCATCGTCCGCGACTTCTCCCCCGGCCCGGACGCCCGGCTCGGCGTCCTGGTGGACCATCTGGTGGCCGGGTCCAAGGAGTCCCGTATCGCCGAGCAGATCACCGACGAGAACGTGCTGGTCGTCGGGCACCCCTTCATCGACGTGTGGGAGGCCGTGAAACCGTCCTCGCTCGGCATTCCCGCCTGGCCGACGGTGCCGCGCGGCCAGGACTGGAAGACGGGCGTCTGCCGTGCGCTGGGCTGGCCGGAGAACACGGGCGCGGCGTGGCAGCGCATCCTGTCCGCGGTCCACTCCTACAAGGACGTGCGGCCGGAGCTGCTGGGCAGGGTCGAGGAACTGATCGATTTCGTCACGGCGCCCTGACGTCTTCGGCGCCCTGACGGCGGCTTCAGTCCACCAGGTCCCGCACCACCGCGTCGGCCAGCAGGCGGCCCCTGAGCGTGAGCACGGCCCGCCCCTGCGCGTACGGCTGCGGCTCCAGCAGGCCGTCCTCCAGAGCCCGCGCCGCGGCCGCCGCTCCGGCCGGGCGCAGCAGCTCCAGCGGGCACCCCTCGGACAGCCTCAGCTCCAGCAGGATGCGCTCGACCCGGCGCTCCTCGTCGGACAGCAGCTCCCGCCCGGCGCCCGGTGAACGGCCCTCGCTGAGCGCCTGGGCGTACGCGCCGGGGTGCTTGACGTTCCACCACCGCACCCCGCCGACGTGGCTGTGCGCGCCGGGGCCCGCGCCCCACCAGTCGGCGCCGCGCCAGTACAGCTCGTTGTGGCGGCACCGGCCCTGGGGCGAGGTGGCCCAGTTGGAGACCTCGTACCAGTCGAACCCGGCCGCCGTCAGCATCTCCTCGGCGATCAGATAGCGGTCCGCGTGGGCGTCGTCGTCGGTCATCGGCACCTCGCCGCGCCGGATGCGCCGCGCCAGCTGGGTGCCCTCCTCGACGATCAGCGCGTACGCCGACACATGGTCCGGGCCCGCGCCGAGCGCCGCCTCCAGGGTGGCCCGCCAGTCGTCGTCGCTCTCGCCGGGGGTTCCGTAGATCAGGTCCAGGTTCACATGGTCGAACCCGGCGGCCCGCGCCTCCGCGACGCAGGCCTCGGGGCGCCCGGGGGTGTGGGTGCGGTCCAGCACCTTCAGGACGTGCTGCCGGGCGCTCTGCATCCCGAACGACACCCGGTTGAACCCGGCCTCCCGCAGCGCCTCCAGATAGCGCGGATCGACCGACTCCGGGTTGGCCTCGGTGGTGATCTCGGCGCCGTCCGCGAGCCCGAACTCGTCCCGGATGGCGCCGAGCATCCGTCCGAGGTCTCCGGCCGCGAGCAGGGTGGGCGTGCCGCCGCCGACGAACACGGTCTCGACCGGCCGCGGATCGTCCCCCAGCACCTTCCGCGCGAGCCGCACCTCCTCCGCGACCTGCTCGGCATAGTTGTCCCGGGAGGCGAGCACGCCGCCGGAGCCGCGCAGCTCGGCGGCGGTGTACGTGTTGAAGTCGCAGTACCCGCAGCGGGTGGCGCAGTAGGGCACGTGCAGATAGAACCCCAGCGGCCGCCCCGCCGCCGCGGCGAGCGCGCCGGGGGGCAGCGCGCCGTCCTGGGGCATGGGGTCGCCGTCGGGCAGTACGGAAGGCATACGCCCCATTGTCCGCCATCGCGAGAGCCCGCCCCGCCCGGCGGCCCTCTGGAGGTCCTCTGGCGGCGCCTCTGGAGGACCGCGCCCCGCGAGGGGGCGCGGCTACAGGGCTGTGAGCACCAGCATCGCCAGGTCGTCGTCCGGCGGCTCCTCCGCGAAGTCGTCCAGCGCCCGCCGCACCCGCTCCGCGACCTCCCGCGCGCTCATGCCCGCGCAGCCCGCGAGGACCGCCGCCAGGCCGTCCTCGTCGTCGAACTGACGGCTGCCGGAGCGGTGCTCGGTCACTCCGTCGGTCACGCACAGCAGCGTCTCGCCGGGGGCCAGATCGAACGTTTCACTCTCGTACGCGGCGTCCTCGACCACGCCGAGGAGTATCTGCGGCACGGCGACCGTTCGTACCGTTCCATCGGGCTGGAGGACCAGCGGCAGCGGATGGCCCGCGCTCGCCAGCGTGCACCGCACCCCGCCCTCGCTGCCCTGCCCGAGCGGCACCAGCTCCCCGTACAGGAGCGAGAGGAACCGCGCCGGGCCGCCACCCGGCGGCAGGCCCGCGCCGCCCGGGTCGACGCCGCCCGCCGCCTCGACGGCCTCGCCGACGGCCTCCTCGCCCAGCAGCTGGTTGAGGCGGTCGAGGACCTCGCCCACCTCGTAGCCCTCCCGGCCCAGCAGCCGCAGCCAGGGCCGCACCAAGCCGGTCACCACGGCCGCCTCGGGACCGTTTCCGCAGACGTCGCCGAGCACGAAGCACCAGCGCCCGTCACCGGCCGGGAAGACGTCGTAGAAGTCGCCCCCGGCCGAGATGTCGCCGGTCGGCTCGTACACGACGGCCGACTCGACGCCGGGGATACGGGCGATCCCGGACGGCAGCAGCCCGCGCTGGAGCACCCGGCTGATGGTGGCCTGGCGCGTGTAGCGCCGGGCGGAGGCGAGGGCGAGGGCGACGCGGCGCGTGAAGTCCTCGATCAGGCCGACTACTTCGTCCGGCATGCGGACGAGCCCGGCCCGCCCGAGCAGCAGCGTGCCCAGCGCGCGCCCGCCCGCGATCAGGCGGCAGGCGAGGGCGGCGCCGCCGGGCCCGTACGCCGCGGGGTCGGCGGGCCACGGCCAGTCCAGGGCGCCGCCGCGCGCGGTGGCGGGCAGCTGGGGCGGTTCCTTCTCCAGCACCTGCCGCAGCCCCTCCATGCGGCTCTCACTGGCGTGCCAGACCCGGGCCAGCCGCGGCGGCCCGCTGCCGGAGTCGAGCCAGACCGCGCACCAGTCGGCGAGCCGCGGCACCAGCAGCTGTCCGGCCAGCGAGGTGACCATCTCCTCGTCGAACTGCCCGGCGAGCAGGTCGGACGCCTCGGCGAGGAACGACAGCGCGCCGTGCCGGGTCCATTCCGGATCGGCGCGGCGAGCGGGCGCCCGGCGCGGCACGGGGGCGACGATCTCGGTGCCACGCGCGGCCCACTGGGGCGCGAGGTCCCCGGCCACGGGCTCCTCGGGCACCACCGGTTCGGCGGCGGCCGTGACCGCCACCTGGAACCACACCGTCTTGCTGGCCCGCCGGTACGTGGTCCCCCACGCCTCGGCGATCTCGGCGACGAGCCGCAGCCCGTGGCCGCCGGCGCACTCCGCGCCGTCCGCGCCGTCCGGCGGGTCGCCGCGCAGCACCCGGGTGGGGTGGTGGTCGGTCACCTCCACGACGAGGGAGGGCGGGTCGCCCTCGTGGCTCGACACATCGAGCGCGCAGCACACCTCGACCGCGGTGCCCGCGTGCACCACGGCGTTGGTGACCAGCTCGCTCACCAGCAGGACGGCCTCGTCCGCGACCCGGTCGGTGATCCGGTCGGCGGCCGGTACGTCGAGCGCGGCCCACTCGGCGAGCGCGGCACGCACGAACCGGCGTGCCGCGGAGGCCGCGAGCGGACTGCAGGGCAGGCTCGCGCGGGCCGAGGCGCTGGTACGGACGGGACCGATTCCCCCGACCGGCAGAGCCACCCCGCCTGCGGATGCAGACGGGGTGGAAGATGACGTCCCCACTGTGCGGCTCCTGAGAAGCTCCGTCATATGCGCCGTGTCCGGCACGGACAGAGTGACAGACGGACCGCACTGATATGCACCGAGTCACGCAAGTTAACTGTGTTGAGGGGAAAAATCGTGCGTACGCCGGTCCTGTTCCGGTAAAGGGCCCCGGGGCCGACCCGGGGTGCCGCTGGGCGTGACGTCGTGACGGAAGCGGGGGCCGGCGCCGGGCGGGGACCGGGGCCGGCCCGGCCGTCAGACCTCGCGCGTCCCGGCGTACATGTCCTCGATCAGGGCCTTGTACTCGCGTTCCACCACCGGACGCTTCATCTTCAGACTCGGCGTCAGCTCGCCGTGCTCCACGTCCAGATCACGCGGCAGCAGCCGGAACTTCTTGATCGTCTGCCACCGTTGCAGCCCCTCGTTGAGCTGCCGCACATAGCCGTCGATCAACTCCCGCACCGCCTCGGTGTCCACGACCTCGGCGTAGGACTTCCCCGCCAGACCGTGCTCCTTCGCCCAGCCCATGAGGGTCGGTTCGTCGAGGGCGATCAGCGCGGTGCAGTAGTTGCGGTCGGCGCCGTGCACAAGGATGTTGGAGACGAACGGGCACACGGCCTTGAACTGGCCCTCGACCTCCGCCGGGGCGACGTACTTCCCGCCCGAGGTCTTGATCAGGTCCTTCTTGCGGTCGGTGATCCGCAGATAGCCGTCGGGCGACATCTCGCCGATGTCACCGGTGTGGAACCAGCCGTCGGACTCCAGCACCTGCGCGGTCAGGTCCGGCAGCCCGTGGTAACCCTGCATGACGCCGGGGCCGCGCAGCAGCACCTCGCCGTCGTCGGCGAACCGCACCTCCGTGCCGGGGAACGCCTTGCCGACCGTACCGGTGCGGTAGTCCGGCGGGTTGAGGAAGCTGGCGGCGCTGGACTCGGTGAGCCCGTACCCCTCCAGGATGTTGATGCCCGCGCCCGCGAAGAAGTAGCCGATCTCGGGGGCCAGCGCGGCCGAACCGGACACGGCGGCGCGCAGCCGCCCGCCGAACGCCTCGCGCAGCTTGGTGTAGACGAGTTTGTCGGCGGCGGCGTGCTGGGCCTTGAGGCCGAACGGCACGGACGGGGTGCCGGTGCGGCGGAAGTTGTCCTGGGAGATCTTGGCGTGGTCGCGAGCGATCCCGGCCGCCCACTGGAAGATCTTGTACTTGGCGCCGCCGCCCTCGCGGGCCTTCTGCGCCACCCCGTTGTAGACCTTCTCGAAGATCCGCGGCACGCCGCACATATAGGTCGGCCGGACCACCGGCAGATTCTCGATGATCTTGTCGACCCGGCCGTCCACCGCGGTGGTATGTCCGACGTAGATCTGCCCCGCCGTCAGTACCTTGCCGAAGACATGCGCGAGGGGCAGCCACAGGTACTGCATGTCGTCGGGGTAGAGCAGCCCCTCCCGGGTACCGATGGCGATGGCCATGTAGGACCAGGAGTCATGCGCCAGCCGTACGCCCTTGGGGCGGCCGGTGGTACCGGAGGTGTAGATGAGCGTCGCCAGCTGATCGGCGCGCAGCGCGTCCGTCCGCTCCCGTACGGCATCGGGGTGCTCGTCCAGATACGCCGCACCGCGCTTCTCCAGCTCGGCGAGGGAGAGCACCCAGCCCTCCGGGTCGTCCCCGGCGGGCGTCGCGTCCTCGGCCGCGATCACCACCACATGGGAGAGCTCGGGCAGCTCGTCGCGCTTCTCGCGGACCTTGGCGAGCTGGGCGCCGTCCTCGGCGATCAGGACCCGGCTGCTGGAGTCGGCGAGGATGAAGGCGGTCTCCTCGGCGTTGGTGCTCGGGTAGACCGTGGTGGTCGCCGCGCCCGCGCACAGCACGCCGAGATCGCCGAGAATCCATTCGACGCGCGTCGAGGAGGCGAGCGCCACCCGCTCCTCGGGGCGGACGCCGAGGGCGATCAGCCCGGCGGCGATGGCGAAGACGCGGTCCGCGCTTTCGCGCCAGGTCAGCGGCCGCCACTCGTCGGGGCCCCGGCCGGAGGCGGGCGGCACGGGATAGCGGTACGCCTCCTTGTCCGGTGTCGCCTCGACGCGCTGGAGGAAGTGCGTCGCCAGGGACGGCGGCCGGTTCTCGAGCAGTTTCTGGGTGTCGGTCACGGCATCCTCCGGGGCCCGCCTCAGTGCTTGGTGACTCGCGAGTAACCTTCGCGTGGCGATCAGCGTAAGGGCCGGAACCGTACTGCGTAAGGGGTTCCGGGTCACGTAGTTCAAATGAGGGGTGCGTTCACATAAGGGTGCGTTCACATGAGGACGTGCGTTCAAACGAGTGAGGGTCCGCTGTGGCTCCCTCATGCGTCGAGCGTCACACGAGAACGGGCCCGGCGCTTCCCTGAGCACCGGACCCCTTCGACGACGGCTACTTCTTCCCCTTGGCGTCGCCGCCGCCACCGTCGTCGGAGGACAGCACCGCGATGAAGGCCTCCTGCGGCACCTCCACGCTGCCGACCATCTTCATCCGCTTCTTGCCTTCCTTCTGCTTCTCCAGCAGCTTCCGCTTACGGGAGATGTCACCGCCGTAGCACTTGGCGAGAACGTCCTTGCGGATGGCCCGGACGGTCTCCCGGGCGATGACCCGGGAGCCGATGGCCGCCTGGATCGGCACCTCGAAGCTCTGCCGCGGGATCAGCTCGCGCAGCTTGGCGACCAGCCGGACGCCGTACGCGTACGCCTTGTCCTTGTGGGTGATCGCGGAGAAGGCGTCGACCTTGTCGCCGTGCAGCAGGATGTCGACCTTGACCAGGTCGGAGGCCTGCTCGCCGGTGGGCTCGTAGTCGAGCGAGGCATAGCCGCGGGTCTTGGACTTCAGCTGGTCGAAGAAGTCGAAGACGACCTCGGCGAGCGGGAGCGTGTAGCGGATCTCGACCCGGTCCTCGGAGAGGTAGTCCATGCCGAGCAGCACACCGCGGCGGTTCTGGCACAGCTCCATGATCGCGCCGATGAACTCGCTCGGGGCGAGGATCGTGCCCCGGACGACCGGCTCGTGCACCTTGTCGATCTTGCCCGCGGGGAACTCGCTGGGGTTGGTCACCGTGTGCTCGGCGCCGTCCTCCATGTCCACGCGGTAGACCACATTGGGTGCGGTGGCGATCAGGTCGAGATTGAATTCGCGCTCCAGGCGCTCACGGATGACCTCCAGGTGCAACAGCCCGAGGAAGCCGACCCGGAAGCCGAAGCCGAGGGCGGCGGAGGTCTCCGGCTCGTAGACCAGCGCGGCGTCGTTGAGCTGGAGCTTGTCCAGGGCCTCGCGCAGCACCGGATAGTCCGAGCCGTCCAGCGGATACAGGCCCGAGAACACCATCGGCTTGGGGTCCTTGTAGCCGCCCAGCGGCACCTCGGCGCCCTTGGTGAACTGGGTGATCGTGTCGCCGACCTTGGACTGGCGGACATCCTTCACACCGGTGATCAGATAGCCCACCTCACCGACGGACAGCCCGTCGGAGGCGGTCATCTCGGGTGAGTTGGTGCCGATCTCCAGCAGCTCGTGGGCGGCGCCGGTGGACATCATCCTGATGCGCTCACGCTTGCTGAGCGTGCCGTCCACGACCTTCACGTACGTCACGACACCGCGGTACGCGTCATAGACGGAGTCGAAGATCATCGCGCGGGCGGGCGCGTCCTTGACGCCGACCGGCGGCGGGACCAGCCGCACGACCGTATCCAGCAGCTCGTCCACGCCCTCGCCGGTCTTGGCGGAGACCCTGAGTACGTCGGAGACGTCGCAGCCGATCAGATGCGCCAGCTCGGCGGCGTACTTCTCGGGCTGGGCGGCCGGGAGGTCGATCTTGTTGAGGACCGGGATGATCGTGAGCTCGTGCTCCATCGCCAGATAGAGGTTGGCGAGCGTCTGGGCCTCGATGCCCTGGGCCGCGTCGACCAGCAGGACGCAGCCCTCACAGGCCGCCAGCGAACGCGAGACCTCATAGGTGAAGTCCACGTGGCCAGGGGTGTCGATCATGTTGAGCACATGGGTGACCGGCTGCGGATCGCCCTGCTCCTCGGTCAGCGCCCAGGGCAGCCGGACCGCCTGGGACTTGATCGTGATGCCGCGCTCGCGCTCGATGTCCATGCGGTCGAGGTACTGCGCGCGCATCTGTCGCTGGTCGACCACACCGGTCAGCTGAAGCATGCGGTCGGCAAGCGTCGACTTGCCGTGGTCGATATGCGCGATGATGCAGAAGTTACGGAGCAGAGCCGGGTCGGTACGGCTCGGCTCCGGCACATTGGTAGGGGTCGCGGGCACGCAGCGTCCTGAATCTAGGCGGGACTCGGTGTTCTCGGATTCTCCATGGTCCCATGGACGGCGACCGCTTCCGGGTTTGGGAGGCCGCCAGCGCTGCTGGTAATCTGGCGGACTGTGTCTTACGCGCGCCTCTCGCGCGGGACGCACACGCACGACAGACAGCGAAATCCAACGAACCTGCGAAGGCTCATACACGTGGCGAACATCAAGTCCCAGATCAAGCGCAACAAGACGAACGAGAAGGCGCGCCTGCGCAACAAGGCCGTCAAGTCCGAGCTGAAGACCGCGATCCGCCGGACCCGCGAGGCCGTGGCCGCCGGTGACGCCGAGAAGGCCACCGCCGCCGCCCGCACCGCCGGGCGCAAGCTCGACAAGGCCGTCAGCAAGGGCGTGCTCCACAAGAACAACGCCGCCAACAAGAAGTCGGCGATCGCCCAGCAGGTTGCCGGTCTCAAGGGCTGATGCTTGCGGGCCACCCGCACGGGTGACCCACCGGGGCGACTTCTCGCCCCCACCCCGCCGTGGGGAACGTCCGAGCCCTCTACCTCGGATCACGGACAGACTTCGTAGTACGCCACGCTACGTTCAATGCCCCCGGGCCCACTCCGGGGGCATTGCTGTGTCCGGATGTCCCTGCGCAGCGCGGGGTTTTCGGTGTTTCTGCGGGTATGTTCACGTCATGTCGATACCGGGGGACACACCCAATACGTACGGGCCGCCGCAGCCACCTCAGCCGCCGCTCCCACCACAGCAGAACCCTCAGCCACAATCGCCGCCCCAGTCGCCGCCTCCGTCGCCTCCTCAGCAGGGCGCGCCGCCGCCCGGCCCCTACGGACAGCCGCAGCAGCCTCCGCCGCCGCACACCCCGGCGTACGCGCAGCCGACGATGCCGGGGATGCCCGGACCGCAGCTGGGCAGCCCGCAGCCGGGCGGCGGGTACGGGGCGTACGGCGCACCCTCCCCGATGCCGCCCGGTGGCGGGGGCCGCAACGGTGGCGGGGGCGGAAAGGACTGGCTGTGGGCGCTCGGCGGGGCCGTCGTCGCCTCGGCGGTCTGGGCGGGTGTGGTGTTCGCGACCGGCGGGTTCGGCGGCGAGCCGAAGGCCGACCTCGCGGGCTACCGCTACCTGAGCAATCTGTGCACCTCGACCGACCTCAAGGCCGTCGAGGACGCCGGATACGAGCAGAAGGACTCCAGCGGATCGGCGAACCCGCGGCACAGCGCCTCCCGGGACCCGGCCCTGGACTCGATGACCTGCAGCGTCGACTTCGAGCCGACCGACGCCTCCACCAGCGACTACTCCTCGGAGTGGCTCTCCACGACGGCCGGTCTGCACCGGAAGACGAACCCGGAGCCGGAGTTCGAGGCCCAGTACCGGCAGTACGAGGACCAGCGGACCTCCAGCTACACCTACAAGGTGAGCGAGGTGGACGACCTCGGCGACGAGGCGTACGTCGTCACCCAGCGCAACTCCGGCAGCAGCGACACCGGGGCGTATGTGATCCTCGGCGTGCGGGAGGGCTGGACGACCTACCAGTCGACGTGGTCGGAGTACGTATCGAGCTCATCGAGCGCCGATCCGATGACGACGGAGGAGGCCACCGAGATGCTCGAGAAGAGCGCCCGGGCCACCTTGGCGAAGATGAAGGAGTAGACCAGCAGCCCCGGCGGCCGCCGGGGCTATTGGTTGGTCTAGGAACGGCCCGCGCGGGCGGCGCGGGCGATGGCGACGACGGCCTTCTCCAGGGCGTATTCCGGATCGTCCCCGCCGCCCTTGACGCCCGCGTCGGCCTCGGCGACCGCGCGCAGCGCGACCGACACCCCGTCCGCCGACCAGCCGCGCATCTGCTGCCGCACCCGGTCGATCTTCCAGGGCGGCATGCCCAGATCACGGGCCAGATCGCCGGGGCGGGCACCGCGCGGGGCGGAGGCCAGCTTGCCGATGGCGCGGACGCCCTGGGCCAGGGCGCTGGTGATCAGCACCGGGGCCACGCCCGTGGCCATGGCCCAGCGCAGCGCCTCCAGCGCCTCGGCCGCCCGCCCCTCGACGGCACGGTCGGCGACGGTGAAGCTGGACGCCTCGGCCCGGCCCGTGTAGTAGCGGCCGACGACGGCCTCGTCGATCGTGCCCTCGACATCGGCGGTGAGCTGGGACACCGCGCTGGCCAGCTCGCGCAGATCGCTTCCGATGGCGTCCACCAGCGCCTGGCAGGCCTCCGGGGTCGCGGACCGGCCGGTGGTGCGGAACTCCGACCGGACGAACGCCAGCCGGTCGGCAGGCTTGGTCATCTTCGGGCACGCCACCTCGCGCGCCCCGGCCTTGCGGGCGGCGTCGAGCAGCGCCTTGCCCTTGGCGCCACCGGCGTGCAGCAGCACCAGGGTGATCTCCTCGGCGGGGGCGCCGAGGTAGCCCTTCACGTCCTTGACCGTGTCGGCCGACAGATCCTGTGCGCTGCGCACCACCACGACCTTGCGCTCCGCGAAGAGCGACGGGCTGGTCAGCTCGGCGAGGGTGCCGGGCTGCAGCGCCTCGGGCATGAGGTCGCGCACATCGGTGTCGGGGTCCGCCGCGCGGGCGGCCGCCACCACCTGCTGCACGGCGCGGTCGAGCAGCAGGTCCTCCTGGCCCACGGCAAGGGTCACCGGGGCGAGGGGGTCGTCGGTCGTCGTCTTCCTGGCCATCGCGGTCCAGCATCCCACGGACCGCCGACAGCCCGGTCCTCCGTGCCTTTTCGTATGCCCGACAATGATCCGATGGTGGATGGAGGACTGAACGGCGAACGCCATGTGCTGGTGCTGCCCGAACGCGATGCGGCGGAGGAGGTGGCCGAGGCGCTGCCCGAGCGCTTCGGCGTCCCGGAGGAGCCCCAGCTGGTGCGCGACGCCCTGGCGGGTGAGGACGACGCCGAGGACGCCCAGTGGCTGGTGGTCGTCGAGGACCCGGCCGCACGGCTGGACCCGGCCGCGCTGCACGCCTTCGCCGAGGAGTACGAGGGCTGGCTGGAGACCGACTGACCGCCCGGGCGCCGTCCCGGAGCAGCCGTCGTCGGCTGCCCGCCGTCCTACCCGGTGACCAGCGCCAGCGCGAAGCCGTCGTATCCCTTCTCCCCGACTGTCTGCACCGCTGTCGCCGTCAGCCGGGACTCTCCCGCGATCAGCTCGGTGAAGCGGCGCACGCCCTGGACGCGGGGATCGGTGCTGGCGGGGTCGGCCACCTCCCCGTCCCGCACCACGTTGTCCCCGATGATGAGACTGCCGGGCCGGGTGAGGCGCAGCGCCCAGGCGAGGTAGTCGGGGTTGCCGGGCTTGTCGGCGTCGATGAAGACCATGTCGAAGGGGCCGTGCCCCTCCTCGGCCAGCCGCGGCAGCGACTCCAGCGCCTTGCCGGTGCGGATCTCGACGACCTCGCCCAGATCCGCCCGCTCCACATTGGCCCGCGCCACCTCCGCGCTCCGGGGATCGGCCTCCAGGGACACCAGCCGCCCGCCCTCGGGCAGCGCCCTGGCCAGCCAGATCGTGCTGTACCCGCCCAGGGTGCCGATCTCCAGGACGGTGCGCGCTCCCTGAATCCGGGCCAGCAGATGCAGCAGCTTCCCCTGATTGGGCGCCACCTGATGCGGCGGCAGCCCGGTGGCCGCGCTGTGCTCCAGGGCGGCGTCCAGGGCCGGGTCCGACGGCGCCAGAAGGCCGTTGAAGTAGTCATCGACCTTGGTCCACTGTGCGAGCGACATGAACGAGCTTCCTTTCGGAACCGGCTGAGTCCTCCTCTGGAACCTACTGGCATCCGGCGCCCCTTGACCCCGCCGACCACCGCCCGCAGCCGCGGGCCGGTCACCGCGATCGGCCCGTCCCGGTCGGTCCGCAGCACGGCGGCGCCCCGGGATTTCAGGGCCGCGACGGTGCGGGGTGACGGATGGCCGTACGGATTGTCGGCACCGCAGGAGATCAGGGCGATGCGCGGGCGCAGCCGGTGGATCAGCCCCGGGTCCTGGTAGGCCGATCCATGGTGGGCGACCTTGAGCACATCCACCGGTGGCAGCTCCGGATGCGCCGTCAGCAGCGCCTGCTGGGCGGGCGGTTCCAGATCGCCGAGGAGCAGCAGGGTCAGTCCCGCCGTACGGACCAGCAGGGTCACGCTCGCGTCGTTCGGCCCCTCCTGCGCCGGGGTGGCGGCCGGGGAGCCGGGCCCCGGCCACAGGACCTCCCACGAGAGCGGGCCCGACCGGCGCCGCTCCCCCGGCCCGGCCGTCACCACGGGCACCCGCGCCGCCGCGGCCCCGCGCCGCACGGCCGCGGCCTGGCCGGGCGGCTCCGCCAGGCCGGTCGTCTCGATCGCCCCCACCGACCGGCCGCGCAACACCCCGGGCAGCCCGGCGACATGGTCGGCGTGGAAGTGGGTGAGGACGAGCAGCGGGATGCGGACCACCCCCAGCGTCCGCAGACAGCGGTCGACGGCCCGTGGCTCGGGACCGGCGTCCACGACGACGGCCGTGCCGGGGCCGGCGGCCAGGACCAGCGCGTCCCCCTGGCCCACATCGCAGGCCACCATCCGCCAACCGGGCGGTGGCCAGCCGGTGATGACCCGGGTCAGCGGCGCCGGCCGGACCACCGCGAGCAGCAGGAGCAGGGCGCAGACCGCCCACAGCCACCGGTGCCGCAGCAGGCGGCGTCCCAGGAGGACGACGGCCAGGGTGACCGCCGCCAGCAGCAGCCCACCGGGCCAGCCGCCCGGCCAGCCCGCCTCCGCTCCGGGAAGCCCCGCGCCGGTCCGGGCCACCCCGGCGATCCACTGGGCAGGCCAGCCCGCGGGCCAGGCGATCCACCGGGCGACCGGAAGCGCGAGCGGTGCCACCGCGAGTGCGGCGGAGCCGAGGATCATGGCGGGCCCCACCGCCAGCTCGGCGAAGAGATTGCAGGGGATCGCCACCAGGCTCACCCGTGCGGCCATCATGACCACCACCGGGGCGCACACCGCCTGCGCCGCGGCGGCGGCCGCCAGCATCTCGGCGGGCCTCGGCGGCACTCCACGGCGCCGCAGGGCGGCGCTCCATCCCGGTGCGAAGGTGAGCAGCGCGCCGGTGGCCAGGACGGACAGCAGGAACCCATAGCTCCGGGCCAGCCACGGGTCGTACAGCAGCAGCGCGAGGGCCGCGGCGGCCAGGGCCGGGAGCAGGGAACGGCGGCGCCCGGTGCCGATGGCCAGCAGCGTGATCAGCCCGCATGCCGCCGCCCGCAGCACGCTGGGGTCGGGTCTGCAGACGATCACGAAGCCGAGCGTGAGCCCGCCGCCGAGCAGAGCCGTCGTCCGCAGCCGTATCCCGAGCGCCGCCGCCAGCCCGCGCCGCTCGGCCCGCGCGGCGAGGTGGGGCGGGCCGGTCAGCAGCGCCAGCAGAAGCGTGAGGTTGCTGCCGGAGACGGCCAGCAGATGCGTCATGTCCGTGGCCCGGAACGCCTCGTCCAGGTCCGGCGGGACCCGTGAGGTGTCCCCCACGACCAGCCCCGGCAGCAGCGCCCGCGCGTCCGGGGACAGCCCGTCGGTCGCCGTACGCAGCCCGGCGCGCAACCGGCCCGCCAGCCGCTGGACCGAGCTGGGCGCCCCGATGACGCGCGGCGGCCCGCCCCCGCCGCGCACCACCGCCGCGACACGGTCCCCGTCGCGCAGCGGGGGCGCCAGACGGCCGTGCACCCGCAGCCGTGTGGACGGCAGCAGCCGGAGCCACACCGCTCGCTGCCGGGCCTCCGGGCGGACCGTCACCAGCACCGGGGCCCGGGTGTCCGTCGTCGTGCCGTCAGGCCCGGTGATCCTGGTGGCCTCCGCCTCGACCACCACCGACACGGGCGCGAGCGCGGCCCCGCGCACCCGGGGGCGGCTGAGCCTCGGGTCCCCCGTGACCGTCACCTCGGCGGTCGCCTCGGCGAACTCCCCGGCCAGCGCCGGGACCGGTCCGCGCCGCACATCCGCCGCGTGCAGCGCGGCGACGGCCCCCGCGGTGGCCCCGCACAGCAGGACCGCCGCCACCGCCCCCGCCGTCCTGCGCCGGGTCTGTCCCAGGGTGGCCCGGCGCCGACGGGTCACATACAGCAGGACGGCTGCCGCCAGGCAGGCTCCCGCGCAGACCACGGCCACCGGGCGGCCCGGCGCGCCGAGGGCGATCGCCGCCGCCGCCCAGGCCGCCAGCGCGGGCGGCACCAGGCGGAGGTCCGCCGGGCCCTCCTGCCGGGGATCGGACGCCCCGCGCGGTGAGGCGGCGGCCGCGTGCACCGCCGCGCGGGGGCGTGCCGTCGGTTCGGACGTCATGGCTGAACCAGCGGGCGGAGATCGGCGAACCGGCGGTCGCCGATGCCGTTGACCTCGCGGAGTTCATCGATGGAGCGGAACTCTCCGTGCTGGGTGCGGTAGTCGAGGATGTGCCGGGCCAGGACCGGGCCGACCCCCGGCAGGGTGTCGAGCTGTTCCGCGGTCGCCGCGTTGAGGCTGATCACCACCCCGGCGGGCGGTGCGCCGGGGCCGGGGGCCGGGCCGGTGGGGGCGGTGCCAGCGGGGGCCGCAGTGCCCGCAGTGCCCGCGGGGGCCTGGTTCGCCGGGGCGCCGACCACGATCTGCTCACCGTCCACCAGGGGCCGGGCCCGGTTCAGTCCGCTCGTGTCCGCGCCCGGGCGCGCCCCGCCCGCCGCCTTGAGCGCGTCGGCGACCCGCGCCCCGGACGGCAGTTGGCGCAACCCCGGACGGCGGACCTTGCCCGTCACATCGACCACGACCGATCGTCCGCCCGCACCGGCCGCACCGGCCGCACCAGCCGCTGGACGCGCCCCAGCCGTCGGCCCGGGAGCAGCGGCTGCCGCACGCGCGGGTTCGGGTTCGGGCGCCCGTACGGTCTGCGGGCGGCCGCTCCAGAAGTGGTAGACCGCGAAGGCCAGCGCGACGACGAGGGTGACCGCCAGCGCGGCGACGGTCCGTAACTCCATGCCGCAGCGCAGCTGAAGCCACAGCGGCAGGCGTTCACGCAACGCCAGCCGCATCCGGTCGCGCCGCCGGAGCCCCCCGCCGGAGCCGGTGCCGGTCTCCTCCGCCTCTGCCGCCCCCTCGTCGTCCCCGGCATCCGGCACGGCCCAACCCGGTGCGCGACGCCGCCCGGGACCGCCGCGCGCGACGGCACTGCCTGCGCCCTGTTCCGAGGGCGCCCTCGCGTCGACAGCCGCCCTCAACGCCGGTGCAGCCTCCGGAGCAAGCCCCGAAACGGAAGCGGACGCCGAACCCCGGCCGGACGCCCGCCCCGGGCCCGGTGCCGCCCTTGAGCCGGATGCCCGACCCCGAGCAGGCACCGCACCCACGGCCGAAGCCGACCCTGCCCCCACTGCCCGGCCCGGGCCGGGCGCCTGCCCCGAGACGGGCGCCAGGTCCGGGGCTTGGGCCGAGCCCCGAGCAGCGGCACTGCCCCGAGCTGGCACCGGGCCCGGAGCGGGGGCCGGGGTGGCGGCGGCCACCGGAATCGGCCCGCTCCCCCGCCCCTGTGCAGGCACCGCACCTCGACCAGCTGCCCGCCCCGACGCGAACGCCGCGCCCAGGTCGGACACCCCGCCCACGGCCGAAGCCGACCCTGCACCCACCGCCCGGGCCGGAACGGGCGCCGGGACCGGGGCAGGGGCCGAGTCCCGCGCGGGCCCTGGGCCCGGAGCGGGGGCCAGGGAGGACTTTGGCGGGGGTGGGGATGGGGGGTTCGGGCTTCGGATGGGTGGGGGTGGGGTGGGGAAGAGGGCCGCCGCGCGGGCCTTGTGGGGCGGCGGGGCCGGGCGGCAGGCGGCGCGGGGTGCCGTGAGGCGGCGGTGGGGGCGGGCCTCGCGGTGGCGGCCCCGACCCGGACGCGTCGTCACGGTGCGTGATGGTGTCCTCATGCCACCCGACGGTAGGCACCTGCGCTCAGCCCCGTGGATCAGCTCTGATTTCCGGGGATAACCCACGGCTTGTGGAAAAGCCCGTCACCCGGACGGGTCCGCTACCGCGGAGAGACCACCGCGCCCAGCAGCCCCGGCCCGGTGTGCGCCCCGATCACCGCGCCCACCTCGCTCACGTACAGCTCCACGAGCCCCGGTACCCGCTCCCGCAGCCGCTCCGCGAGGGCGGTCGCGCGCTCCCCCGCCGCGAGGTGCTGGACGGCGATGTCCACCGGGCTCCGGCCCGCCCGCTCCACCACGATCTCCTCGAGCCGGGCGATGGCCTTGGAGGCGGTGCGGACCTTCTCCCGCAGTTCGATCCGGCCCTCGTCGACCTGGAGCAGCGGTTTGACCGCGAGGGCCGAGCCGAGGAGGGCCTGCGCCGCGCCGATGCGGCCGCCGCGGCGCAGATAGTCGAGGGTGTCGACGTAGAAGTAGGCGGCGGTGCCGTCGGCCCGCTTCTGGGCCGCCGCGACGGCCTCGTCCAGCGTGCCGCCGCCCTCCGCGGCCTCGGCCGCCGCCAGTGCGCAGAAGCCGAGCGCCATCGCGACCATGCCGCTGTCCACGACCCGTACCGGTACGGGCGCGTCCTGTGCGGCGAGCACCGCCGCGTCGTAGGTGCCGGAGATCTCGGCGGACAGATGGAGCGAGACGATGCCGGTCGCGCCGTCCGCCGCGGCCGCGCGGTAGGCGTCCGCGAAGGTCTCCGGGCTGGGCCGGGACGTGGTCACCGGCTTGCGCTTCCGCAGGGCGTCCGCGAGCGACAGGGCCGAGATCTCGGTCCCTTCCTCCAGCGCCCGGTCTCCGAGCACCACCGTCAGCGGCACGGCGGTGATGCGATGCCGCTCCATCGCCTCCTGCGGCAGGTAAGCCGTTGAATCGGTCACGATCGCGACATGGCGGGACATGACAGGGAGGTTATCCGGGGAAGCTCCGGGCCGACAGCGCGACCCCACCGATGATCATCGACCCTACCGGTAAGTCCGTGTTCAGGCAGTGTTCTCAGGGCGGGCGGACTTCTGCCAGGAGTACGGCCGCGGCCGGGTCGCGGCTCCGAGGGAGGGCGGCTCGCCCACCGGCTCCGGCTCAGGCTCCCGCTCGGGCTCCGACCGCGGGGCCGCCCCCGACGCCGACCGTGGGGCCGTCCCCGACGCCGGCCCCGGGGCCGACTCCGACAGCGGCTCCTCCACGGTCCAGTGCCGCAGCGCCCCCGCCTCCATCTCGATCTCGCGTCCCAGCGCGTCCAGCTCGTCGTGGGCGAACCGCTGTGCCCGCTCCCGCACGGCCCAGCGCAGCGAGTCCGCTGAGTGCGTGATCCGCTCCGTACGCTCCCGCAGCTCGGGGAGCACGGCGGCGAGGCGGGTCCGGTCGGGCTCCCGCTCCAGCCGCTTCAGGTCCTCGTCCAGCTCACGGCCGTGCTCGCCGAGCCGCCGGAACAGGTTCAACGACTCCGCCACGGAGCGGTCTTGGCCCGCCACCGCGTGCAGCGCCTGCTCGGTGGCGGACATCGACGTACGCAGCGTCAGCCGCAGCTCGGCAAGCTCACCGGCCGCGCCCGGCCGGGAGAACTGGCGGGCCCGGAGCCGGGTGTCCTCGACGGTGCGGCGGGCCTGGTCCACTGTGCGGTCGAGGCCGCGCTTGGCCGTCCTGACCACCCGCACGGTGACATACGCACCGGTCACCATGAACAGGACGAAAAGCAGCAACAGAATCCAGATGGCTTCCATGTGCGCTCCTTCGGGCGGCGGTCACCGCGGTGGCAGCAGCTGTCCTTCCAGCGTAAACGGACCGGGCGGGCCCAGGGTTCCTGACGAACCCCCAGCCCGCCCGTACGGCTGCCCCGGAGCGGTCAGGCCGGGACGATGTTCACCAGCTTCGGCGCCCGCACGATGACCTTGCGGATGCCCGCGCCGTTCAGCGCCGCGACCACCGCCGGGTCGCCCAGGGCCTGCGCCTCCAGCTCCTCGTCGGAGACCGACGGGGCGACCTCCAGCCGGGCCTTGACCTTGCCCTTGACCTGGACCACGCAGGTCACGGTCTCGTCCACGACGTACGCCGGGTCGGCGACCGGGAACGGCTCGTGGACGACCGACGCCTCGTGGCCCAGCTTGCGCCACAGCTCCTCGGCGATGTGCGGGGCCAGCGGCGCGATCAGCAGCACCAGCCGCTCCGCGATCGAGCGCGGCACCTCGTGCACCTTGGTGACGTGGTTGTTCAGCTCGGTGATCTTGGCGATGGCGGTGTTGAAGCGCAGCCCCACCATGTCCTGCCGGACCCCGTCGATCGCCTTGTGCAGGGCGCGCAGCGTGTCCTCGTCGGGCTCCGCGTCGACGACGGTGACCTCCCCGGTGGCCTCGTCCACGACGTTCCGCCACAGCCGCTGCAGCAGCCGGTACTGGCCGACGACCGCGCGGGTGTCCCAGGGGCGCGAGACGTCCAGCGGGCCCATGGCCATCTCGTACAGGCGCAGCGTGTCCGCCCCGTACTCGGCGCAGATCTCGTCCGGGGTGACGGCGTTCTTCAGGGACTTGCCCATCTTGCCCAGCAGGCGGGTGACCTTCTCGCCCTCGTACCAGTACGCCCCGTCGCGCTCCTCGACCTCGGCAGCCGGGACGGCGATGCCGCGGCTGTCCCGGTAGACGTAGGCCTGGATCATGCCCTGGTTGTACAGCTTGTGGAACGGCTCGACCGACGAGACGTGGCCCAGGTCGAACAGCACCTTGGACCAGAACCGGGCGTACAGCAGGTGCAGCACCGCGTGCTCGGCGCCGCCGACGTAGAGGTCGACGCCGCCGTGCGGCTGTCCCTCGCGCGGGCCCATCCAGTAGCTCTCGGTGCCGGGGTCTACCAGCCGCTCGCTGTTGTGCGGGTCCAGGTAGCGCAGCTCGTACCAGCAGGAGCCGGCCCAGTTGGGCATGGTATTGGTCTCGCGGCGGAACGGCCGCGGGCCGCGTCCGTCGCCCAGGTCCAGCACCACGTCGACCCACTCCTGGTTCCGGGACAGCGGGGTCTCCGGGGAGGTGTCGGCGTCGTCGGGGTCGAAGGTGCGCGGCGAGTAGTCCTCGACCTCGGGCAGCTCCAGCGGCAGCATCGACTCGGGCAGCGCGTGGGCCACGCCGTCCTCGTCGTAGACGATCGGGAAGGGCTCGCCCCAGTAGCGCTGACGGCTGAACAGCCAGTCGCGCAGCCGGAAGTTGACGGTGCCCTCGCCGATGGAGCGGGCCTCCAGCCACTCGGTGATCCGGGCCTTGGCCTCGACAACGCCCAGCCCGTCCAGCGAGACGCCGTCGCCCGCCGAGTTGACGATCTTGGCGTCGTACGAACCGAACGCGTCGTCCCAGGTCGACGGGTCCGTGCCGCGATCGTCCGAGGGCTCCACGACGCAGCGCATCGGCAGCTCGAAGGCGCGGGCGAAGGCGAAGTCACGGCCGTCGTGCGCCGGAACGGCCATGATCGCGCCGGTGCCGTAGCCCACCAGGACGTAGTCGGCGATGAAGACCGGAACCTGCTCGCCGCTGACCGGGTTGACCGCGTACGCGCCGGTGAAGACGCCGGTCTTGTCCTTGGCGTCGGCCTGCCGCTCGACGTCCGACTTGGCCGCGGCCTGCTTGCGGTACGCGTCGACGGCGGCGGCCGGGGTGGCGTGGCCGCCGGTCCACACGTCATGGGTGCCCTCGGGCCAGGCGGCCGGGACGATGGAGTCGACCAGGTCGTGCTCGGGCGCCAGCACCATGTAGGTCGCGCCGAACAGGGTGTCCTGGCGGGTGGTGAAGACCGTGATCTTGGCGTCGGGGCGGTCCTGTACGGGGAAGTCGACCCGGGCGCCCTCGCTGCGGCCGATCCAGTTGCGCTGCTGCAGCTTGATGGCCTCGGGCCAGTCCAGCGCGTCCAGGTCGTCCAGCAGCCGGTCCGCGTAGGCGGTGATCCGCATGTTCCACTGGCGCAGCTTGGACTTGAAGACCGGGAAGTTGCCGCGCTCGGAGCGGCCGTCGGCGGTGACCTCTTCGTTGGCCAGCACGGTGCCCAGGCCGGGGCACCAGTTGACGGGCGCGTCCGAGGCGTACGCCAGGCGGTAGCCGCCCAGGACGTCCGCCTGCTCGGGCCCGGTCAGCCCGTCCCAGGGGCGCCCGTCGGGGGTGGCGCGCTCACCGGAGGCGAACTGCTCGGCCAGGGTGTCGATCGGGCGCGCCGCCTTCGCCTCCGGGTCGTACCAGGAATTGAAGATCTGCAGGAAGATCCACTGGGTCCACTTGTAGTAGTCCGGGTCGATCGTCGCGAAGGAGCGGCGCGGGTCGTGGCCCAGGCCCAGGCGGCGCAGCTGGCGCCGCATGTTGTCGATGTTGGCCTCGGTGCTGACCCGGGGGTGGGTGCCGGTCTGCACGGCGTACTGCTCGGCGGGCAGGCCGAAGGCGTCGAAGCCCAGGGTGTGCAGGACGTTGTGGCCCGTCATGCGGTGGTAGCGGGCGTACACATCGGTGGCGATGTAGCCCAGCGGATGGCCCACGTGCAGCCCCGCACCCGACGGGTACGGGAACATGTCCATGACGAACTTCTTCGGCCGGGCGATGACCTCGGCGTCACCGGTCAGGTCGCCGCCCGGGTTGGGAGCGTCATACGTGCCGTTCGCGTCCCAGAAGTCCTGCCAGCGGGCCTCGATGTCAGCGGCCAGCGCGGCCGTGTAGCGGTGCGGCGCGGCCACCTCGGCTGCGGCATTGGTCTCGCTCATGATCCTCAAAGCTCCATTGGTCGTCTCTGCCCGCGGTACAGGCCGATTCCCTCTTGTCCGGTGAAACAAAAAGGCCCCTCGCACAGGAGGGGACGCCGCGCCGATGCCGACCGAAGATGATCGCGGTCGGTACTGATCAGCGCGGCCCGCTAAGCAGAAGGCGTACGGCACGCATGGAGTCAGGTTACCGCAGGGCACCGAGGCCCCGCAGCGAGGTGGCCCGGGGTGGGGAAAGCGGGTGACGAAACGGAAAACGGACCGTCCGCACCGGACAGCCCGCTCCTGGGATTGTGGAGCTAAGGAGAATTGAACTCCTGACCTCCTGCATGCCATGCAGGCGCTCTACCAACTGAGCTATAGCCCCAGGTCCTGCTGTTCCGCCCGGTTTCCCTCGGCGGCATCGCCTACATTACACGGACGCCCCGGGCTTTAGCCAAATCGATTCCCCGGGGCCGCGCCCCGCGCCCCTCACGCCGTCGCGAACGAGTAGAAACGCTTCAGCGTGCAGTGCTCTTCGAGGAGCCGACCGTAGATCGGCTCGCCCTCGAGCTCCCGGTAGGTCTCGATCGGATCGCCCTTGATGATCAGCGCCTGGGCGCACTCCGCGCACCAGTACTGGTAATCGGAGTTGAGCGGTTCCATGTCGCGGACGATGGGTGTGCCGCCGCTGCACCAGTCACATTTCCGGCTGTGTGCTCCCATGTCACTCAGCTCCAGCTGTGGCCGCAGGCCGTACACACGTAGGAAACACCGCCGTTGTCGCCGAGCACCTGAGCCACATGGCCGGAACCGCAGGACGGACATTCGATGCCCTCCCGAGCCGTCTCGGAAAGGTCCTCGAACGCGTCGAGGATGCTGGTCGGCATCCCACCCGTCCCTCCCCATCGGACTATCGGCCCTGCGCCCCCGCCGGCTGTCCGATTCTGCCACGGGGCGACGCCCAGGTCAGCGGAGATGCGACAGACGCCTCACCAGACTCATCAGCGCCCCGCACACCGCCACTTCCGCACAGCTCACGCGCTCGGTGCGGTGTCGTCCAACCTACCCAGGAAGATCGGACCGAACCCAGCCACCCCGGCGGCAGACGGAGTTGAGCCGACGTCAACAGGGGGCGGCCGCAAGCGAGACGGGCAGCGGTCCGTTCCGCCGCATACCAGCGCACGCCGACCCACGCGAGGATGCACAAAAGCGGCGATCCCGCCTCCCGGTGAGGGAGACGGGATCGCCGCCATCTGTGGAGCTAAGGAGAATTGAACTCCTGACCTCCTGCATGCCATGCAGGCGCTCTACCAACTGAGCTATAGCCCCGCTGCTCTCCGCGCCGCCGCGCTTCGAACAAGAAGGAGCTTAGCCGGTGACCAGCCGGAAAAGGAAATCGGGCCGGGAGGGGTCTGCTAGGCGTCGTCGCCGAGGACGGGCTCGGGAAGCGATCCGGCATTGTGCTCCAGCAGCCGCCAGCCGCGCGCGCCCTCGCCCAGCACCGACCAGCAGCAGTTCGAGAGGCCGCCGAGCGCCTCCCAGGTGTGCGGCTCCAGGCCGAGCAGCCGCCCGATGGTGGTGCGGATCGTGCCGCCGTGGCTGACAACCACGAGGGTGCCGCCGTCGGGCAGCTTCTCCGCTGCCTCCAGCACCACCGGCGCCGCCCGGTCGGCCACCTCGGACTCCAGCTCGCCGCCGCCGCGCCGCACCGGCTCGCCGCGCTTCCACGCCGCGTACTGATCGCCGAACCGCTCGATGATCTCCTCGTGCGTGAGCCCCTGCCACGAACCGGCGTAGGTCTCCCGCAGCCCCGCGTAGTGGGCGACCGCGAGTCCGGTCACGGTCGCCAGCTCGGCGGCGGTCGCCCTGACTCGCTTGAGGTCGGAGGCGATGACCGCGTCCGGCCGCAGTCCGGCCAGCAGCCGGGCCGCGCGGTGGGCCTGCGCGACGCCGGTGTCGGTCAGCTCGATGTCCAGCGAGCCCTGGAAACGGCGCTCGATGTTCCAGGCCGTCTGGCCGTGCCGCCACAGGACTATGCGGCGGCCGCGGCCGGTCATGGCGGCGTTCAGCTCAGCTCACCGCCCGCGCCGCCGTCCGGGCCCTGCGCCTGCGCGTGCTCCTCGGCCTTGCCGCGGGTGGCCCGGGCGTCGGCGGGCAGCTCCAGCTGCGGGCAGTCCTTCCACAGCCGCTCCAGGGCGTAGAAGACCCGCTCCTCGCTGTGCTGGACGTGCACCACGATGTCCACGTAGTCCAGCAGGACCCAGCGGGCCTCGCGGTCGCCCTCGCGGCGCACCGGCTTGGCGCCGAGTTCCTTGTTCAGTCGCTCCTCGATCTCGTCGACGATCGACTTGACCTGGCGGTCGTTGGGCGCCGAGGCCAGCAGGAAGGCGTCGGTGATCGAGAGCACGTCGCTGACGTCGTACGCGATGATGTCGTGCGCGAGCTTGTCGGCGGCTGCCTGGGCGGCGGCGTTGATGAGCTCGATGGAGCGGTCCGTGGCGGTCACAAGCGAGGCTTTCCGGTCGGTGGGGGACCCTCAGGGTCTGGTTCCCCAAGGGTCTCACGCCCCACCGACACCCCTCGCGGCCGTTCCGCCCCGCCGTGCCCGGCCGATGCCCGGCCGGTGGCCCCGCCGGACCTTCTAGCCCTGAGGGTCGTAGTCCGCGCCGAGGACCACCGTCACGTCCGCGTTGGCGGCGCCCTTGGCCTTCTTGACCGATGTGGCGGGCAGTCCGAGGGTCTTGGCGACCTCCTTGGCCTGCCCGGCCTGCCCGGCGTCCGCGTACGTCACCCGCGAGGTCTGCTGCGGTGCGCCGCCCTCGGTCGCGGCGACGACCGTGAAACCGCCGTTGACCAGCGCGACCCGGGCGGCGCCGGACGCGTCCGCGCCGCCGCCGGCGCTGGTCACGCTCACCCGCGCCGCGGAGCCCGGGTCGGTGTTCTTGACCGTGCCGCCGAGGACGTTCTTGACCACCCGGTCCGTCGCCTGGGCGCTGAGCGTGCCGTTGCTCTGGACCGGCAGCATCATCGTGTCGTACTCGCCGCCCTTGGACTGTCCGGCCAGCCGCGCCAGCGAGGCGCCGAGCTGCTGCTCGGACAGCGACGGGTCGGGGATCTGCGCCAGCCGCTCGACGGTCTTGGTGGCACCGCCCGTATCGCTGGAGAGCTTCTTCAGGGACGCGTCCATGACCTGGCCGAACCGGGTGAGCTGCTTGGTCTGCGCCTCGCCCGGGGCCCGGTAGGTGGCGTACGCCACAGCCGCCTGACCGCTCAGCACCTGCTCCTTGCCCCGCTTGACCAGCGGGTCCTCGCCCTTCCGGGACGACGGGACGGTGGTGTCGGTGTCCAGGGTGATGCCGCCGACCAGCTCGACGAGGTTCTCCAGATAGGGCGTGTCCAGCCGCCAGGTGCCCTGGATCTTGGAGCCCAGCAGGGTGGACAGGGAGTCCCGGGTGGCGTCGGAGCCCTCGTCCGTCACCGACTTGCCGAGCGTGGTGGAGCCGCCGTCCTCGGTGGAGACGGACAGCTCGTTCGGCAGCAGGACGGTAGTGCCCTTCTTGGTCGTCTCGTTGTCCACCAGCAGCGCGGTGGAGGTGCGGCCGCCCTTCAACTCCCGCAGATGGACGACGATCACGTCCCGCTTCTGCGGACCGGACGCCGCCGCGGCGCCGCCGTCCGCGGAGAGACCGGGCAGCTTGCCCGCGTACCAGAGGTAGCCGACCCCGCCCACGGCGGCGAGGGCCACCACCATGACGAGCGCGACGACCCGGTTGCGCCCCTTGCGGCGGCGCTCGTCACGCCGTTCGGAGCGGGTCTCGGCGAACTTCAGCCAGTCGATGACGTCTTCGGAGTCCTCGTCCGGCTCCTCCACGAAGGAGAACTGCTCGGTGCGGTACTCCGGGTCCTCCGGGTCCGTGCCGGGCTTGCCCGCGCCGCCGGGCTTTCGGGGCCCGTCCGGAGCGGGGGCCGCCGGGGCCGGGGCGCCGCGGGACGGCTCCCCCTGGTCCAGCTCGGCCAGCTCCTCGTACGGGTTCGGCTCGTCCTCCTCGGCCGCGGCGGGCGGGGCGGGCGCGGCGTAGGCATAGCTCTGCTGCCCGTACTGCTCCTGCTGCCCCGGCTGTCCCTGTTGTTGTCCCTGTTGCTGTTGCTGCCCCGGCTGCTGGACGTGCTGCGGATAGTGCTGCTGCTGTCCGTAGTACGGGTCGTACGGCTGCGTCTGCGGATACGGTGTCTGCGCCTGCTGGGCTTGCTGTGCCTGCTGGGCCTGGCCGTACGGGTCGTAGTCGTAGCCATAGCCGTAGCCGTCCTGCTGACCCTGGCCCTGCCCCTGCTGCTGCCCGTAGTACGACGACGGGTCGTAACCCTGCTGCGTCCCCTGAGGCTGGTACACCGGCTGCCCATAGGCGTCGTAGCCGTAGATCTGCGGCTCCTGGGCATACGGCTCCCGCGCGTACGGGTCGTACGGGTCCTGTCCGTCGTTCACCGGTGCCCCTTCAGCAGTCGTGCCGGTACAGCTCTCGCTTGTCGATGTACCGCACCACACCGTCCGGCACCAGGTACCAGACGGGTTCGCCGTGTGCGACACGCGCCCGGCAGTCCGACGACGAGATCGCCAGCGCCGGAACCTCGACCAGCGACACCCCGCCCTCCGGCAGTCCCGGGTCGGCCAGTATGTGCCCGGGCCGCGTCACCCCGATGAAGTGGGCGAGCGAGAACAGCACTTCGGCGTCGCGCCAGGTGAGGATCTGGGCGAGCGCGTCCGCTCCGGTGATGAAGAACAGGTCCGCGTCACCGTTCAGCGCGCGCAGATCCCGGAGCGTGTCCGTGGTGTACGTCGCACCGCCGCGGTCGATGTCGATACGGCTGACCGAGAACTGCGGGTTCGACGCGGTCGCGATGACCGTCATCAGATAGCGGTCCTCGGCCGGGGAAACCTTTTTGTGGCTCTTCTGCCACGGCTGCCCGGTCGGTACGAACACGACCTCGTCCAGGTGGAACTGCGACGCCACCTCGCTCGCCGCGACCAGGTGACCGTGGTGGATCGGGTCGAACGTCCCGCCCATCACACCGAGCCGCCGCTTGGCCGGCCCCTTCTCCTCTTCCATGCGTGCAGACCCTACTGGGCCCGGCTCGAAGCCGGGACCCGAAGAGGCAACGGCCCAGGTCAGCGGTCCCGGTTGAAGCGCGTGGTGATCCACAGCAACAGGAACAGGATGACCAGAGCGGCACCGCCGGTCATGTAGGGGCTGATGCTCTCGTGGGTGTCCACGTGCTCACCGCCCTCGCTCGCCAGGGTGGTCAGGGCAGCATGTGCGGTGCTGAAAGCGCTCATCGCAGGCGATACCTATCCGGGTCTCGGCGTCACGTCACGTCCGCAACATCGTATGCGAGCCGGATTCCAGACCTGCTCGCAGTCCTGGCTCGGCCCGCCCTCAGTCCTGTTTGTACCCGCGCAGCAGGAACCACGCGACCAGGACGGAGCCCACGACGCCGACGACGATGACGGTGCGCAGCAGCGCTCCCGGTCCCTGGTCCTTGGAAGTGGCGGCGAGCACGGCGGTGAGGCCAGTCATATCGGGCATGTCTCCACGCTAGACCCCCGCCGGTCAGGGCCTAAGGTGGGGTCCGCCAGGGGGACGGGCACGACCGAGGCACTCCCGGGAAATCCCGGGAACAGTCCGCACGAGGGGGACCGATGAGCGACGACCACACGCAGGGAACCGGCGACGGGAGCGGCGCCGGGGAAGGACGTGAACATGTGCCAGGCCGCGAGAGGCGGCGATTCCCGGGCATTTCCTCACGTGCGTACGAACATCCGGCCGACCGCTCGGCGCTGGTCGCGCTGCGCAAGCTGACCGGCTTCGACACCGTCTTCAAGGCGCTGAGCGGGCTGCTGCCGGAGCGCAGCCTGCGGCTGCTGTACCTGTCCGATTCGGTGCGGGTCAGCGACCGGCAGTTCGCCCACCTCCACGACATGCTGCGGGACGCCTGCTACATCCTGGACCTGGAGCGGGTTCCGGCGATGTACGTCACCCAGGACCCGAAGCCGAACGCCATGTGCATCGGCATGGACGCGCCGATCATCGTGCTGACCACCGGGCTGGTGGAGCTGCTCGACGCGGAGGAGATGCGGGCGGTCATCGGCCATGAGGTGGGCCACGCGCTGTCGGGGCACTCCGTCTACCGGACGATACTGCTGTTCCTGACCAACCTCGCGCTGAAGGTCGCCTGGATTCCGCTCGGCAATGTGGCGGTGCTGGCCCTGGTGACGGCGCTGCGCGAGTGGTTCCGCAAGTCGGAGCTGTCGGCGGACCGGGCGGGGCTGCTGGTCGGGCAGGATCTGCGGGCCTCGATGCGCGGGCTGATGAAGCTCGCGGGCGGCCACCATCTGCACGAGATGAACGTGGACGCCTTCCTGGAGCAGGCCGAGGAGTACGAGACCAGCGGTGATCTGCGGGACTCCGTGCTCAAGATCCTGAACATGCTGCCGCGCAGCCACCCGTTCACCACCGTGCGCGCCGCCGAGCTGAAGCGGTGGGCCGCGAGCCGGGACTTCCAGCGGCTCATGGACGGCCACTACCCGCGCCGCGACGAGGACAAGGACACCTCGGTCAGCGACTCCTTCCGGGAGTCGGCGAGCCATTACGCGGAGTCGGTCCGCACCAGCAAGGACCCGCTGATCGCGTTCGTACGGGACGTGGCGGGCGGCGCCGGGGACCTGGGCAGCAAGCTGCGCGACCGGTTCGCGGGCGGCGGCGGGCAGGGCGGGGACACCACCGAGGGCACACCCCCACGGGACGCCCAGGACGGCAGGGAGGGCCGCGACAGCGGAGACGGCCGGGAGGGCCGCCAGGAGGGCTCCGAGGGCGACGGGTCACCCCAGGCCTGACGCACGGGCGCTACGCGGCGTTACGGGGCGCTACGGCCCCAGATGCGTGCCCGGGGAGAGCACGCCGCAGAGGGAGACCGGGGTGCGGCCCGGGGCGTACGGGTCGGTGCCGACCGGGGCGTCGTTCCGGACGCTCTGCCCGGCCACCAGCGGCCGCAGATAGCCGGAGGCGTTCGCGGCGCACGCCTGCGGGCCCGCCAGCACGGAGCTGTGCACCAGCTCCACCCGGTGGTCGCGCAGATCCCCGCGGTCGAAGCGGAACCGGGTCTCTCGGCGGACCGTGTACAGCGAGGCGTGGTCCTGGGCCCGCTCGTGGGCGCGCTGGATCGCGTAGACGAAGACGTGGTCGGCGCTGACCTCCAGGGTCGAGGGGGTGCGCTCGACGACCGTCAGCGTGCCGTGCACCCGCACGGGCGCGTTGGCCAAGGTCACCTCGGCCGGGTTGAAGCGGGTCAGCCAGCCGGTGGCCGCGTGGCGGCCGTCGTCGACCGGGTGCTCGAAGCTCTGGTCGAACTGGAGCTGCTGGGCGGGATCGAGCAGCAGCCGCACCCGCTGCACCGGGCCGCCGGTGAGCACACCCGGGTCGAGGGTGGACTTCACCACGTAGTCCTTGGCCGTGGTGAGCGCCTCCATCACCTGGCTCTCGGAGAAGCCCTGGGTGCGCCGGACGACGGGCAGGGTGACCCCCTCGGCGCCGGTACGGAACGCGGCGGCCGGGCTCTCCCGGAACAGCTCCGAGGGCCGTCCTCCCGCCACCTCACCGCGCGGCGAGAGCGGCACCACGCTGCTGCGCAGGGGCTCGACGGCCTGCGGCGCGGGGGCCTGGTAGGGGTGGCGTACGCCCATGTAGACGGCCGCGGCGAAGGCGAAGGCGATCAGCAGGACGAGGACGACGGCCTGCCGCGACGCCCCGGCGCGGGCCCAGGCGTGGCGGCTGCGCACCGCGGGCGCGTGATCGCCCATGCGCTCCTGGGCGGAGAACTCCTGGAGCCGGGCAGCACGAACGAAGGACTCGTCGAATACGACGGAGCGGTACTCGTCCTCACCACCTCCCGGGACGCCCTCGGGTGTCCCCTCGGGAGGGTCTCCACGCCCGGTCATACCTCAAGAGTAGGTCGCGGGGGGCAGCGGTAAACGCGGTGGTACTCCACAACTTCACGCAGCGTGCGGAGGAAACGCCGCATACGGCGCGACGTGCTACGGGGACGCGGCGGGGGGTGTGACGCACCACTCCCTCACCACGGACCGCGCCGTCACGGGGAGCGCGGCACGACGGAGGCGGGCGGCTCCTCGCGCTCGGCAGCCGTGGAGGGCACGGACGGCACGGTCGGTACGGAACGCACGGCCGGTTTACCGCCCGGCCGCGCCGATGGCGTGCCGTCGACCCCGCTGGTGGCGGGCGGCGGGGACGGGTCCTGGCGGTTGCCCGAGGTACCCCGGTAGACCGCCGTGAAGGCCAGCGCGACCACCCCGATGCCCATCAGGACGGCCAGCAGCCAGGCCACCGGGCGATGCCAGCGGGCATGGCCTCGGTAGGGCCGCCCGGCGCTCCCGTAGCGCCCGTACGGCCCGTAGGCGCCGCCCAGCTCCCGGCCGGGGCCGAAGCGGCCGTCCGGGTCGGCATAGTCGTCGTACGGGCCGTCCCCGAATTCGCCGTCGGGACCGTACGCGTCGTCGAACAGCTCGTCCTCGGGGGAGCCCCCGGCTCTGCTGCGCCGGGACGCCTCGGCATCGGCACGGGCCTGCGCGGCGGCCAGCATCCGTTCGACGGCGGTGGGTTCATGGATGACGGCGGACCGTACGAAGTCCTCGTCGAAAACCACGGTGGCGAACTCGTCGTTCGCCTCCCCGTGGCTGCGGTCCTCGGGTTCGTCGCCGTTCGGGAACGGCTTGCCCCCCACGTCGTCCGGCACCCATTCAGAGTAGACCGGACGGGTCAATTTGGGCAGGGCAAAATGGTATTCGGGGGAAGATCCACCCGTTGATCTCCGGGTTCGCTCATCCCCCGAACGGGTGACTCAGCGGGTGTGTCCGTCGCCGGTGACGATGTACTTGGTCGACGTCAGCTCGGGCAGTCCCATCGGTCCCCGGGCGTGGAGCTTCTGGGTGGAGATGCCGATCTCGGCGCCGAAGCCGAACTGACTGCCGTCCGTGAAGCGGGTGGACGCGTTCACGGCGACCGTGGTGGAGTCCACCAATTGGGTGAAGCGGCGGGCGGCCGCCTGCGACGTCGTGACGATGGCCTCGGTGTGACCGGAGGACCACAGTCCGATGTGGGCCACCGCGGCCTCCAGGGAGTCCACGACCGCCGCGGCGATGTCGTACGACAGGTACTCGGTCTCCCAGTCCTCCATCGCCGCCGGGACGACCGTGGCCTTCGTCCCCTCGGCCTCGGCCAGCGCCAGCACCCGTTCGTCGGCGTGCACCGTGACGCCCGCCGCCGCCAGCGCGTCCAGGGCGCGCGGCAGGAACTCCGCGGCGATGTCCTGGTGCACCAGCAGCGTCTCCGCCGCGTTGCACACGCTGGGGCGCTGGGCCTTGGAGTTCACCAGGATGTCCACGGCCATGTCCAGATCGGCCTGGGCGTCCACATACACATGGCAGTTGCCGGTGCCGGTCTCGATGACCGGAACCGTCGACTCCTCGACCACCGTACGGATGAGCGAGGCACCGCCTCGCGGAATCAGCACATCCACCAGGCCGCGGGCGCGCATCAGCTCACGCACCGACTCCCGGCTCTCCCCCGGCACCAACTGAATGGCGTCCGCGGGCAGTCCGGCGCCGCCCACGGCGTCCCGCAACACCTTCACCAGCGCGCTGTTCGAGTGATACGCCGACGAAGAGCCGCGCAGCAGTACGGCGTTGCCCGACTTCAGGCACAGCGCCGCCGCATCCACGGTGACGTTCGGGCGGGCCTCGTAGATGATGCCGACGACGCCCAGCGGGACGCGCACCTGGCGCAGGTCGATGCCGTTGGGCAGGGTCGAGCCGCGCACCACCTCGCCGACCGGATCGGGCAGCGCGACCACGTCGCGCACATCGGAGGCGATGGCCCGCACCCGCTCCGGGGTGAGGGTCAGCCGGTCGACGATCGACTCGCTCGTGCCCGCCTCCCGGGCCCGCTCCACATCGTGGGCGTTGGCCTCGACGATCTCCTTCGTCCGCACCTCCAGCGCGTCGGCCATCGCCAGCAGCGCGTCGTCCTTGAGGGCGCGCGGCAGTGGGGCGAGGTCGACGGCCGCGGCTCGTGCCCGGTAGGCGGTCTGGAGGACGGGAGACTTCGGCCAAGGGTCGGTGAGCGGCGACGTGGGTGCGCTGGTCATGCAGGCAGCCTACTGAGCCGAGCGCGGCCGGCCCTCAGGTATTCCGCTCTTCGAGATGGCCTTCTCACATCTCGAAGCACCGCACCGGCTCTTCAGCGGGCCGCCTCAGAACGGGTGCACGCCCACCGGGGAGGCCGGCGGCGGCCCGTACCCCTCCGCGATGCGCTGGTGATACGTATCACGGTCGATGACCTCAAGGCCCACGATCTCCCACGGCGGCAGCTTGGCCGTGGAACGGTGCTCACCCCACAGCCGCAGCGCCACCGCCGCCGCGTCGTGCAGATCACGCGCCTCTTCCCAGTAACGGATCTCGGCGTGATCGTTGGCGTAGCGGCTGGTCAGCAGGAACGGATGGTCATGGGCCAGCTGCTCCAGAGCCCGCCGGACCTCCCGCAGCGGCGCCTCGGTACCCGAGACGCTCAGAGTGATGTGCCACAGCCGGGACACCTCGACACGTCGCTTGCCCTGCGTCGGCGCGTCATCCGTCCCGGCGTCGCCCGACCCGGCGCCGTTCACGCCGACACCGTTCAACCCGACACTGGTCAGGGTGCGCTCCGCCGCCCCTCGGGGCGGCGCCCCCGGGCGCCCTCGTCTCACCGGCGGCCTCCTGTAGCTCGCTGCTCCGCTCACGCGCGGGCGGAGCACTGTGGCGATGGTGCCGTACTCCCACCGCGGGCCCGCTGCCCGCGCGACCCCGTTGAACAAAGTTGACCAGTCCTCGCGCGGCCGCGGGGCGTTTTTGCGGAAGGTAAGCCCCCTTTTTTCGGGGGCTCGGCTCGCCTCCGGGGCGCGGAACCCGGTCACGCGAGGCAACCCGCCAACCCGCTTGGAACCCATGGGGAACCCAAGCGGAACGTCATCCGGGTCGGTGGAGCACCACCAGGTCGTCCCGATGCACGACCTCACGCTCGTAAGCGGGGCCCAGCTCGCGGGCGAGGTCTCGGGTCGACCGGCCGATCAGCCGCGGGATCTCCTTGGCGTCGAAGTTCACCAGTCCACGGGCCACCGCGTGGCCCTCGGTGTCGCGCAGCTCGACCGGGTCCCCGGCGGTGAATTCGCCCTCCACCGCCGCGATCCCCGCGGGCAACAGCGAGGTGCGGCGCTCCACGACGGCCCGCACCGCCCCGTCGTCCAGGGTGAGCGCGCCGCGCGGCTCCGAGGCGTGGGCGAGCCACAACAGGCGGTCGGCCGAGCGGCGGCCGGTGCGGTGGAAGTACGTACCGGTGGGACGGCCCAGCAGGGCGTCCCCGGCCCGGCTGGCGGAGGTGAGCACCACGGGAACCCCGGCCGCGGCGGCGATCCGGGCCGCCTCGACCTTGGTGACCATGCCGCCGGTGCCGACTCCGGCGCGGCCCGCGCTGCCGATCGAGACTCCGACGAGGTCCCCCGGGCCCCTGACCTCGTCGATGCGCGAGGCGCCGGGGGCCCTGGGGTCTCCGTCGTAGAGCCCGTCCACATCGGAGAGCAGCACCAGCAGATCGGCCCGTACGAGATGGGCGACCAGGGCCGCGAGCCGGTCGTTGTCCCCGAACCGGATCTCGTCGGTGGCCACGGTGTCGTTCTCGTTGACGATCGGCAGGGCGCCCATTGCCAGCAGCTGGTCCAGGGTCCGGGTGGCGTTGCGGTAGTGGGCGCGGCGGCTGGTGTCGTCCGTGGTGAGCAGCACTTGGCCGACCCGGCGCCCGTAGCGCGCGAAGGAGGCGGTGTAGCGGGCCACCAGCAGGCCCTGTCCGACGCTCGCGGCGGCCTGCTGGCGGGCGAGGTCGCGGGGGCGCCGCTCCAGGCCCAGGGGGGCGAGTCCGGCGGCGATGGCCCCGGAGGAGACGAGCACTATCTCCTTGCCGTCCGCAGCACCGGCACCGACCCCGGCACTGGCACCGGTCCCGCTCATGTCCTGGCCGAGCACCTTCGCGAGCACGTCCACCAGCGCGTCAACCCGGTCCGCGTCCAGCCCCCCTGCCGCGGTGGTGAGGGAAGACGAACCGATCTTGACCACGATCCTGCGGGCCGCGGCCACCTCGTCCCGTACCGCCGACCCGTCGTGCACTGCCACGCCTCTCCCCTGCTCATCCCGGGATGGTCCCCGGCTCTCACGCACACCTCGCGGAACGCGTGTCCCGCACACTCACATCATGACAAGGGGGCAATCTACGTGAGCCGGGCCCATGGCCGCCCGGCCATTTCACCGCCGTGACGGGCCGCCCTCCAGAGCCTGAGGTCTCGGGAAGATCGCGGAGAGATCACCGTGAGATGGCGGTGCGGCGCCGGGAGATCGTTTGAACCCGTTTAAGGGCGGTTGGCACCTGCGCAGATTGTCACCGGGCCAGAGCGCGGCATACGGTCAGGGGTCCCCCCACCCGCCCATCGCCCTCCCGCCAGGAGCCCAACCCGTGCCCTCAGCCGGATTCGCCCCACGCCGGGTCGTACAGCTCACGGCGCTGCTCGCCATGGTGGTGTTCTTCACCACGCAGCTCGTCGGCGCCGTGCTTCCGAACGTACCGCTCTTCATCGCCGCCTCGGCGTGCGGCCTCGCCCTCGATATCTTCCTGCAGCACAAGCAGCCCGGTCTGCTGTCGCTGCTGGGCAAGGTCCGCTTCGACATCACGGTGCGCCAGCTGTTCCGCGACATGCTCATCATGGTCGGACTGCTGCGGATAGAGGGAATCAATCCGCTCCACGAGCAGGCGCCGCTGACCGTCGGGCTGCTGCTGTTCTACGTCGTGCACTTCGCCTGCCAGGCGGCCGCCATAATGGTCCGCCGCACCCGGCAGCTGCCGTTCGTCACGCGCAACATCGACGCGTCCGCGCTGCGGCTGAGCGACGCCCCGCCGCGGCTGTTCTCCCGCCAGCACGGCCGCCGCATCCTGCGGCTCGCCGCCCCGGCCACCGCCGGACTGCTACTGACCGCCGGTACCAAGGACGCCGTCTGGGGCGCCGTCGGCCTCTCGATCGCCCTGCTGATCGGCATCGTCGGCACCGTCCACCTGGGCACCTGGCTGCTGCCGCGCAAGCGCGCGGTGAGCGAGGCGAAGGCCCTGGAGTGGCTCGACACCTGGCTGGCCGACTACCGGCCGACCGTGGGTATGTACTTCTCCGGCGGCACCAGCTCCGCGTACCAGGCGAACATGTGGCTCTCCACCCTCGCCTCGCTCGACGGCAACCCCATCATCGTGCTGCGCGAGCGGTTCATGGTGCAGAAGATCGACGCGACGGACATCCCGATCCTCTGCCTCCCCAAGGTCGCCCACCTGATGCGCATCGAGCACTCGACGCTCAAGGTGATGCTGCACCCGGCCAACTCGGGCAAGACCTCGCAGGTGCTGCGCATCCCCTCGATCAAGCACGCGTTCATCAACCACGGCGAGAGCGACAAGCTCTCCAGCTGCAACCCGTACGCCAAGGCGTACGACGAGGTGTGGGTCGCGGGCCCGGCCGCGCGCGACCGCTACCAGCTCGCCGACATCGGCGTCGAGGACAAGGACGTGGTCGAGGTCGGCCGCCCGCAGCTGGCGCCGATCCGCCCCTACGCGGGCGTACCGACCGGCGCGTACACCACCGTGCTGTACGCGCCGACCTGGGAAGGCTGGGACGGCAACCCGGGCAACACCTCGGTCATCCTGGCCGGGGAGAACATCGTCCGCGAGCTCCTCGCCGACCCCAAGGTGCGGCTGCTGTACAAGCCGCACCCGATGACCGGCTCCGTCGACCGGCGGGCCGGCCTGGCCGACGACCGCATCAGGGCGATGATCGCCGAGGCGAACACCCGGCGCGGCGGGGCCCGTCAGCCCGCCGAGGCCGCGGCCGAGCTGAACCGGCGCACCGAGGAGCTGAACCAGCTCACCAGCACCGCCTTCCGCCGCAGCGCGGACGAGATCGAGCGCATGAGGCTCCAGGGCGCCCCGGACGACAACCGCGCCGCGGGCGTGGCGGCGGCCACCGCCGCCTGGGAGAGCGCCTACTGGGCGTCGCTGCCGGACTGGGAGCACCAGATCGTCACCGGGCCGCGCCCGGCCATCTTCACCTGCTTCAACCAGGCCGACGTGCTGATCAGCGATGTGTCGAGCGTCGTCTCGGACTACCTGACGAGCGAGAAGCCGTACGCGGTGGCGAACACCAGCGGGCTGACCGAGGAGGAGTTCCGGGCGAACTTCCCCACGGTGCGCGCCGCCACGATCCTCGCGCCCGAGGCGTCGGAGGTTCCGGAGCTGCTGGAGACCGTCCGCGACCCCGAGAAGGACACCCTCGCGGCCGCCCGCGCCGAGCTGAAGGTGCATCTGCTCGGGCCGTCCGACCCGCCGTCCCTGGCGCGCTTCGACGGGGCCGCGCAGACGCTGTGCGACAAGGCCGACGAGCGGCGGGCGCGGATGGCCACCCGACTGACGGACGAGATCCCGTCGCAGCGGGAGGCCCGGGACGCGGCCGAGGAGGCGGAGCTCGAGGCCGGACCGTCGGAGCCGGAGGAGACGGCGACGGTCTGAGACCATCTCACGCGCCACGGCGCGCGTAAGGGCCCGGGAGCATCGCTCCCGGGCCCTTGTCGTGAAACCAGCCGCTCGCGGCCGACAGGGGCCGTCAGGGCCCGTGACGGGGGCAGTCCATCCCCATCCGGGCCCGAAGGCCGCCTAGAACGGCTTGAACGACTCGTACTCCTCGTCCGCGTCGTCCCGCTCCGCGTCCCGGTCGCGGCGCCGCTGCGCCGCCGGGCGGGGTTCCTCGAAGCGGTGGTCCTCACCGCGGCGGCCCAGCATCTCGGCACCCGACGCGAGTGTCGGCTCCCAGTCGAAGACGACCGCGTTGTCCTCGGGGCCGATGACGACCTCGTCGCCCGCGCGGGCGCCCGTCTTGACGAGCTCCTCCTCGACGCCGAGGCGGTTCAGCCGGTCGGCGAGGTAGCCGACGGCCTCGTCGTTGGAGAAGTCGGTCTGCCGGACCCAGCGTTCGGGCTTCTCGCCCACGACGCGGTAGAAACCGTCCTCGGCGACGACCTTGAAGCCCGCGTCGTCCACGGCCTTCGGGCGGATGACGATCCTGGTCGCCTCGTCCTTCGGCTTGGCCGCCCGCGCCTGTCCGACGATGTCCGCGAGGGCGAACGACAGCTCCTTCAGCCCGAGGTGGGCGACGGCCGAGACCTCGAAGACCTGGTAGCCGCGGGCCTCCAGGTCCGGACGGATGATGTCGGCGAGGTCCTTGCCGTCGGGGACGTCGACCTTGTTGAGGACGACGAGCCGGGGCCGGTCCTCCAGGCCGCCGTACTCGGCGAGTTCGGCCTCGATGACATCGAGGTCGGTCAGCGGGTCGCGCTCGGACTCCAGGGCCGCGGTGTCCAGGATGTGTACCAGCACCGAGCAGCGCTCGACGTGGCGCAGGAACTCCAGCCCCAGGCCCTTGCCCTGGCTGGCGCCCGGGATCAGGCCGGGCACGTCCGCGATGGTGTAGACGGTCGAACCGGCCGTCACCACGCCGAGGTTGGGCACCAGCGTGGTGAAGGGGTAGTCGGCGATCTTCGGCCGGGCGGCCGAGAGCACCGAGATCAGCGACGACTTGCCGGCGCTCGGGTAGCCGACGAGGGCCACGTCCGCGACGGTCTTCAGCTCCAGGACGACGTCCCCGGTGTGGCCCGGCTCGCCCAGCAGCGCGAACCCGGGGGCCTTCCGGCGGGCCGAGGCGAGGGCCGCGTTGCCGAGGCCGCCGCGGCCGCCCTGGGCGGCGATGAAGGTGGTGCCCTCGCCGATCAGGTCGGCGAGCACGTTGCCCTTCTTGTCGAGGACGACGGTGCCGTCCGGAACCGGCAGGACCAGGTCGCTGCCGTCCTTGCCGGAGCGGTTGCCGCCCTCACCGGGCTTGCCGTTGGTGGCCTTGCGGTGCGGGCTGTGGTGGTACTCCAGCAGCGTGGTGACCGACTGGTCGACGACCAGGATCACATCGCCGCCCCGGCCACCGTTACCGCCGTCCGGGCCGCCGAGCGGCTTGAACTTCTCACGGTGTACGGAGGCGCAGCCGTGGCCTCCGCTACCCGCGGCGACGTGCAGCTCGACGCGGTCCACGAAGGTGGTCATGACGGGTGCCTCCAGATACGTACGGGTAAGTGTTTCGTCGTTACCTGCGTAACGCGCCGAGGGCGGACCCGCTTCCCCGTCACGGGGAAGAGCGGTCCGCCCTCGGAAAGGTGTGTGGCGTCGTGCCGGTGCCGTGATTACTCGGCGACCGGAACGATGTTCACGACCTTGCGGCCACGGTGGGTGCCGAACTGCACCGCACCGGCGGCCAGCGCGAACAGAGTGTCGTCGCCGCCGCGGCCGACGCCCGTGCCCGGGTGGAAGTGCGTGCCGCGCTGGCGGACCAGGATCTCACCCGCGTTGACGGCCTGGCCGCCGAAGCGCTTGACCCCGAGCCGCTGGGCGTTGGAGTCGCGACCGTTCCGAGTGGACGATGCGCCCTTCTTATGTGCCATGTCTCCTCAGTCCCTTACTTCGCAGCCGAGTCGATGCTGGTGATCTTCAGCGCGGTGTGCAGCTGACGGTGGCCGATCCGCTTCCGGTAACCGGTCTTGTTCTTGTACTTCAGGATGTCGATCTTGGCACCCTTGTGGTGGTCCACGACCTCGGCCTGAACCTTCACACCGGCCAGAACCCACGGATCGCTGGTGACGGCATCGCCGTCGACAACGAGCAGAGTCGAGAGGGCGACAGTGTCGCCGACCTTGCTGGTTCCAATGCGGTCGACCTCGATGACATCGCCCACGGCTACCTTCTGCTGGCGGCCGCCGGTGCGCACGATTGCGTACACGCGGTTCTCACTCTCTCGCTAGTAAACGGGACCTCTGATGCCAGCCGCTCCACATGACCCCATGAAGGTCATGACAACCGAGTGATTCCCCGAATGACTTCTCGCGGTTCAGCACCGGCCGAGCGGCCTCTCCCGCGAAGCGGAAGGGATGTGCTCAGGGGCTTGGCGTAGGACGCCGAGGGTCAAGGTTACCAGAGGCCGGAGGCCGCCTACGCACGTGCGCGGGCAGCCTCCGGGCTCTCGTTCTGCGTCCTGCTCAGTCGTCGGCGGAGGCCGAGACCGACTGCGGCGTCTGCTGCTCCGCCGCCGCGGTCTTCTTCGACGCCGCCTTCTTGGTGGTCGTCTTCTTCGCCGTCGTCTTCTTCGTGGTGGCCTTCTTGGCCGCCGTCGTCTTCGACGCGGTCTTCTTCGCGACGGTCTTCTTGGCGGCCGTCTTCTTCGCCGGTGCCTTCTTGGCCGTCTTACGGGCCGTCTTCTTCGCGGGTGCCTCGGCCTCGCCGTCGGCCTCCGGCTCCGACTCCGGCTTCGGGTCCGACTCCGGCTCCGCCGCGGGAGCGCTGACGACCACCACGGCGGCATCCTCGGAGCCCGTGGGCGAGCCCGCCGGAGCGGTCGCCTTCCGGGTCGCCCGGCGGCGCGTACGCGGCGCGGGAGCGGCCTCCACGGCGGCCTCCGGCTCGGCGGCGGGAGCGGCGGCCTCGGGCGCCTCGGCGGGCGCCTCCGGCTTCGGCTCGTCCGCCACGACGACCACGGCCTCCGGCTGCTGCTCGGCGCTCTTCGGCGCACCCGCCGGAGCGGACACCTTGCGCGTCGCCCGGCGCCGGGGACGCCCACGGCCCGCGGCCGCCTCGGCCTCGGCGGCGCTGCTGTACAGCTCCTCGTCGACCGCGAAGGCCGGCTCCGGCAGCGCCTTCGGCTGCGCGACCTCCGCCGCGACCTCCTCGGCGGCCTCGGGCGCCTCGGCCTCGGCCACGGCGGTCTCCTCCGGCGCGGGCGCCTGCTGGCCGCCGGACTTCTTCTTCTTGCGCTTGCCGCCGCCACCGCCGCCGACCACCGTCGGCTGCTCCATGTGGACGATCACGCCGCGGCCGTTGCAGTGGACGCAGGACTCGGAGAACGACTCCAGCAGGCCCTGGCCGACCCGCTTACGGGTCATCTGGACCAGGCCGAGCGAGGTGACCTCCGCGACCTGGTGCTTCGTACGGTCCCGGCCCAGACACTCCAGCAGCCGCCGCAGCACCAGATCGCGGTTGGACTCCAGCACCATGTCGATGAAGTCGATCACGATGATGCCGCCGAGGTCGCGCAGCCGCAGCTGGCGCACGATCTCCTCGGCCGCCTCCAGGTTGTTCCTGGTGACCGTCTCCTCCAGGTTGCCGCCCTGGCCGGTGAACTTCCCGGTGTTGACGTCGACGACGATCATCGCCTCGGTCCGGTCGATCACCAGGGAGCCGCCGCTGGGCAGCCAGACCTTGCGGTCCAGCGCCTTCATCAGCTGCTCGTCGATCCGGTACGTGGCGAAGACGTCGACGTCCGAGTTCCACCTCTGCAGCCGGTCGGCCAGGTCGGGCGCGACGTGCGAGACATAGCCGTGGATGGTCTCCCAGGCGTCCTCACCGCTCACGATGACCTTGGAGAAGTCCTCGTTGAAGATGTCGCGGACGACCCGGACGGTCATGTCCGGCTCCCCGTAGAGAAGCGTCGGAGCGTTGCCGCTCTTCGCCTTCTTCTTGATCTCTTCCCACTGCGCCTGCAGCCGCTGGACGTCGCGGGCAAGCTCGTCCTCGCTCGCGCCCTCCGCGGCGGTGCGGACGATCACGCCCGCGTCCTCGGGGACGATCTTCTTGAGGATCTGCTTCAGCCGGGCGCGCTCGGTGTCGGGCAGCTTGCGGCTGATGCCCGTCATGGAGCCCTCGGGGACGTACACCAGGTAGCGGCCGGGCAGGGAGACCTGGCTGGTCAGCCGGGCGCCCTTGTGGCCGATCGGGTCCTTGGTGACCTGGACGAGCACGGACTGCCCGGACTTCAGGGCGGTCTCGATACGGCGCGGCCCGCCGGTGAGCCCCAGCGCCTCGAAGTTGACCTCGCCCGCGTACAGCACGGCGTTGCGGCCCTTGCCGATGTCGACGAAGGCGGCCTCCATCGACGGCAGCACGTTCTGGACCTTGCCCAGGTAGACGTTGCCGACGTAGCTGGTGGCCTGCTCCTTGTTGACGAAGTGCTCGACGAGGACGTTGTCCTCCAGCACGCCGATCTGGGTGCGCTCGCCGTTCTGCCGGACGACCATCACCCGCTCGACCGCCTCGCGGCGGGCCAGGAACTCGGCCTCGGTGATGATCGGCACCCGGCGGCGGCCCTGCTCGCGCCCCTCGCGGCGGCGCTGCTTCTTCGCCTCCAGACGCGTCGAGCCCTTGATCGACTGCACCTCGTCCACGCTGGACTCGGTGTCCTTCGCACGCCGCTCGCGCGGCTCCCGGACCTTGACGACCGTACGCTCCGGGTCGTCACCGCCCGACTCCCCGTCGGCGCCGTCCCCGCTGCGACGGCGGCGACGGCGGCGGCGACGGCTGCTGCTGGAGCCGCCACCGGCGGACTCACCGGCGTCGGCGGACTCCTCGTCGGCGCCCGGCTCCTCGCCGGTCTCGCCCTCGGCCTGCGCCTCGTCGTCGTAAGCGCCGTCCTCACCCTCGGAACGGCCCTCGGCGCCCTCGGCGTCGGCGGCCTCGCCCCGGCGGCGGCGACGGCCACCACGGCGACGGCGGCGGGCCGGGCGGTCGCCCGACTCGTCGTCGCCCTGCTCTCGGTCGGCCGGACGGCCGTCCTGCTCGGCGTCCTCGGTCTCGTCGGCGGGCTCCTCGGCCTCCGCCGGGCGCTCCTCGACGGGCTCGCCCCGGCGGCGCCGGCGGCGGCGGCCGCCCGCGGCGGGGGCCACCGGCTCGGCGGTCGCCGTCGTGCTCTGCTTCTCGGTCGCGCCGGTTTCCTGAGTGTCCTCGGTCTCCTCGGCCTCGTCGGCCTCTTCCGCGGCGGACGCGGCGGCCTCGGCGGCGGCGCTCTCCGGGGTCTGGAAGACCGGCTCGGTGAAGACCGGCGCCTGGAACACCGCTGTCGGCGGGCGGGCGGCCCGGCGGCGGCCACCGCGCGGCGCGGTCTCCGGCTCGCCCTCGGGCTCGGCGGCGCCGTCGGCGGCCCGCTGCTCGGGCTGCTGCTCCTCGGCGGCCGTCTTCCGGGTGGCGCGGCGGCGGGCACGGGAGCGCGGCGCCTCTTCGGCGCTCTCCTCCGTAGCGGCCTCGGCGGCCTCCGGGGCGGGCTCTTCGGTGGCCTCGGCGGCCTTGGCCGCGGCGGCGGCCGTCTTACGGGTCGCCCGGCGGCGGGTACGCGGCGCCGGAGCGGCCTCCGCGGAGGCCTCGGCTTCGGCGGCGGCGGGCTCGGCGGACACGGGCTCGGCCGGAGCGGTCTCGGCGGCCGGGGCCTCGGCACCCGGCTCGTCGGCGGCGGCCTCCGGCGCACCGGCCGGGGCGGACGCCTTACGGGCGGCACGGCGGCGCGTACGGGCACGGGGCGCCTCGTCGGCCGGGGCATCGGCTGCGACTGCGGCTGGGGCGGTGCTCTCGTCGCCACTGCCACCAGCGGCCGCCGCAGACGACGCGTCCACGTCGGAGGGCTCCGCCTGCGGGGCGCCCTCCGGGGCCGCTGCCTTGCGCGTCGCCCGACGGCGTGTACGGGCGGGCGGGGCGGACTCGGCGGCGGCCTCGGCCGGTTCCGCGGACGCTTCCGCGGCGGTCTCCTCCACCGGCACCACCGTCTCGGCGGCCTCCGGCGCGGCGGCCGGGGCGGTCACCTTACGGGTGGCCCGGCGGCGCGCACGGGCGGGCAGAGCGGGCTCCGACGCGGCGGCCGGGACCTCGGCGGGCTCGGCGGCGCGGGGGGCGTCCGCCGGGACCACGGTCTCCGCGGCCTCCGTCGCACCCGCCGGGGCGGTGGTCCTGCGCGTCGCCCTGCGACGCGCACGGGCGGGCGGAGCGGCGGAAACGCTGTCACCGTCGGAGGCCTCGGACGCGGCGGACACGGACACGGCTGACGCCTCCGCGGCGGACACGGCCGCACCGGCGGCGATCGACTCGGCCGGTATGGCCGGTACGGCGGGCGCGGTCACCTCGGCGTCGCTCACGCCGCCCACCGGCGGACCGGCGGGCCGGGAGGCCGCACGGCGGCGGCGCGGCGGCAGGGTGTCACTGGGTGAGAGGGAATCCCCGGGGGCGGCGACGCGCTGCGCGGCTTGTCCCTGGGGCTGGATAGGTTCGGTCGGCTCAATGGGCTCGAGCATGCGGGCGGTTCTCCCGTCACGCTCCCGGGCGCCGCGCCTGCTTCCGGCCGAACCTCACGCGCTGCGCGGGTTCCGCCGTCCGGGGCGCGGGCGCCGCACGGGAGCTGTCGTATCGCTCGCCGGGCCGGTTTTTCAGGGCCGGGACCGGCGAAAGTCTCCTGGTCAGTGCGCCTGCCGGACCCGGGTGGCTCCCAAGTGCCTGGGCGGCGCGTCGACGGCGGTCCTTACGCGGAACCTTCCGGCGCCGCCATCGCGGCGGTCAGCTCGGCGGCCGTGGGTGGGGCGGCCTGAACTGCCTCGCGATCGGGCGCGAGCGGGTCGGTCACCGTGCCGGACTCCTCATCGAGCAGCCCCTGCGCCAGCCTGGTCACCGCTGCGGGGACCGGCGGCGCCAGGTCGGCCGTGGCGCGGAGACCGGACAGGACGTCGTCGGGTCGAACGGCAGGTGTCAGATGCCGTACTACCAGCCGCAGTATCGCACAGCCACCGTCGCCAGGCCTATCGCCCCGACCTGCGACCGCTTCCAGGCGGGCCACCGCGGCGCGGGCGTCGAAGGTGCGCATGCCGTTTTTCGTCCGGCGCTCCACCTCGACGGCCTCTGCCTCCAGGAAGGCGGCCACGGCCCGTTCGGCGTCCGCCGGGGCGACCCGGTCGAGCCGGATCTCCCATACGGAGGCCTGGAGCCGGTCGGCGAGCCCGGAGGTGCGGGCCTCGACGGCGTCGGTGACGTCGAGTCCGTCGGGCAGCGACTCGTTGAGCAGCGTCCGCAGCGTCTCGGGGTCCCGCACCTCGGTGAGCTGGATCTCCAGGTACTCGGCCTCACTGCCGGTGCCGGTGGGTGCGGCATTGGCGTACGACACCTTGGGGTGCGGGGTGAAGCCCGCCGAGTACGCCATGGGCACCTCGGCGCGGCGCAGCGCCCGCTCGAAGGCGCGCTGGAAGTCGCGATGGCTGGTGAACCGGAGGCGGCCGCGCTTGGTGTAACGCAAACGGATGCGCTGCACCGCGGGTGCGGGCGGCGGGCCTTCGGGCTGTCGCTTGCCCAGGGGTCTGTCTCCTTGTTTTTCTTCGCTTCTCCGGCGCACGGGCCTGTGCGGGCCCGTGCGCCTTCCAGCGTACTTTGTGACCGGCCGGTTGCCCGAGGGCTACGTCACGACCGAAGGGCTACTTCACGACCGACAGCGGCAGCAGCTTGCGGCCGGTGGGGCCGATCTGGATGGACGTGTCCATCTGCGGGCAGACGCCGCAGTCGAAGCACGGGGTCCAGCGGCAGTCCTCGACCTCGGTCTCGTCGAGCGAGTCCTGCCAGTCCTCCCACAGCCAGTCCTTGTCGAGACCGGAGTCGAGGTGGTCCCAGGGCAGGACCTCCTCGTAGGTGCGCTCACGGGTGGTGTACCAGTCGACGTCCAGGCCGACCTCGGGCAGGGTGCGCTCGGCGCACTCCATCCAGCGGTCGTACGAGAAGTGCTCGCGCCAGCCGTCGAAGCGGCCGCCGTCCTCGTAGACGGCGCGGATGACCGCGCCCACCCGGCGGTCGCCGCGCGAGAGCAGGCCCTCGACGATGCCGGGCTTGCCGTCGTGGTAGCGGAAGCCGATCGAGCGGCCGTACTTCTTGTCGCCGCGAATCCGCTCGCGCAGCTTCTCCAGCCGCGCGTCGGTGTCCTCGGCGCCGAGCTGCGCCGCCCACTGGAACGGGGTGTGCGGCTTGGGGACGAAACCGCCGATCGAGACGGTGCAGCGGATGTCGTTCTTGCCGGACACCTCACGGCCCTTGGCGATCACCTTGGTCGCCATGTCGGCGATCTGCAGCACGTCCTCATCGGTCTCGGTCGGCAGGCCGCACATGAAGTACAGCTTCACCTGCCGCCAGCCGTTGCCGTACGCGGTGGACACCGTACGGATGAGGTCCTCTTCCGAGACCATCTTGTTGATGACCTTGCGGATGCGCTCGGAACCGCCCTCGGGGGCGAAGGTGAGGCCCGAGCGGCGGCCGTTGCGGGTCAGCTCGTTGGCCAGGTCGATGTTGAAGGCGTCCACCCGGGTCGACGGGAGGGACAGGCCGATCTTGTCTTCCGTGTACCGGTCGGCGAGGCCCTTGGCGATGTCGCCGATCTCGGTGTGGTCGGCGGAGGAGAGCGACAGCAGGCCGACCTCCTCGAAACCGGTGCTCTTCAAGCCCTTTTCGACCATGTCGCCGATGCCCGTGATGGAGCGCTCGCGCACCGGGCGGGTGATCATGCCCGCCTGGCAGAAGCGGCAGCCCCGGGTGCAGCCGCGGAAGATCTCCACCGACATCCGCTCGTGCACGGTCTCGGCGAGCGGCACGAGCGGCTGCTTGGGGTACGGCCACTCGTCGAGGTCCATGACGGTGTGCTTGGAGACACGCCACGGCACGCCCGAACGGTTCGGCACGACGCGGGAGATGCGGCCGTCGGCCAGGTACTCCACGTCGTAGAACTTCGGCACGTAGATGCTGCCGGTGCGGGCGAGACGGAACAGCAGCTCGTCGCGGCCGCCGGGGCGGTCCTCGGCCTTCCAGGCGCGGATGATCTCGGTCATCTCCAGGACGGCCTGTTCGCCGTCGCCGATCACCGCGCAGTCGATGAAGTCCGCGACCGGCTCCGGGTTGAACGCGGCGTGGCCGCCCGCGACCACGACCGGGTGGTCGACGGTGCGGTCGGCGGCGTCCAGCGGGATGCCCGCGAGGTCGAGCGCGGTGAGCAGGTTGGTGTAGCCCAGCTCGGTGGAGAAAGAGATACCGAAGACGTCGAAGGCGCTGACGGGGCGGTGCGCGTCCACGGTGAACTGCGGCACCTTGTGCTCGCGCATCAGCTCTTCGAGGTCCGGCCAGACGCTGTACGTACGCTCGGCGAGCACGCCCTCGCGCTCGTTGAGCACCTCGTAGAGGATCATGACGCCCTGGTTGGGCAGCCCGACCTCGTAGGCGTCGGGGTACATGAGCGCCCAGCGGACGTCGCACTCATCCCACGCCTTGACAGTGGAGTTGAGCTCGCCGCCCACGTACTGGATCGGCTTCTGCACATGGGGGAGCAGAGCCTCGAGCTGTGGGAAGACCGACTCGACAGACATCAGTAACCTTCGTGCGCGGACAGGGGTGACCCTCAAGCGTACCGGTCCCGCCGGGGCCGTTACGCCACGGTCATGGCTCCAGCGCCGCCCGGTGCTCCCGGCGGGAGACCTCGGCCCACAGACCGGGCAGTTCGCGCTCGCGGTCGGCCGCCCGGGCCTCCTCACGGCCGTGGAGCAGTCCGAGGGTGAAGGTGGACTCCCCCGCCGCGTGCGCCTGGATGGCCAGCTCGCGGAGCGCCTCCCGCGCGACCACGCTGTCCTGGTGGTCGCCGAGCAGCTCCTGCACCTCGGTCATGAGCCCCGCGAACGCCTTCGCGGGCGCCCCGAGCGCCGGGCGGGCGGCCTCGGCGGCGTAGCGGGCCCGTTTGGCGTCCTTGCGGGCCTCGTGCAGGACGACGTCCCGGTCGGGCCCCGAGGGGGCGTCCAGGACCGGCTCCAGGCGGTCCGCGAGCCGTTCGTAGTCGCGCAGCACGGCCTTGCGGATCACCTCGGCGGCCGGGCGGGCGGCGGCCGGGCGCAGCGGCGGGTCGGCCAGGAGCGCGTCGAGGGTGTCGAGCAGCGCGAGGTGGCGCTCGCCGTCCAGGACGCCGATCAGCCGGTCGCGGGAACCGGTGCGGCGCGCGTGCGACCAGATCTGCAGCCGGGCGGCGACGGGCCCGAGCCGCAGTTCGACGGGCACCTCGGAGAGCCGTTCGCCGATGCGTGCGGTGAGTACTTCGCGGTCCCGGTCGATGCCCAGCTCGGCGGCCAGCCACTTCAGCTCGGCGCCGATGGGGTCGGTGACGGTGCGGTCGAGGACCTTGCGGTACGAGCGGAAGGCGCTGCGCAGCCTCCGGGTGGCGACCCGCATGCGGTGTACGGAGTCGTAGGTGTCCAGGCGTACGGCGGGGTCGAGGGTGACGATCGTGGTGATCTGGCGGCGTACGTAGTCCAGGACGATGTCACCGGCGGTGGCCTCGGCCGTCTCCTTCCCGGCGTCCTTCTTGCCGGACTTCTGGCCGGACTTTTCGCCGGACGTTTTGCCGGACTTTCCGCCGGACTTCTTGCGGGACTTCTTCTCAAGCTTGTGGCCGCCCTCGCGCGGGGCGGTTTCGGCCAGGGCCCGGGCGAGCTTGGAGGGGAGGTCGGCGCGGCGCAGCCCGGCGTCCGTCAGATGCGGCTCCAGGGCGTCGAGCAGCGCGGGATCGCCGCCCTCGGCGAGCTCCACCTCGACCTCGGTCCAGCTCACCGGGTCGCCGGGGACGGGGGCCAGTCGGCGCGCGGTGACCTGGTCGGCGGACAGCTCGGCGAGCAGCGTGCCGTCGCTGTCCACGAGGTGCCGGACGTTCCGCTCCGACAGCAGGTGGACGAGGGGCACCAGGCCGGTGCCGCGGACGCGGGAGCGTACGAGGCCCGCGAGGTGCGCGGGCAGGGTGTCCGAGAGCGGGGCGCGGATCTCGTCCCGTACGTCCGGCCCCACCGGCAGCTTGAGGTGCCACCCGGCGTCGTCGCCCCCGGTGCGGCGGCGCAGGGTGATGCCGTCGGCGGCGAGCCGCTGTCCGGGGGTGTCGTAGTACGTGGCGTCGAGCGTGACGGCGCCCTGGTCCCTCACCTGCGCGATTCCGGCGACCCCGGCCAGCTCGGGGAGGCCGCCGGATGTGGTGCCGTCATCGGTGGTTTCGTACTTGCGTTCGATCTCCCGCATGATGTCCACCATGTGGTGAATGTAGTCGCCCGGGACGCTTCGCGGGAGTCCCCCGCGTCCCCCGCGTGCTGGTCAAGCCGATACGGGCCTCTGCACCCGGATGGACTGGAGCAGCCCGATCCCGATCCATACGGCGAACATCGACGAGCCTCCGTAGGAGACGAAGGGCAGCGGCAGACCGGCCACCGGCATGATGCCCAGCGTCATGCCGATGTTCTCGAACGACTGGAACGCGAACCAGGCGATGATCCCGGCCGCGACGAGCGTCCCGTACAGCTCGGTGGTGCCCCGCGCGATCCGGCAGGCGCGCCACAGGACGACGCCCAGCAGCACGATGATCAGGCCCGCGCCGAGGAAGCCCAGCTCCTCCCCCGCGACCGAGAAGACGAAGTCCGTCTGCTGCTCGGGCACGAACTGACCGGTGGTCTGGGTGCCGTGGAAGAGCCCCTTGCCGGTGAGGCCGCCGGAGCCGATCGCGATGCGCGCCTGGTTGGTGTTGTAGCCGACGCCCGCCGGGTCCAGGGCGGGGTTGGCGAAGGCGGCGAAGCGGTCGATCTGGTACTGGTCGAGGATGTGCAGCTGCCAGATCAGCAGCGCACCGACCACCGCGGTGGCGATCAGCCCGGCGATCCAGCGGTTGGACGCGCCGGAGGCGAGGAGCACCGCGAGCACGATCACCGCCATGACCATCACCGAGCCGAGGTCCGGCATCAGCATGACGATCGCGATGGGCAGCGCGGCCAGACCGAGCGCCTGGACGACGGTGCGGTGGTCGGGGTTGAGCCGGTCGCCCGCGTCCACGCGCGCGGCCAGCAGCATCGACATGCCCAGGATGATCGTGATCTTGGCGAACTCGCCGGGCTGGAGGGAGAACCCGGCACCGATCACGATCCAGGCGTGCGCGCCGTTGATGGTCGAGCCCAGCGGGGTGAGGACGGCGAGGACGAGGATGACGGACAGGCCGTACAGCACCGGCACCGCGCCGCGCAGGGTGCGGTGGCCGAGCCAGACGGTGCCGATCGCGAGCAGCAGCCCGATGCCGGTGTTCATGGCGTGCCGGACCAGGAAGTAGTACGGGTCGCCCTGATTCAGCTCGGTGCGGTTGCGGGTCGCCGAGTAGACCAGGAGGGTCCCGATCGCGGACAGCGCCAGGCAGCTGAGCAGCAGCACCCAGTCCAGGCGGCGCACGAGCGAGTCGCGCGCCATGAGCTTGCGCCAGGTGCCGCGCTCGGGGGTGAAGCGGGGGACGGAGTAGCCGTGGGTCGACGCGCTCACCGCCGCGCACCTCCCCGCCGCTTGGTGTCGCCCAGCAGGGCGAGCGGCTTGCCCACCGGCTGGGCCTCGATCGAGCCGTCGGAGGAGATCTTGGGGAGGTTGGCCTGCGGCGCGGGCAGCAGCGCCTTCTTCTTGTCGATCCCGCCCTTGCCGTCGACCCCGTACAGCGCGTTGTAGATCTTGCGCACGGCCGGGCCCGAGGCGCCGGAGCCGGTGCCGCCCTGCGAGATCGTCATCACGACCGAGTAGTCCTTGGTGTACGTCGCGAACCAGGAGGTGGTCTGCTTGCCGTAGACCTCGGCGGTACCGGTCTTGGCGTGCATCGGGATCTTGTCCTGCGGCCAGCCCTGGAACCGCCAGGCGGCGGTGCCCCGGGTGGCGACGCCCGCGAGCGCCTGGTCGATCTGGTCGCGCGTCTGGCCCTTCATCGGCAGCTTGCCGTGGGACTTGGGCTCGATCTCCTGGATGTGCTTGCCGTCCGGGCTGACGATCGCCTTGCCGACGGTCGGGTCGTAGAGCGTGCCGCCGTTGCTGATCGCCCCGTAGATGGTGGCCATCTGCATCGGGGTGACGAGGGTGTCGCCCTGGCCGATCGAGTAGTTGACGGAGTCACCGGCGCGCATCTTCATGCCTTCGAGGCAGTTCTCGTAGGAAAGCCGCTCGGTGTAGCTGCCGTTCTTCTTGCCGGTCTTGCACCAGGCGTCCTTGTTGGCCTTCCAGAAGTCCTTCTTCCACTGGCGGTCCGGGACCCGGCCGCTGACCTCGTTGGGGAGGTCGATGCCGGTCTTCTTGGCCAGGCCGAACTGATGGGCGGTCTTGTAGAACCAGTCGCCCGGGTTCTTCTTGGGCTTGTTGCCGCCGTCCTTCTTCCACTGCTCGTAGGCGAGGCGGTAGAAGACGGTGTCGCAGGAGACCTCCAGCGCGCGGCCGAGGCTGATCCCGCCGTGGCTCTCGGACTCGAAGTTCTTGAAGACCTGGCCGCCGATGTTGAACGAGCTGGAGCAGGTGTACGGGCCGTCGAAGGAGTACCCGGCGTTGACCGCGGCGGTCGTCGGGATCACCTTGAAGATCGAGCCGGGGGCCGCCTGGCCCTGGATCGCCCGGTTCAGCAGCGGGTAGTTGCTGTCCTTGCCGGTGAGCTTCTTGTAGTCCTTGCCGGAGATGCCGCCGACCCAGGCGTTGGGGTCATACGCCGGGTTGGACGCCATCGCCACCACCCGGCCGGTCTTGGCCTCCATGACCACGACCGAGCCCGAGTCCGCCTTGTACTTCGTGCCGGTGTTCCGGTCGTACTGCTTGCGGGCGTCCTTCATCGCCTGGTCCAGCTCCTTCTCCGCGACCGCCTGGACGCGTGAGTCGAGGCTGGTGACGACGTTGTCGCCGGGCCGGGCCCGCTGGCTCTCCCGCTGGCCGATCACGCGGCCGAGGTTGTCGACCTCGTAGCGGGTCACCCCGGCCTTGCCGCGCAGCTTGCTGTCGTACTCGTTCTCCAGCCCGTTGGAGCCGACCTGGTCGGAGCGGAGCAGCGGCGACTTGGTGTGCTCGGCCTTCTTGATCTGCTCGTCGGTGACCGGCGAGAGGTAGCCGAGGACCTGGGCGGCGTTGGAACCGGCCGGCGCGGCGTAGCGGCGTACGGCGGTGGGCTCGGCGCTGATCCCGGGGAAGTCCTCTTCGCGCTCGCGGATCTGGAGCGCCTGCTTGGCGCTGGCCTCGTCGGTGATCGGGATGGGCTGGTACGGGGAGCCGTTCCAGCAGGGCTGCGGGGTCTCGGCGTCACAGAGCCGGACCTTGTCCTTGACGTCCTTGGCCTTCAGGTGGAGGACGTCCGCGAGCCGGGTGAGGACGGCCTCGCCGTCGTCCGGCTCCTTCATCAGCGCGGTGCGGCTGGCGGAGACCACGAGCCGGGTCTCGTTGTCGGCCAGCGGCACCCCGCGGGCGTCCAGTATCGAGCCGCGGACGGCCGGGTGGACGACCTGCTGGACGTGGTTGTTGGCGGCCTTCTCGGTGTATTCGTCGCCGTTGCGGATCTGCAGGTACCACAGGCGTCCGCCGAGGGTGAGCAGCAGCGAGAAGACGATGATCTGGATGGCGACGAGGCGGACGGTGACCCGGGGAGTCCGGCCGGTCTCCGGGATATTGCTCATGGCGCTCCGTTGAGGGCAGCTGCGGTCGGCGGGAAGGCGGTGCTCACAGGCGCTTGACCCCCTTGAGCTTGACGCGGCCGTTCTTGATGCGGCCGGTCCGCTTCGTCGCCTTCGTCAGCAGGCCACCGCCCTGGCCGCCGAACCGGGCGGCCCGGCCGGGGCGGAACCGGCTCATCCGGCCGGACCGGACGCTGCCCGCCGAGGTGAGCCAGCGGGCACCGCTCTCGGTGCCGGTGCCGCCGGAGCTGTCGGCCATCCGGTCGTTCTCCCCGCGTCTGGCCAGCCCTATGATCAGCGGCACCGCGAAGGGGGCCAGCAGCAGGTCGTACAGGGCGGCCGTGAACAGCAGCTGGCCCAGGCCCACATGGCGGGCCGCGTCGTCGCCGACGAGGATGCCGACTCCCGCGTACAGCAGCGTGGCGCCGATGGCCGCCGCGACGACCACCACCATCGGCCCGGTGGCCGACCGGAGCTGGCCGGAATCGGGCTTGGCGAGCCCGACCAGATAGCCGATGACGCACAGCACCAGGGCGTAGCGCCCGGCGGCGTGGTCGGCGGGCGGGGCGAGGTCGGCGAGCAGACCGGCGCCGAAGCCGACCAGGGCGCCGCCGGTGTGGCCGTAGACCAGCGCGAGGCCGAGGACGACGAGCAGCAGCAGATCGGGGACGGCGCCGGGGAGCTGCAGCCGGGCGAGGACGCAGATCTGGATGACGAGGGCGACGACGACGAGAACGGTGGACAGGAGGACACGGTTGAGGCGCAGCATCGGTCAGCTCCTGTTGGCCGGGTTCGTAGCAGTGGCGGAGGGGGTGGCCGTGACGGTGACCGTGGGCGCCGGCTTGGGCTTCGCGGGCTTGGGCGGCAGCACGGTGTCGCGCGGGTTGGAGCGCGGCGGCTGGACGACCACGCCGACGATGTCCAGCCTGCTGAAGCGGACGTAGGGGCGTACCTGGAGGGTGCGGGTGAGGTCGCCGCCGGTGGGGTCGACGCGGACCACCTTGCCGACCGGGACGCCGGGCACGAACGGCTTGTCGGCCTGGGAGCCGAAGGTGACCAGCCGGTCGCCCTTCTTGATCTTCGCCTTGCCGTTGAGGAGCTGGACGTGCAGGGAGCGGTCGCCGCGGCCGGTGGCAAAGCCCAGCTCGCTGGACTTCTCCATCCGGGTGCCCACGGTGAAGTCGGGGTCGATGGCGAGCAGCACGGTGGAGGTGGAGGGGCCGACCGTGGTGACCCGGCCGACGAGTCCGTCGCCGTTGATGACGGTCTGGTCGCGCTGGATGCCGTCGTCGCTGCCGACGTCGAGGGTGACGGTCCAGGAGAAGCCCTGGGCGGCGCCGATGCCGATGACCTCGGCGCCCTTGATGCCGTACTGACCGGCGCCGGCGACCTTGCGCAGCTTGTCGAGTTCGACGGAACGGGCGCTGTTGCGGTCGTCGCTGCCGAGCCGCTGCCTGAGTCTGGTGTTCTCCTGCTCCAGTTGGCTGATGCGATCGTGCCGCGCGTCGGAGTCCCGGACGGCGGCGACGGCGTTGCCGACCGGATCGACGGCGCTCGCGACGCCGCCCTCCACCGGACCGAAGGCGGAGGCGGCGGCCTGACGGGCGCCGTCGAGGGGCGATTCCTCGCCGCCGCGGATGTCCACCGTGATCAGTGCGAACGCGATGGCGATCAGCAGCACCAGGAGCAGCCGGCTCTCTCGTGTGTCCCTCACGTGCGGCGACGTGCCTTCCTCGTCGAAGTCGGACCGGTCCCGATCTCGTTGTGGCCGTCCGGTCCTTAAGGAGCCTTATGCCTGTATATCAGCGGATCTGCCGATGCGCCGTACGGGCGACATACCGCCCGCACGGCCGATCCGCCTGGTTGTCATCTGCGCGGCTGGGCGTCCAGCACCTGCTGGAGCGCCTCGAATTCCTCCACGCACTTGCCGGAGCCGAGGGCGACCGAATCCAGCGGGTCCTCGGCGATGTGGATGGGCATACCGGTCTCCTGGCGCAGCCGCTCGTCGAGGCCGCGGAGCAGCGCGCCGCCGCCGGTGAGCACGATGCCGCGGTCCATGACGTCGCCGGACAGCTCGGGCGGGCACTTGTCGAGCGTGGTCTTGACCGCGTCGACGATGGAGTTGACCGGCTCCTCCATGGCCTTGCGGACCTCGGCGGCGGAGATCACGACGGTCTTGGGGAGCCCGCTGACCAGGTCACGGCCGCGGATCTCGGTGTGCTCCTCTTCCTCGCTCTCGAACGCCGAACCGATTGTGATCTTGATGTTCTCGGCGGTGCGCTCGCCAAGGAGGAGGCTGTACTCCTTCTTGATGTGCTGGATGATCGCGTTGTCCAGCTCGTCACCGGCGACCCGGATGGACTGGGCGGTGACGATGCCGCCGAGCGAGATGACGGCGACCTCGGTGGTGCCGCCACCGATGTCCACCACCATGTTGCCGGTGGCCTCGTGGACCGGGAGGCCGGAACCGATGGCCGCGGCCATGGGCTCTTCGATGATGTGCACCTGGCGGGCGCCCGCCTGCGTGGACGCCTCGATGACCGCGCGGCGCTCTACTCCGGTGATTCCGGACGGAACGCACACGACCACCCGAGGACGGGCCAGATAGCGGCGCTTATGGATCTTCAGAATGAAGTACCGCAGCATCCGCTCGGTGATCTCGAAGTCGGCGATAACGCCGTCCTTGAGCGGACGCACGGCGACGATGTTGCCAGGGGTGCGGCCGATCATCTTCTTTGCCTCGGCGCCCACGGCGAGAATTCCGCCGGTGTTGGTGTTGATGGCGACGACGGATGGCTCGTTGAGGACGATCCCGCGGCCCCTGACGTACACCAGCGTGTTGGCGGTCCCGAGGTCGACAGCCATGTCACGGCCGATGAACGACATGTTGTTCCCCATGAGGATACGTCAGGCCTTCCCTGCTGGAGCGATTGCTTGCTTGAGGTCGGCAGGATTGGTGCGCTGCGAGGCGCGGAAGCTTCATCGTAGTCACGCCCGCGCGAACACGCTGCGGGGGTCCTCCGCCATTGTCAGCAGAACACGAGCCCGCCCCCTCTAATGGTGACGTCGTGTCGCGGAGATGCGTTCCCCCGATCGGCTCGCATATGCCAAGAGGCGGCCGAGAAATTCGACCGCCCCCAGGTCAGCAGGGGTGTGACCAGCTGATGATCGATCAGACCGAGATCAGGTCGGATCAGGCGAGACCGGGAAAGAAAATCTTGATTTCCCGCTCGGCCGACTCTTCGGAGTCCGAGCCATGGATCAGATTTTCCCGAACGATGGTGCCGAAATCGCCACGGATGGAACCGGGCGCCGCGGCGATCGGGTCGGTCGGACCGGCCAGCGCACGGACGCCTTCGATCACGCGCTCGCCCTCGACGACCAGCGCAACGGCCGGCCCGGAGGACATGAACTCCACCAGGGGCTCATAAAAGGGCTTGCCGACATGCTCGGCGTAGTGCTGCTCCAGAAGCTCACGGCCCAGCTGGCGGAGCTCCAGGGCGGAGATCGTCCAGCCCGCCTTCTGCTCGATCCGGCCGAGAATCTCGCCCACCAGTCCACGTCGTACTGCGTCGGGCTTGAGAAGGACGAGCGTGCGCTGGCTCACGGTGCGGGCTCCTTAGGCGGTGACATAGAAGAAGTGGCATGCGGGTGAAGCTGTGCGGCTGAGGCTACATGGGTGATCGTCGGCCACGTCACGCAGCGTCAGGCGAGGGAGCGGAGGCCGCGGCGAACCGCTCCTTCGCCTGGTCCACCTTGCGGCCGAAGTGGACCGAGGCCCACCACAGCGCGGCGAAGACCACTCCGAGGATGAACATCGTGGTCACGACGAAGCCGCTCAGCACCAGCCCGATCTGGAGGGCCCAGCCGATCTGCACCGCTCCGGGACGGCTCAGCATGCCGCACAGCAGTACACACAGTGCCATGGCGATCCCGCAGACCGTCCACACGGTGCCCATCGACAGGCCGGACACCTTCATCGCGACCAGCCCGGCGAAGCCGATCACGAAGAACTCACCGATCAGAGTGGAGGCGCACAGCGTCCGCATTTCAGCCCTTTCCCAGAAGCAGCCGGGCCTCGCCGACCGTGATGACCGACCCGGTGACCAACACCCCCGCACCAGCGTATTCGCCCTCCTCCTCCGCGAGGGTGATCGCGGCCTCCAGGGCGTCGTCCAGCCGGGGCTCGACCTGCACGCGGTCGGAGCCGAACACCTCGACGGCGAGCCCGGCCAGCTCATCGGCGTCCATCGCGCGATGGCTGGAATTACTGGTCACCACGACATCGGCGAAAATCGGCTCAAAAGCCTCCAGCAGCCCACGAACGTCCTTGCCGTCGGTGGCCCCGACCACGCCGATCAGCCGACTGAAGTCGAACGCCTCGGTGACCGCCTCGGCCGCCGCCCGGGCGCCTCCGGGGTTGTGCGCGGCGTCCAGCACCACGGTCGGGCTGCGGCGCACCACCTCCATCCGGCCCGGAGAGCTGACGGCGGCGAAGGCGGAACGGATGCTGTCCAGGTCGAGCGGCCGGGCGTGCTGGGAGCCGACGCCGAAGAACGCCTCGACGGCGGCGAGCGCCACCGCCGCGTTGTGCGCCTGGTGGGCGCCGTGCAGCGGAAGGAAGATCTCGGGGTACTCGCCGCCGAGACCGCGCAGCGTCAGCAGCTGCCCGCCGACCGCGACCTCACGGGAGACCACCCCGAACTCCATGCCCTCGCGGGCCACCGTGGCATCCACCTCGACGGCGCGCTTGAGCATCACGGACGCGGCCTCCACGGGCTGCTGCGCGAGCACCACCGTGGCGTCCTGCTTCACTATCCCGGACTTCTCGACCGCGATCTCCTCCGGCGTGGTGCCGAGCCGGTCGGTGTGATCCAGGGAGATCGGCATGATCACCGCGACGTCCGCGTCGATCACATTGGTGGCGTCCCAGGTGCCGCCCATGCCGACCTCGACGACCGCGATGTCCACCGGCGCGTCCGCGAAGGCCGCGTAGGCCATGGCGGTGAGCACCTCGAAGAACGACAGCCGGTACTCCTGCCGGTCGTCGACCATCTGGATATACGGCGCGATGTCCTGGTACGTCTCGATGAAGCGCTCGGCGGAGATCGGCGCCCCGTCCAGGCTGATCCGCTCGGTGACGGACTGCACGTGGGGGCTCGTGTAGCGGCCGGTGCGCAGCTCGAAAGAGCCCAGCAACGCTTCGATCATGCGGGCGGTGCTGGTCTTGCCGTTCGTCCCGGTGATGTGGATCGAGGGATAGGCGCGCTGCGGTGAGCCGAGAATGTCCAGCAGCGCTTCGACGCGCACCAGCGAGGGGTCGAGCTTGGTCTCACCCCACCGGGTGGCCAGCTCCGACTCCACCTCGCGCAGCGCGCGGTCCACCTCGGGATCGGAAGGACGAGCCGGAATGCCATCGCCCTCCGGCGGGCCCGACTGCGCGCGCAGCGTCCGACTGCCGGCCTCGATCACCGCCAGGTCGGGGTCGCGCTCTGTCTCGGCTCCGACGATCTCGTCGAATTCATCCGATTCGTTCTGTTCATCCGGTTCGTTCTGGGGGCGCTCGCTCACGCCGACCAGTCTACGAGGGACCCCCGACAGGCCACGGAAGCGCCCACGCGGTCCCGGCCCCGCCCCTCAGGACGCCGCCCCGCCACCCAGGGCGGCGGACATCATCGACTTGGCGATCGGCCCGGCCAGACCGCCGCCGGAGATGTCCGCGCGCGGTGCGTCGCTGTCCTCGACCACCACCGCGACCGCGATCTTGTGGCCGCTGCCGTCATCCGCGTAACTCACGAACCACGCGAACGGATTACCGCTGTTGTTCTCGCCGTGCTGCGCGGTGCCGGTCTTGCCGCCGACCTCCATCCCGGGGATCTTCGCGTTGGTGCCCGTGCCCTTCTCCACGACCGTCCGCATCGCCGACCGCAGCTCCTGCGCCGTGGACTTCGACATCGCCTGGGTGAAGGCCTCCGGCTCGGTGCGGTCCAGCGCGCTCGCGTTCCCGTCCGTCGTGCGGTCAACCTCGTACGGCTTCATCAGCTTGCCGTCGTCCGCGATGGCCGAGGAGACCATCGCCATCTGGAGCGGCGTCGCGGTCACATCGAACTGACCCATACCGGTCAGCGCCGTCTGGGACTTGTCCATACCGCTCGGGTAGACGCTCTTCGCTGCGCGCACCGGGATGTCCAGCTTGGAGTCGTCGAAGCCCAGCTTCTTGGCCTCGGCGCCCAGCTTGGACTCGCCCAGGTCCACGGCCATCTTCGCGAAGACCGTATTGCACGAGTACTGCAGAGCCGTGCGTATCGTCGCGTTCTCGCAGGGCGCCGACGCGTTCTCGTTCTTCATGTCGGTGACCGTGCCCGGCAGCCGGTACGGGTTCGGGCTCTTGGTCGGCTCGTCCACCGACGAGTACACGCCGTCCTCCAGGGCGGCCGCCGCGACCACCAGCTTGAAGGCCGACCCCGGCGGATACGTCTGGCGCAGCGCCCGGTTCAGCATCGGCTGACCCTTGTCCTTGGTCAGCTTCAGCCACTCCTTCTGGTCCGAGGTACCGGACCCGGCGAAGTCGCCCGGGTTGTACGAAGGCGTGCTGGCCAGGGCGCGCACCGCGCCGGTATTCGGGTCGATCGCCACGGCCGCGCCGGTATTGTTCCCCAGCCCCTTGTAGGCGGCCTTCTGCACGGCGGGGTCGATCGTGGTCATCACGTCGCCCGGCTTGGACGGCTCCCTGACCAGCGCCTGGAGGGGGTTCTTCAGCCGGGTGTCGGTGCCGTCGAGCACGGACCGGTCGAGGGCCTCCAGCTGGTTGCTGCCGTACGACTGCGAGGCGTAGCCGGTGACCGGGGCGTAGACCTTGCCGTCGTGGTAGGTCCGCTTGAACTTCAGATCGCCGGTGGTCGCGCTGGAGCCGGTGAGGGACTTGCCACCGGCCATGATGTTGCCCAGCGGGTTGGCGTACTGGCTGATCGTGTTGCGTTCGTTGTGGGAGTTGTCCCGGAAGCCGGCGCCCTCCGCCAACTGGACATAGGTGACCCAGCCGAGCAGGGCCAGCACGAGCAGCAGGGAGAAGACGGACGCGCGGCGCAGGGGTTTGTTCATGGGAGGGGGGAGCTCCTTCCGGGACGTACGGGTGGATAACTCCCGGAAGACGGCCACGGGTTCCCGGTCAGGCGTACGGATGGTCTCCCGTAGGCCCGCTGTGGGACATCGCACACCGGCCCGGCAAGCCGGGAAGCGCCGAGCGCCCCCGCGCCGTGAGGGGCGGGAGCGCTCGGTACCGCTCGGAGGTCAGCCCTGGGGCAGGGACGCCAACTGCGCGGTGATCCTGGCGATGTCGGCCTCGGCGGTCGTCTGCCGGACGCGGATCTTCTCCACCACGTGGTCGGGCGCCTTGGCCAGGAACCCGTCGTTCGACAGCTTGGCCGTGGTCTGCGCCTTGTCCTTCTCGGCCGCGGCGAGGTCCTTGGCCAGCCGCTTGCGCTCGGCCTCGACGTCGATCGCGCCGGACAGGTCCAGGGCCACGGTCGCGCCCGCCACCGGCAGCGAGGCGGTGGCCGTGAAGCCCTCCCCGGCAGGCTGGAGGCGCAGCAGGGAGCGCATCGCGTCCTCGTGCACCGCGAGCGAGGTACCGGACAGCTCCAGCCGGGCCGGAACCTTCTGGCCGGGCTGAAGGCCCTGGTCGGCACGGAACCTGCGGACCTCGGTGACCACCTGCTGAAGGTTCTCGATCTCCCGCTCGGCGGCCTCGTCGCGGAAGCCGCTGTCCGTCGGCCAGTCGGCGATGACGACCGACTCCTGACCGGTGAGCGAGGTCCACAGCTTCTCGGTGACGAACGGGACCACCGGGTGCAGCAGCCGCAGCGTGACGTCGAGGACCTCACCGAGGACGCGCCGCGAGACGTCGGCCTCCGGGCCGCCCTTCTGGAAGGTCGTCTTGGACAGCTCGACGTACCAGTCGAAGACCTCGTCCCACGCGAAGTGGAAGAGCGTGTCCGAGAGCTTCGCGAACTGGTAGTCGTCGTAGAACGCGTCGACGTCCGCGACGACCTCGTTCAGCCGGGACAGAATCCAGCGGTCGGTGGCCGACAGCCGCTCGGGGGCGGGCAGTTCGCCCTCGACCGTCGCGCCGTTCATCAGCGCGAAGCGGGTGGCGTTCCAGATCTTGTTGGCGAAGTTGCGGGACGCCTGGACCCAGTCCTCGCCGATCGGCACGTCCACCCCGGGGTTGGCACCGCGGGCGAGGGTGAAGCGGACGGCGTCGGAGCCGTAGGTGTCCATCCAGTCCAGCGGATTGACCGCGTTCCCGAAGGACTTGGACATCTTCTTGCCGAACTGGTCGCGGACCATCCCGTGCAGGGCGATGGTGTGGAACGGCGGGGTGCCGTCCATCGCGTACAGGCCGAACATCATCATCCGGGCGACCCAGAAGAAGAGGATGTCGTAGCCGGTGACCAGCACCGAGTTCGGATAGAACTTCTCCAGGCTCTCGGTCCGCTCGGGCCAGCCGAGCGTGGAGAACGGCCACAGGCCGGAGGAGAACCAGGTGTCCAGGACGTCACTGTCCTGCGTCCAGCCCTCGCCGCTGGGCGGCTCCTCGTCCCCTCCGACGCAGACGACCTCGCCGTTCGGCCCGTACCAGACCGGGATGCGGTGGCCCCACCACAGCTGGCGCGAGATGCACCAGTCGTGGAGGTTGTCGACCCAGTCGAAGTAGCGCTTCGACATGTCCTCCGGGTGGATCTTGACCCGGCCGTCGCGGACGGCGTCGCCCGCCTCCTTGGCCAACGGGCCGACCTTGACCCACCACTGCATGGACAGCCGCGGCTCGATCGTGGTCTTGCAGCGCGAGCAGTGGCCCACGGAGTGGGCGTACGGGCGCTTCTCGGCGACGATCCGGCCCTCGGCGCGCAGCGCGCCGACGATGGCGCTGCGCGCCTCCAGCCGGTCGAGGCCTTGGAAGGGGCCGTGCGCGGTGATCACCGCGTGCTCGTCCATGACCGTGAGGTTCGGCAGGCCGTGGCGCTGCCCGATCTCGAAGTCGTTCGGGTCGTGGGCCGGGGTGACCTTGACCGCGCCGGTGCCGAACTCCGGGTCGACGTGCTCGTCGGCGACGACCGGGATGCGGCGGCCGGTGAGCGGCAGCTCGATCTCGGTGCCGACCAGGTGCCGGTAGCGCTCGTCGTCCGGGTGGACGGCGACCGCGGTGTCGCCGAGCATCGTCTCGGCGCGGGTCGTGGCGACGACGATCGCGCTGTCGCCCTCGCCGTACCGGATCGAGACCAGCTCGCCGTCGTCGTCCTGGTACTCCACCTCGATGTCGGAGATGGCCGTCAGGCATCGGGGGCACCAGTTGATGATGCGCTCGGCGCGGTAGATCAGCTCATCGTCGTAGAGTTTCTTGAAGATGGTCTGGACGGACTTGGACAGTCCCTCGTCCATCGTGAAGCGCTCGCGGTTCCAGGCGACGCCGTCGCCCAGCCGCCGCATCTGGCCGGAAATCTGCCCGCCGGACTCGTTCTTCCACTGCCACACGCGCTCGATGAACGCCTCGCGGCCCAGGTCGTGTCGGGAGACGCCCTCCTTGGCCAGCTCGCGCTCGACCACGTTCTGGGTGGCGATACCGGCGTGGTCCATGCCCGGCTGCCACAGCGTCTCGTAGCCCTGCATCCGCTTGCGGCGGGTGAGCGCGTCGATGATCGTGTGCTCGAAGGCGTGGCCCAGGTGGAGCGATCCGGTCACGTTGGGCGGCGGAATGACGATCGTGTACGGCTCCTTGCCGCTCTTCGCGTCCGCCTCGAAGTAACCGCGCTCTACCCAGCGCTCGTACAGCTGCCCCTCTACGTCGGCCGGTGCGTACTGGGTCGGCAGTTCAGGGTGGCTGTTCGGCCCGCTGTCGGGGCGCTGCTGAGAGTTCTCGGTCACCCCCGCAGTCTAAAGGGCCCCCGGACTCCGTTACGAACCCGTTGCGGCCCCGCCGCAACGCCGCCGACACGCGTCGGGAAGGATGTTCAGGACCTGTCATGCGCTTCTAGGAGAGGCACGATGAGCTATCAGCAGCCGCCGCCGCAGCCCGGTCCCTACGGGGCACAGCCGGGCCCCCACGGCGCCGGCCAGCCGCCAGTGCCGAATCCGTATGCCCAGCCCAGTGGCTACGGTCACCCGCAGCCCGGGCAGCAGGGCGGTTACGCGGGGCCCAATCCGTACGGCGGGGGCAGCCCGTACGGCGCCCCGGCGAACCCCTACGGCCAGCAGCCCCCGCAGCCCGGACAGCCGGGCCAGCCGGGGCAGCCCCCCCAGGGCTTCTACAGCGGTCAGCCGACGCCGCCGCCCGCCGCGCCCGGTGGCCGCGGCAAGGGCCGGACCGTCGGCATGGCGGTGGGTGCGCTGGTGGTCGTGGGCGCGCTGACGGCGGGCGCGTTCCTGCTGTTCGGCGGCGACAGCGGTCCGTACAAGCTCACCACCCCGAAGACGGTCGCCGAGGAGTACCAGCGCCAGGGCAACGGCACGGACGACGGCGATCTGTCTGCGTCGGGCAAGAAGGACCTCCAGCAGGTCCCGGTGGTCAAGGACCCGCACCTGGTGGCGGCCGACTACCAGACCGACGGCAAGGAGATGCTGAAGTTCACCGGTGTCTGGGGCGAGGTGACCGACCCCAACCGGGGCGCGGACCTCGCTCTGGCGGTCATCGTCAAGGCGCTCCAGGACAACGGCACCGCCCAGGCGAACGGAACGCCCCAGGAGTTCACGCCGGACGGCTTCGACGGGGACGTTCTGAAGTGCCAGTCCCTCAAGTTCACGTCGGATCAGGGAGCCATGGAGGCACCCGCCTGCGTCTGGGGCGACAAGAGCACTCTGGGCGTCGCGGTGCTGGCGGACCCGGCGGGGGCCGTGCTCGGCGGCAGCATGTCGCTGAAGGACGCCGCGGAGCTGACCGCCAAGGTGCGTGAGGACGCACGCGTCGAAATCGACAAATAGCTACAACAGCACAACCTAACGAGGGAAAAAGATGAGCTACAACCAGCCGGGCCCCTACGGCCAGCAGCCCCAGCAGCCGGGTCCGTACGGACAAGGCGGTGCCGCCGGCCAGCCCGGCTACGGCTACCCGCAGCAGCCGCCCCAGCAGCCCGGTCCGTACGGCCAGCCGCAGCAGCCCGGCTACGGTCACCCGCAGCAGCCCGGCCAGCCGCCGAACCCGTACGGCCAGCAGCAGCCGTACGGCCAGCAGCCCTATGGCCAGCAGCCGTACGGCCAGCCGGCCATGCCGGGGCCGTACCAGCCGGGCCCGGGCCAGGGCGGCGGCAAGAAGAAGGGCCTGGCGATAGCCATCGGCGCGGTGGTCGTGGTGGCCGCGGTGGTCGGCGGCATCATGGTGTTCAAGGGGGGCGACGGCGGCGGCACGGTCGCCGACGACGGCAAGCGGTACAAGCTCACCACCCCGGAGACGGTGGCCACCGAGTACACCAAGCAGGCCGGCAGCGACGACTCGATGACCTCCAGCGACACCGGCGACTTCGAGAAGTTCGGTGTGGAGAACCCGAAGGGCGCGGGCGCGGACTACAAGGCCGGTTCCGGGATGTCCGTGAAGCAGCTGCAGTTCAAGGGCGTCTGGGGCGAGGTGAAGGACCCCGAGACGGTCGTCGACGGCGCCTTCTCGAAGATGGCGAACGAGGCCACCAAGGACTCGTCGACCGACAGCAGCGGCGGGAAGGCCGAACTCGTCGGCAGCCCCGAGAAGGTGACCCCCGCCGGGACGGACGACGCCGTCATCAAGTGCCAGAACGCCAAGTTCACCCCGGGTTCCGGCGCGAGCGCGAGCGGTGTGGGCAGCAAGGGCTTCACCGTTCCGATCTGCATGTGGGGCGACCACAGCACGGTCGGCTTCGTGATCGTGTCCGACGCCGCCGCCGTGATCTCCGGCGGGGGCATGTCGATGGACCAGGCCGGGGACATCACCGCGAAGGTCCGCAAGGACGTCCGCGTCGAGATCCCGAAGTAGCGGTTCCGCAGCGCCCCGTCCACACGCCGCCCACGGTCCGGAGGGATACCCCCACACCCATGAGCCACAACCAGCCACCGCCGCCGCCCGGTCCCTACGGGGGCGGCGGACCCGGCCCGTACGGGGGCGCGCAGCCCAATCCGTACGGCGGGGGGCAGCCGCCGTCCGCGGAGCCCAATCCCTATGCCCAGAACCCGGGTTACGGCTATCCGCAGACGCCCCAGCCGGGATACGGCTATCCGCAGACGCCCCAGCCGGGGTACGGCTATCCGCAGCAGCCGGGTCCCTATGGACAGCATGGACAGCCCCCGCAGCCCGGGTACCCCGTGCCGCCCGGGCCCGCGCCGGGCCGCAATCGCACCACGATCATCGCGATGTCGGCGGCGGGGCTCGTGGTGGTGGGGGCGATCGTCACCGGCGCCGTGGTGCTGTCCGGCGGGAGCGACAGCGGTCCGCGGGCGATGCGGCTCGTGACCCCCAAGACGCTCGACGACGGCACGTACACCCTGGCCAAGGGCACCGACGCGCTCAAGGACGAGGGCACCAGCGTGCAGGACAGCATGCCCAAGGGCGCGACCTCGGTCCTCGGCCAGTACCAGCGCGCCGACGACGAGAACTCGGGGCTCGCGTTCTCCGGTATGTACGGGGAGATCAACGACCCCGACCGGGTTCAGGACGGGATGTTCAAGGGCTTCGAGGGCGGCGAGGGCTCCCCGGCGGTCGAGCAGAAGCGCAAGACGTTCCGGCCGGACGGCGCGGACGGCCCCGCCATAGACTGCGAGGTCGTGAAGATGTACGACCGGATCTACGCCCCGGCGTGCGCGTGGGCCGAGGAGACGGACGCGGCGATGGTGCTGGACGTCAACGCGGAGAACACGACCGCGTCCGACGTCGACATGGAAGCCTTCGCGAAGGTGACCGCGGGCATCTACAAGGACACCCGCAAGCCCGCCTGAGCCGCCCACAGGGCGCGTACGGCCCTGGGACGCGAAGAGGGCCCCGGGAGACCGGGGCCCTCTTCGTATGCGCTCTACGCGGCGCTCACGCGCTCTTCTCGTGCCGTTCACCCGGCTCGGTGCCGCGCGAGCGGGGCACCAGCGTCGGGTTGACGTTCGAGTGGACGACGTCCTCGGTGATGACGACGCGGGCCACGTCCTTGCGGGACGGCACCTCGTACATCGCCGACATCAGGACCTCTTCGATGATGGCGCGCAAGCCCCGCGCGCCCGTGCCGCGCAGGATCGCCTGGTCGGCGATGGCCTCCAGGGCCGGACGGTCGAAGTCCAGCTCCACACCGTCGAGTTCGAACAGCCGCTGGTACTGCTTGACGAGCGCGTTCCGCGGCTCGACCAGGATCTGCAGCAGCGCCTCGCGGTCGAGGTTGTGCACGGAGGTGATGACGGGGAGGCGGCCGATGAACTCCGGGATCATCCCGAACTTCACCAGGTCCTCCGGCATGACCTCCTGGAACTGGTCGCTCGCCTCGATCTCGCGCTTGGAGCGGATCGTGGCGCCGAAGCCGATGCCCTTGGCACCGGCCCGCGACTCGATGATCTTCTCCAGACCGGCGAAGGCACCGCCCACGATGAACAGCACGTTCGTCGTGTCGATCTGGATGAATTCCTGGTGCGGGTGCTTCCGGCCGCCCTGCGGCGGAACGGAGGCGGTGGTGCCCTCAAGGATCTTCAGCAGCGCCTGCTGCACGCCCTCGCCGGAGACGTCACGGGTGATCGAGGGGTTCTCGCTCTTGCGGGCCACCTTGTCGATCTCATCGATGTAGATGATGCCCGTCTCGGCCTTTTTGACGTCGTAGTCGGCGGCCTGGATCAGCTTGAGGAGGATGTTCTCCACGTCCTCGCCGACGTAGCCCGCCTCGGTGAGCGCGGTGGCGTCGGCGATGGCGAAGGGAACGTTGAGCATCCGGGCGAGAGTCTGCGCGAGCAGGGTCTTCCCGGAGCCCGTCGGACCGAGCAGCAGGATGTTGGACTTCGCCAACTCGATGCCGTCGTCCTTGCTGTGGCTGCCGTTCTCACCGGCCTGGACCCGCTTGTAGTGGTTGTACACCGCGACGGACAGGGCCTTCTTGGCGGCCTCCTGGCCGACCACATAGCCCTCGAGGAACTCGGAGATCTCACGCGGCTTGGGGAGTTCCTCCCACCGCACTTCCGATGTCTCGGCCAGCTCTTCCTCGATGATCTCGTTGCAGAGATCGATGCACTCATCGCAGATGTACACACCAGGGCCCGCGATGAGCTTCTTCACCTGCTTCTGGCTCTTCCCGCAGAACGAGCACTTGAGCAGGTCGCCGCCGTCACCGATGCGTGCCACGAGGTGCTTCCCCTTCGCCTTGGAACCGCTTTTGCTCCGCGGAACCGGGTGCTTGCGCTGCGAGCTTTCCGCCTGTTGTTTCCGGGGCCGGCCCCCAGCCCTCTATGACGGTACCTTGCCGGGCCCCCGGTTCGGGCCCCCCTTGGACCTAACTGGTCCAAGGGGCGCCGGGTCGCCCTGGCTTCAGCCCAGGCCGACCGAGGTCTTACGAGTCGAGACGATCTGGTCGACCAGACCGTACTCCAGCGACTCCTCGGCGGTCAGGATCTTGTCCCGCTCGATGTCGTCGCGAATCTTCTCGATCGGCGTGGTGGAGTGCTTGGCCAGCATCTCCTCCAGCTGCGCCCGCATCCGCAGGATCTCGTTGGCCGCGATCTCCAGGTCGGAGACCTGGCCCCGGCCGGTCTCGCTGTACGGCTGGTGGATCAGGATACGGGCATTGGGCAGTGCCATCCGCTTGCCGGGGGTACCGGCGGCGAGCAGCACGGCCGCGGCGGACGCCGCCTGGCCCATGCAGACCGTCTGAATATCGGGCTTGACGAACTGCATCGTGTCGTAAATGGCGGTCAGCGCGGTGAACGAGCCGCCGGGCGAGTTGATGTAGACCGAGATGTCGCGGTCCGGGTCCATCGACTCCAGGCACAGGAGCTGCGCCATGACGTCGTTGGCCGAGGCGTCGTCGATCTGGACGCCCAGGAAGATCACGCGCTCTTCGAAGAGCTTCGCATACGGGTCGTACTCCCGGACACCCTGGGAGGTGCGCTCGACGAAGCGCGGGACGACATAGCGCGATTCGGCCATCGGGCCGTCGTAGAGGCCGCTGCCGGGAATGTTGTTCATCTGGGTGTTCACCATCCTGTGGCGATCAAAGGGCTGGAGGTCGGCTATCGGGACGGCGGGGCTCAGGCCCCGGTGCCGCCCCCGCCCGGAACGCCAGAGGCCGAGGCCATGACGTCGTCGACCAGGCCGTACGCCTTGGCCTCCTCGGCGGAGAACCAGCGGTCGCGGTCGGAGTCGCGGGTGATCTGCTCGACGGTCTGACCGGTGTGGAACGCGGTCAGCTCGGCCATCCGCTTCTTGGTGTGCAGCAGCCGCTCGGCGTGGATCTTGATGTCCGAGGCCGAACCGGCCAGACCCGCGGACGGCTGGTGGATCAGGATCTCGGCGTTCGGCAGCGCGAACCGCTTGCCGGGGGTGCCCGCGCTCAGCAGGAACTGCCCCATCGAGGCGGCGAGGCCCATCGCGATGGTGACGACGTCGTTCGGAATGAACTGCATGGTGTCGTAGATCGCCATGCCCGCCGAGATCGAGCCACCCGGAGAGTTGATGTAGAGGTTGATGTCCTTGTCCGGGTCCGCGGCGAGCAGGAGCAGCTGCGCGGTGATCTTGTTGGCGATTTCGTCGTCGACCTGCTGGCCGAGGAAGATGATCCGCTCACCGAGCAGCCGGTTGTAGACCTGGTCGCCGAGGCCACCGCCGGTCGGCTCGCCGGCGGCGGAAGGCATCGTATTCGTCACGTATCCACCTGCTCGTCTCTGACGGCGACTGGCCGTCTCAGCGTCTTCTTCTGGGCTCGGGACGGGCCGGCCGGTGCGATCCGGCGGGCCTGCGAGACTCCCTGCCCTCGTATCTACGGACCCTAACGCGCTGGTCGGCGGGCGCCATCCCGCATCAGGAACTGTTCGCTCTGAGCGCAGGTCCACCGGCGCCGCGGACTTCGCGGAACACGAACGGGCCCGGACGCGCGCAGACGTTCGGGCCCGTTCGTACGGGCTGTGGAGCGGCGAGGGTCAGCCCTCGGCCTTCTCCTGGCCCTTCTCCTGCTCGGGAGCGGCCTCGGTGGCGGCGTCGGCGGTCTTCTCGTCCGCCTCCACTGCCTCGGTGCCCTCGGCGGCGGCCTCGACCGTCTCGGCGGTCTCGTCCTCGTCGTCCAGGTCGACGGTCTCGCCCTTGTCGTCCACGACCTTGGCGGCCTCGACCACGACGGCGAGCGCCTTGCCACGGGCGACCTCACCGACGAGCATCGGCACCTGGCCACCCTCGACGACCTGCTGGGCGAACTGGTCCGGGCTCATGCCGGAGGACTGCGCACGGCGCATCAGGTGCTCGGTGAGCTCTTCCTGACCGACGGACAGCTGCTCCTTGTTGACCAGCTCGTCGAGGACGAACTGGGTCCGGATGCCCTTCTCGGCCTGCTCCTTGAGCTCGGCGTCGAACTCCTCGGCGGACTTGCCCTGAAGCTCCAGGTAGGACTCCAGGTTCAGGCCCATCTGGCCGAGCTGGTGGTGCTCCAGGTTGTGCTTCCGGGTCTGGAGCTCGTCCTCGAGCAGCTTCTCGGGGATCGGCACCTCGACCAGCTCCAGGAGGGCGTCCAGCACCTTCTCCTGGGCCTGGGTGGCCTGGTCGTACTTCTTCGACTGCTCCAGGCGCTTGCGGCTGTCGCCGCGCAGCTCCTCGAGGGTGTCGAACTCACTGGCCAGCTGGGCGAAGTCGTCGTCCAGCTCGGGCAGCTCACGGGCCTTGACCTCGGTGACCTTGACGGAGACCTCGGCCTCCTTGCCCTGCGCGGAGCCGCCCTTGAGGTCGGAGGCGAAGGTGGCGGTGCCACCGGCCTCCAGGCCGGTCACGGCCTCGTCGATGCCGTCGAGCAGCTCACCGGAGCCGATGGTGTAGGTGACGCCCTCGGCGACACCGTCCTCCAGCACCTCGCCGTCGACCTTGGCCTCCAGGTCGATCACCACGATGTCGCCCTCGGCGGCGGCGCGCTCGACGGGGCTGGTGGTGGCGAAGCGGTCACGCAGCTGCTCGACCGACTTGTCGATGTCCTCGTCCGAGACCTCGATCGAGTCGACGGTGACCTCGATGCCGGAGTAGTCCGGGATCTCGATCGTCGGGCGGATGTCCACCTCGGCGGTGAACGTGAGCAGCTCGTTGTCCTTGAGCTCGGTGATGTCGACCTCGGGCTGGCCGAGCGGGTTCAGCTCACCCTCGTTGACCGCCTCGGTGTAGAACTTCGGGAGGGCGTCGTTGACGGCCTCCTCCAGCACCGCGCCGCGGCCGAAACGCTGGTCGATGATCCGGGCCGGGATCTTGCCCTTACGGAAGCCTGGCACCGTGACCTGCTGGTTGATCTTCTTGTACGCCGCGTCGAGGCTGGGCTTGAGCTCCTCGAAGGGCACCTCGACAGTGAGCCGAACCCGGGTCGGGTTCAGGTTCTCCACGGCGCTCTTCACGGTTCGGTCTCCTTGGGGCTGACGTGTGGTGTTCTGCTGCCTCGCACTGATGCTTCGCAGCGGATCGCGCCCGGTAAAGAAAGACACAGACGCGCAGCTTGCATAGTAACCGCAAGCATGACGCGGCCCACAATGCGATCTTGACGCCTGTGGATGGTCGGGGTGGCCGGATTCGAACCGACGACCTTCCGCTCCCAAAGCGGACGCGCTACCAAGCTGCGCCACACCCCGTCGGTGCGACACGTAGGGTACATGGCCGCGGACGGCCCGGCCCCCCGATATTCCACCGGTGGGCAAGGGTGTGCGGGAGAGGCCCCGGACCCGCTACGATGCTTTCCGTACCGCGGCCACAGGTGATCACACCTTGGTCACGCGCGGTGCGTGCGGGCGTAGCTCAATGGTAGAGCCCCAGTCTTCCAAACTGGCTACGCGGGTTCGATTCCCGTCGCCCGCTCCACGACGTACGAAGGCCCGGCCCCGAGGATCTCCCCGGGGCCGGGCCTTCGGCGTTTGCGGACCAGCCGGTCAGCGGTCGATCAGCGCTCGATCAGAGGTTGACGTCGCCGATGGAGCTGGCGACGGAGTCCAAAAAGTCCTGGATGTTCGGCGCCAGATCGGAAGAGGCCAGCAGGAAGCCGAAGAGAGCGGCGACGAGCGCCGGCCCCGGCTTCATCTTCCCGGCACGGATCATCAGTACGAGGATGATCCCCACCAGCACCACCAATGACAGGGAAATGACCACAGCTGATCACGCTTCCTCGGTCGCTCATGTCTTCACCCGGCCCCGGAAGCACGCGACCTCGCACACCCCCGCTGACAACCATCGTGCCATCAACTGCCGCTCCACAGCAGCAGGGTGGGGCGACCACCTGCGTCGGTACACACCACACCCACCCACTCGGTACCCCGCCGGGAATGCCTTACACGGACGGACACGGGTGACGCTCCCCACAATTCCGTGGATCAATTTTCGACCTGATCCCATAACCCGGAAGGGAATTCCGATTTCCATGAATCAGACATTTCACTGGAGACGCCTGAGGGGCATATGCACCATTTAAGGTGGATGAAACCCGACAGAACGGGCGCCCTTGGTCCCCATATCGAACAGCCGGATCGCTATGTCGACTTGATAACGGTCGGCTATCGGCCGGAGTGTGAACCGTATTACCGGGGAAGAGCAGGGCGAGGTTTTACGCAATAGAGGTTTCGGCGCTATCGTGCCTCAGATGTTCCACGCTGCCATCTCTCCCCCACGCGCAGTGCGGTCCCGGGTGCTCTCCCCCAGCTCCTGGTGGGAGGGCCTGTGACCAACTCCCTGCGCCCGCACGGTTCCCAGCGGTCCCCGCTCCCCCCGGCCCGGGAGGCCGAGGCTGCGGCGCCCCCCACGCCGCAGCGCGAAGAAGCAGGGCGTCAGGCGACTACGCCCGCCGCCAGTGCCCCTGCCGGGCAGAAGCCGAAGCAGCGGGACGCGTTCTTCGACAACGCCAAGTACCTCGCGATCGTCCTGGTCGCGATGGCCCACTCGTGGGAGCCGCTCACCGATACGAGCCGCACCGCGGAAGCCCTGTACATGACGGTGTACACCTTCCACATGCCGGCCTTCATCATCATCTCCGGCTTCTTCTCGCGCAGTTTCGACATGCGGCCCGACCGGCTCAAGAGGCTCATCACCGGGGTCGCGGTGCCCTATGTGCTCTTCGAGGTCGCGTACAGCTTCTTCAAGCGCTGGGCCGACGACGACCCGAGCCACCCGATCAGCCTGCTCGACCCCTGGTACCTGACCTGGTTCCTGGTCGCCCTGTTCGTGTGGCGGCTGACGACGCCGATCTGGAAGCTGGTGCGCTGGCCGGTCCCGCTGTCGCTGGCGGTCGCCACCCTGGCGTCCGTCTCGCCCGACATCGGCGACGACCTCGACCTCCAGCGGGTCCTGCAGTTCCTGCCGTTCTTCGTCATCGGCCTGTGCATGAAGCCCGAGCACTTCCAGATGATGCGGGGCCGCAGGATGCGGATCGCGTCCGTGCCGATCTTCGCCGGTGCCCTGCTGTTCGCCTACTGGGCGGCGCCCCGGATGAACTCGGCCTGGTTCTACCACCGTGACAGCGTCCAGGAGCTGCACGCCCCGGCGTGGACCGGCCCCGTGATGACCCTGGCCATGTTCGGCTGCTCGATGGTCCTCGTGGCGTGCTTCTTCGCCTGGGTGCCCCGCCGGCACATGTGGTTCACCGTGCTGGGCGCCGGAACGCTGTACGGCTACCTGCTGCACGGCTTCCTCGCCAAGGGCTCCCGCTTCTGGGGCTGGTTCGACATCGCCTGGCTGCACAAGCCGCTGGGTGAGATCACCGTCACCATCGTCGCCGCCAGTGTCATCACCGTGCTGTGCACCCCGCCGGTGCAGCGCGCCTTCCGCTTCGCGATGGAGCCGAAGATGGCGTGGGCCTTCCGCAAGGACCCCAACGAGCAGGCCCGTCACCGTACGGCCGCCTGACGGCTTTCACGATCGAGGGGCCGGGACCGTGTACGCACGGTCCCGGCCCTTTTCGCTGCCCGCTCACCCCTGCTGCCCGCTCGTCCCTTCCGGTCACTCCCCCGCGGGCGTCTCCCGGCGCAGCGCCGCCCGGGCGGGCAGGGCGGTCGCCGCGAGCCCGAGCGCCACGGCCGCGCCCACGAACCCGGCGTAGGTCAGCGGCGGCAGGTACGGACCCTCTCCGGTCAGCCCGCGCGCCATCGGTACGAGCGTGGCCAGGGCGATCGCCGTGCCCAGCACGACACCGGCCGTGGCCACGAGCAGCGCCTCCCAGCGCACCATCCCCAGCACCTGCCGCCGGGTCGATCCGATCAGGCGCAGGGTGCCCAGCTCCCGGCGGCGGTCGAGGACCGTCATCACCAGGGTGTTGACGGCGGCGACCGCGGCGAACCCGCCGAGCACCGCGGCCATGGTGGTGTTCGACCAGGCGTTCAGCGCGCGGTCCCGGTCCTGGGCGGCCGCGTAGCCGTCCCGGCCGGTGACCCGCTCACCGAGCCGCTTCCCGAGCGCCGCCGCGACCGTCCCGCGGTCCGCGTCCGGGTCGTCCCGTACCAGCACGTCGCCGTCGAAGGCCGAGGTGACGTGGGCCGCCAGGGCCGCGCGGGGCAGGGTGATCCGGGCGAGGCCCAGGCCCCGGCCGTATGTCGCGACCACCTCGGGCGCGGCCGTGGTGCCGTCGGGGAGGCGGAGCCGGAGCCGGTCGCCCAGGCGGACGTGCGCGGATTTCGCGAGGCTCGTGTCGACCGCCACCCGGCCCGGCCCCAGGTCCGCCAGGCGGCCGGTGCGGACGTCCAGGTCCTGTACGGCCGCCAGCGCGCGGCCGGTGCCGGAGACGCCCTGGGCCGTCGCGCCCTCCAGCCCGGAGCCCACCGGCACGAGCACCCCGGTACGCAGCACGCCCACCGCGGCCGCCACGCCCGGTACGGAGGCGGCGCGGTCGGCCGTGCCGTCCGGGAGACCGCCGGGGGCGGAGACGACGTGGTCGGCGACGATCCCGGCGCGCCGCTGGGCGGCCATGGCGTGGTCCTCGCTGGTGTGCAGGAACACGAGCGTCGAGGAGAACGCCATCGCCAGCACGATCGGGGTGATCGCCGAGGCCAGCCTGCGGGAGTTGGCCAGGGTGTTGGCCGATGCCAGGACGGCCGGGGCCGCGCCCGCGCGCAGTGGCAGCCCGATCAGCCAGGCGCACAGCCGGGCGACCAGCGGGCCGAGCAGGGCCACGGCCAGCATGAAGAGCATCACGATCCCGAGCGCCGTATCGGCCGCTTCCTCCCCGGAGGCCGAGGCGGCGATCCCGGCCAGCACGACGCCGCCGACCAGGGCCGCCGTGCCCAGCACGGTACGGATCGCCCCGGGGCGCAGCCGTTCGACGGCCGCCTCGCCGAGCGCCTGGCCGGGTGTGATGCGCGCCGGGCGGCGGGCGGCCGTCCATCCCGCCAGGAGCGAGGTTCCCAGCCCCGCGCCGACGGCGGTGACGAGCGGAATCCAGGAGACCGAGAGCTCCACGGGGGCGGGGATCGCGCCCTTGTCCTCCAACTGCCCGAACCACCAGTGCGCGAGGGCGATGCCGGGCAGGCAGCCCAGGGCGCCCGCGAGCGGGGCGACGAGCAGCGCTTCGACGGCGATGGAGCGGCGGATCTGGCGCGGGGTGGCGCCGATCGCGCGCAGCAGGGCGACCTCGCGGGCGCGCTGGCCGACGGAGAGGGCGACGGTGCCCGCGGCGGTGAAGACGGCGACGGCGGTGGCGATCCCGCCGAAGGAGCCGCCGAGGGCGGTGAGCAGTTCCCTGGCCCCCGCGATCGAGGGGTCCTCGACCGCGCCGCGACCGTCGCCGGTGTGCACCCGCGCGGTGGTGCCGTACGCGTCCTTCAGGTGCGCGGCCAGGCGGTCCGTACTGGTGCCGGGGGCTGGGCGGACGAGGATCGCGTCGACGGTACGGGGGTGGCCGGACAGGGCCCGGGCGCGGGCGTCGGTGAACCAGGCCGTGGGCCCGTCCTCGGCCGCGCTCCGGGCGATGCCGGACACCCGGAAGGTGTGCGGGCCGTCCGGGGCGCTCACCGTGACACGGCCGCCCACGCCGGTGCCCGTCGCGCGGGCGGCTCGCCGGCCGAGCACGACGTCGCCCGCCCGGGGCGGGGTGCCGGTGGCGAGCGTCACGCCCGTGAAGGGGGCCGCGCCCCAGCCGTGGCCGGTCAGCGCGGTGTGCGAGGCGCCGCGTAGCGGGAAGGTCGTATCGGGTGCGGCGGCCGCCGTTCCGGGGGTGCGGGCGGCGGTGGTGACGAGCGCGGCGTCGAGCCGGGCCCGGTCGGGGACCGGTTCGGACTCGTCCTCCCGGTCCTCGCCGCGGCCGACGACGTGGTGCGCACGCTGGTCGGCGGCGACGACGAGCGGGGCACTCGCGTAACGCTCGGGCGGTACGGAGGCCCGTATACCGGTCTCCAGCAGGATGCCGCAGGCGGACACGATCATCGCGGTCATCATCAGGGCGACGAAGGTGCCCGCGAAGGCGGCGGGCTTGAAGCGGACGGACGCGCGGGCCAGTCCGTTGGTGAAGGCCCTCACCGGACGACGGCGAGACCGGCGGGGGTGCGGGCGGTGAGCCTGGTCATCCGGTCGGCGATCTCGGATGCCGGGGCGCGGGTGAGCCGGTCGGCGATCGAACCGTCCGCGAGGAAGAGCACCCGGTCGGCGTAGCTCGCGGCCACCGGGTCGTGCGTGACCATCACCACGGTCGCGCCGAGCGCGTCCACCGCGTGCCGCAGCAGCCCGAGCACCTCGGCGGCGGTGACCGTGTCCAGGGCGCCGGTCGGCTCGTCGGCGAAGACCACGTCGGGGCGGGTGACCAGGGCGCGGGCGATGGCCACGCGCTGCTGTTGCCCGCCGGACAGCTGCCCCGGGCGGCGCCGGGCGTGCTCGTGCAGCCCGACCCGGGCCAGCACCTCGTGGGCCCGGTGACGGTCGGGGCGGGCACCGGCGAGCCGCATCGGGAGCAGCACGTTCTGCTCGACGGTGAGGGAGGGGAGCAGGTTGAAGGCCTGGAAGACGAAGCCGAGGCGGCTGCGGCGCAGCGTGGTGAGCTTGTTCTCGCTCAGTCCGGTGATCTCGGTGCCGCCGAGCCGGACGGACCCGGCGGTCGGCCGGTCGAGTCCGGCGGCGCACTGGAGGAACGTCGACTTGCCGGAGCCCGACGGGCCCATGACGGCGGTGAAGCTGCCGTGCGGGAGGGCGAGGTCGATGCCGCGGAGCGCGTGTACGGCGTTGCCGCCGCGGCCGTAGCGGCGCTGGACGCCCTGGAGTTCGATGGCGTGGGTGGCAGGGGCGGGGTGCGGTGCCGGGGGCGCCGCTGTCGTACGCCGCTTGCGCAGCCGCATGGTGGTGGCCCTTTCCAGGAGTTCGCCCGGTGTCCTACGAACGTAGGGAGCGGGAGTGTCCCGGAGCCATGGCGGTCGCCGCCGTATGGGGGTGGGGTTAACCCCCGGTAAGCGGCCCTACTGGCGGCAGATCAGCAGGAGCGCGCGGTCGTCGTTGACGTCCTTCGCCACCGTCTCGATCAGGTGCCAGGCCGCGCCCTGGAAGCCGGAGGAGACGTAGCGGTCGGCCTCGCCCGTCAGATGGTCGATGCCCTCGCTGATGTCGCGTTCGGCGGTCTCGACGAGGCCGTCGGTGAACAGCATCAGCACGTCCCCGGGGCGCAGGGTGCCCTTGGTGGGGTCGAACTGGGCGCCGTCGTAGACGCCGAGCAGCGGGCCGTCGGCGGACTTCTCCTCCCACTTGCCGGTGCCCGCGCTGAGCTGGAGCGCGGGCAGATGACCGGCGGAGAACAGCTCGAAGTCGCCGCTGTCGAGGTCGAGTACGAGGTGGACGGAGGTCGCGAAGCCCTCTTCCCAGTCCTGGCGCAGGAGATAGCCGTTGGCGGCCGGGAGGAAGCCGTGCGGGGGCAGCGAGCCGAGGAGGCCGCCGAAGGCGCCGGAGAGCAGCAGGGCGCGGGAGGCGGCGTCCATGCCCTTGCCGGAGACGTCGGTGAGGACGACTTCGAGCGTGCGGCCGCCGTTGCCGGTGCGGGCGGCGACCACGAAGTCGCCGGAGAAGGACTGGCCGCCGGCCGGGCGCAGCGCCATCTCGCGGTGCCAGCCGCGCGGCAGGGCGGGCAGCTTGCTCTGGACGCGGATGCGTTCGCGCAGGTCGAAGAGCATGGTGCCGCCGCGCCGCCAGGGCACGCCGACCCGGCTGCGGAACTGGGCGATGAGCAGCCCGGAGAAGCCGACGGCGGCGACGACGAGGATGGTGCCGGGGGTGACCCGGGCGGAGGTGTCCTCCTCGGTGTACGGGCCGAGGACGGCGGACTCCACGATGAGGGCGGAGGCCGCGGCCGCGTACAGGGCGAGCAGGCTGGCGGGGCGCAGCAGCAGTCCGCCCGCGACGATCGGCAGGACGAGGGCGGAGGGGGCGCACCAGTCGGGTGTGGCGATGGTGCCGCAGGCGATGGCGGGGACGGCGAGGAGCAGCAGGGCGAGGGCGAGCCGGTCGGAGCCCTCGCCGCGGAAGTAGTCGACTCCGGCTTTGCGCACGCCTGTGCGAGCCCGGTGCACAGCTTTGCGCATCCGGGCCATCGGAGTGTCCGCGCCGCCAGTCATTGCACCGGGACCCTACCCACCCGTTCGGACGCGCGTCGATTCGTGGCGCGTTGAACCACCCAGCCAGGGGGGCAATCGTAAGCGAAATTCGTTCGTGCGTACGGGAAACCGCTGCTGGGGATGGGGATATGAGCGCGGAGCCGAGGGTGCTCGACCGGCTTTTTGGGATGATTGGTACGGAAAGCTGGTACCCGCCCATGGTGTCGTACCCCATACGCCGGAGAAATCCGCGCTCCGGCGGGAGTTGACCGAATGCGAGCGCTGGACCGGCGCCCGGTTCTGCGGATGAGCCTCCGACGCTCCTTTGACGACCGCTGACGGATCATCCGCGGCCTCAACGCCGCTGGCAGCCGGGGCACCAGAACAGGTTCCGGGCGGCGAGCCCGGCGGTGCGGATCTCACCGCCGCAGACGTGGCAGGGCTGCCCGGCCCGCCGGTAGACGTAGACCTCGCCGCCGTGGTCGTCGACGCGCGGCGGACGGCCCATGGCCTCGGGGGTGTGCTCGGGGCGGACCGTGTCGATCCGGTTGTTCCGTACGCCCTCGCGCATCAGCTCCGCGAGATCGGACCAGATCGCGTCCCATTCGGCGCGGGCCAGCCCGCGGCCCGGGCGGTACGGGTCGATGCCGTGCCGGAAGAGGACCTCGGCGCGGTAGACGTTGCCGACGCCCGAGACCACCTTCTGGTCCAGGAGCAGCGCGGCCACGCTGACCCGGCTGCGGGAGATCCGGGCCCAGGCGTCGCCGCCGTCGTCGGCGGGGCGCAGCGGATCGGGGCCGAGCCGGTCGTGGATCGTCTGCTTCTCGGGGTCGGTGATCAGGGCGCAGGCGGTCGGCCCGCGCAGATCCGCGTATCCACCGGGGCCGACCAGCCGCAGCCGCACGGTCTCGGTGGCAGGCGGGGCGGGGGCCGGGCCGAAGGTGTACTTGCCGAAGAGCCCGAGGTGGACGTGGACCCAGCCGGTGGCCGCGAAGTCCAGGAAGAGGTGCTTGCCGTGGGCCTCGGCGTGCTCCAGCGCCTGGCCGTCCACGAGGGCCGCCCCGTCGGCGAACTTGCCCTGGGGGCTGGTGGCACGGACGGGCCGGCCGCCGAACCGGTCGAGGTGGTCGGCGGCCAGTCGGTGGATCGTGTGCCCTTCGGGCATCAGTCGCCGGTGGGGTGATGGGCCGGGACAGGCGGCAGTTCGCCGGTGGTCTCGTAGTCGGCGAGCATGGCGATGCGGCGGCTGTGCCGCTCCTCGCCCGAGTACGGGGTGCCCAGGAAGATCTCGACGAACTTGGTCGCCTCTTCGCGGGTGTGCATGCGCCCGCCGACGCTGATCACGTTGGCGTCGTTGTGCTCGCGCGCGAGGGCGGCGGTCTGCTCGCTCCAGGCCAGTGCGGCGCGTACTCCCTTGACCTTGTTCGCCGCGATCTGCTCGCCGTTGCCGGAGCCGCCGATCACGATGCCGAGGCTGTCGGCGTCGGCGGCGGTCCGCTCGGCGGCGCGCAGGCAGAACGGCGGGTAGTCGTCCTGGGCGTCGTAGATGTGCGGGCCGCAGTCGACGGGGTCATGACCGCCCGCCCGAAGCCACTCCACCAGGTGGTTTTTCAGTTCGTATCCGGCATGATCTGAGCCGAGGTACACGCGCATGTCCTGAGTGTGGCATGGCCGTGTCTTTCCCGCCGCGCCGGGTAGGCGCTCTGTTGATTCCTCCGCAACACCAAGGAACCTCATGGAAACCTCAAGTAACAATTTGAAATCGAAGGTTCACCTGTTGGTTCTCCTGAGATTCACTGGCGTCGCTCCTATTCCGGAAGCTAAGGATCGAGCCATATGAGCGCACAACAAGGGACGTCCCCCGACGGTCTCAAGGCCGGACTCAAGAACCGCCATCTGTCCATGATCGCGATTGGCGGGGTGATCGGCGCCGGGCTGTTCGTCGGCTCCAGCGCCGGTATCGCCAAGGCCGGACCCGGCATTCTCGTCTCCTACGCACTCGTCGGCCTCATGGTCGTCCTCGTGATGCGCATGCTGGGCGAGATGGCCGCCGCGAACCCGACGTCCGGTTCCTTCTCCGCCTATGCCGACCGGGCGCTCGGCCGCTGGGCGGGCTTCTCGATCGGCTGGCTCTACTGGTTCTTCTGGGTCGTGGTGCTGGCGGTCGAGGCGACCGCCGGTGCCAAGATCCTGGAGGAGTGGTGGCCCGCCGTACCGCAGTGGGGCTGGGCGCTGATCGTGATGGTCGTGCTCACCGCCGCCAACCTGGTGTCGGTCTCGTCCTACGGTGAATTCGAATTCTGGTTCGCCGGGATCAAGGTCGTCGCGATCGCCGCCTTCATCGTCATCGGCGGGCTCGCGGTCTTCGGCCTCCTGCCGGGCTCCGAGAACGAGGGCGCGGGGCTGCACCATCTGACCGACCACAGCGGCTTCCTGCCCCACGGTCCGGGCGCGATCCTCACCGGCGTGCTGCTGGTCGTCTTCTCCTTCATGGGCAGTGAGATCGTCACCCTGGCCGCCGGTGAGTCCGAGGACCCGCAGCGGGCCGTCTCCAAGGCCACCAACAGCGTGATCTGGCGTATCGCGGTCTTCTACCTGGGCTCGATCTTCGTCGTGGTCACCCTGCTGCCCTGGAACTCCAAGTCGATCGCCAAGGACGGCAGTTACGTCGCCGCGCTCGAATCGATCGGCATTCCGCACGCCGGTCAGGTCATGAACGTCATCGTGCTGACCGCCGTGCTCTCCTGCCTCAACTCCGGCCTCTACACGGCCTCCCGGATGGCCTTCTCGCTCGGGCAGCGCGGTGACGCCCCGGCCTCGTTCGCGAAGACCAACACGCGCGGTGTGCCGCAGGCCGCGATCCTCGGCTCGGTCGTCTTCGGGTTCGTCGCGGTCTGGTTCAACTACCAGTGGCCGGACACGGTCTTCGAGTTCCTGCTGAACTCCTCCGGCGCGGTCGCGCTCTTCGTCTGGCTGGTGATCTGCTTCACCCAGCTGCGGATGCGCGGCATCATCCTGCGCGAGAACCCGGACAAGCTCGTCGTCCGGATGTGGGGCTTCCCGTATCTGACCTGGGCGACGATCGGGATGATCTCGTTCGTGCTGCTCTACATGCTCACCGACGACGACGGACGCGACCAGGTGCTGTGGTCCACGGCGGCGGCGGCCCTGGTGGTGGTCATCGCGCTGGTACGGGACCGGATCGGCGGCCCCAAGACGGTCGCCCCGGCCGAGGACTCCTCCAAGGAGTCGGTGGCCCCGTAACCCCTGGATGCCGGATACGCGTCGGGCGGGCTGGTCTTCCCCAGCCCGCCCGACGCGTATGAGCCCAACGCGTATGAGCCCGACGCGTATGAGCCCGACGCGCAAGAAGAGAGACGCGGCTCAGCCGCGGCGGCCCACCAGCTTCCAGGCGGTCGGCAGCGCGCCCATGGCCAGCGCCGCCTTCAGCGCGTCCCCGACCAGGAACGGGACCAGACCGGCGGCCACCGCCTGGCCGAGCGAGCTGTCCGTGGCCAGCGCCAGGTAGGGGACGCCGACCGCGTAGATGATCGCGGAACCGGCCGCCATCGTGCCCGCGGTGCGCAGCGCCCCCCGGTCACCCCCGCGCCGCGCCAGGGCGCCCACCACAGTCGCGGCGAGCAGCATGCCCAGCACATAGCCGAAGGACGGCATGGCGGCGCCGGAGTCGCCCTCGGCGAACCAGGGCATGCCCGCCATCCCGGCCAGCGCGTACAGGGCGAGCGACAGGAAGCCCCGGCGGGCCCCGAGCGAGGTGCCCACCAGCAGCGCGGCGAACGTCTGCCCCGTCACCGGAACCGGCGAGCCGGGCACCGGCACCGCGATCTGCGCGGCGAGTCCGGTGAGCACGGCGCCACCCACGACGAGCGCGGCGTCACGGGCGAGAACACGCCGGGCGGGGAACACCGCGTCGGCGAGGACCGTACCGGTCGGGGCGGCGGCGGAAACAGTGCTCATCAGCGGAACTCCGAGGTCAGGAGGGGGTGGACTACGCGACGGTAACCCGGCGTGGCGGCGCCGGACACCATCGGATGACCACAAAGGCCGGGCCCCGGGCTTGGCGGCTTCGGGCAGATCGGTGCGATACGGAGCGTGACGACGATGTCCGATATCCAGAAAATTTTGACGCCAATGTTGTCCTGATCGGACGCACACCTTCACACTGGGGGCGTTTTGCATCCGCCCGCCCCTCACACAAGGGACAGAGACCAGTCATGAACCCGACACCTGCGCCCTCGGCGCCGGAGAGCGGCACCACGGCGACAGACGCGGGCGCGGACGCCTCGCGACCGCTCTCGCACGGCCTCAAGCAGCGCCATCTGTCGATGATCGCCCTCGGCGGAGTGATCGGCGCCGGACTGTTCGTCGGCTCCGGCGCCGGAATCGCCGCCGCCGGGCCCTCGATCGTCCTCGCGTACGCGCTCTCCGGCCTGCTCGTGATGCTCGTGATGCGGATGCTCGGCGAGATGTCGGCGGCCAACCCGGCCTCCGGTTCGTTCTCCGTGCACGCCGAACGCGCCATCGGGCCGTGGGCCGGGTTCACCGCCGGGTGGATGTTCTGGGTACTGCTGTGCGTGGGCATCGCCGCCGAGGCGATCGGCGCGGCCGGGATCATGGTCCACTGGTTCCCGGGCACCGACTCCTGGATGTGGGTCGCCGTCTTCATGGCGATCTTCTGCGGCACCAACCTCGCGGCCGTCAGCAACTTCGGCGAGTTCGAGTTCTGGTTCGCCGCGCTGAAGATCGCCGCGATCTCCCTCTTCCTCATCCTGGGCGCCCTCGCCATCCTCGGCATCCTGCCCGGCACCGACTCCCCCGGCAGCAGCAACCTCACCGGCGACGGCGGCTTCATGCCCAACGGTACGGACGGCCTGGTCGTCGGCCTGCTGGCCTCCGTCTTCGCCTACGGCGGCCTGGAGACGGTGACGATCGCGGCGGCCGAGTCCGAGAACCCGGTCAAGAGCGTCGCGGGCGCGGTGCGCACCGCGATGTGGCGCATCGCCCTCTTCTACGTCGGCTCGATGCTCGTCGTGGTCACGGTCATACCGTGGAACGACAAGTCGGTCGTCACGGACGGCCCGTACGTCGCGGTCCTCAACCACCTGGACATCCCGGGCGCGGGCAACATCATGAACGTCATCGTCCTGGTCGCCCTGCTCTCCGCGATGAACGCCAACATCTACGGCGCCTCCCGCATGTCCTACTCCCTGGTCACCCGCGGCGAGGGCCCCGCCTTCCTCGGCCGCGTCTCCGGCGGCGTCCCCCGCCTCACCGTGCTCGCCTCGTCCTTCTTCGGCTTCGTCGCGGTACTGCTCAGCTACTGGTGGCCGGACAGCATCTTCAAGTGGCTCCTCAACATGGTCGGCGCCGCGGTGCTCGTCGTCTGGGCCTTCATCGCCGCGTCCCAGCTCGTGACGCGCCGCCGACTCCAGCGCGAGGCGCCCGAGAAGCTGGTCGTCAAGATGTGGCTCTTCCCCTACCTGACCTACGCCGCCCTGGCCGCCACCCTCGGCGTCCTGCTGCTGATGCTCCGCGAGGACGACACCAGCACCCAGCTCTACTTCACGGTCGGCCTGACGGCGGTACTCGCGGCCATCGGCTACGCGCGCCAGAAGGCGGTTGCTGGGCGGCACTGACACGACAGCGCTGACGCCACTCGCCGGAAGGGCGGGGCGGCTCCCGATCGGGAACCGCCCCGCCCTTTCGCTTACCCGGACGACTATTGGTGCTAGCGTGTAGTTGCAAGTGATGTGCAATAAAGGTCCGGAGGGCTTGGCATGGCCATCTACACGCTTCCTGAACTTCCGTACGACTACTCGGCGCTGGCGCCGGTCATCAGCCCCGAGATCATTGAGCTGCATCACGACAAGCACCACGCCACATACGTCAAGGGCGCGAACGACACGCTGGAGCAGCTCGCGGAGGCGCGGGAGACGGATCAGTGGGGGGCGATCAATGGGCTGGAGAAGAATCTGGCCTTCCATCTGTCGGGCCACATCCTGCACAGCATCTACTGGCACAACATGACCGGTGACGGTGGTGGTGAGCCGCTGGAGAGGGACGGGGTGGGTGAGCTGGCCGATGGCATCGCCGAGAGCTTCGGGTCGTTCGACCGGTTCAAGGCGCAGCTGTCCAAGGCGGCCGCGACCACCCAGGGGTCGGGGTGGGGAGTGCTGGCGTACGAGCCGGTGAGCGGGCGGCTGGTGGTGGAGCAGGTGTACGACCACCAGGGGAACGTGGGGCAGGGCTCGGTGCCGATCCTGGTCTTCGACGCCTGGGAGCACGCCTTCTACCTTCAGTACAAGAACCAGAAGGTGGACTTCATCGAGGCCATGTGGAAGGTCGTCAACTGGCAGGATGTCGCCCGCCGCTACACGGCGGCGAAGGAGCGCGCGCACAACCTGCTGCTCGCGCCGTAATGGACCTCCTGCTTACGTGATCGTCTTCTCAGCCTTCACGGGCAGGCGGAAAACAGGGCCCCCGCGCGGTCGAGTCGCGCGGGGGCCCTGCCGTATCGGGGTGGGGGCGGTCAGTCGAAGATCGGGCCGACCGTGCGGGTGCGCTTGATCTCGTAGAAGCCGGGGATGGAGGCGACCATCAGGGTGCCGTCCCAGAGCTGGGCGGCGGCGTCGCCCTTGGGGGCGGGGGTGACGACCGGGCCGAAGAAGGCGATCTGCTCGCCGTCGGAGCCGGGGACCGCGATCACCGGGGTGCCGACTTCCTGGCCGACCAGGTCGATGCCCGCCTGGTGGGAGGCGCGCAGCTCGGTGTCGTAGGCGTCGGAGTCGGCCGCGTCCGCGAGGTCGGCGGGGAGTCCGGCCTCCTCCAGGGCGGCGATGATCGTCTCGCGGTCCTTCTCCAGGCCCTGGTTGTGGAAGCGGGTGCCGAGGGCGGTGTAGAGGGGGCCGAGGACGTCACTGCCGTGCTTCTGCTCGGCGGCTATGCAGACCCGGACCGGGCCCCAGGCGGTCTTCATCAGCTCCTGGTAGCGCTCGGGCAGCTCGTCCAGCTTGGACTCGTTGAGCACGGCGAGGCTCATCACATGCCAGCGCACCTCGACCGGGCGGACCTTTTCCACCTCGAGCATCCAGCGTGAGGTCATCCAGGCCCACGGACACAGCGGATCGAACCAGAAGTCGGCGGGAGTCTTGGCGGTCTCGGTCACGGTCTCTCCTCGGACGGGCGCGCGCGAATAAGAGTTATCGAGAGTTGTCTCGTACGGACAACGTGGGCGGGCCCGGGGACCATTCCCCGATACCGGGTGTCAGTGCCCCGTGACATGATTCCCGCGGTCCGAAATGGCGTGTGGAACTTGAGGGGAGCCGCTACGTGCCCGGTGAGAACCTGACCCGTGACGAGGCCCGCGAGCGGGCGAGGCTGTTGTCGGTCGACGCGTACGACGTGGCCCTCGATCTGCGGTCCGCGGTCGGGGCGGATACCGGACCGGGGCCGCGCACCTTCCGCTCGACGACGACCGTGCGCTTCCGCTGCGCCGAGCCGGGGGCCGCGTCCTTCGCCGACCTGGTGGCGCCGGAGGTCGTCGCGGTCCGGCTCAACGGGCGGGAGCTGGACCCGACGGCCGTCTTCGACGGGTCCCGGATCGCCCTGGAGGGGCTGGCCGGGGAGAACGAGCTGGTGGTGGACGCGCGGTGCGCGTACAGCCGCACCGGCGAGGGGCTGCACCGCTTCGTGGACCCCGAGGACGGCGAGGTGTATCTGTACACCCAGTACGAGCCGGCCGACGCCCGGCGGGTCTTCGCCAACTTCGAACAGCCCGACCTGAAGGCGCCGTTCACCTTCTCGGTGACCGCCCCCGGGAGCTGGACGGTGCTGAGCAACGGGACGGCCGCCGGAGCCGAGCCGTCCGGCGACGGCGACGGGGCCGCGACCACCCGTTTCACCCCCACGCTGCCCATCTCGACGTACATCACGGCCGTCGTCGCGGGCCCGTACCACTACGTGAGCGACCGGTACCGCCGCACCCGGCCGGACGGCTCGGTGCTGGAGATCCCGCTCGGCGCGCTGTGCCGCAAGGGGCTCGCCAAGCACTTCGACGCGGACGACATCTTCACGATCACCAAGCAGGGCCTGGACTTCTTCCACGACCACTTCGACTATCCGTACCCCTTCGGGAAGTACGACCAGGCGTTCGTGCCGGAGTACAACATCGGCGCGATGGAGAATCCGGGGTGCGTGACCTTCCGCGAGGAGTTCGTCTTCCGCGGGAAGGTCACCCAGGCGTCGTACGAGCAGCGGGCGACGGTGATCCTGCACGAGATGGCGCACATGTGGTTCGGCGACCTGGTCACCATGGAGTGGTGGGACGACCTGTGGCTCAAGGAGTCGTTCGCCGACTTCATGGGGGCCTTCGCGCTGGTCGGGTCGACCCGCTTCACCGATGGCTGGATCACCTTCGCCAACCGCCGCAAGTCCTGGGCGTACCGGGCCGACCAGCTGCCGTCCACCCACCCCGTCACGGCCGACATCCGGGACCTGGAGGACGCCAAGCTCAACTTCGACGGGATCACCTACGCCAAGGGCGCGTCCGTGCTCAAGCAGTTGGTGGCCTACGCCGGGCAGGACGCCTTCCTGGAGGGCGCCCGGCGCTACTTCAAGCGGCACGCGTACGGCAACACCCGGCTGGCCGATCTGCTGTCGGTCCTCACCGAGACCTCCGGCCGGGACATGGCGGAGTGGTCGCGGGCCTGGCTGGAGACCGCGGGTGTCAATGTGCTGACCCCGCAGGCCGTCTACGACGCCGAGGGGCACATCACCGAGCTGGCCGTCCTCCAGGAGGCCGGGGCCGACAGCGCTGTTCCCGATGATGCGGCTCCGCCGCGTGGGACGCTGCGCCCGCACCGGGTCGCGGTCGGGCTGTACCGGAAGGACGGTCCCCGCGGGGAGCGTCCCGGGGCGCTGGTGCGCTACGCCCGCGCCGAGGTGGACGTCGACGGCCCCCGTACGGTCGTCACCGGGCTGACCGGGGCCGAGCGGCCCGATCTGATCCTGGTCAACGACGAGGACCTCACTTACGCCAAGGTCCGCTTCGACGAGGTCTCGCTGGACACCCTGCGCGAGCGGCTGGGCGAGCTGAGCGACCCGCTCGCCCGCGCGCTGTGCTGGTCCGCGCTGTGGAACCTCACCCGGGACGGGCTGATGCCCGCGCGCGACTACCTCGCGCTGGTGGAGCGGTTCGCCGGGGCGGAGAGTGACATCGGCGTGCTCCAGATGGTGCAGGCGTGGGCGCTGTCCGCGCTGCATCACTACAGCGCGCCGGAGCGCCGTACGGCGGCCGGGAGCCGGATCGCCGAGAGCGCGCTGCGCGAGCTGCGGCTCGCCGAGCCGGGCAGCGGACACCAGCTCGCCTGGGCGCGGTTCTTCTCCCAGGTCGCCTCCGAAGACACCGAGCTGCGGATGCTGCGCGGGCTGCTGGACGGCTCGGCCCGGATCGACGGGCTCGATGTGGACCAGGAGCTGCGCTGGATGTTCCTGGCGTCGCTCGCCGCACAGGGGGAGGCCGAGGAGAAGGCGATCGCGGCGGAGCTGTCCCGGGACGACACCGCGTCCGGCAGGCGCCATCAGGTGCGCCTCCTGGCCGCCCGCCCCTCGGCCGCGGTCAAGGCCGAGGCATGGGCGGCCGTGGTGGACTCGGACCGGCTGTCGAACGCGCTGGTGGAGGCCACCATCGCGGGCTTCGACCAGGAGAACCAGGGCGAGCTGCTGGCCCCGTACGCCCCGCGCTACTTCGAGGCGATCGAGCGCGTCTGGCAGGAGCGGTCGATCGAGATCGCCATGGCGATCGTGCGCGGGCTGTTCCCGGCCACGCGGGGCGACGCCACCACCCTGGCGGCGGCCGACGCCTGGCTGACCGGTCATCCGGAGGCGCCGTCGGCCCTGCGCAGGCTGGTGCTGGAGGCCCGCGACGATCTCGCGCGGACCCTGCGCGGACAGGAGTGCGACGCGCGGGCCGCCGGATGACGGACCGCGGCGGGGGCCCTTTCGGCATTCGAACTGCCGTACTTTAGTGCGGTGTTGTCCGGTTTTGTCGACGGTTCTGTTACAGCGGTGAGGGGGGTGGAGCGGGCGGGAATGGCGTGGTCATGAACCACGACACACCGCTCTCCCCGCGCCCCCTCCACCAGCTCTCGGACGCCCGCCGCCGGGTCCTGACGACACTTCAGCTGCGTGAGCACGGGGTGACGGCGGCCCAGACCGCCGAGCGCTGCCGGGCCGGTGGCCCCTGGCAGCGCGTCCTGCCGGGGGTGCATCTGCTGCACCCGTGCCCGCCGACCGGCGAGGAGCGGGTGTACGCGGCGCTGCTGTACACCGCGAGCCGCGGCCAGGCGGCCGGTGCGGTCGGCGGGGCCGGGGCCGCGGCCGGTGCCGCCTCCGGGCGCGGCGAGACCGCGGGGGACGGCCGGTACGGCGGGGCGATGATCACCGGGGCGGCGGCGCTCGCCCTGCACCACTTCGCCTCCGCTCCCCCGCTGGCCTCCCTCGACCGCGTCGACGTCCTGGTGCCGCGCACCCGGCGGCTGCGTTCCACCGGCTTCGTGCGCTTCGTCCGCGCCCATCCCCTCCCGCTGCCGCAGGAGCGCGCCGGGATGCCCGTCGCCCCGGTCGCCCGGGCGCTGGCCGACGCGGTCGCCCGGCTCTCCGACGCGGTGGCGGTGCGCGCGCTGCTCACCGAGTCCGTGCGCCAGGGGCACTGTGACGCCGCGGCCGTGGTCACGGAGCTGAGCGGGGCCCGGCTGCTGTCCCGGCCGCATGTCGTCGACGCCGTGGACGCGCTGCTCGCCGAGGGGCGGGCCATCGCCGAGGGCCGGCTGTACGACATGGTGCGCGGCCACGGCCTGCCCGAACCGCTGTGGAACGTGGAGCTGCGGCTGCCCGGCGGGCCCGCGCTCGGCGGGGTGGACGCGTACTGGCGGGACCAGGGCGTCGCGCTGGAGATCGACGCCCGGGCGCCGCGCCACGGCGGGCCCGTCCCCGGCACCGCCCAGGCCCGTCGGCGCGAGCATCTGGAGGAGATGGGCATCACGGTCGTGCGCGTCACGCCCAAGCGGCTCAGAGAGGGCCTGGAGGAGCAGGCCGCGGTGGTCCGTACGGCGCTGATCGCGTCGGCCGACCGCGGCCCGGCCCCTTATGTGATGCTCCTGCCGCGCTGATCCTCACAGCGGGCCCGGGCGACAAGGGCCTTACGGCTTGCGCAGCAGCAGCTCGGTGTTGCGGTCGTCCGGGTCACCGGCGAGGGTCTGGCTGGCGCCGGGCGCGTTGAAGGCCAGTTCGCGGTAGAGCGCGGCGAGTCCGGTCTGCGACAGGTCCTCGAAGTCGGTGCGGCGCGGGGCGGCCGCCTCGATGAGCGTGGTGAACAGGGACAGCGTGCCGTCCTCGTTGTCCACGACCTCGATGACCCGGGCCAGCTGGGGGAAGTCGACGTGAGAGGCGGTGGTGATCTCCCAGAAGGTGTCGCGCGGCGTGATCTCGTTCTGGTGGCTGTGTCCGTTGATCCAGGCCAGCACCTGGGGGTGGCGCTGGAAGAGGGAGACCACCTCGTCGCCGCCGTGCCGGGCCTCGTCCGGGCGGGACGGGTCGGTGTTCATGTTGTTCAGGCTGTCGCTGTAGTGGTGGCTGTAGACGATGACGTAGTCGTCCTTGTGCTCCTTCAGCGTCCTCTCCAGCCACTTCAGCTGGGCGGTGCCGATCGAGCCGGTGTAGTGGCCGCCCGGGTCGGTGGTGTCCAGGCTGATGCCGACGACGTTCTCGGAGATCCGGAACGAGTAGTACAGGGTGCCCTCTTCGAGGTTGGCCTTGGTGTAGCCGTGGCCGACCGGGCCCGCCCCGGCGGCCAGCGGGTCGAGGTGCGCGGCCAGGTACTCCTTCTGGGTGAAGGGCGCACGGCGCTCGTCCGGGGTGACCGTGCGCATCTCCTTGGCGTGCGCCTCCACCAGGGCCTTCATGTCGGCGCCCTTGGGGTCGGCGCCCTTGCGCTGGCCCTTGTAGATCGCGGCGGCCTCGTCGGCCGGGATGAGCTGGAGCTTGCGCTTGCCGGTCGCGATGTCCGTGATGTAGTCGGCGCCGAACGAGTAGACGCCGCCCGCCAGATCGTCGTGGTTGCCGACGGTCGAGTACCACGGCAGCCGCAACCCGGGGCTGTTGACAGTGCGCAGGGCGGCTTCGAGGAAGCCCTCGATGCGCGGGAAGCCGAGCTGCTTGTCGGAGTCGCGCAGCGGCTGCTCCGGGTGCCAGAACTCCTTGAGCCCGCTGTTCTGCACGCCCTCGTAGTGGCGCGGGTCGCCGGTGTTGGGGGTGATCCGGCCGCCGTTCATGGCGGTGAGGAACCAGTCCAGCTCGATCTTCGAGTTGTTGTCGGTGTTGTCACCGGTGGTCATCACGAAGGAGAGCGGCGCGCCGGTGGCGGGGCCGCCGCGCAGCCCGTTGACCCGCTCGATGAGGGAGGCGAGGCCCACGACGGTGAGCGCCTCGTGGGGGCGCCAGGCGCCGGTGCGCCCGGAGCGCAGGAACTCGTAGCGCAGCGGGTGCTGAACGTCCGCCAGGTGCAGGTCCGTCAGCTGGACGAACGAGGCGAGGGCGGTGCGCCGGTCCTCCCGGCCCGCCTTGGCGCCGGTGATGTCGGTGCGTACCCGGCGCTCCCAGGCCGGGCCGTCGCCGAGGCGCCGGTAGCCGCCGGAGTCGGTGACCGGCGCGGAGAACGCCTCCAGGGTGGTACCGGCGTCGGAGGGAGCGGCGGGCGCCTGGCCCACCCTGCGCCCCGCGACCTGTGCCGTGGCGGGCTGCGAGGCATTGGCCGATCCGCTGCCGGGCCCGAAGGCGATGCCGAGGCCGGCCGTGGCGCCGGTGGCTGCCGCGGCGGTGAGGAAGGTGCGACGGTCGAGCGCGGCGACCGCGGAGGCGGCGGACCGAATGCGGGACATGCGCGATCTCTCCCCGAGTGGATTCGCGAAGCGGGTGGACAGCGGCGGCTGTCCTCACTTCGGATCGTTGGCATCGGGGATGGCCTGGGAGTGAACGACGCGGCAACGCAGGTCGCCGATCTCCTCACGACGATCTTCGTGAAGAAAACGGCCATCGCACCCTCGTGAACAGGAATTCTTCCGCTCACTTCGTGTTCACTCGCGAGGGAAGCCCGGGCCGTCCCGACCAGTGCGACATTGGTCACGGAAAGGTCACGGCGAGGCCTGAGACACTGGCCGGAGGGGTAGGCGTCACGAAGAGACACAACCAAGGAAAAGGGTTCATATGAGGATCGGAATCGTCGGAGCGACCGGCCAGGTCGGCGGAGTGATGCGGAGGATACTCGCCGAGCGCGACTTCCCCGCCGACCAGCTGAGGCTGTTCGCGTCCGCCCGTTCCGCAGGCCGCACGCTCTCCTGGGGCGGCACCGAGGTCACCGTCGAGGACGCGGCCACGGCCGACTACTCCGGTCTGGACATCGTGCTGTTCTCGGCGGGCGGCGCCACCTCCCGGGCGCTGGCCGAGAAGGTCGCCTCGCAGGGCCCGGTCGTGATCGACAACTCGTCCGCCTTCCGCATGGACCCCGACGTTCCGCTGGTCGTCTCCGAGGTCAACCCGCATGCGGCGGTGCAGCGCCCCAAGGGCATCATCGCCAACCCGAACTGCACCACCATGGCCGCCATGCCGGTGCTGCGCCCGCTGCACCGGGAGGCCGGGCTGACCGCCCTGGTGGCCACCACCTACCAGGCCGTCTCCGGCTCCGGGCTCTCCGGCGTCGCCGAGCTGGACAACCAGATCCGCAAGGGCGCCGAGCGCGCGGCCGAGCTGACCCACGACGGTTCGGCCGTCGACCTCCCCGAGCCGGAGGTCTACGCCCGCCCGATCGCCTTCAACGTGCTCCCGATGGCCGGGAAGATCGTCGAGGACGGCCGCCTGGAGACCGACGAGGAGCAGAAGCTCCGCAACGAGAGCCGCAAGATCCTGGAGATCCCGGACCTGAAGGTCTCCGGCACCTGCGTCCGGGTCCCGGTCTTCAGCGGCCACTCGATCCAGGTGAACGCCCGCTTCGAGCGTCCGATCAGCGTGGAGCGGGCCGTGGAGCTGCTGGCCGCCGCCCCGGGCGTGGCCCTCACCGACATCCCGACCCCGCTGCAGGCCGCGGGCCAGGACCCGAGCTTCGTGGGCCGCATCCGGGTGGACGAGACGGTCGAGAACGGTCTCGCGCTGTTCCTGTCGAACGACAACCTGCGCAAGGGCGCGGCGCTGAACGCGGTGCAGATCGCCGAGCTGGTCGCGGCCGAGCTGGGCTGACGCCCACGCCCGCCCCGGAGGGGGAGCGGCCCACGGGCCGCTCCCCCTCGGCGTTTCCCGAGCCGGTCGTACGGGCCGGTCATGTACCGGCGCGGACCGGTTCCGACGTGCGAGGATGGCAATCCGCCTGACGCATGGCGTACCGCACATACCGCACATGACGAACGGGAGAGAGCCGACGTGCCTGGTACCAACCTCACCCGGGAGGAAGCGCAAGAGCGAGCGCGCCTCCTGACCGTGGACGCGTACGACATCGAGCTGGATCTGAGCGGCGCGCAGGAGGGCGGCACCTACCGCTCGGTGACCTCGGTGCGCTTCGACGCCGCCGAGGCGGGTGTGTCCTCGTTCATCGACCTGGTGGCGCCCACCGTCCACGAGGTGGTCCTCAACGGGGACGCCCTGGACCCCGCCGAGGTCTTCCAGGACTCGCGGATCGCGCTGCCGTCGCTGCTGGCCGGGCGCAACGAGCTGCGGGTCGTCGCCGACTGCGCGTACACCAACACCGGTGAGGGGCTGCACCGTTTCGTCGACCCGGTCGACCAGCAGGCGTACCTCTACACGCAGTTCGAGGTGCCGGACGCCCGCCGGGTGTACGCGAGCTTCGAGCAGCCGGACCTGAAGGCCACGTTCCAGTTCACCGTGACCGCGCCCGAGGGCTGGACGGTGATCTCCGACTCGCCGACGCCCGAGCCCAAGGACAACGTCTGGCGCTTCGAGCCGACGCCGCGCATCTCGACGTACGTCACCGCGCTGATCGTCGGCCCGTACCACAGCGTGCACAGCAGCTGGGAGAGCGGCGACGGCCGGTCGGTGCCGCTCGGCATCTACTGCCGCCCCTCGCTCGCCGAGTTCCTCGACTCGGACGCCATCTTCGCGGTGACGCGGCAGGGCTTCGACTGGTTCGAGGAGAAGTTCGACTACGCGTACCCGTTCGCCAAGTACGACCAGCTCTTCGTGCCGGAGTTCAACGCGGGCGCGATGGAGAACGCGGGCGCGGTCACCATCCGCGACCAGTACGTCTTCCGCTCCAAGGTGACGGACGCGGCGTACGAGGTGCGGGCCGAGACCATCCTCCACGAGCTGGCCCACATGTGGTTCGGCGATCTGGTCACCATGGAGTGGTGGAACGACCTGTGGCTGAACGAGTCGTTCGCCACCTACACCTCCATCGCCTGCCAGGCGTACGCGCCGGGCAGCAAGTGGCCGCATTCGTGGACCACGTTCGCCAATTCCATGAAGACCTGGGCCTACCGGCAGGACCAGCTGCCGTCCACCCACCCGATCATGGCCGAGATCAACGACCTGGACGACGTCCTGGTCAACTTCGACGGCATCACGTACGCCAAGGGCGCGAGCGTGCTCAAGCAGCTCGTCGCGTACGTCGGCATGGACGAGTTCTTCCGCGGCGTGCAGGCGTACTTCAAGCGCCACGCCTACAAGAACACCCGGCTCGCCGATCTGCTCGGCGCGCTGGAGGAGACCAGCGGCCGGGACCTCAAGACCTGGTCGAAGGCGTGGCTCCAGACCGCGGGCATCAATGTGCTGCGGCCGGAGATCACCACGGACGCCGCCGGGACGATCACCTCCTTCGCCGTGCGGCAGGAGGCCCCCGCGCTGCCGACCGGCGCCAAGGGTGAGCCGACGCTGCGGCCGCACCGCATCGCGATCGGGCTGTACGACCTCGACGCGACCGGCAAGCTGGTCCGCTCCGAGCGGATCGAGCTGGATGTGGACGGGGAGCTGACCGAGGTGCCGCAGCTCGTCGGCACGAAGCGGTCCGCCGTCATCCTGCTCAACGACGACGACCTCTCGTACGCCAAGGTCCGGCTCGACGCCGACTCCCTGGCCGTCGTCACCGACCACCTGGGCGACTTCGAGGCGTCCCTGCCGCGCGCCCTGTCCTGGGCCTCCGCCTGGGACATGACCCGGGACGGCGAGCTGGCCACCCGCGACTACCTGGCGCTGGTGCTGTCCGGGGTGGCCAAGGAGTCGGACATCGGCGTGGTGCAGTCGCTGCACCGCCAGGTGAAGCTCGCGCTGGAGCTCTACGCCGCGCCCGAGTGGCGTGAGACCGGGCTCGGTCAGTGGACCGACGCCACGCTGGAGCATCTGCGCGCCGCCGCCCCCGGCAGCGACCACCAGCTCGCCTGGGCCCGCGCCTTCGCCGCGACGGCCCGCACCGATGCGCAGCTCGACGTGCTCGCCGGGCTGCTGGACGGCAGCGAGACGATCGAGGGCCTGGCCGTCGACACCGAGCTGCGCTGGGCGCTGGTGCAGCGGCTCGCCGCGACCGGGCGCGCCGACGAGGCCGAGATCGCCGCCGAGCTGGAGCGCGACAAGACGTCGGCGGGCGAGCGGCACGCCGCCACGGCGCGCGCCGCGCGGCCGACCGAGGCCGCCAAGGCCGAGGCGTGGGCGTCGGTCGTCGAGGGCGACAAACTCCCGAACTCGGTGCAGGAGGCGGTGATCGGCGGGTTCGTCCAGACCGATCAGCGGGAGCTGCTGGCCCCGTACACCGAGAAGTACTTCGCGGCGGTCAAGGACGTCTGGCACGTCCGCAGCCATGAGATGGCGCAGCAGATCGCGGTGGGGCTGTACCCGGCGCTCCAGGTCTCGCAGGCCACGCTGGACGCCACGGACGCGTGGCTGGACTCCGCCGAGCCCAGTGCGGCGCTGCGGCGGCTGGTGACGGAGTCGCGGGCGGGCGTCGAGCGCGCCCTCAAGGCCCGCGCGGCGGACGCGGCGGCGGGCTGACGCCGCGCTGACGCCGGCAGTGCGGGCCCGTGCGGCTCGCACTGCCGGCGGCGTTGCTGGGCGCGGGCCTGGGGTTTCGCGGTCAGGTGCAGCCCGGTGGCCGGTTTGTGCCCACCCGTTCCTCCCCCAGCTACCGCTGGGAGGTGCCCCCTGGCGAAACGCCTGCCCACGAACCGGCGAGGGGCTGGGGGTGGCGGTCGGCGGCTGTGCGGAGCCAGTGGTCGGCTTCCTCGGGGCGGCCGAGGGCGTGCAAGGCCTCGGCGAGCCAGTACGCGGCCTCCACGTGGTCGCCGTCGTGAGCGGTGTGCAGCAGCGGTACGGCCTCGGCGTGGGCGCCGCGCCGGACCATGCTGCGCCCGGCGAGGAAGGCGGGCGGTATGAGGCCGGTGCGGGCGGCGCGGACGTACCAGCGCTCGGCCTGCTGCGGATCGCCGCCGCGCTCCTCGGAGGTCCGGCCGAGCCACCACGCGGCGCCCCCGTGGCCGAGCCCGGCGGCGCGGTGGAACCAGATCTCGGCGGTGCGCCGGTTCCCGGCCTCCTCGTGGACGCGGCCGATGTCGTACGCGGCGGAGGCGTCGCCCTCGCCCGCGGCGGGTTCGAAGTGCTCCACCATGAGCGCGCCCCTGGCGCCGCCCCGCTGGTGCAGCATCCGGCCGAGGGCGAGCAGGGCGCGCGGCGTGCCCGCCTTGCGGTACCACTCGGCGGCCTCGGGCAGCCGGTGGATGTGGTCGAGGGCCTCGGCGTAGGCGAACCAGGCGTCGGGGCCGCCGTCTTCGGCGCGGGCGCGCAGCGCGGGGAGGCGGTCGCGCCACTGGGCGGAGCCCTGCCGTCCGGGGTCGGCGCGGATGGCGGCGACGTCCTCCAGGGCTCTGACGACCCGTTCCTCGCTTTCCGAGAACGGGTCCCAGTGCTCCGGGTCGATGCCGGTGGACAGCAGCCACTCCTCGGCCTCGTCCAGCCGCCGCTGACGGGTGCACAGCACGCCGAGGTTGTAGCAGGCCCAGAAGTGGCCGCCGTCCGCGTCGTCGGCGGTGCGGTACCAGGATTCGGCGGCCCGCAGCTCGCCGCGCTCCTCGGACCAGACGCCGAGCACGAACGCGGCGCCGTCGTAGCCGAGTTCATGGGCGCGCTCGACCAGGGCACGGGCCTCGTCCCGGCGACGCGCGTCGCGGGCGACGAAGATGGCCCGGTCGACCAGGGCCTTGACGCTGCCGACGGCCGCGGCGCGGGCGTACAGCGCCTCGGCCTCGTCGACCAGGTGCGGGCAGCTGTCGTACATCCCCTGCCGGTCGGGGTCGAGCAGCGGGCGCAGCGCCTCGTACGCGGCGTCGGGGTCGCCCGCGGCCTCCGCCGCGGCGAGGGCGTCGCGCCAGCCCGCCAGCTCGTCGAGGAAGTCCTCGATGACCTTGCGGGTGCGGGTGGCGATGTCGTCGCCCTCGGCCGACGCCTCGGCCAGCCGCTCCAGGGCGGTGTCCCACTCGCCCCGGGCGGCCAGCATCATGGCGCCGTCGGTCTTGCAGGCGACGCTGCCGAGCGCGGCCCCGCGCCCGTACCACTCCTCGGCACCGGCCGGGTCGCCCGCCTCCCGGAGGAGCCGGGCGAGCCCGAGGGCGCAGCCGGCGTCGCGGTCGGCGGCGCTCCGGAACCACCGTTCGGCCTCGGCGAAGTCGCCGCGGCCCCGGTGGCATGTCGCCAGCCTGCGCGAGGCGTCCGCGTCACCGGCGTCGGCGGCCCTGGCCCACCAGGGCAGGGCCTCGTCCAACTGCCCGCGCCCGGTGAGGAGTTCGGCGTACGAGCGGTAGGCGCCCGGCTCCCCGGACGCCGCCGCGGCCCGCAACTCGGCTGCCTCGTCACGGCTTTCACCGGACGTGTCCGCGGGTGCCGCGCCGGACGTCCCGCGCGAAGGATGATCGACCATCACCCGATGGTGCCAGAGTGATCAAGCCTGCTCGGCACGGGCCCTGCGCCGGGCCAGCAGCGCCTCACGGCGCTCGTCGAACTTGGTGGCCTGGTCATCGAGCCCGCCCATGTAGAGGCCGAGTTCCTCCTGCGCCTTGATCCCCTCCGGGCCGAGCCCGCTGATCTGGAGGACCTTGAGGAAGCGCAGCACCGGCTGGAGGACGTCGTCGTGGTGGATGCGCAGGTTGTAAATGCCCCCGATCGCTATCTGCGCGGCGGCCCGCTCGAAGCCGGGCATGCCGTGCCCGGGCATGCGGAAGCCGACGACGACGTCCCGGACGGCGCACATGGTCTGGTCGGGCGCCAGCTCGAAGGCCTTCCCGAGCAGGTTCCGGTAGAAGATCATGTGCAGGTTCTCGTCGGTGGCGATGCGCGCCAGCATCCGGTCGCAGACCGGGTCGCCGGAGTGGTGGCCGGTGTTGCGGTGCGAGATGCGGGTGGCCAGCTCCTGGAAGGCGACGTAGGCCACGGTGTGCAGCATGCTGTGCCGGTTGTCGGACTCGAAGCCCTCTTCCATGTGCGACATGCGGAACCGCTCCAGCTGCACCGGGTCGACGGCGCGGCTGGTGAGCAGGTAGTCGCGCATGACGATGCCGTGCCGCCCCTCCTCCGCCGTCCAGCGGTGCACCCAGGTGCCCCAGGCGCCGTCCCGGCCGAAGAGGGCCGCGATCTCGTGGTGGTAGCTGGGGAGGTTGTCCTCGGTGAGGAGGTTCACCACGAGCGCGATCCGGCCGACGTCGCTGACCTTGGACTGGTCGGGCGCCCAGGCCTCGCCGCCCATCACCCCGTCGAAGTTGCGGCCGTCGCTCCACGGCACGTACTCGTGGGGCATCCATTCCTTGGCGACGCCCAGGTGCCTGTTGAGCTCGGTCTCGACGACTTCTTCGAGCGCGTACAGGAGCTGTGTATCGCTCCACGCGGCCTGACCGTTGCGGCTGGAGGGGGCGAGGGTCACTGCGGAGCTCCTGGGGACGGGAACGACGGACATTACCTACGGCTCCGTAGGTTACGGCACCGTAGGTTAAAGCGAAAATAAACTGCCCCCGAGTCCGGTGTTTGGCGGCTGCTTGGCGGCCTCAGGTACGCGAGAGGGTACGCGGATACAACAAGGGCGCCCCCGGCCGGTTCGGCCAGGGGCGCCCTCGCAGCGCCGTTCAGCGCTTCGTCTCTCGTTCGCCCGTCATGAATCGGTCTGCTGACGGGACTTCTTGTCACCCAGCATGACGAGGCCCGCGATCACCAGGAACAGGAGGATCGGGGCGACGACGAAGAGGCCGAGCGTCTCGGCGACGCTCAGGCCCGGACCCGGGTCGTCACCGTCGTCGCGGGTGAGCGCGAACGCGGGGGACGACATCAGCTGCATCACCGTCGTCGCGGCGATGACGGCACCGGCGCGCACGGCGTTCTTTTTGGCCTTGTTGCTCACAGCCTCAAGTTATCGGACGGCTGTGGGGGGCGCGTGCGCGGGGTGGCCCTTAAGGCGGGGTGGCCCTTAGGGCGGGGTGGCCCTTAGGGCGGGGTGGCCCTTAAGGCGGGGTGGCCCTTAAGGCGTTCCCGCCGTCGCCGCGCGGTGGACGGTCACCGGCAGCAGCCGCGGCGTGGCGCGGGACTGCTGGACCCGCACCCGCACCGCGTCGGCGGTCACGGCCGTGGGCAGCGCCAGGATGCGCCGCGCGCCGACGGTGGTGCCGGAGGCGATGTCCCGCCAGGTCCCCGCGGTCCGCGCCTGTACGGTGAATGCCTCGACCCGCTGCCCGTACCGGATGTCCTCGCCGAGCCGCACCCGGTCGAACGTCACGGGTCCGCCGCCGGTCGGCAGGCCGGAGCCGTAGGTGTTCGTGACGGCCGTCCCGAACGCGGTCAGCGAGGCGACGTCGGTGTCGTCGATCCGGCCGTTCCTCGCGGGCGGGACGTTGAGCAGCAGCGAGGCGTTGCGGCCCACGCTGCGCTCGTACAGCGACATCAGCTGCGCGGCCGTCTTGGGGCGCTCGGCGGGGTGGTGGAACCAGCCGGGGCGCAGCGAGACGTCCGCCTCGGCCGGGTACCACTGGAGGTACTTCACGCCGGGGGCGGTCAGCTTCGCGCGGGAGCCGATGTCGGCGTCGGTGGAGTCGTTCGGCAGCCCTCCGCCGATCACGGTCCAGGGGTCGACGGCGGACGGGGTCACCGACCACTCGCTCTCACGGGCGACGCCGTCCTCGTTGCCCACCCAGCGCACGCCCTGGGCGCCCTGGAAGACGACGGTGTCCGGGGAGAGCGCGCGGATCAGCCGGAACCAGTTGGTGACGTCGTACTTCTGCGTGATCCCGGCGCCCGACCAGGGGTTCGCGCCGTCCAGCCAGAATTCGTCGACGGGGCCGTACTGGGTGAGGATCTCGTAGATCTGGTTGAGGTAGTACGCGTCGTAGTCGTCGGCGGTGAAGCGGAAGCTGGGCAGCTTGCCGGAGGCGACGTCGGCGGCGCGGTCGTCGCCGGGCACGAGGGTGGGGATGGTGCGCTCGGTGGGCCTGCTGCCGTTGCCGTACCGGCCCTGCCCGGCGGGTGCCTGGCCCGCGTCCTCCAGCGCCATGCGCTCCGGCAGCGACAGCTGCTGGCCGTTCGCCTGCTTCTCCCGGACCTTCTCGACCCACTGGGCGTGCCAGGCGTGCGGCAGCTCGGCCCCGTCGGCGGGCGAGAGGTACACCCCGACCTTGAGCCCCGCCGCGCGGGCCGCCTTCGCGTACGCCCCGAGCACGTCGCCGTCCGGGTTCTTCTGACCGGGGCCGCGGGTCCACCAGGGGCTGGCGGCGACGTCGTGGTCCGTGTAGCGGCTGGGGTAGAGCGTGAAGCCGTCGTGATGCTTGGCGGTGAGCATGACCTGCCGGGCCCCGGCCGCCTTGTACGTCCGCATCCACTGGCCGAAGTCGAGCGCGGCAGGGTCGAACAGCTTCTCGTCCTCGGTGCCGGAGCCCCATTCGCGGTTGGTGAAGGTGTTCATGCCGAAGTGGGTGAACGCGGTGACCTCTTGCTGCTGCCAGGCGAGCTGGCCGGGGGTGGGGACGGTGTGGACGGCCTTGTCGATGATGCGGGCGGGGGTGTCGCAGGCCTCGATGACGTGCTGTGACGCGTCCGCGATGGGGGCGTCGCAGGGGCCCTGGGCGGCGGCTCCGCCGCCCGTGGGTATCAGCGTCGCCGCGGCGGCCATGGTGGCGAGGGCGAGGGTGCGGAGTCTTCGCGCGAGCATGAGGTCCCTCCGGTATGCGGTTGTGTCCATGACACCCCTTCCCCCACCCCGCCCCTACCCGAACCCATGAGCAAGCCCCCGGGCCCCCGGGGCGGGCCCGGCGGCCGTGGCCAAGGCCGGACGCGGCCCGGTGGCCAGAGGCGCCCCGGCGACCGGATACAGGCCGTGGCCAAGCCCAGGCCGGTGGCCGGTTTGTGCCCACCTGTTCCGCCCCGCGGAACGATTGCCCACAAACCGAATGCTCGGCGGCCCGAGCCCCCGCCACCGACGCGCCGGAGCCCCGGCGGGGTGCGGGGCTGCCGCCCGGGGCTGGGGCCCAGGGGCGCACCCCCGGCAGGGCGCGGGGGCCCAGTCGCGCAGCCCCGGCAGGGGTCCAGGGCCGGAGCGCCGGTCGGAGGCCCAGCGGCTCAGCCCCCGCGGGGGTCCAGGGGCGCAGTCCCAGGGGCGCGGGGCACAGAGCCCCGGTAGAGGCCCAGAGCCGCAGCCTCGGCAGGGTGCGGGGGTCCACACCCCCGGCAGGGGCCCAGGCGGGCGCAGGGGCGTAGCCCCGGGCGGGGCGCAGGACGCAGCCCCGGCGGGGTGTGGGGCGGAGCCCCGGCGGGGGGCCGGGGGCTTGCCCTCGGTTTCGGGAAGGGGCGGGGTGGGGGCCAATCCGTCTCCGCCTGGGCGGGTGGGGGCTAATCCCGCCTGGTCAGGACCGTCATCAGGGCGTGTAGGCGAGGGGAGGTGGTCAGGGCCTCCAGGGGCATCGGGCTGCCCGCCGCGTCGGCGATCGGCAGGCGCCAGTTCGGGTACTGATCCCACGTACCCGGCAGGTTCTGCGGCCGCCGGTCCCCCACCGCGTCCGGCAGCCACACGCCCACCATCCGCGCGGGCGTGCGCAGCAGGAAGTGGTGGACGGCCCTGATCGCGGCCTCCTCGTCGCCCGGCCCCTCCGGCAGCAGGCCCAGCCGTCCCAGCAGCCGCGTCCACTCGGCGACCTCGGCCGCCTCGGCCGCCCGCTCGGCCGCGAGGGGGCGGGTGAGCAGGCCCAGCCGGTGGCGCAGGGCGACGTGGTCGCCGGTGAGCCGGGCCGCGGTGCTGGGGAGGTCGTGCGTGGTGGCCGTGGCCAGGCAGTCGGCGCGCCATTCCTCGGGGGCGAGAGGACGGGCGGCGGCGCCGCCGTCGCCGTTCCAGTCGCGTTCGAACCACAGCACCGACGTACCCAGCACACCCCGCCCGGCCAGGGCCTCCCGTACGCCGGGCTCGACCGTCCCCAGGTCCTCCCCTATGACGACGGCCCCCGCCCGGTGCGCCTCCAGGGCGAGCACGCCGAGCATCGCGTCCGCGTCGTACCGCACGTACGTGCCCTCGGTCGGCGGCCGTCCCTCCGGGACCCACCACAGCCGGAACAGGCCCATCACATGGTCGATGCGCAGCGCGCCCGCGTGCCGCAGCAGGCCGCGCAGCAGCTCGCGGTACGGGGCGTAGCCGGTGGCGGCGAGGGCGTCGGGGCGCCAGGGCGGGAGGCCCCAGTCCTGGCCGCGGGAGTTGAAGGCGTCCGGGGGCGCGCCGATGGACATGCCGGAGGCGAAGACGTCCCGCAGGGCCCAGGCGTCGGCGCCCGAGGGGTGCACCCCGACGGCGAGGTCGTGCACCAGCCCGATGCCCATGCCCGCGTCCAGCGCCGCGCGCTGGGCGTCGGCGAGCTGGCCGTCGGTGAGCCAGGCGAGCCAGGAGTGGAAGTCGGCGCGATCCAGGTGCTCGCTCCGGGCGCGGGCGGTACGGGCGGAGCGCGGGTCGGCCAGGCCGTCGGGCCAGCCGCGCCAGTCGGGGCCGTAGGTGTCGGCGAGGGCGCACCACAGGGCGTGGTCCTCCAGTGCCTGGCCGCGCTCGGCGAGGAAGTCGCAGTAGGCGGCGCGGCGGCCGGGGCCGAGGGGGACGGCCCGTACCAGCTCCAGGGCCTCGCGCTTGAGGGCCCAGACCGCCTCCCGGTCGATCAGGGCGCCGTCGCGCAGGACGGACGTACGGAGCGCGCCCGCGGCCTCCAGCAGCCGGTCGGCCCGCTCACGGGCGGCGCCGCCCAGATAGGCGTACTCGGGCACGTTCTCGACCCGCAGATGGACGGGGTCGGGGAAGCGGCGCGAGGAGGGGCGGTAGGGCGAAGGGTCGGTGGGGGCGGCCGGGGTGCCGGGCACCGCCGAGTGCAGCGGGTTGAGCTGGATGAAGCCGGTGCCGAAGGCGCGCCCGGACCAGGCGGCGAGGTCGGCCAGGTCACCGAGGTCGCCCATGCCCCAGGAGCGGGCGGACAGCAGCGAGTAGAGCTGGACGAGGAAGCCGTGGCTGCGGGCCGGGGGCGACGGCATCCGGTCGGGGGCCACGATGAGGGCGGCGGTGGCGGTGCGCCCGTCGGGGGCGTGGGCGGTGAGGGTGTGAGTACCCAGCGGTAATTCGGCGCCCGGGGGCCATGCCTCGCCCAGGGGAAATTCCGCACCTGGGGGCCATGCCTCGCCGAGGGGCCGTTCCGCACCCGGAGAATCCAGAGGCATCCGCGCGCCCGGCGGCGCACCCGCGGGTAATAACGGGCCGTCGACGGCCGCCGGCCCCCACCCGCGTGGTGCGCCGTCCTCGGTGCGCACGCGCAGCTCCGTACCGTCGGGCAGGGCCTCGGCCAGGCCCAAGCCGTCGGGCAGGGCCTGGCGCGGCGCTCCGCCGGGGCGCAGGACCACGCAGGGGGGCAGCAGCCGGTCGCGCTGTCGGCGCTCGTGCCGGTCCAGCGCGTCATTCACTGATCGGGGGGTGGAGGCGTCCACGCCCAGCGCGGCGAGTACGGCCACGACGGTGTCCTCGGGCACCTGGACGGTGCGGCCCGGGGCGGGCTCGTAAGAGGTGGCGACACCGTGCAGCTCGGCGAGCCGCGCTCTGCCCATCAGTACTCCATCGGCTCCATGGACGCGCCCGCGCCGGTCCCGGCGGCGGTCGGCTCACTCGTCAGAGGCATTTCGGTGGCGAGCGGGGGCTCGCTGGTCAGGGGGATGTTGTCGGCGAGCGGTGGTTCGCTGGTGAGGGGCGCCTCGATGGCGACACCCGACCCGAAACCGTCCAGTCCGCACAGTCCGCAGTCGGGGTCGGAGACCCCGGCGAACGGGTCCGGCTCACGCACGGCTTCGGGCACGGGTTTGGACAGGGCGCTGGGGAGAAGAGCTGACGCGGCCACACGGACCTCCGTGGGATGTCGGCAGTGTGTCAATGGCAAGGCCTACCCACTCAATCCAGCCGCAGACGTAAACGATGCCTGGACGTGCCGCACGTCACACCCACGGGACAGGCGATTTCACGGCCGGGAGGGGTCGGGAACACAGAGCTTACGGACAGGGCCCGCCTTCATCCGTCAGACTTGCGGGGGCGACACGACGGCGCGCAGGGGGCGGTCCACAGGGAGCGCACAACCGTCGGCACCACCGCGCTCGCGGCAATGCCGACAGTTCGGTCATGCGCGTTGACACCCTCACCGGCGTACTGGTGGGCTCGTCGCCAATTGGCGCCTTTCGCGGCCAGTACGACGGGGCCAGCTATCTGAATCGAGGAGACGCCCGTGCACTTCCGGGGGAAGAGGCCGAGGGCAGTGGGGGCGACGGCCATGGCGGCCGCGGTCATCGGTGGACTGCTCGGCGGCGCCCAGGGGGCGAGCGCCGCACCCGTGGACGATCCCGGCACCGCCGGGGCCTCCACACCGGACCGGAACAGCACCGGGGACGTACCGTCCGTCTGGCCGCGGCCCCAGTCGCTGCGCGCGCAGGGGGCGGACGTGGCGATCTCCGGCGAGGCCACGCTCATAGCCGACGGCGACGCCGATCCGTACGCACTGGACGCGCTGCGCGCCCTGCTGCACGACGCGGGGGTGCGTACGGTCAGCGAAGCCACTCCAGGGGGCACGCCCCCGGCGCGCGGGCTCGTGGTGCACGCCGGAGGCAAGGGTGCGCAGAGCGCGTTGCGCGCGCTGCGGGCGCCGGAGCGCGGCGACCTCCCGTCCGGCGGCTACCGGCTGGCCACCGGCACGGTGGACGGGCACGCCACGGTCGCGCTGGACGGTGTCGGGCCGGACGGCCTCTTCCACGCCGTCCAGACGCTGCGCCAGCTGCTCGTCCAGCGGGCCGGATCTCCGTCGTCGTCCCAGGGCGCCAAGGCCTTCGCCGGGGCCATCGTCCGCGACTGGCCCGGTACGGCGGTCCGCGGCACCACCGAGGGGTTCTACGGCTCCCCCTGGTCGCACCGGGACCGGCTGGCCCAGCTCGACTTCATGGGCCGCACCAAGCAGAACCGGTACCTCTACGCACCCGGCGACGACCCGTACCGCCAGGCCCGCTGGCGCGATCCGTACCCCGCCGAGCGGCGCGAGGAGTTCCGCGAGCTGGCCGCCCGGGCCCGCGCCAACCATGTGACCCTCGGCTGGGCGGTCTCTCCCGGCCAGGAGATGTGCTTCTCCTCCGACAGCGATCTGAAGGCGCTGCTGAAGAAGGTCGACGCCATGTGGGCGCTGGGGGTGCGCTCCTTCCAGCTCCAGTTCCAGGACGTCAGCTACAGCGAGTGGCACTGCGGCAAGGACGCCGACACCTTCGGCTCCGGCCCCAAGGCGGCCGCGAAGGCGCAGGCCCGCATGGCCAACGCGCTGGCCCGCCACCTCGCCGGGCGGCACCCGGACGCGGCCCCGCTCTCGCTGATGCCGACCGAGTACTACCAGGACGGCGACACCGACTTCCGGCGTGCGCTGGCCGACGATCTGGACACCGCCGTCGAGGTGGCCTGGACCGGCGTCGGGGTGGTGCCCAGGACGATCACCGGCGGTGAGCTGGCCGACGCCCGGGCCGCCTTCGGCCACCGGCTGGTCACCATGGACAACTATCCGGTCAACGACTACGCCCAGGACCGCATCTTCCTCGGCCCCTACACCGGCCGGGAACCGGCCGTGGCCACCCAGTCCGCCGCCCTGCTGGCCAACGCCATGGAGCAGCCGACCGCGTCCCGCATCCCGCTGTTCACAGCGGCCGACTTCGCCTGGAACCCGCGCGGCTACCGCTCCCAGGAGTCCTGGCAGGCGGCCATCGACGACCTGGCCGGACCCGACACCAAGACCCGCGCGGCGCTGCGCGCGCTCGCTGGGAACGACGCGTCCTCGGTGCTCGGCGGCGACGAGTCCGCGTATCTGCGCCCCCTGACCGACGCGTTCTGGGCGGCGGTCGGCCGTACGGACATGGACCGGCTGGACCGGGCGGCGGACCGGCTGCGCGCGGCGTTCGCGACGATGCGCGACGCCCCCGAGCGGCTGTCCGGGACGCTGGGCGAGGACGTACGGCCCTGGCTCGACCAGCTCGGGCGCTACGGCGACGCGGGCGTACAGGCCGTGGACATGCTCACCGCCCAGGCGCACGGCGACGGCGACAAGGCCTGGACGGCCCGGCTGGCGGTGGAGGGCCTCCGCGAGAAGATCGCGGACAGCCGGGTCACGGTCGGCAAGGACGTGCTGGACCCCTTCCTGAAGAAGGCCCTGACCCAGGCCGACGACTGGTCCGGCGTGCGGCAGCCGGGCCAGGAGAAGCTCCGTACCCGCGAGGCCGACCACGCGGCCGCCGACGGCAAGGCGACCACCACGGTGGTCTCCCCGGGCAAACCGGTCACCGTGCGCTTCGGCCGCACCCGCCCGCTGGCCTCGGTCTCCGCGCTCACCGGGCGGTCCGCGGAGGGCTCGGGCACCGTCGAGGCCCATGTGCCGGGCGAGGGCTGGCGCGGGCTCGGCGCGCTGGCCGCGGACGGCTTCACCCAGGTCGGCGGCAAGGGCGTGCGGGCCGACGCGGTCCGGCTGAGCTGGGCGGCGGGCACCACACCGCCCACGGTGCACGAGATCACCCCCTGGTTCGCCGACACCCCGGCGGTCGACCTGCGGCTGTCCCGTGGGTCCGTGGACGCCGAGGTCGGCGGCCGGTCCGCGACCATACGGGCCGAGCTGAGCTCGCTGCGCCCCGGCGATGTGAACGACAAGCTCACGCTGCGCACCCCGCACGGCATCACGGCCCGGACCCCCGAGGGCGTGACGGCCCCGCGCGGGGCCACGGCGACCGCCCGGATCGAGGTGTCGGTCGACAAGGACACCAAGCCGGGCACGTACGCCGTCCCGGTCCGCTTCGGCTCGGAGCAGCGCATGCTGACCGTCCGGGCCCTGCCGCGCACCGGCGGCCCCGACCTGGCCCGCGCGAAGGGGACGAAGGCGACCTCGTCCGGCGACGAGACCCCCGACTTCCCGGCCTCCGCGGCCGTCGACGGCGACTCCGGCACCCGCTGGTCCTCCCCCGCCGAGGACGGTGCCTGGCTCCAGCTCGAACTGGCCCGCCCGGCCCACCTCGGGCGGCTCGATCTGCGGTGGCAGGACGCGTACGCCTCGCGCTACCGGGTCCAGGTCTCGCCCGACGGACGCACCTGGCGTACGGCGGCGACCGTCACCGACGGCCAGGGCGGCCGGGAGATGGTGGGGCTGGACGCCCCGGACGCCCGGTTCGTCCGCATCCAGGGCGTCGAGCGCGGCACCCGGTTCGGCTACTCGCTCTGGTCGGTCGCGGCGTACGCGGTGGACGAAACCAAGAGCAAGAGCAAGAAGCCGGGCAAGGGCTAGCACCGCACCGAAGTGCCCCTTCGGCGGCTGAGCTGAAGGGGCACCTCGGAGGCGAGCCGAGCCTCAAAAATGCTTCAGCCCGGGTCTCAGGCGGATTTACAGCCGTCGATCCGGGCCATCGCATCGTCCGCGCCGAATGCCTCCAGGTATGGCAGCCAGCGCGGGTCCCTATGGCCGGTGCCGATGATGCGCCAGGCGAGGCCGGACGGCGGCGCGGGTTGATGGCGCAGCCGCCAGCCGATCTCGGCGACGTGCCGGTCGGCTTTGACGTGGTTGCACCTGCGACAGGCGGCGACCACGTTTTCCCAGGTGTGCTGCCCGCCACGGCTGCGCGGGATGACGTGATCGACGCTGGTTGCGACGCCACCGCAATAGGCGCATCTACCGCCGTCACGGGCGAAGAGGGCGCGGCGGGTGAGCGGGACGGGCCCGCGAAAGGGCACCCTCACGAAGCGCTTCAGCCGGACGACGCTGGGAGCGGGGATCGCGTGGGTTGCGCTGTGCATCAGGGCGCCTGAGTCCTCGAGGCTGATGGCCTTGTCGTTGAGGACGAGAATGAGCGCGCGGCGGAGCGGTACGACGCCGAGCGGCTCGTACGACGCGTTGAGGACCAGGACGTGCGGCACGGATGCCTCCTTGTACGCCGGCGGCGCGTGGCTCGCGCCGGGACGATCTCCCCCAGTTTCCCCTGAACCCTGGCCGGAACGCCACTATCACCGGGTTAACGGTTGAGAGGCATTTCCGCGCACCGCCCGTATGCGGCCCGCACACACTGCACACGAGGCCTTCGAAACTTCCTGGAGTGGCAAGAATCACGGCCCGGGCGGGCCCGGAGCCGATCTTGCGGCCGCCCGGACGGCCCGGAGAGCGGCGGAAACCGCGAGCTGAGGCCGTTCACCCTGCTTTCGTGCGCCCCCCGGGCGCCTTCACGCGCTGTCGAACACAGGAACGGCGGTTTCCCGCGCCCGGCTACTGTGTGAAGGAATTGCGCGTGCGCCAACCGCGCGTGCATGCCGTACACGAAGGGTTTCCGCTGTGTTCTGGTCCGCTGCTCTGGCCGCTGACTCGACGCCTCGTCCCACGACTCCGACGACTCTGGACGATGCGCACAGGAGCGCCACCAACGCCGCGGGCTGGGTGGAGGAGAACTGGTCCACCTGGCTCAGCGTCGGGCTGCGCATAGCCCTGATCCTGGTGATCGCGTTCGTCCTCCGGACCGTCGTGCGGCGGGGCATCACCAAGCTCATAGAGCGCATGAACCGCACGGCCCAGGCCGTGAACGGCACCGCGCTCGGCGGGTTTCTGGTCAATGTCGAACGGCGGCGGCAGCGGTCCGCGGCCATCGGCTCGGTGCTGCGCTCGGTCGCCTCGTTCTCCATCATGGGGACCGCGGGGCTGATGATCCTCTCCGCCCTGCAGATCAATCTGGCGCCGCTGCTCGCGAGCGCCGGTGTGGCGGGTGTGGCGATCGGTTTCGGCGCCCGCAACCTGGTCACCGACTTCCTCTCCGGCGTCTTCATGATCCTTGAGGACCAGTACGGGGTGGGCGACTCGGTCGACGCGGGGGTCGCCTCCGGCGAGGTGATCGAGGTCGGCCTGCGGGTCACCAAGCTGCGCGGGGACAGCGGGGAGATCTGGTACGTCCGCAACGGCGAGGTCAAGCGGATCGGCAACCTCAGCCAGGGCTGGGCGACGGCCGGGGTGGACGTCCAGATACGCGCCGACGAGGACCTGGACCGGGTCCGCGAGGTGATCAACCAGGTCGGCGTGGACATGGCCAAGGACGAGCCGTGGAACGAGCGGCTGTGGGAGCCGATCGAGGTGCTGGGGCTCACCGCGGTCTACCTGGAATCCATGATCGTCCAGGTCACGGCGCGGACCATGCCGGGCAAGGCGCTCGGCGTCGAGCGCGAGCTGCGCTGGCGGATCAAGAAGGCGCTGGACGAGGCGGGCATCCAGCTGGTCGGCCACCCGCCCGAGGCGAACCTGTCCACCGACGCGGCCGACCCGTCGGCGGGCGTGAACGCGCCGTCCGCGCTGGCCAACCCGGACTCGCCGCAGTCCACGGCGGCCAGCCCGCTCGCACCGCCCGCCACGACGACACCGCCCGCCCCCTCGAAATAGGGGACGGGCGGCGCCGGAGGAACCGGCCGCTCAGCGCCGGTGAATCCGGCCGCTCAGCGCCGGTGGGTGCCGAACGACGCCAGGTATGCGGCGGCCGGGGTGCCCACCCCGGTCACGTCGTCGTAGCCGACGACCGCGCTCAGCGAGCTGTCGCGGCCGAGGCTGCGCAGCGAGGTCACCAGGCCGTCCGCGTCGTCGTGGCTGTTGACGTAGTCGACCCGGACCACGCCGAGCGAGACCCCGGCGCCCAGCGGATGGTCGGTCACGTCGTGGTACGAGGCGGTGCCGTACCGGCCGTACAGCGAGGGGTTGGCGAAGCCGATGGGCCGCCCGCCGCCCGCCTGCTGGGCCAGCGCCTGGACGCCGGCGATCACCGGGGCGGCCAGCGAGGTGCCGCCGATGCGGTATTCCCCGTACTGGAGCGATCCGTCGGGGAAGGTCTGCGTCTGCCCCACCAGGAAGCCGGTGTTGGGGTCGGCGACGGCCGCGACGTCCGGGGTGACGCGCTGCGGCGCGGTTCCGCCGTTCGCCCGGGCGAGCGCGTCGGGGACCACTCCGCGCTGGTAGAACGGCTGCGGCACGGTCTTGCTGGTGCCGCCTCCGGCGCCCGAGGTGAACGCGCCGGGCAGGGAGTCCCAGTTGGTGCCGTCCGCCGCCAGGGGGGACTTGGTGGTGCCCCAGCCGGTCTCCCAGTGGTACGCGTTCCCCTTGCCGACGGCCAGTGAGGTGCCGCCGACCGCCGTCACCCAGGCCGAGTTGGCGGGGGTGTCGACCTGCTTGGTGCCGGTGGAGGCGACGTTGTCGCCGTTGTCGCCGGAGGAGAAGTAGAAGCCGATGCCCTCGACCGCGCCCTGCTGGAAGATCTGGTCGTAGGCGAGCGCCAGATCCGGGGTCTGGTTGGCCTCCACATCGCCCCAGGAGTTGGAGACGATGTCGGCCAGCCGGTTGTCGACGACCTTCGCGAGCGAGTCCAGCAGATCGTCGTCGGTGCAGGACGCGCCGCCGACGTAGACGATGTCGGACGCGGGGGCCAGCGCGTGTACGGCCTCGACGTCGAGCGTCTCCTCGCCGTACCAGCCGCTCGCGTCGCACTCCTCGGTGTGCTGGTACTCGGCGGGCAGCACCTGCGTCAGCTGGCCCTTGCGGTAGCCGGGGTCACCGTTGTCCCGCGCGTAGCGGGCGGCGTCGGCGGCGATGGTCGGCGAGGCGTAGGCGTCGGTGATGGCGACCGTCACGCCCTTGCCGGTGTCGCGGCTCTTGGCCCCGTAGGCGGCGCGCAGCTGCTTGCCGGTGTACCCCTTGACGGCGTACGGCTGCTTGGCGCCGTACGCGGAGGGCAGGCTCTTGTTCACCTTGGAGCCGTAGTAGGTGGAGAACGGCCCGGCGTTCTTGAAGACCGCTCCGGGCGGCGGCAGCGTCTCGCCCTGGGTGGCCATGTACTTCGCGCGCTTGGGCGCGTTGTCCAGGCCGACGACGGTCAGGACGGCGCCGTTCAGCGAGGCGGGCACGGTCGCGGCCCTGGACGGGGCCCGGTAGACCTTGCCGCCCTTGGCGTAGTTGTGCAGCTGAGTGCCGAACGCCTTCTCCGCGGCGGCCACTTCACCGGTCACGGAGAGGTAGTGCTGGTTGTGGCCGGTGACGGTGAGCCCGGAGCCGCGCAGCCAGGCGGTCACCGCGTCGGTCTGCCGCTGGGTCGGCCCGAACCGCGCCCGGGTCTGCCGGGCCGTCAGGTACGCGCCGTATGTGGGCGAGGAGGGGTCGGACACGGCGGCCGCGTAGTCGGCGAGCCCCTTGGCGTCCCGCCCGGCGAGGTAGACGCGCGCGGTGACCCTGCCGCTGTCGGCGGTGGCACCCCGGTCCGAACGCGCCGTCGCCCAGGCGGGTTTGGTCGCGCTCAGGGTGTCCCGGCCGGACGGCGCGGAGTCGGCCTGGGCGGCGGGTATGCCCAGGGTGAGCACACCGGCGGTCAGCGGCAGTGCCGTTGCCCCCACCAAAGCCGTGCGTATGGCGAAAGAAGACCGCCCGAAAGAAGACGGCCTGAAAGAAAACGATCTCACTTAGCCCCCTGCGATACGCGAAGTCGATCAGGCCACTCTTTCGATGACTTGTCCATGCCAGGTCTATGGCTTCGCCAAGAAGACACCAAATCCGGACGCTCGCACCCCATTGACGCCGCCCCGGAAGCGCCTTACCTTCCTCTTCATCAATAGGAAAGTTTCTTAACAGAGTGAGGCGGGGCACCACGATGGCCGCACCACCCCCCGGCAACACCACCCCCAACGGCACCCCCGGGACCCCCCGGGTCCTGCGCGCCATGAACGACCGGGCCGCGCTGGACCTGCTGGCCGCGCACGGCCCGCTCACCCGGACCCGGCTCGGGGAGCTGACCGGGCTGTCCAAGCCGACCGCCTCGCAGCTGCTGACCCGCCTGGAGTCCGCCGGGCTGGTCCGGCCGACCGGCAATGTGACCGGACGGCCCGGGCCCAACGCCCAGCTGTACGAGATCAACCCGGCCGCCGCCCATGTCGCGGCGCTCGCCGTCGACCAGGAGGGCATCACCGCCGCCGTCGCCGACATCACCGGCCAGGTGGTCGGGGAACACCGGGTGACCGCCCCCACCACCGACGAGTCCCTGACCGGCCGCACCGCGGAGCTGGTGGCCGAGGCCGTCGACGGCGCCCTGGCCGCCGCCGGGCTCGTCCGGGCCGACCTGCACGGGACCGTCATCGGCACCCCCGGCGCGCTCGACCCGCGCACCGGCACCCTGCGCTACGCACCGCACCTGCCCGGCTGGCAGTCGCGCGCCCTGCGGGACGAGCTGGCCGAGGTGCTGCACACCCCGATCGTCATCGAGAACGACGTCAATCTGGCGGCCGTCGCGGAACAGCACCACGGCACCGCCCAGGACTTCGACGACTTCGCCCTCGTCTGGGCGGACGAGGGGGTCGGCGCGGCCATCGTGCTCGGCGGCACCCTGCTGCGCGGGGCCACCGGCGGAGCCGGGGAGATCGGCTACATGCCGCTGCCGGGAGCGCCGCTCGCCCGCGGCGGGCCGGACGCCGCGGCCCGGCCGGACGGGGGCGGCGGGTTCCAGAAGCTGGTCGGCTGCCCCGCCGTCGTGGAACTGGCCCGGCAGCACGGCATCGAGGCGCCCACGGCCGCCAAGGCGCTGAGCGCCGCGCTGCGCACCCCGGGAGCGGGCGACGAGGTGCTGACCGAGCTGGCCCGGCGGCTGGCCACCGGGCTCGCCTCCGTCGTCGCGGTGGTCGACCCGGAGCTGGTGGTGCTGTCGGGGGAGGTCGCGCAGGCCGGTGGGGAACGGCTGCGCGAGCTGGTCGAGACCGAGCTGACGGGGCTCGCGCTGCCCCGGCCGGAATTGCGGATCAGCGATATCGAGGGGGACCCGATACTCATCGGCGCGCTGCGTCAGGCGGTCGCCGATGCCCGTAACACCGTTTTCGACACCGCCTGAGTTTCGCTACCGCCTTCAGTGCTGCCTTCACGCCTGCCTTCACTGCTGCCTTCGCCACCGCCTGAATTCCCCGCAAGGAAGTACCGCCATGCCACCAAGACTGGCTGTTCTCGCCTCGGTGCTCGGCGCCGGTGCCCTGCTGCTGTCCGGTTGCGCCAATCCCAGCACCGGCAGCGCGACCGACGATCCGACCAAACCCGTCACGCTGAAGTTCTGGCACGGCTGGTCGGAGAAGAACGAGGTCAAGGCGATCGACGCGAGCATCGCCCGGTTCGAGAAACTCCACCCCAACATCAAGGTGAAGGTCACCGGCAATGTCACCGACGCCACCTTGAACCAGGCGCTGCGGGCCGGCGGGGACGACGCTCCGGACGTGGCCTCGTCGTTCACCACCAACAATGTCGGACAGTACTGCTCGTCCGGGATGTGGGCGGATCTCGACCCGTTCATGAAGAAGACCGGACTGGACAAGAACAAGGTCTTCCCCAAGACGCTGCTGGACTACACCAGCTATGACGGCGATCAGTGCGCGCTGCCGCTGCTCGCCGACGCGTACGGCATGTACTACAACAAGGACGCGTTCCGTGAGGCCGGGATCTCCCGGCCGCCGCGCACCATGTCGGAGCTGAAGCGGGACGCCGTCAAGCTGACCAAGCGCACCAAGAGCGGCGGCTACGAACGGGTCGGCTTCATGCCGAACTTCCGGCTCTACCAGAACAGCCCGGACCGGTTCTTCGCCCAGTGGGGGCCGACCTACTTCGACAAGGACGGAAAGGCGCGGCTAGCGAAGGACAAGGCGACCAAGCAATTCTTCGCCACCACCCGGGACCTGGTGAAAAGCCAGGGCGGTTACGGTCCGCTGGAGAAGTTCCGTACCTCCTTCGGCGACGAGATGTCCTCGCAGAACGCCTTTCTCACCGGCAAGCTGGCCATGCACATGGACGGCGAATGGCGCGGCCTCTTCATGAAGGGCGCGAAATTCCGGTGGGGCACCGCCCCCCTGCCGGTACCCGATGACCAGCCCGAAACCTACGGCCGGGGCTATCTCACCGGAACGGTGATCGGCATCGGGCACAGCAGCACACACCAGAACGCGGCCTGGGAACTGGTGAAGTTCCTGTCCGCCGACACCGACCAGGTCGTCTCCTTCGCCAACGCCATCCACAACGTGCCGTCCACCAAAGCGGCGCTCACCTCCCCCAAGCTCGATTCCGACCCCACCTTCCGCGCCTTCCTGGACATCGCGCAGAACCGCTACAGCACCGCCCTGCCCGCCTCGATCAACGGCGGACAGTACGTGGTCTCCCTCCAGGACTTCTCCTATGGCGTCGAGGAAGGCAAGGAACCCGACCTGGACAAGGGGCTGAAGGAACTCGACAAGGAAATCGATGCCGACAATCTCCAGGCCCGGAACTGACGGAGCGCGATATGGCCACAGTGACGAACAATCCCGCTCTGCGCCGCAAGGCCATGCGCGCGCGGCTGCGCACCCTCGGTTTCCTCTCCCCCTGGCTGGTCGGTTTCACCGTCTTCTTCGGCTATCCGCTGGTCGCGACGGTCTATTTCTCCTTCATGCACTACAACCAGATCGAGACCCCGACGTTCGTGGGGCTACGGAACTGGCGGTATGTATTCGAGCAGATGCCGCTGTTCGGCCCGGCGCTGTGGAACACGCTCTGGCTGGTCGTGGTGATGGTCGCGCTGCGGGTCGTCTTCGGCCTCGGGATCGGACTGCTGGTCACCAAGGTCAAGGCGGGCGTCGGTTTCTTCCGCACCGCGTTCTACCTTCCGTATCTGGCTCCCCCGGTGGCGGCCACCGTCGCCTTCGTCTTCCTGCTCAACCCGGGCACCGGACCGGTGAACGACATCCTCGGGAAGATCGGGCTCTCCGCCCCCAACTGGTTCAACGACCCGGCGTGGGCCAAGCCCTCGCTCGTCCTGCTGTCCCTGTGGGGCATCGGCGACCTCATGGTCATCTTCATGGCGGCGCTGCTGGACGTGCCGAAGGACCAGTACGAGGCGGCCGAGCTGGACGGCGCCGGGGCGCTCCACAAGTTCCGCTATGTGACCTGGCCGTCGATCACCCCGATCGTGATGTTCGCGGTCGTGACGGGCGTCGTCCAGACCATGCAGTACTACACGCAGGCGCTGGTGGCCGGGAAGCTCGCCTCCGGTGTCAGCATCGGCCCCGGTTCGGTCATCCAGCCCGGCTATCCCGATCACTCCACCCTCACCGTGCCGCAGCTCGTCTACTCGCTCGGCTTCCAGAACTTCAACACCGGAGCCGCCTGCGTGCTCTCGCTCGTACTCTTCGCGATCGCGATGGCGGTGACGACGCTGCTGATGCGCCGGCGCGCCGGGCTGCTGTCGGCCGAGGACTGACCGGCCGAGGACTGAGAGGACCGTCCGTCATGACCGCAACCACCACCCTCACAGCGCCCTCCGCGCCCGTCCGCCCCCGCGCCCGGCGCTCCCCCGCCCCGGCCGCCCGCCGCCGCGCCGCGCTCCACTGGATCGCCGTGCACACCGTCGCCCTCGCCGCGGCGCTCTTCTTCCTGCTGCCGTTCGTCTTCGTCTTCCTGACCGCCGTGATGAGCGACAGCCAGGCGATGAGCGGCGACCTGTGGCCCACCGAATGGCACTGGTCGAATTACGCCGATGTCTTCCGGACCCCCGGTTTCCTCGACTGGTGGCGCAATTCGCTGATGTACGCCGTGCTCGGCACTCTCTTCACGCTCTGTTCTTCCATTCCCGTCGCGTACGCCCTCGCCAAGTTCCGCTTCCGTGGCCGCCGGACCGCCATGCTCCTGGTCATCTCGACGATGATGCTGCCGCCGCAGGTCATCGTGGTGCCCATGTATCTGGTCTGGGCCCAGCAGTTCCATCTGTCGGGCTCGCTGTGGCCCCTGATCATTCCGATGGCGTTCGGTGACGCGTACTCCATCTTTCTGCTGCGCCAGTTCCTGCTGACGATTCCGCGGGAATACCTGGAGTCCGCGCGGGTCGACGGCTGCGGGGAGTTCCGTACCCTGCTGCGCATCATCATCCCGATGGCCAAGCCGGGCATCGCGGCCGTCGCGCTCTTCCAGTTCTTCTACTGCTGGAACGACTATTTCGGCCCGCAGATCTACGCCGCGCAGAACCCGGGCGCCTGGACGCTCAGTTACGGGCTGGAGAGCTTCAAGAGCGCGCACAGCGTCAACTGGAACCTCACGATGGCCGCGACGCTGCTGGTCATGGCCCCCGTCATCATCGTCTTCTTCTTCGCCCAGAAAGCCTTCGTGGAAGGCGTCACACTGACAGGAGTCAAGGGTTGAAACTCGCAGTCGTGGGGGGCGGTTCCACCTACACCCCCGAACTCATCGACGGGTTCGCCCGGTTGCGCGATGTGCTCCCGATGGAGGAGCTGGTCCTGATCGACCCGGCCGCCGACCGGCTGGAGCTGGTCGGCGGGCTCGCCCGCCGGATCTTCGCCAAGCAGGGCCATCCCGGGAAGATCTCCTGGACCGACGATCTGGACGCGGGCGTGGACGGCGCCGACGCGGTGCTGCTCCAGCTGCGCGTCGGCGGCCAGGCCACGCGCGAGCAGGACGAGACCTGGCCGCTGGAGTGCGGCTGCGTCGGCCAGGAGACCACCGGCGCGGGCGGGCTCGCCAAGGCGCTGCGTACCGTCCCCGTCGTGCTGGACATCGCGGAGCGGGTGCGCCGCCGCAACCCGGACGCGTGGATCGTGGACTTCACCAACCCGGTCGGCATCGTGACCCGGGCGCTGCTGACGGCCGGGCACCGGGCCGTCGGCCTGTGCAACGTCGCCATCGGCTTCCAGCGGAAGTTCGCGAAGCTGCTGAACGTGGCGCCCGGGGAGGTGACGCTGGAGCACGTCGGCCTCAACCACCTCACCTGGGAGCGGTCGGTGCGCGTCGGCGGCCCGGTCGGCGAGGACGTGCTGCCGGGGCTGCTCGCCGAGCACGGCGACGCGATCGCCGACGACCTGCGGATGCCGCGCCCCCTGCTGGACCGGCTGGGCGTCGTCCCGTCGTACTACCTGCGCTACTACTACCAGCACGACGCCGTCGTACGGGAGCTGCGCACCAAGCCGTCGCGGGCGGCGGAGGTCGCGGCGATCGAGCGCGAACTGCTGGGGATGTACGGCGACCCCGCGCTGGACGAGAAGCCGGAGCTGCTGGGCCGCCGCGGCGGCGCGTTCTACTCGGAGGCGGCGGTCGACCTGACCTCGTCGCTCCTGCGCGACAGCGGGGAGGTGCGCATCGTCAACGCGTTCAACGACGGCACCCTGCCGTTCCTGCCCGACGACGCGGTGATCGAGGTCCCGGCGGCCGTGAACGCGACGGGCGCGAAGCCCCTCCCGGTGCGCCCCCTGGAGCCGCTGTACGCCGGGCTGGTAGCCCATGTCACGGCGTACGAACACCTGGCGCTGGAGGCAGCGTTGAAGGGCGGGCGGGAGCGCGTCTTCCAGGCGCTGCTCTCCCATCCCCTCATCGGCCAGATCGATGTCGCCGAGAAGCTGACCGACGACCTGATCGCGCACAACCGGGAGCACCTGGCGTGGGCCTGACGCAGTCCGAACCGGTCGGTTCCGCCCCGGCCCCCTCCGTCTCCGCCTCCGCCGCACGGGGGGCCGCACCGGGGCCATCCGTGCTGGCGGTCGACGCGGGGAACAGCAAGACCGACGTCGCGCTGGTCGGCCCGGACGGGGCCGTGCTCGGCACGGCCCGCGGCGGCGGCTTCCGGCCGCCCGTCGTGGGCACCGAGCGGGCCGTCGGCGAGCTCGCCCGGCTGGTGGAGGAGGCGGCGCGGCAGGCCGGTGGCTCCGGTCCGCCGCGGGTCGGGCATGTCTCGGCGTGCCTGGCCAACGCCGATCTGCCGAGCGAGGAGGAGGAGCTGACCCAGGCGCTGACCGGCCACGGCTGGGGCGGGACCGTCACGGTCGCCAACGACATCTTCGCGCTGCTGCGGGCCGGGGTCGCGGACGACGGCGAGCCGACCGGCGTCGCCGTCGTCTGCGGCGCCGGGATCAACTGCGCCGGGCTGGGCCACGGCGGGCGCACCGCCCGCTTCCCCGCCATCGGGCGGCTCTCCGGCGACTGGGGCGGCGGGGGCTTCCTGTCGGAGGAGGCGCTGTGGTGGGCGGCGCGCGCGGAGGACGGCCGGGGCGAGCCGACCGAGCTGGCCCGCGCCCTCCCCGCGCACTTCGGGCTGAGCACGATGTACGAGCTGATCGAGGCCGTCCACCTGGGGCGGCTGGAGCCGTCCCACCGCTATGCGCTGACGCCGGTGCTCTTCGCGGTGGCCGCGGGCGGCGACGAGGTCGCGCGCGCGATCGTCGACCGCCAGGCGGAGGAGGTGGTCACGATGGCCACGGTCGCCCTGACCCGGCTGGATCTGCTGGCCGAGGAGACGCCGGTGATCCTGGGCGGCGGGGTGCTCGCGGCCCGGCATCCGCAGCTGGACGGCCGGGTCCGCGAACTCCTCGCGGAGCGCGCCCCGAAGGCCGCGCCCCGGGTCGTGGCGGCCCCGCCCGTGCTCGGTGCGGCGCTGCTCGGCCTGGACCGCACCGGCGCGCCGCCGACGGCGTACGCCCGGCTGCGCGCGCACTACGACGGGGCCGCGGGGGCGCCGGCACGGCCCGCGCGAGCAGGGCGTACGGGGGCCCGGGTGGAAACTGACAGTGACGGAATGGGAACCGAAAGTCCCTCCCGAACGTAGTCAAAGGGGAGGGGAGATCGCGATCCGAGCAAGATCCAGGCAAGACCGGTGACCCGGTCGGGGGGCGCGGTCCATACTTCTGCGGACAGTGACCGTGGGGTCCGGACCAAGGGGGAGGTCTTGTGTCACAACCGTCGACTCTGTCGGCCACCGGCAGACCCGCGCCGCCGCCCGCGCCCGCGGCCCCGCCGCGGACCGGGTGGCGGGAGGGCGTGGACCGGTTGCGGACCGCGGCCACGACCGAGCCCGGGCGGCTGCGGATCATCGGGGCCGTGCTGGCCGCACTGGTGGTGGCGTTCGGAGCGGTGACGGCGTGGCAGGTCTCCGACCGGCAGACCGCGGCCGACGCGGTGGCCGAGCACAGCCAGCCGCTGAGCGCGGACGCCGCGCGGATCTACCGCTCGCTGGCCGACGCCGACACCACGGCGGCGAGCGGCTTCCTGGCAGGCGGCCAGGAGCCCGCCGCGGTGCGCCACCGATACGAGCGGGATATCGACACCGCGTCCGAGCTGCTGGTGCGGGCCGCGTCCAATACGGACGGTTCGGCCTCGGCGCGCGCCGAGATGCGGAAGATCAGCCAACTGCTGCCGGTCTACACGGGGCTGGTCGAGTCCGCGCGTGCCAACAACCGCCAGGGCCTGCCGCTGGGCGGCGCGTATCTGCGGTACGCGAACGACACGATGCGCACCCGGCTGCTGCCCGCCGCCGACCGGCTGTACGAGGCGGAGACCGCCCGGCTCGGGGAGGACTACGGGGACGCGAAGGCCTGGCCCTGGGTGGCGATAGGGGTGGGCGTGGCCGCACTGGCCGCCCTGGGATGGGCCCAGCGCCGCAACTACCGGCGGACCAACCGGGTGTTCAACCACGGTCTGCTGGGCGCGTCCGCCGCCGCCACGGTGGTGCTGGTGTGGCTGGTGGCGGGCCATGCCATCGCCCGGACCGAGCTGAACGACTCCGACGACCACGGGGCGAGGTCGCTGCGGGTGCTCAACGAGGCGCGGATCGCCTCGCTGCGGGCCCGCGCCGACGAGAACCTGACGCTGATCGCGCGCGGCGCGGTCGTCGTCGACACGGACGGCGCCAACAAGGGCAAGGACGCCTACGAGGTCAGCTACGCCTCCCGGATGGCCGGGCTCGTCGGCGGCGGCTCCGGCGGCGGTCCCGCCGCGGGCAGCCTGCTGGACCGGGCGCATGACCTCGCGGACGACGGCGGGGGCCGGAAGCCGGTGGAGGCGGCCGCCACGGCGGTCCGCACGTGGCAGGCCCGCCACCAGGCGGCCCGCGGCGCCGATGACGCGGGCGACTACAAGGACGCGCTGGAGAAGGTCATCGGCGCCAAGGACAGTACGGGCAAGTCCTTCGACCGGGTGGACGTCGAGCTGGCGAAGGCGCTGGACCATGAGCAGCGGCAGTTCCAGCAGGCTGCCGACAGCGGGCGCGGTGCGTTCACCGGGCTGGCGGTCGGGGCCGGGGCGCTGGCGGTGCTGGGCGCGGCGGGCGCGGTCCTGGGCATAGGCCGCAGGCTGTCGGAGTACCGGTGACGGCGATGGGGGGCGGAGACATGCGATCGGTACGACTGCGAACGGCACAACCGGGATCAGCACGACCGCGATCGGCGCGGATGCGATCGGGCCTCGTCGCGGTGGTGTGCGCCCTCGGGGTGACCACGGCCATCGTGGGGCCCGCGCTGATGGACGGTGGGGGCGGCGGGTCCCGGCAGTCCCGGCCGTCTCACGGGTCCCGTCCGGGTCCGCACGCCGTGGGCACCGGTTCCGGCGTGGCGGCCGAGAGCTGCAAGAAGCCGGAGGCGAGTCTGCGGCCGTCGGCGGCGAGCGGTCCGGCCATCAAGCGCATCAAGGAACGGGAGATCAACGGGCACAAGGTCGGCAAGCTGATCGCGGGCGTCGACCAGAACAGCTACCGCTGGGGCTATCGCGACCCGGCCACCGGTGAGCTGACCGGGTTCGACATCGACCTCGTGCGCGCGATCGCCAAGGACATCTTCGGCGATCCGGACGCGGTCATCTACCGCACCATTCCGACCAATCAGCGCATCAAAGCCCTCCAGCAGGGCAAGGTGGACGTCGTGGTGCGCGCCATGACCATCAACTGCGACCGGGTCAAGGACGTGGCGTTCTCCACCGCCTACTTCCAGGCCGGACAGCAGGTGCTGGTCCCCGACGACTCGTCCATCACCGGCTACAACAAGACCCTGCGCGGCAAGAGGGTCTGCACGGCGAAGGGTTCGACCGCCGAGGCCGTGCTGGACGACCCGGAAAAGGGCGTCAAGGCGCTCGGCGCGATCAAGGTCAAGCTCGTTCCCAGCCAGCTGGACTGCCTGGTCAGACTGCAGATGGACCAGGTGGACGCGGTGATCACGGACAACGCGCTGGCGGCGGGCCAGGCCGCCCAGGACCCCTCCGTCAAGCTGGTCGGCCCCCGATTCACCGATGAGCTGTACGGCGTGGCGATGAACAAGAACGACGACGACCTGGTACGCCGGGTCAACAAGGTCCTGGAGGACTACCGCAGAGGCGGCGCCGACAGCCCCTGGCAGCGTGCCTACCGCACCTGGCTCGCGGAGGATTTCGGCAGGACACAGCGGAACCCGGCGCCTCCAGATCCCGTGTACAAGAATTGAAGGGGTCAAGAAGTGAAGGGGTCAAGAAACGAAAGGCCCAGGGAATGAGGGCGTGAGCGCTGGAGGAGTCGTGGGGCGGCGGGAGCCGAGGATCACGAACCGGCAAGGATTAGCGCCCGGTTCATACGCGTAGGGATGTCGCAGCAGACGGATCACGCCTGACGGATACGGACACGGACTCGGAGAGGTGATCGATGGGGGTCCCGGGACCCTTCCCCGGCGCCGCGGGGACACCCGAGGGGCCGGCCATGGGCCGTGAAGAGGTCGACCGTGCGCTGGCGAGGCTCGGTGCCGAGCACGAGGCGATCGAGACGTCGCTGCTCGCCCTCCAGGACCACGCGGGCAGAAGGCTGCTCGAAGGCGCCGAGCTGACGGGCGTCACCAAGGACCGGTGGGCCACCACCGAGCAGGCCATCTCCCTGCTGTGGAGCTATTTCGACGCGTATACGGACGCCCTCCGGCGCGCCCGCGAGGTGCGCTCCCGGCACCGCTGGTCCACCCCGGGCGAGCTGGCCGAGCTGACCGAGCTGCTGCGCGGCCCCGGTATCACCCTGCCCAGCACCGCCACCCTCACCGGAACGCCGCTGCTCAGCGAGCAGTTGAGCCTGGACCGGCTGGTCGACCGGATGAACCGCTGGTATGCCGAGGCGCTGGACGTCATCGTCACGGCCGACGCCGTGTGGTCCGCGCTGCCCGCCCGGATCGACATGCTCGCGGCCGAGCTGCACCGCACCCGTTCGCTCGCCCACTCGGTCGGGGTGCGGCCCGGTGAGCACCCCTCGGGCGACGATCTGGAGGAGATCACCGCCGAGCTGACCGCGCTGCGCGCCGAGGTGGTCTCCGATCCGCTCGCCTTCTGGAAACCGGCCGCGGGCAGTTCGGCGCCCGGCGGCGGCAGCCCCGACACCGTCCGCTACGACCGCGCCGCCCGCGCCCTGGACGACGTACGGCGCGAGATCGAGGCCGTCCTGGACGTCCGGCAGGACGCGGAGCGGCGTCTGATGCGGCTGCGCGATGTGCTGTCCCGCGCCGATCGCACCCTCGCGGAGGCCCGGCAGGCGCGCGGCGAGGTGCTGGCGAAGATCGCGGCGTCCGAGGTGCCCGCGGTCAGCGGCCCGCCGACCGCCCTGCACGAGCAGCTGATCGCGGCCGCCGACTACCGGCGGCGTTCCCAGTGGCACCGGCTCTCCCCGCTGCTGGAGAGCCTGGAGCAGCGCGCCGACGACGAACTGCTGCGCGCCCGCGAGTCGCTGACGGCGGTGACCGCACCGCTCGCGGTCCGCGCAGAGCTGCGCGGGCGGCTGGACGCGTACAAGGCGAAGGTCGCCCGGCACGGTATGGCGGAGGACCCGCTGCTGGTCGAGCGGTACGACGCGGCGCGGCGGATGCTGTGGAGCGCCCCGTGCGATCTGCGCGTCGCCGAGCAGGCGGTCCAGCGCTACCAGCGGGCGGCCGCGGAGGCGCTGGCGCCCCGGCAGCCGGACCCCGCCGGTCATGGCGCCGCCGATCATGGGAGCGAGGGGGAGCGCCATGAGTGACACGGGCACCTGCCAGCGGCGCGAGTGCGGCGGGTCGTACGAGGACGTGGGCGGCGGCGAGCTGTACTGCGGCTCCTGTGGGATGGCCCCGGTGGTCTCCCCGCAGGGCATGGTGAGTTCACCGCCCACCGGTGTCGCCGCCGGGGGCCATGGCTCGGCCTCGTCGTCGCACTCGTCCCGCTCATCCCGGCCGTCCCGGTCGTCATCGTCCCGCCGCTCGGTGTCCGGGCGGCTGTCCCGCTCCTCCTCCGGGCGCTCCTCGCGTTCGGTCTCGGTGCGCGGCTCCGGTTCCTCCTCGACCGCCTCGGGGCGGAACGCGCTGGGTGCGGGCCTGGTCAGCGTCCCGGAGGTGCCGCGCCCCGATCCGCGTACGGCGGTGCTGGCCAACCCCGAGGTGCCGGAGCGCAAGCGCTTCTGCAGCCGGGGCGACTGCGGGGCGCCGGTGGGCCGCGCCCGCGGCGACCGGCCGGGCCGCACCGAGGGGTTCTGCACCAAGTGCGGTCACCCCTACTCGTTCGTGCCGAAGCTCGGCCCCGGCGACATCGTGCGCGGGCAGTACGAGGTGGCGGGCTGTCTGGCGCACGGCGGGCTCGGCTGGGTCTATCTGGCCATCGACCGTGCGGTGTCGGACCGCTGGGTGGTGCTCAAGGGCCTGCTGGACACGGGCGACGAGGAGGCGCTGGCGGCCGCCGTCTCCGAGCGCCGCTTCCTCGCCGAGATCGAGCACTCCAACATCGTCCGGATCTACAACTTCGTCGAGCACCTCGACCAGAGCACCGGCAGTCTCGACGGCTACATCGTCATGGAGTACGTCGGCGGCAAGTCCCTCAAGGACATCGCCAACGGGCGGCGCGCCCAGGACGGCAGGCGCGATCCGCTGCCGGTCGAGCAGGCGTGCGCGTACGGGATCGAGGCGCTGGAGGCCCTCGGCCATCTGCACAGCCGCAATCTGCTCTACTGCGACTTCAAGGTCGACAACGCCATACAGCAGCAGGACCAGCTCAAGCTCATCGACATGGGCGCGGTCCGGCGGATGGACGACGAGGACAGCGCCATCTACGGCACGGTCGGCTACCAGGCCCCGGAGATCGCGGAGCAGGGCCCCTCGGTCGCCTCCGACCTCTACACGGTGGCGCGCACGCTCGCGGTGCTCACCTTCGACTTCCAGGGCTATACGAACGTCTTCGTGGACAGCCTGCCGGACCCCGAGCACATCGAGGTCTTCCGGCGGTACGAGTCCTTCTACCGGCTGCTGGTGCGGGCCACCGACCCCGATCCGGGGCGCCGGTTCTCCTCCGCGCAGGAGATGTCCGACCAGCTGACCGGTGTGCTGCGGGAGGCCGTGGCGCTGCAGACCGGGCGGCCCCGGCCCGCGCTGTCGACCCTCTTCGGGCCGGAGACCCGGGTGGTGGACACGGCGTTGTTCGCCGATCAGGGCCAGGAGCCGTCCCTGCTGGGCGGGCGGACGACGGGCCGGGGCGCGCCGTCCGGCGGCCCCGTACCGCCGCAGGGCCCGCCGGCCCTGCCGCTGCCCGCCGTCGCTCCGCCTGACATCCCGCCGCTGGACGTCCGGGCCGCCGCCCTGGCCCTGCCCGTGCCGCTGGTGGACCCGTCCGATCCCAACGCCGGTTTCCTGGCCGGGTTGCTGTCGGCCCCGCCCGCCGAGGTCGACGCGGCGCTGCCCACCGCGCCCGTCGACTCGCCCGAGCTGCGGCTGCGCCGGGTGCGCGCCCTGCTGGAGCTGGGCCAGGCGCACGAGGCGGGCGTCGCGCTGACCGGTCTGGAGGCCGCGTACCACGACGACTGGCGGATCGTCTGGTACCGGGGGACGCACGCGCTGGCCATCGGCGACCACGAGACGGCCGCGCTGTCCTTCGACGCCGTCTACGACGCGTTCCCCGGGGAGCCCGCGCCGAAGCTGGCGCTCGGCGTCTGCGCCGAGGTGCTGGGCCAGCTGGACAACGCCGCGGAGTACTACCAGCTCGTATGGGCGACCGATCCGAGCTTCGTGAGCGCCGCCTTCGGGCTGGCCCGGGTCCGGCTGTGCTCCGGTGACCGGGCGGACGCGGTGCGGGTGCTGGAGTCGATCCCGGAGTCGTCCATCCACTACACGGCGGCCCGGGTCGCCGCGGTGCGGGCCCGGCTGCGCCAGCGGGTCGCGCGGGAGGCGCTGCTGGCCGATCTGACGGCGGCCGCGCTCCAGGTGGAGCGGCTGGGCGAGTTCGGCCTCGACGCGGTGCGGCGCGAGCGGCTGTGCACGGAAGTCCTGGGCAGTGCGCTGGATTGGGTACTGTCCGGCAGCAGCGGCGCGCCGCCGGGCAGCACCCGGCCGCCGCTGCTCGGCAGCAGCCTGGACGAGCGCGGGCTGCGGTTCGGACTGGAGCGCTCGTACCGGGTACTCGCCAGGCTCGCGCAGCGCGGCGAGGAAAGGATCGAACTGGTGGAGCGGGCCAACCGCTACCGCCCCAAAACGTGGGTGTGATCGATGTCGCAGATGCCGCAGCTCCCCCAGCTGTCAGCCTGCCCGACCTGTGCAGAGCCGCTGGAGGCGGGAGACAATTACTGTGGCCAGTGCGGAGCCGACCTGTCGGCGGCCGTGCCGTCCGCGCGGCGGGAACCGGAGGACTACCCGCTGTCGGCCCCGGCACCGGCGCCGGTGACCGACCCGCGGACCGCGGCGGCGCTGAACGCCCCGTCCCCACCGGGCCCGGCGGCGCCCGGCCCGGCACCGGCCACCCCCGCCGACGCACCCGTCGGCACTCACCCGCACACTCGGACGAATACTCAGACGCAGACCAGTACAAGCACGGCAGCGAGCGCGGGCACCGGCACCGGGGCAGACCCCCGGCTGTCCGGCGGCGACAGCCGCCCCCGGTGCGCCGCGTGCCAGGAGGGCACCATCGACAAGGACGGATACTGCGAGCACTGCGGGCACGCACAGACGCGTGAGCGCGACCATATGGAACGGGAGTTGGCGGGCGTCGCCGCGGCCAGTGACCGAGGGCTGCGCCACCACCGCAACGAGGACGCGTTCTCCGTGGCCACCGTCGCCCTCCCGGACGGCTCACCGGCCGTCGTCGCGGTGGTCTGCGACGGGGTCTCCTCGGCCACCCGCCCCGACGAGGCATCGGCGGCCGCCGCCCACGCAGCGGAGGCGTCGCTGCTCACCTTGCTCCCCAGCGGCACCCACCCCCAGCAGGCCATGAACGAGGCGATCGTGGCCGCCGCCGACGCGGTCAGTTCGCTCGCCCTGGAGCCCGGCGCGTCCGGCGCACCGGGTCCGCACGAGGAGCACCAGCGCCAGCAGAACGCTCCGGCGTGCACCATCGTCAGCGCCGTGGTCACCGGCGACCTGCTGACCGTCGGCTGGATCGGCGACAGCCGCGTCTACTGGGTACCGGATGACCGGGCGACCCAGCCCGCCCGGCTCACCGAGGACGACTCGTGGGCGGCCCAGATGGTGGCGGCGGGGCTGATGTCGGAGGCCGAGGCGTACGCGGACGAGCGGGCGCACGCCATCACCGGCTGGCTCGGTGCGGACGCCTACGAACTGGTGCCGCACACCGCCTCGTTCAAGCCCGACCGGCCGGGGGTCGTGGTGGTGTGCACCGACGGGCTGTGGAACTACGCCGAGTCGGCGGAGGAGATGGCCCGCGCGGTGCCGCCGGACGCCCGGGGGCGGCCGCTGCAGAGTGCGCGGGTCCTGGTGGGCCACGCCCTCAACGGCGGGGGCCACGACAACGTAACAGTGGCCGTGGTGCCGTTCCCCACCGCGCCGGAAGGGGCAGGATCGGCCTGACGGCCCGAGGGGGGACGGGTTCCGGCCCGGGGGAAGCGGCGCCGGACGTCATCACTCCGCCCACGCTCTCGTGGCACGGCACGATGCCCATACGTCCCTGTGGAGCGCCAAGGAGTGGATAGATGGCCAATTTCTCCAAGTCCCATGCGCCGCGGTTCTCGGTCGACGTCTATCAGAACGAGTACCTCCCGGAGGGAGGCCGTGAGGTCAACGCGATCGTCACGGTCACCTCGACCGGCGGCGGGACGACCGGAGGAATGCCGATCTCCGCTCCCGTCGCCGCCCCGGGCCGGTTCGCCCGGGGCGGCGGCTCCGCCGGTGCGGCCGTGGTGATCATGGTGGACTGCTCCGGTTCCATGGACTATCCGCCGACGAAGATGCGTCACGCGCGGGACGCGACCGCCGCCGCGATCGACACGGTGCGCGACGGGGTCGCCTTCGCCGTGATCGCGGGCACCCACAAGGCGGCCGAGGTCTTCCCGGGGAATGGCGGGCTGGCGATCGCCGACCCCGTCACCCGCACCGAGGCCAAGGACGCGCTGCGCGGGCTCTCCACGGGCGGCGGCACGGCGATCGGCACCTGGCTGAGGCTCGCCGACCGGCTGCTGGGCGCCGCCGATGTCTCGATCCGGCACGGCATCCTGCTCACCGACGGCCGCAACGAGCACGAGAGCCCGGAGGAGTTGCGGGCCGCGCTCGACGCCTGTGCGGGCCGCTTCACCTGCGACGCCCGCGGGGTCGGCACCGACTGGGAGGTCAAGGAGGTCACCGGGATCGCCTCCGCCCTCCTCGGAACGGCCGATATCGTGGCGGACCCGGCCGAACTGTCCGGGGACTTCACGCGGATGATGGCGACGGCCATGCGGAAGGAAGTCGCGGACGTCCATCTGCGGCTGTGGACCCCGGTCGGCGCCGAGGTGGTGTTTGTGAAACAGGTCGCACCCACGGTCGAGGATCTGACCGGGCGGCGCACCGAGGCCGGTCCGCGCTCCGGCGACTACCCGACCGGGTCATGGGGGGACGAATCCCGCGATTACCACGTGTGTCTGCGGGTTCCGGCGGCGGAAATCGGCCAGGAAATGCTCGCGGGCCGGGTCTCCCTCGTCCTGCCGCAGCCGGACGGCCAGAGCCCCGCGGGCCCCCTGCCGCAGGGGCTCGTCCGGGCCGTGTGGACGACCGACATGACCGCCTCCACCTCGATGAATCCGCAGGTCGCGCACTACACAGGCCAAGCCGAACTGGCACAGGTCATCCAACAGGGCATGGATGCGCGTAAGTCCGGCGATGTCGAGGGAGCGACCGCGAAGCTGGGAAGGGCCGTACAGCTGGCGGACACCTCGGGGAACAAAGACACGGCGAAACTGCTTGCGAAGGTGGTGGACGTCGTCGACGCGGCGACAGGTACTGTGCGACTGAAAGCGAAGGTCGCGGAAGCGGACGAGATGACACTCGAAACACGCTCATCCAAAACAGTTCGCGTCAAGAAGTAGCACGAAGAGATCGCGTTACGGCAGAAATGCCAAGAACGGCACAAGAGGGGGATCACCGACATGCCGACATGCCCTAACGGACACCAATCGGCGGCCGACGACTGGTGCGAGGTGTGTGGCCACCGGATGTCGGGGACACCCATGCCCTCCGGCCACGTCCCGCCGCCTCCGCCCCCTCCGATGCCCGGCGGTGGCTACGGCGCACCGGCCCCGGGCGGTCCGCCGCCCCCGCCCGGCGGCGGGTACGGCTACCCGAGCCCCCCGGCCCCGCCGCAGCCGGACATCGGCTACCAGCAGCCGGAGCTGTGCCCGCAGTGCCGTACGCCGCGTGAGGCGCAGGCGCCGTACTGCGAGGAGTGCCGCTTCAACTTCCTGACGCAGCAGCCCACTTCGTACGCTCCGCCGCCCCCCGGACAGGGTGGCTTCCCGCCGCCGCCCGGGCCGCCGCAGCCGTACGGGCAGCAGCAGGGCCCGCCCTCGTACGGGCAGCCGCCCCACCCCCAGCAGCATCAGCCGCCGCACCAGACGCATGGCGGCGACTACCAGGCCTCGCGCCCGTCCCAGATCAACCGCCCGGCCGAGCCGCTGTCGCCGTCGGACCCGAACCAGCCCTCCCGCCCGGCCTTCGGTGCCGCGGAGGACGACTGGCCGCTGCCGCCGCCGCAGGCTTCCGCGGGCGCCGCCGCCTCGCCGCCCCCTGCTCCGGCCCCGCCGCAGCAGCAGGGGTACGGCTACGGCTACCCCCAGGCGCCGCAGCCGCCCGCGCCCGCGGCCCCGTCCTTCGGCAACGAGGCGTACCCCGGTCACGGCGCGCCCCCGCCGCCCGGACCGTACGGACAGGGCGGCGGACACACGCCCCCGCCCCCGGCCGGGCCCGCGAACTGGGTCGCGGTCGTCGCACCGGACCGTGACTACTTCACGGCGATGATGCACCGCAGCGGCCCGGAGGCCGCCGGGCTGAACCTCCCGGCGTACTCCCCCGAGCAGCAACTGCAGCTGGGCGGCCGCCAGCAGATCACCATCGGCCGCCGCCGCCACAGCACGGGCGAGGCCCCGGACATCGACCTCGGGCGCGCGCCCGAGGACCCGGGCGTCTCGCACCAGCACGCGGTCCTCGTCCAGCAGCCGGACGGCGGCTGGGCGGTCGTCGACCAGGACTCGACGAACGGCACGACGATCAACGGCGGCGAGGAGCCGATCCAGCCGTACGTCCCGATACCGCTCCAGGACGGCGACCGGGTACACGTCGGCGCGTGGACGACGATCACCGTCCGCCGCGGATAGAAGGCCGAGTGAAGGGGCCGGGGTGCGTCGCCCCGGCCCGCTGCCTCCACGTTTCGGCGGGTCCTACGCCCTCTTCCCCGGGCCGGGTGGTCTGAGAGCATGGAGGCGTGAAAGACATTCCGCGCGGCACACTTCAGGAGCAGACCTTCTACGAGCTGGTCGGCGGCGAGCAGACCTTCCGGCGCCTGGTCCGACGCTTCTACCAGGGCGTCGCGGAGGACCCGCTGCTCCGGCCGATGTACCCCGAGGACGATCTGGGCCCGGCGGAGGAGCGGCTGGTGCTCTTCCTCATGCAGTACTGGGGCGGGCCCCGCACCTACAGCGACAACCGCGGCCATCCCCGGCTGCGCATGCGCCACGCGCCGTTCACCGTGAACCGGGCGGCCCATGACGCCTGGCTGCGCCATATGCGGGACGCGGTGGACGAGCTGGAGCTGGCGCCCGACCTTGAACGCCAGCTGTGGAACTACCTCACCTACGCGGCCGCCTCCATGGTCAACACAGAGGGCTGAGACCGCCCGCCCTGGAGTCCTAGGCGGGCGTCACGGACAGCCCGGGGAGCCCCGACGTACGCACCGCGATCGAGCCGTACGGGGTGCGCAGCCGCAGCCAGCCGCCCGCGGCCAGCAGGGCCGGCGGCTCGGCCGCCGGGGCGAGCGCGGTGGCGCCGCGGGAGCCGGTGGCGGCGGGCGCGCCCGCCGCCACGGGGCGCAGGAAGCCCAGCGACTGGGCGGCGTGCACGGCGCGCAGCGGCAGCCCGGTGTCCCCGAGCGTGCGGGACCAGATCTCGTGGCCGATGCGGTCGCGCTCGGCGCGCGTACGGTGCTCCTCGGGGAGCGCCTCGTCGCGGGCCCGGAACTCGGCGACCGCGGCGGCGACCGACCCGCGCACCTCGTCCGTGCCGGGCAGTCCGGGCACCCGGCGCCAGCCGCCGCGCGGCGGCAGCACCCCGGCCCAGGACGGGCCGGTGACGGCATCCGGCACGCCGACGGTGAGCCCGCCGGACGCCGTCCGGCCGGAGCCCGCCTCGTCCAGCGCGTCGGCGAACTGACCGGCCGAGACGGTGGTGTCCAGCGCCCCCGGCCCGCCGGGCGCACCGGCGTCCGTGGCGCCCGCGGTGACGACGGCTTCCAGCCGTGCCGTGCGGATGGCCAGCACCTCGAAGGACGGCGGCCGGCCGAAGACGGCCAGCACTCCGCCGCCCGCCTGCAGCCGGACCGCGGCGGCGCGGTCGTAGTGGATCAGCCGGGCGAGGAAGGCGGCCAGGTCGGCCGCCTCCCCGGCGTCGGCGAAGTGGAGCTCGTGCCGGAGGACCGTCATACGGTGACGGCCCCCTCGGCGGACTTCCCGGAGGTCGTCCCGGCTGCCTTCCCGGCCGACTTTCCGGAGCCCGGCTCGGACTCCAGGTACTCGGTCAGGAAGCTCTCCTCCTCGGGCGTGACGCGGCGCGGCCGACCCGCTTCGAGGTCGAAGGGGACGATGCGGGTGGCGGCCCGCACGTACACGGTCTCCTCGTCCTTGATCTCGTAGCGCAGGTTGATGTAGGCGGCACGAATATCCGTCACCCAGGTCTCGATGGTCACCGGCGTGTGCCGGTGGACGAGCGGCTTCAGGTAGTCGATCTCGTGCCGCGCCACGACCACTCCGCCGGTGAACGCGTCACTCCCGTTCCCCGGCGCCAGCCGCCACATGAAGTCGACGCGCGCCTCCTCCAGATAGCGGAGGAAGACCACGTTGTTGACATGGCCGAACGCGTCCATGTCGAACCAGCGCAGGGGGCAGGAGTAGAGGTGCCGGGCCATCCCTCAGCCCCGGGTGAGCTTCTTGTAGGTGGCACGGTGCGGACGGGCGGCGTCCGCACCGAGCCGCTCGACCTTGTTCTTCTCGTACGACTCGAAGTTGCCCTCGAACCAGAACCACTTGGACTCGCCCTCGTACGCCAGGATGTGGGTGGCGACGCGGTCGAGGAACCAGCGGTCGTGGGAGACGACCACGGCGCAGCCGGGGAAGTCCAGCAGCGCGTTCTCCAGGGACGAGAGGGTCTCGACGTCGAGGTCGTTGGTCGGCTCGTCGAGGAGCAGCAGGTTGCCGCCCTGCTTGAGGGTGAGCGCGAGGTTGAGGCGGTTGCGCTCACCGCCGGAGAGCACCCCGGCCGGCTTCTGCTGGTCCGGGCCCTTGAAGCCGAAGGCGGAGACGTAGGCGCGGGACGGCATTTCGACCTGGCCGACGTTGATGTAGTCCAGCTCGTCGGAGACGACCGCCCACAGCGTCTTCTTGGGGTCGATGTTGGCGCGGCTCTGGTCGACGTAGGAGATCTTGACCGTGTCGCCGACCTTGATCTTGCCCGAGTCCGCGGTCTCCAGGCCCTGGATCATCTTGAAGAGCGTGGTCTTGCCGGCGCCGTTGGGGCCGATCACGCCGACGATGCCGTTGCGCGGCAGGGTGAACGAGAGGTCGTCGATGAGGACCTTCTCACCGAACGCCTTGGAGAGGTTCTCCACCTCGACCACGACGCCGCCGAGCCGCGGGCCCGGCGGGATCTGGATCTCCTCGAAGTCCAGCTTCCGGGTCTTCTCGGCCTCGGCGGCCATCTCCTCGTAACGGGTCAGCCGGGACTTGGACTTCGCCTGACGGCCCTTGGCGTTGGAGCGGACCCACTCCAGCTCTTCCTTGAGGCGCTTGGCGCGCTTGACGTCCTTCTGCCCCTCGACCTTGAGCCGGGCCTGCTTCTTCTCCAGGTACGTGGAGTAGTTGCCCTCGTAGCCGATGGCGCGGCCGCGGTCGAGCTCCAGAATCCACTCGGCGACGTTGTCCAGGAAGTACCGGTCGTGGGTGATGGCCACGACGGTGCCCGCGTACTTTGCGAGATGCTGCTCCAGCCACTGGACCGACTCGGCGTCCAGGTGGTTGGTGGGCTCGTCGAGGAGGAGCAGGTCGGGGGCCTCCAGCAGCAGCTTGCAGAGCGCGACCCGGCGCTTCTCACCACCGGAGAGGGTGGTGACCGGCGACTCGCCGGGCGGGCAGCCGAGGGCGTCCATGGCCTGCTCCAGCTGGGCGTCCATGTCCCACGCGTTGGAGTGGTCCAGGTCCTCCTGGAGCTTGCCCATCTCCTCGAGCAGCGCGTCGCTGTAGTCGGTCGCCATCTGCTCGGCGATCTCGTTGAAGCGGTCGAGCTTGCCCTTGGTCTCCGCCACGCCGTCCTGGACGTTCTCCAGGACGGTCTTGGACTCGTCCAGCGGGGGCTCCTGGAGCAGGATGCCGACGCTGTAGCCCGGCGAGAGGAAGGCATCGCCGTTGGACGGATGCTCCAGCCCGGCCATGATCTTCAGCACCGTCGACTTACCGGCGCCGTTGGGGCCCACGACACCGATCTTCGCGCCAGGATAAAAGCTCAGCGTGACGTCGTCGAGGATCACCTTGTCGCCGTGCGCCTTGCGCGTCTTGCGCATGGTGTAGATGAACTCAGCCAAGAGAAACCGTCCGGCAGTCTGGTAGGTATCGATCTGCGGCCCGCGCCGCATGGGTGCATGCGGGCTCCGCCACGTCCAGGGCAGAGACACCCCACCCCATCTTGCCGTACGGCAGCGCCAAGGCGGAAACCAGTTGTTCCCCCGTCCGGGACGACCGCCCTGATACGAAGGGCCGGAGCCCCGCTTTCCGCGGCCCCGGCCCTTCTTCACTTCCGTCGTCGGCGGTCACGCCACCGGACGGTCACTCGCCCGAGGGGGCCTTCTTCCTGCGGACGAAGAAGATCGCGCCGCCGCCGATCACGACGAGGGCGATGGCGATGCCCGCGATCACGGGCGTGGTGCTGCTGCCGCCGGTCTCGGCGAGGTCGCCGCCGCTGGTCTGGTCGACGGCGGTGGTCTCACCGCTGACGACCTCGCCGGTGCCACCGGCCGACGCCGGGCCCGCCTGGGTGGAGGGGGAGTCGCTGCCGCCGCTGCCGGCGATCCGGCAGTCCAGGACGCCGGAGAAGGTCTTCTTGAAACCGTTCGGGCCCTGGACGCTGAACGTGTAGCTCCGGTCCTCGCTCACCGGAACGGTGACGGTCTTCGACTGACCGGCCTCGACCGTGTACTTCTGGTCCAGCAGCGTGAAGGTGAACGCCTCGTCGCCCTTGTTGGTCGTCGTGACGTCGACACCGCCCTCGGCGCAGTCCTTCTCGGCGGTGACGGCCGGGGCCGCGCCCTTCTCCGCCCAGTGGGCGGTGGCCGAGGCGGAGACGGTGCTCTCGCTGGAACCGGCGAGTATCTGGGTCTGGCTCTTTGTGTCGCTGGAGAACGCGCGGCCGACCGGAACCTTGGTGGCGGCCTGGGCGGTCAGCGAGACGGAGCCGTCGGACGCGCCGGACGGCACGTCGACGTAGACCTCGCCGCCGTTGGCGGCGCTGGTGATCGCCTTACCGCTCTTGTCGACGAGCTTGACGCCGGAACCGACGGCCTCGGTGCCCGGGGTGAGGGTGACACTCTCGGCGTTGGTGCGGACCTTGACCGGGCCGAGCCGCTCACCGGCCTTGCCCGAGACGGCGGGCGGTTCGAGGCTCAGCGAGGCCTTGGGCTCGGCCAGGTTCCGCGCACTCTTCTCCAGATAGTCGGCGAGCTTCTCGGCCGCCGGGTCGACCGCGTCGACCTTGGCCCCGTCGGAGAAGCGCCAGATGGCGACCTGGGTACCGGCTGCCGCGGTGTTCTCGGTGAGGGCGCCGGAGCCCGCCTTCGATGCGAGTTCGGCGAGGTCGTTCACCTGGGGGTAGGAATTCTGCAGAATCCAGTTGATCTTGCCCGCTTCGCGGTTGTTCGCCAGCGAGGTCTGGTTCCAGGGCTTCTCTTCGTATTTCGCCTTGCTCTGCGTCGGGTTGTGCAGGTCGATGCAGTACGTCTGGATGCTGCCGCCATTCTCGACCGCCATCTCGAAGAGACCGGCACCGACCTCCTGGTCCCCCGTGCCGCCCTTGTCGGCCTTATCAGCCGTATCGCCCTCGTCATCCCCGCTGTCGTGGATGACCGCCTTGTCGAAGGTCTTGAGGCCGCTCAGCGTGGCGGTGGCTCCACCGTTTCCCGGAGGCACATCGTCCGCGGCGGCGGTACCGGCGCCCGCTATCGCGCCCACGGCGACCAGCCCTGATGCCAGAACGGCGGCCACAAGGCGGGCGGCGCCCCGCCTCTTCACAGAAATCATGGTTTCCCCTCCGGGCGAGCGCCAGTCAGTTGGTGCGCCGCGCCAGCGAACTCAAAACTCAGTAACCCCCGTTGGGCACTCAGGGATACTAGGGAGCGAAAAGCCGCGCCATCCCCGATTGGACCGGGCGCCAACCGATCCGAATCGGAATTGTTATCTCCCCCACAGACCCCGAATGAGCTGGGATTATCGATAAATCCCCCCTGGTCACGGCGATGTTGCCCCAGTCGGTGCGTTTAAAAGCGGTTTGGCCTGGGAGACCCGCCGGAAGGCGGACGTACCGCGCGTGAGGTCGTGCCCGACCGCCACCGCGTCGAGCTCCGCGGTGACCCACCGCTTGGGTCCGCTCTCCCCCTCCCCCGCGCCCTGCCGGGCTTCCTCCCGCTCCCGCTCCTTCTCGCGCTCACGCACCCGCAGGGTGCCGTGGACCAGCAGCGGTTCGCCGAGCGAGACCGAAGCGGCCACGTTCGCCGCGAGGGTCCGCCAGGTCCAGACCGTGTAGAAGCTCGTGTGCGCGTCCGTCCACCCCTCGCTCCTGCGGTCCCAGCGACGCACCGTCACCGCCAGCCGGAACCGGGCCACCGCGACCCCGGCCGCCGTCTCCCAGAAATCCGGGCGCGTCGCGGCGTTCCCCACCAGCGTCGTCCAAGTCTCGTTCATGCCCGCTCCCCCATCGCCCGCGCTCTCCCGCGCTCCCCCGGCGGCCCACCGGACCGCCGACCCCCATGCTGCCCGCGATCCGCGCCCCTCGCCGGAGCCTGTGCACAACCCCCAGGCTGTGGACAACCCGCTCCCTCGTTCCGGTGAGGCGCCGCCCGAAGGCCCCGCCCCTCACCCGTCCCTCACCTCACCCCGCCCCCTCACCTCACCCCTCCCCCGCCGCGATCACGTACTGCGCCCGCACCTCCCGGTACCGCGCCAGCTCCGCCCCCACCGGCCCCAGCACCCGCGCCCGTCCGCAGCCCACCGCCGCGTCCCGCAGCCGGACCTCCGCCGCCTGTCCGTACCGCCGCGCGGGCCCCCGCGCCGCCAGCCCGCACGTCCACGCCAGCCCCGCCCCGGCCAGCGCGCCGCCCGCCGCCAGCGCCGCGGGCGCCCACCAGCCCGGTCCGCCGAACAGCCCCGCCACGGCCCCCGCCAGCCAGACCGCCGCCACCACCTGGAGCACCAGCAGCACCACCTGGCCCGCCGCCACCGCCGACCACCACCCGGGCCGCGTCAGGCACTGCCCGTGCCGCGCCGCCGCCAACGCCTCGTCCACCGCCTCCGGCAGCCCCCGGCCGCCCCACCCGGCCGCCTCCCGCACCGCCTGGGCCCAGGGCCCGGGCAGCCCGGCCGTGGCCTCGTCGGCGAGCGTGCGCACGGCCTCCTCCACCGCGGGCCGCGCCGTCACCGCTTCCATCGCCGCCGCCTTCGCCCGCGCCCCGGGCACCTCCCGCTCGTCCTCCGCCCGCCCGCCGACCGGCCTCCGGCCCCGGACCAGCCGCCCCCACCGCGTCCCGCACGCCCACCGCGCGTCCCGCAGCCAGGCCCGCTCCGCGGCCTGCCCGGCCGCCGCCGCGCCCGCCGCCTCCGCGAGCCGGTCCTCGAACGCCGCCCGCGTCAGGCCGGTGAACCCCTCCGGTGCCCCGTCCGCCACGTACTGCGGGCGCAGCCGGGCGGTCGTGCCGTCCACGTCCGCCGCCAGCCGTCGCTCCGCCGCGCCGCATTCGGCGGCGAGCCCGCCGAGCATGTCCCGCAGCTCCCCGACGCCCTCCCCGGTGAGCGCGGACAGGGCGAGCACGGCCGCGCCCGGCTCCCCGTGCTCGCCGAGCGCCAGCCCGTCCTCGTCGAGCAGCCGCCGCAGATCGTCCAGCACCTGGTCGGCGGCGTCGCCGGGCAGCCGGTCCACCTGGTTGAGGACGACGAACGTCACCTCCGCGTAACCGGCCAGCGGGCGCAGATAGCGCTCGTGCAGCACCGCGTCCGCGTACTTCTCGGGATCGACCACCCACACCACCGCGTCGACCAGCCCCAGCAGCCGGTCCACCCGGTCCCGGTGCCCCGGGGCGGCCGAGTCGTGGTCGGGCAGGTCCAGCAGGACGAGACCGCGCAGCGCGGGATCGTACGGGTACGCCGGGCGGCGGCGGTCCGCGAGCGGGATGCCGAGCCGGTCCAGCAGCCCGTCGGCGTGGTCGGTCCAGGCGCAGGAGAGCGGCGCGGCGGTGGTCGGACGGCGGATACCGGCCTCGGAGAGCGGCGCCCCGGCGAGCGCGTTGAAGAGTGTCGACTTACCGCTTCCGGTGGCTCCGGCGAGGGCGACGACGGTGTGCCCGAGCGGATGCCGTCCGCGCGCGGTGGCCTCGTCCAGTACCCGCCCGGCCCCGGCGAGGGTGCGTCCGTCCAGCCGGGTGCGGGACAGCCCCACGAGCTGGCGCAGGGCGTCGAGGCGCGGCCGCAGACTGCCGGCGGCGATGCTGCGGGCGCCGGGCCCGAAGGGCCGCTCGTAGGACGCGTACGCCTCGTAGACCTCATACGCCTTATACGGGTCGCCCGAGCCGTAGGAGGCGTAGGAGCCATGGGAGGCATGGGAGCCGTACGAGACGGCGGGCTCACAGGGCGCCGGTTCGCGGGGCTCCCGTGCGTCGCCGGACCCGCAAGCCTCTTGCGGTTCACGTTCGGCAGCGGTCCGCGGCGCCGGGGCGGTCGGGCCGGAGGCCTCCCGGGGGGCGCGGCGGACGGCCCGCCTCCCGGCGCGCCGGGCGATCAGCCCGTCGTCCCATGTCTGCCGCGCCCGCACCACACCGTCGGAGCCCGTATCGTCCCCGGGCCCGCATCCATCCCCGCCATCGAGACCGGCAGCAGTGGCCGTCACCTTGGGTCACCTCTCTTTCTGCAGTAGGGACAGTGCGGCGATCAGCTGGACCTGGTGGTCCGGGGTCACGTCGAGGGCGTCGAGGGGCGCCAGCCGCCGGTCGCGCTCCGCCTCCAGGACGCGCGCGACGCAGCCGTCGAGCAGCCGCCCGCCGCGGTCTCCGAGCCCCAGCGCGCGGTGCGCGCCCAGCGTCTCGGCGAGCCGTTCGCCCGCCTCACGGGCGCGGCGCCCGCCCAGCAGGGAGGTCACCAGCAGGGCGACGACCTCGTCGGACGCGTCGGTCCCGCTGCCGTCGGGGACGCGGGCGCGGGTCTCCTCCTCGGCCAGTTCCTCGACGCAGCGCTGCCAGCGCCGTACGGCCACGCCGATCCGTTCCCCGGCCTCGCGGGCGTCGGCCGGGGCGAGCCCGGTCCGGGCGGCAGGGTCCCGTTTCCCCGCCTCGGCGACCCGGTCGTCGGCGGCGGCCGCCGCGCTGCGCAGCAGGGTGGCGAGGGATTCGGTGAGCGCCGTAAGAAGCTCACCGGGGGTGCTGTCGTGCGGCTGGCCGTTCCAGTGGGTGAGCGCGCTGCCCGCGAGCGCCGCGCCCGCGGCGATCTCCCGCCGCACCCGCTCGGCCGCTTCCCCGTACGCCCCCTCGACGCGCTGGACCAGCCGCACCGCCGCGGCGTGCTGGGCCGCCGCCGCTCCGGCCAGGGCGGGCATCCGGGCCTGGAGCGAGGCGAGGACGCCGGCCGCGGTGCGGGCGGCGGCGACGGTACGGGCCTGCGGGTCCTGGGCGTGCCGGGTGAGCCAGTCGCGCAGCGCGGCGACGGCGGTGGCCGGGAGCAGTCCGCTGCCGCCGCCCGCCGACTCGGGAAGCTCGGGGATGGTGAACCGGGGGATCTCGCCGAGCCCGGCCTCGCCAAGGAGCGCGGCGTACTGCCGGGAGACCTCGGCGGCGACCTGGTGCGGCACCCGGTCGAGCACGGTGACAAGTGTCACGTCGTACTCCTTCGCGGTCCGCAGCAGATGCCAGGGGACGGCGTCGGCGTACCGGGTGGCCGTGGTGACCAGCACCCAGATGTCGGCGGCGCAGATCAGCTCGGCGGCGAGATCGCGGTTGCGGGCGACGAGCGAGTCGATGTCGGGCGCGTCGAGCAGCGCGAGCCCCCGTGCGAGCCCCGGGTCGGTCTCGATGCGCAGGGCCGCGGGCCCCTCGCCTTCCCGGGCCCGTTCCTCCTCGTCGTACGGTCCTTCCGCCCGGTCTCCCTGGGCGGGTACCCACACCCTGGTGAGCTGCGGCAGCACCCGTTTCCCGGCGAACCAGGAGTGATCGTCGGGGTGACACACCAGCACCGGCGTACGGGTCGTCGGCCGCAGCACGCCGGCCTCCGTCACCCGCCGTCCGACCAGCGAATTGACCAGAGTGGACTTCCCTGCTCCGGTCGAGCCGCCGATCACCGCCAGCAGAGGCGCTTCGGGGGCACGCAACCGGGGCACGAGGTAGTCGTCCAGTTGAGCGAGCAATTCGGCGCGGCTGCGGCGAGCGCGGTCGGCACCGGGGAGGGGGAGCGGAAACCGTGCGGCGTCAACGCGGTCGCGCAGTGCGGTCAGCGCGTCGAGCAGCCGGGGCCGTACGTCCAAGATCGCCACATGCGAAGAATGCCCGGTTTTGATCTCTTTTTGAAGCGTATGCTCACTCGTGCGCGTCTAAGAGACCCACCCGGATCACCTCAGACCGGACACGAGGCATACGGGACGCGCGGGACTCAGGCATAACGAGTAGACAACACCCGCCGTTTGGGGCGTGAAAAACGATGCGAGTTTCGTACCTGCCTGCGATTATCGGACCGCTTCACTGAACCTCCACAACGTGCCACGGAGGTGAAGCAACCGGGGCGAGGCGCAGGGAGCCCTATCCTTGTCCCCGGCAAGGTCACGGAACCGCCGCGCCCGGCCACCGGCACCACGGCCGCATCGCGGCCCCGTCGGCACCCGGGGGCTCAGCAGTTCCAGGCCCACCACCGGCCCCCGTAGCTCAGTGGATAGAGCAGGCGCCTTCTAAGCGCTTGGCCGCAGGTTCGAGTCCTGCCGGGGGCGCCACTGGCTTAACCGTCAGCCGGGCCGCACGGCCCGTCCCGCCCGCACCGCCGCCACGGCCGTGCGGGACGGCGAGGCGTGTGAACTCCTGTCGAAGGCTGACGTACCGCCGGGCGTCCCGGAGTTCACACGGCGCCCGGCGCCTACGGCGCGGGGGGCGTGTCGCCGAGCGAGAGCAGCAGCTTGCGCATCAGGTGGGACAGCTGCTCCTGCTCCGTCCGGTCCAGGGCGCTGAACAGCCGTTCTCCGTTGCGGATATGCCCCTCCACCGCGTTGTCCACCAGCTCGAACCCCTCCTGGGTGAGTGAAATCACCATGCGGCGGCGGTTGGTGGGGTCGAGTTCGCGGTCGACGAGGCCGCGGTCCACCAGCCGGTCGACCCGGTGGGTCAGCGCCGGGGGCTTGATCATCATGGTCGCGGCCAGGGCCTTCGGGGACAGGGCGTACGGCGGGCCGCTGCGGCGCAATGTTGCGAGCACATCAAATTCCCAGCGCTCCATACCCTCGCCCGCGAGGTACGCCGCCACGCCCTGCTCGACGAGCCGGGTCGCGCGCGAGAGCCGCCCCATCATCCCCATGGACCATGCGTCCAGGTCAGGGCGGCTTTCCGACCACTGCTGAAGGATGCGATCAAGCGCGTCATCCCCTTTCCCACGCCCCTGCCCACGCTGCTCGTTCACCTCGCCGGTCCCATCGAGTCGAGGTGAGTTCAACATCGAACTATTTGACATGTGGCAAGCCTACTTTCTACGGTCAGTGGCTGTCAGACAGCTCTGGGTACGCAAACGGGGGACACATCCAGGCGCGCCCTTGAGCACACCAAGCCTCGTCCATGCCCATGACCGGCGCCAGGCCCGGGATGTCTTCCGGCCGCAGGCCCCGGCGGACATGTCCGAGGTGACCACCGAAGACCTGAACAGACCAGTCTCGTCAAAACTGCTTGATCTCATCCGACGGCGTTCGTGCTCGAAAGCCATCGCCGGAAGCCATCAACCAGAGTCAACGGGAAGGTTTTTCATGCCTGTCGGCCATGCCACGCTGCCTGAGCTCCTTCGCACACAAGCCGCCTCACGACCCGACGACATCGCCGTCGTCTCCGCGGACGCCCACCTCACCTACGCGGGCCTCCTCGACCGAAGCGCCCGCTTAGCACGTCGCCTCCAGGAGTCCGGCGTACGCCGCGACCACCGTGTGGGACTCTTCGCCGATCCGTCCCTCGACCTCATCGTCGGCGCGTGGGGCATCCTCGGCGCCGGAGGCGCGTATGTGCCGCTCTCCCCGGACTATCCCGAGGAGCGGCTGCGCTTCATCATCGACAACGCCCGCGCCCACGTCATCGTCTGCCAGTCGCAGCTGGCCGACCGGCTGCGCCAGCTCGCCCCGTCCGACACCCTCGTCCTCACGGTGGAGGAGGCGCTGGCCGAGCGGCCGACCGGGGCCCCGCCGCCCCAGCCGGACCCCCTGGAAGAGCCACAGCCCGACGGGCTCGCCTACGTCATCTACACCTCCGGGAGCACCGGCAAGCCCAAGGGGGTGATGGTCGAACACCGCAGCATCGCGGCCCAGCTCGGCTGGCTCCGGGACGCCGGCCATCTGGGCGGCGGCACCGTCATCCTCCAGAAGACCCCGATGAGTTTCGACGCCGCCCAGTGGGAGATCCTCGGCTCGGCGTGCGGCGCCCGCGTGGTGATGGGCGCCCCGGGGGTCTACCGCGACCCGGAGGGGCTGATCGACACGATCGACCGCCACCGGGTGACCACCCTCCAGTGCGTCCCGACGCTGCTCCAAGCCCTGGTGGACACCGAGCGGCTGGGCGACTGCACCAGCCTGGTCCGGGTGTTCAGCGGTGGTGAGGCGCTCACCAGGGCGCTGGCCGCCGAGTTCTTCGCGACGCTGCCGACGGCGCGGCTGGTGAACCTGTACGGCCCCACCGAGTGCACCATCAACTCCTCGGCGTACGAGATCCGTCCGGACACCGTGGACGACGAACCCACCGTCATCCCCATCGGCGCCCCGGTCGCCCGCACCGGCTACCACGTGCTGGACGAGAACCACCGGCCCGTGCCGCACGGCGAAACCGGTGAGCTGTACATCTCGGGCGCCCAGCTCGCCCGCGGCTACCTGCACCGGCCCGAGCTGACCGAGGAGCGCTTCGCACACCTCGCGCCGGAGCCCGGGCAGGACCCTGTACGGCTGTACCGGACGGGCGACCTGGTCTCCCAGGCCCCCGACGGCATCGTCCACTTCCTCGGCCGGACCGACAGCCAGGTCAAACTGCGCGGCTACCGCGTCGAGCTGGACGAGGTCGCCCGCACCATCGAGAACCACGCCTGGGTCAAGCGGGCCGCCGTCCTGGTCAAGGACGACCCGCGCACCGGCTCCCAGAACCTCGTCGCCGCCGTGGAGCTGAACCCCAAGGAAGCCGCCCTGATGGACCAGGGCAATCACGGCTCCCACCACCAGTCCAAGTCCAACAAGCTCCAGGTCAAGGCCCAGCTCTCCAACCCCGGGCTGCGGACGTCCGAGCAGCTCGCCGGACGGACCCAGGTGGACCTGCCCGGCCGCGAGGCGAGCCCGGTGCTGCGCCGCGAGGCGTTCGCCCGCAAGACCTACCGCTTCTACGAGGGCGGGGACACCAGCCGCGCACGCGTCCTCAAGCTGCTCGACCACGGTGTCGACCCCCTCGCGTCCCGGCCGCTCGGCGAGCTGACCCTCGCGGGGCTGGGCGCGATCCTGCGCTCCTTCGGACAGTTCCACAGCGAGGAGCGGCTGCTGCCGAAGTACGCGTACGCCTCGCCCGGCGCGCTGTACGCGACCCAGATGTACCTGGAGATCTCCGGCATCGGCGATCTGCCCGCCGGTATCCACTACTACAACCCGCTGGACCATCAGCTCACCCTGGTCCGCGCAGTGGAAGATGATGGCGGCTCGCCGCGGCTGAAGGTCCACTTCGTCGGCAAGCGGCAGGCCATCGAGCCCGTCTACAAGAACAACATCCTGGAGGTCCTGGAGTTCGAGACGGGCCATATGGTCGGCCTGTTCGAGCAGGTGCTGCCCGCCCACGGGCTGGCCATCCACCCCGACGGGTTCCGGCCGGAGCTGCTGCCGCGGTTCGACGTGGCCGAGGACGACCACTACCTGGGCACCTTCGACATCCGGCAGAGCGACGGCCGGCAGCCGGAGGACCCCACCGAGGTCTACCTCCAGGTGAACCCCGGAAAGGTCACCGACCTGCCGGGCGGTCAGTACCGGTACCGCTCCGGCGACCTGGAGAAGATCTCCGACGAACTGGTGCTGAAGAAGCATGTGATCGCCATCAACCAGGCGGTCTACGAGCGCGCCAGCTTCGGCATCAGCGCCGTCAGCCGGGCGGCCGAGCCCTGGCTGGAGTACATCGCGCTCGGCAAGAAGCTCCACCACCTCCAGGCCAACCAGCTGGGGCTGGGCCTGATGTCCTCCGGCTACAGCTCCAAGAGCGGCCATCCGCTGCCCGCCGCGCGGCGTCTGGACAGCATCCTGACCGACGCCTCGATCCCGGCCGGCGCCTCCTACTTCTTCGTCGGCGGCCGGATCTCGGCCGAGCAGGAGGCGAGCGAGGGCATGGGCGAGGACATCGTCCATATGAAGGGCCCGACCGAGGTGATCAGGGACGACCTGGCCGCCTATCTGCCGGACTACATGCTGCCCAACAGGGTCGTCGTCCTGGACGCGCTGCCGCAGACGGCCAACGGCAAGATCGACGTCAAATCGCTGGCCACCTTCGAGGAACTGTCCCAGGGGCTGGAGAGCCGGGCCTTCGTGGCGCCGGAGACCGACATCGAAAAGGCCCTCGCCGAGCTGTGGGGGGCTGCACTGAAATACGAGCCGGTCTCCACCGAGGACAACTTCTTCGAGGCGGGCGGCAATTCGCTCATCGCCGTAACCCTGGTCAACCGCCTCAACAAGCGGTTCGGGACCAAGCTGCCGGTTCAGGTGCTCTTCGACGCGCCGACGGTCGCCCGGCTGGCCCCCCATATCGACGGCACCGCCACCGGGGAGATATCCCGGTTTCTGCGGCTGCACCCCGAGGGCGGCAAGTCGCCGGTCTTCTGCTGGCCGGGGCTCGGCGGCTATCCCATGAATCTCCAGCAGCTCGCCTCGGGCGCGGACGTGGACCGGCCGTTCTACGGAATCCAGGCGCACGGCATCAACGACGGCGAGACGCCCTACCCGACGATCCGGGACATGGCCGCGGCGGATGTGGCCGAGATCCGGAAAATCCAGCCGGAAGGCCCCTACACCCTGTGGGGCTATTCCTTCGGCGCCCGGGTCGCCTTCGAGACCGCGTGGCAGCTGGAGGACGCGGGGGAACAGGTGGAGAACCTGTTTCTGATCTGCCCCGGAAACCCCAAGGTTCGGGAGACGGACGGGAAGCAGTTCGGGCGTGAGGCGACATACCGCAATCCGGCCTACCTCACGATCCTCTACTCCGTCTTCACCGGCGGTATCAGCGGGCCCGACCGCGATCGCTGCCTTGAGACGGTCCGGAGCGAGGACGAGTTCGTGGCGTTCATCCATGAACTCCTCCCGCAGCTGGACGAAGCGCTCATCCGCCGCATCACCCGGATCGTGGAGGCCACCTACGAATTCGAGTACAGCTTCCGCGAACTGGCCGAGCGCGAGCTGAACACACCCGTGACCATCTTCAAGGCCTCGGGCGACGACTACTCGTTCATCGAGGGCAGCTCGGGCTATTCCGCGACCCCGCCGACCACGGTCGAGCTCGTCGGGGATCACTACAGCGTGCTGAAGAAAAAGGGGGTCGGCGAACTCGTATCGGCCATCCACACCCGCCTCGGCAACTGAGCCCCACGCAACTGAGCACCACGGAGGAAGACATGCCTCATCTCACCATCAAGCACTTCCCCCTGGACATCGGTGAACAGCGGCGGAAGCAGCTCACCGAGGACCTCACCGCGCTGGTGACGCGGCACTTCGAGGTCCCCGAGGGCGCCGTCTCGATCGCACTGGAACAGGTGGACCAGTCGTCGTGGAACGACGCCGTCATCGTTCCGGAAATCATAGGGCGGCAACACCTCCTCATCAAGGCCCCCAACTACTGATTAGGACCGATGAGTAGGACTACTGAGTAAGCCCCCAGCTCACCCTCACACGAGAGTCGAGGAGCGCGATATGACCGACTGCCTCGGACCGCGTCTCAAAGTCGGCGTGGTCCTTCCCGCGACCAACACCTCCGTCCAGCCGGAAATGGAAGCCATGCGCCCGGAAGGAGTGACCAACCACACCGGACGCATGCAGACCGAGGACACCTCGCTCACCGGCGGTATCGACGATCTGATCAGCAGCTACCGGGAGTCGACCCATCGGGCGATCGGCAGTCTTCTGCCGTGCAAACCCGACTGCTTCGTCATCGCTTTCTCCCCCGAGATCTACTGGGACGGCCCCGGCTCCCAGGACGAGGTGGTGGCTTCGATGAAGTCCGCCAGCGGGGGTCTTCCGGTCACCATGAGCCCGGACGCCTTCACCACGGCGCTGTCCCTTTACGGCGCCCGGCGGCTCGGTGTCATCACCCCGTACGTTCCGTCCGGTGACGACTCGGTGAGCCGGTTCTTCACCGAATCCGGATATGACGTGGTGTCGATGACGGGGCTGGGGTGCAGCAGTCCGGAACGGATCGCCCATGTACCCGAGCCCGAATTGCGGGACGCCGTGAAGGCCGTCGACACCCCGGACGTGGACGCGATCGTGCAGGTGGGCACCAATATGGCCATGATGCGCGTCGCGGCCGCCGCCGAGGAATGGCTCGGCAAGCCCGTCATCTCCAACAACACGGTGCTCTATTGGCGGGCACTGCGGCAGAACGGCGTCGCCGACCGCGTCAGGGGATTCGGCTCCCTGGCCACCGCCTACTGACACGCACTGACACCTACTGACCTGACCAACAGCCGGGCGGGGGCGGGCCGAAACGTCCCCGCCCGGCTCCGACACGGAAAACGGGAGAACTACGTGAGCACTACCGGCAGTGCGAAAACTGCCATGGACCCGCAGCGGGTCACCGACGACGAGCGCCTCCCCATAGGGAAACTCCTGGCGCTGACCACCGCCGGATTCCTGGCCATCATGACCGAGACGATGCCCGCGGGCCTGCTTCCGCAGATCGGCGACGGCCTCGGCGTCTCCGAAGGGCTGGCGGGACAGCTCGTCACGCTGTACGCGATCGGCTCCGTGGTGGCCGCCATCCCCGTCATCGCCGCCACCCGCAGTATGCGACGACGGCCGCTGCTGCTCCTCGCGGTCGGCGGGCTGCTGGCCTTCAACACCGTCACGGCGCTGTCCGCCAGCTACGAACTCACCCTCGCCGCCCGCTTCATCGCCGGTATGGCCGCCGGAGTCGTCTGGGGGCTGCTCGCCGGATACGGCCGGCGGATGGTCTCCGAACATCTGCAGGGCCGGGCGCTGGCCATCGTCGGAGTGGGCCAGCCGATCGCGCTGACGCTCGGGGTCCCGCTGGGCACCTGGCTCGGGTCGCTGTTCGACTGGCGCGGGGTGTTCTGGATCATGTCCGGCGTCGCGCTGCTGCTGATGCTCTGGATTCGTGCGCTGGTCCCGGACTTCGCCGGCCAGAGCGCCACCGAGCGGCTGCCGATCCGGAAGATCTTCGTCATGCCGGGCATCGCTTCCGTGCTGGCCGTGGTGCTCCTGTGGATTCTGGCGCACAACATCCTCTACACCTACATCGCGTCCTTCCTGGAGCGGGCCGGTCTCGGCGGGCGTGTCGACCTCGCGCTGCTGGTGTTCGGCGCCTCGGCCATCGGGGGGATCTGGCTCACCGGGGTCCTGGTGGACCGCAAGCTGCGCCCGGTCACCCTGCTCAGCCTCGCCGGGTTCGCGCTCGCGTCCCTGGTGCTGGGGGTCGCGGGCTCGTCGGTGCCGCTGGTGTTCCTCGGCATCGTCGTCTGGGGTGTGACGTTCGGCGGCGCGCCCACGCTGCTCCAGACCGCCAACGCGGACGCGGCCGGGGAGGCCGCCGACGTCGCGCAGTCGATGTTCGTCACCGTCTTCAACCTCGCGGTCGCGGGCGGCGGGGTGTTCGGCGGTCTCCTGCTGGAGTCGGCCGGTGCCGGGTCCATCCCCTGGGTGCTGTTCGGGCTGGCGCTGCTGGCCACCGCCGTGGTCGCCCTGGCCCACCGGAACGGCTTCAAGCCGGGCCCGCGGGTCACCGACGGCTGAGTCCTCGTCGGCCTCCTCCTCTGCACAGGCAGCGGAGGAGGCCGTTTCGCATGCCGTCAGCGGCGGGAGTTGCCGAAGAGCAGACGGTAGGCGATCAGCAGGACCAGGGAGCCGGCTATGGCGGCTCCCCAGGTGGCGGGGTCGAAGAACTGGTCGTCGACGGGGCGGTCGAGGAACTCGGCGGAGAGCCAGCCGCCGAGGAAGGAGCCGATGACGCCGATGACGGTCGTGCCGATCAGACCGCCCGGGTCCCGGCCGGGGAGGAGGAACTTGGCGATGGCTCCAGCGATAAGCCCGAGGACGATCCAGCTCACGATGCTCATGGTGCGGTTCTGGCCTTTCGAGGTACGGGGTGCAGGGCTGGGCTGCCCGTCTGGCTTCTTTACCGGACCGTTGGGGGCAAACCTCACGCCGCAGACATGAGGCACCGGGCCGGTCAGGGAGCGTCCGACGCGGCCTCCCCCACCAGCTCCTCCAGAACGTCCGTCATCGTCACGAAGCCGAGGACGGCGCCGCCGTCGCCCGTCACCGCCGCCAGATGGGTGCCCGCGCCGCGCATCGCCGTCAGGGTGTCGTCCAGCGGGGTGTCGGCCGGGACGCGGGTGACGGTGTGCAGGGCGGTGCGGGGGAAGGGCCGGTCGCGGTCGGCCACGCCGAGGGTGTCCTTGATGTGGAGGTACCCCAGAACCGCACCGCCGGGGCCGGTGACCGGCAGCCGGGAGAAGCCTGAGGCGGCCGCGGCGCGCTCCAGGACGGCGGGGGTGACCCGGTGGTCGACGGTGACCATCTCGCCGCGCGGGACCAGGATGTCCCCGGCCCGCCGGGTGCCCAGCTCCAGGGCGTCGCGCAGCCGCTCGCTGTCGGAGGCGTCGAGGAGGCCCGCGTCGCTGGAGTCCCGTACCAGCCGGATGAGTTCGGCGTCGGTGTAGACCGATTCGACCTCGTCCTTGGGCTCGACCTTCAGCAGCCGCAGCAGCCCGTTGGCGAAGGCGTTGATGCCGAAGACGACGGGGCGCAGCGCGCGGGTGAGGGCGACCAGGGGCGGGCCGAGGAGCAGCGCGGTGCGCTCCGGGGCGGCGAGGGCGATGTTCTTGGGGACCATCTCGCCGATGAGCATGTGCAGATAGGTGGCCGCGGTCAGGGCGAGGACGAAGGCGATCGCGTGCACCAGGGCCTCGGGGACGCGGGCGGCGGCGAACACCGGCTCCAGCAGGTGGGCGATGGCCGGCTCGGCGACCGCGCCGAGGACGAGCGAGGAGATGGTGATGCCCAGCTGGGCGGTGGCCATCAGGGCGGACAGGTGCTCCAGCGCCCACAGCACGGTGCGGGCGCGCTTCCCGCCGTTCTGGGCGTGGGGTTCGATCTGGCTGCGGCGCACGGAGATGAGGGCGAACTCGGCGCCGACGAAGAAGGCGTTGGTGAGCAGGGTGAGGGCGCCGATGGCCAGTTGCAGCAGGGTCATCGGGCGTCCTTCCCCGCGTCGGCGGAGGCCGGGGCGGTGATCCGTATGCGGTCGGCGCGGTGGTGGTCCACCTTGAGCACGGTGAGCTGCCAGCCGTCGGTCTCGATGCCGTCGCCCGCCCGGGGGATGCGTGCCAGGGCGGTGGCCATCAGGCCCGCGACGGTTTCGTACGGGCCCTCGGGCACGGTCAGGTCGATGGCGGACAGCTCGTCCAGCCGTACGGCGCCGTCCGCCTCCCAGGTGCCGGGTCCGGCGGGCACCAGGGCGGGGGTCTCGTCGGGGTCGTGTTCGTCGCGTACGTCGCCGACGACCTCCTCGACGATGTCCTCCAGGGTCGCGACACCGGCGGTGCCGCCGTATTCGTCGATGACGAGGGCCATGGTGTGCGCGCCGCGCAGCCGGTCCAGCAGCCGGTCCACCGGGAGGCTGTCGGGGACCAGCAGCGGAGGGGTGGCCAGCTCGGTGACCGGGGTGGCGGCCCGGCGGGCGGCGTCCAGCGCGAGGACGTCGCGGATGTGCACGGTGCCGACCACCTCGTCGAGGCTGTCGCGGTAGACGGGGAACCGGGACAGGCCGGTGGCCAGGGTGAGGTTGGCGGCGTCGGCCGCGGTCGCGTGCGCCTCCAGCGCCTGGACGTCCACCCGCGGGGTCATCACGTTCTCGGCGGTCAGCTCGCTCAGGTGGAGCGTACGGACGAACAGCTCGGCCGAGTCGGGCTCCAGCGCGCCCTCTGCGGCCGAATGGCGGGCCAGCGCGACCAGTTCGTCCGGGGTGCGCGCCGAGGCCAGCTCCTCGGCGGGCTCCAGGCCGGCGCGGCGCACCAGGCGGTTCGCGGTGTTGTTGAGGTGGTGGATCAGCGGGGCGAAGGCGGCGGTGAAGCCGCGCTGGGGGCCCGCGACGACCTTGGCCACGGCCAGCGGCCGGGAGATCGCCCAGTTCTTGGGCACCAGCTCGCCGATCACCATCAGGACGACGGTCGACAGCGCCACGCCCAGCACCGAGGCCACGGACGAGGCGGCGCCGCCAAGGCCCGCGGCCCGCAGCGGGCCCTGGAGCAGGACGGCCAGCGAGGGTTCGGCGAGCATGCCGATCACCAGCGAGGTCACGGTGATGCCCAGCTGGGCGCCGGAGAGCTGGAACGTCAGCCTGCGGGCGGCCTTGAGCGCGCTTCCGGCGCCCCGCTCGCCCGCCGCGGCGGCCCGCTCCAGCTCCCCGCGCTCGACCGTGGTCAGCGAGAACTCCGCGGCGACGAAGACCGCGCAGGCCAGGGTCAGCGCCAAGGCGAGCAGGACCAGCAGCACTTCGGTCAGCACGCCGGTCCCCTTCCTGTGCTTCCGCTGCTACCTGTGCTTCCGCTGCGCTCGCCGGCCCGCTCACGGGCGGACATGGGGGCGCATACGGGGGCGGATACGGATTCGTGCGCATCCGGGGTGGGGCGGGGGGTACTGGGAGGGTCGTCCATCGCGGTGACCGCGACTCCTTCGTGGCTTGAGGGGCTCTTGGTAAAAGAACGGCAAAGCACGGCCCATGGTTCCCGTCCGGCGGCCCGGCCTCCCGCTCTGGCAAGGGCCCGGGGGAAGTGCGGGCGACACCCGGCTACATGGCCGAATTGATCCACCCATGGCATGGGCGTGGGAGTTGCTTTACCTGGCCGGAACGTTCGGTCCGGCAAGAACGGTGAACGGCGCACAGAGAAGGAGTGAACGCCGCCATGGTGTTCAAACAACTACCTGGCCCATTCGGTGCCGACGCGCAGCCCCTGAACCCGGTGCGGACCCGGCGCGGACCCGGCGCGGTCCGCCGGTCCGGTGCGCTCCGGCGGGCCGCCGCCGGGCGGGACGGAAGAGACCCAGCTCACACCGGCGCTGCGCTGCACCGTTGCGGCCGAGGAGATCGAAGTGACCTTATCGGCCAACCCGGACGGCCCGGATGGCGTCTTGGAAGCCGACGGCCCGACGCGCCGTCGGGCAGGGCGGGTTGTTCGCGAAGGGGTACGGCACCCCCGGAAACCCCCGGAAAGGCTGAGGTGGAGGCATGGATGCGGCAGGTGACCGGCCGTCGCGCGGGGGCCGCCGCGGCGCGCACCGCGCCCCGGAACCGGGCCGGATGTAATGGAATTGCGCGTCCGGTGTGACGTACTTCATGCTGTCACAGATCTGACATAACAGCGCGTAGTGAACCTCCTACCGATTTATTACGTAGTGTTGTGTGATGGTCAAGCTCATCTCGAAACAAGCGAATCCCGTGGAGTATTAGAGGTCAGCCATGAAGCCCTTCGCCTTGAACCATGCGGTCCCAGCCGAGCAATCACCGGCCGTCATTCCGTACTCGTACAACGCCGCCCTGCAGCTGAATGTGCTGCCCGATGGACGCCCCGCCATCTCCGACCGGGGGGTGCTTCTGGAATGCGGCACGACGACCTCCACCGCGGGCTCCAAGACGCACTTCGACGACTGACCGACCCCACCGGCCTTCCACGTCGATGACGGTACTCATCCTGACCTGCCAGGAAGATGTGACAGCCGACCTGGTGGTGTCCGAATTACGCGCGCGAAATGTCCCGCTGATCCGATTCGATCCCGCCGACCTTCCCGGACAGGCGGGGCTCTCGGCCGAATTCGACCGCGGCGACTTCACCGGCTATCTGTCGACCGACGGTCGCCTGGTCAGCGTGAACAGCTTGCGGTCCATCTGGGTGCGCCGCCCGGGGCAGCCGGCGGCGCACGCCCCCGAGCCCTCCGAGTGGCTGACCGCCGAGTGCGGCCAGGCCCTTTACGGAATGCTGTATTCCACCGAGGCGCGCTGGATGAACCATCCCAGCGCCTCCCTGCTGGCACGTTCCAAACCGTGGCAGTTGCGCACCGCGCACCGCAGTGGATTCGCCGTTCCCCCGACGCTCATCACCACCTATCCGCGCGCCGCCAAGGAGTTCGCCGGTCAGTTCCAGGACATCGTGGTGAAGACCGTCTCCGGCCCTCCGCCGGTGAATCCCCCCATCACACTGCCCACCACCCGCATCGACCCCGACGCGGATTTCTCGGGCGTCGCGGCAGGTGCCACGCTTCTTCAGCGCTACATTCCCAAAACGGCTGATATCCGACTGACCTGCGTCGGCGGCCGTTTGTTCGCGGCCCGGAAGACGGCAGCTTCCGGGCAGGTTGACGGGAGGTATGGTTTCTATGGCCATCTATGGGACGCGGTGGACGTTCCCCACCGGATCGCCCAGGCCGTACAGGAATACATGACCTTCGGCGGTCTCGCCTACGGAGCTTTCGACTTCGCCGAGGACGACGACGGCACTTGGTGGTTTCTGGAGTGCAATCAGGGCGGCCAGTTCGGGTTCATCGAGCTGGAGACCGGCCAGCCGATCGCCGCCACCATCGCCGGCTGGCTCGCCGCGCCCCGTCCCGCCTAGCGCTTCAGGGCGCCACCAGCACCGCTACGCCGTTCACCCGGTCGTTCGCGAGGTCGTCCAGGGCCGCGTCCGCGCGGTCGAAGGGGTAGGGGGTGACCATGGCGCGGATGCGGTGGGCGGCGGCCGCGGTGAGGAACTCGCGGCCGTCCTCACGGGTGTTGGCGGTGACGCTGCGCAGGGTGCGCTCGTGGAACAGGTGGCGCTCGTAGTCCAGCGCGGGAATGCCGGAGAGGTGGATTCCGGCGACGCTCAGCGTGCCGCCCGCGTCCAGCGCCTCCAGCGCCACCGGCACCAGCTCGCCCGCCGGGGCGAAGAGGATCGCGGCGTCGAGCGGTTCGGGCGGCCGGTCGTGGGCGTCCCGGGCGGAGGCGGCGCCGAGTTCGAGGGCGAGGTCCCGGGCGGCGGCCGAGCGGGTCAGCACATGGACGACGGCGCCGCGCGCGATGGCGACCTGCGCGGTGAGGTGCGCGGAGCCGCCGAAGCCGTAGATACCGAGCCGTCCGCCCGCCGGGAGGTCGGCGCGGCGCAGCGCGCGGTAGCCGATGATCCCGGCGCACAGCAGCGGGGCCAGTTCCTCGTCGGCGTATCCGGCGGGCAGCTCGTAGGCGTACGCGGCCGGTACGGTGACGTACGGAGCGTAACCGCCGTCCGCATCCCACCCCGTGTAGACGGACGAGGGGCACAGGTTTTCCTGGCCGCGCACGCAGAAGCGGCACCGGCCGCAGGTACGGCGCAGCCAGGGGACGCCCACCCGGGCGCCCAGGGGGTGCCCGGCGGCCCGCTCGCCCGCCGCGATCACCTCGCCGACGGCCTCGTGCCCGGGGACGACGGGGGTGCGGTGCGGCGGCAGGTCGCCGTCGCGGATGTGGAGATCGGTACGGCACACCCCGCAGGCCCGGACCCGGACCAGCAGTTCGTCGTCCGCCGGGCGCGGAATCTCCAGCTCCACCTGGTCAATCCGGCCCGGCGCGCGAACCACCCAGGCCCGCATGGCGCCCGGAACAACCGGAGCGCCCGGAGCGTCAGGAATCGCACCCGTCACACGCCCAACGTAACGCCGTGGCGGGGCGGCCCGCAGATACGGAGCCCGGTCAGGACGTGGCGGGGGTGTCCATCGCGGTCGCGAGGCTCTTCGGACGCATGTCGGTCCAGTGCTCCTCGACGTAGTCCAGGCACGCCTGGCGGTCGTCCTCGGCGTGCGCGACGGTCCAGCCCTCGGGCACCTCGGCGAAGGAGGGCCACAGGGAGTGCTGTCCTTCGTCGTTGACGAGCACGACGTAACGGCCGTCGGGATTGTCGAACGGGTTGCTCATGGGCTGTCTCCTCGTTGTCTCAACTGCTGTCCGCACGCCTCACGATCTTCCGGGCATGACGGTACCGGCCGGGGACACGCGCCGTGAAGCGGTGCCCGCGCCACGTAGCCTGAGCCGTATGGCGGAGGGCACACGACGGCGGCGGCACAGCCCGTGGCGGGGGCAGGGCCCGGTGGTGTGCGTGGTCGCGGTCGGCGGCGCCATCGGCGCGGCCGCCCGGTACGCGGCGTCCCTGCTGTGGCCGACCGACTCGGGCGCCTTCCCCTGGACGACGCTGCTGGTGAACGTGGTGGGCTGTGCGCTCATCGGCGTCCTGCTGGCGCTGATCGGCGAGGTGTGGGCGGCCCACCGGCTGGTGCGGCCCTTCGTCGGCACCGGGGTGCTGGGCGGGTTCACCACCTTCTCGACGTACGCCGTGGACTTCCGGCGGCTCGTCCTGGACGGCCACGCGGCGACCGGTGCGGTCTATCTGGTGGTGACGCTGCTGGCGGCGATGGCGGCGGTATGGGGCGCGGTGGTGGGCACCCGTCGGGTCGTCGGGGTCGTGGGAACGTACGGCAGGAGCACGGGATGAACGCGAACGGACTGAGGCTGAGCGTCTTCGTCGGCGAGAACGACACCTGGCACCACAAACCGGTCTTCGCCGAAATCGTGCACCGCGCGCACCGGGCGGGGCTGGCGGGGGCGAGCGTGTTCCGCGGGGTGGAGGGGTTCGGCGCCTCGTCCCTGGTCCACACCTCCCGGCTGCTGTCGCTCAGCGAGGAACTGCCGGTCTGCGTGGTGATCATCGATACGGAGGAGCGGGTGCGGTCCTTCCTGCCCGAACTGGAGGAGATCACCGGCGACGGTCCGGTGATCCTGGACCCGGTCGAGATCGTCCGCTTCCCGGGGCGTGACCGGTGAACTGGCTCCTGGTGGTGGCGGGCGGGATGGTCGGCGCCCCGCTGCGGTATCTGACCGACCGGATGGTGCAGACCCGGCATGACTCGGTGTTCCCCTGGGGGACGTTCGTGGTGAACGTGGTGGGGTGCGCGGTGCTGGGAGCGCTGACCGGGGCGGTGGCGGCGGGAGCCGCGTCGTCGCAGCTGCAGCTGCTGCTGGGGACGGGGCTGTGCGGCGCGCTGACCACGTACTCGACGTTCTCGTACGAGACGCTGCGGCTCGCGGAGGACGGGGCGCGCGGTGTCGCGGCCGCCAACGCGGTGGGCAGTCTGGTCGCCGGGGTGGCGGCCGCCTTCGCGGGCGGAGCGGCGGCCACGGCGCTGTGGGGCTGACCCCTGGCGTGCGTCAGGGCAGCAGTCGGGTGCCGGGCGGCAGGCCCGGGAGGTCGTCCGCGTCGGCCGAGCGCAGATACTCCAGCAGCACCCGGCGCAGCTCGCGCGCGGCCCTCGGCGGGGCGACGTCCTTGCGGTGGGCGACGGCGATGGTGCGGCGCATCGTCTGTCCCGCGAAGGGCGTGACCCGCAGTCCCGAGCGCGCCGCCACCATGCCGGGGAGCACGGCGATGCCGAGCCCCGCCCGTACGAAGCCGAGCACCGCGTCCATCTCGCCGCCCTCGACCGTGAACGAGGGCTCGAAGCCCGCCGCCCGGCAGGCCGCCGTGGTGAATTCCCGCAGGTCGTAGCCGCGGCGGAACATCACCATCGGCCGGTCGCGAAGATCCTCGACCCTGATCCTGCGGGCCTTCGTGGGCGGCGGGGACGCGGGCGAGGAGGCGACCACCAGCTCCTCGCGCAGCAGCTCGGTGGCGGCGAGGGCCGGGGCCTGGCCGGGCAGCGGGGTGATGATCAGGGCGAGGTCCAGCTCACCGGCGGCGAGGGTGCGTACGAGGTCCTGGGAACCGCCCTCGTCGATGATCAGCTCGATACCGGGGAACTCGTCGTGGAAGCGGCGCAGCACATCCGGTACGAGGCTGGCGCACAGGCTGGGCGGGGCGCCGAGCCGTACCCGGCCGCGCCGGAGCTGGGCGACCTCCTGGACCTCGCGGTGCGCGGTCTCGGTGTCGGCGAGGATCTGGCGGGCCAGCGGAAGCAGCGCCTCCCCCGCGTCGGTGAGGGCGATGTGGCCGCGCGCGCGGTGGAAGAGATCGGCGCCCAGCTCCCGTTCCAGCGCCCTGATCTGCTGGGACAGCGACGGCTGGGCGACATGGAGCCGTTCGGCGGCCCGGGTGAAGTGGCGGGTGTCCGCGACGGCGGCGAAATAGCGGAGCTGCTGCAGCTGCACAAGCCGATCATAGGCAGGGTTCATAGACATCGGCTATGGAAACCAGCCGGATCATGTCTTGGACGAATCACCACGGCGCTGCCTAGCGTCACAGACATGGCACTGGCGACACGGACGGACACGGGCCACGAGCGGCGGCCCGCCCAGAAGCGGAAGCCGCCGCGGAAGCAGTCCTTCATCGGCTCCGTGTGGCGGTCGACCATCGGTAAGAAGGCCGTGATGGCCGTCAGCGGGCTGATCATGCTGGCCTATCTGGTGGCCCACATGCTCGCCAACCTGAAGATCTTCTTCGGGCCCGGCGACCTCAACGGCTACGCGCACTGGCTGCGCACCCTCGGCGAACCGTTCCTCCCGCACGAGGGGTTCCTGTGGCTGGCCCGCGTCGGGCTGCTGGCCGCCGTCGTGCTGCACGGCGTGGCCGCGTACCAGCTCAGCCGCCGGGATCTGGCGGCCAGGCCGCGCGGCTACGCGCATCAGCGGCGGCGGGCGAGCTACGCGACCCGCACGATGCGCTGGGGCGGGGTGATCCTCGGGCTGTTCATCGTCTGGCACATCCTGGATCTGACGACGCTCACGGTGAACGAGCGCGCCGAGCCCGGCCATCCGTACGAGAACATCGTGGCGACCTTCTCCACCTGGTACGGCAACACCATCTACATCGTGGCGATGCTCGCCCTCGGGCTGCACGTCCGGCACGGCTTCTGGAGCGCCGCCCAGACCCTCGGGGCGGGCCGGCCGCGCCGCGACCGGGCCCTCAAACTGGCCGCGAACGGCCTGGCGGCCATCCTGACCTGCGGCTTCATCGCCGTGCCCATCGGCGTGATGAGTGGAGTGGTGAGCTGAGATGAACACGTACCCGGAGTACTCGACCGGTGAGCCGATCGCCGACACCAAGGCCCCGGACGGCCCCGTGGAGGGGCGCTGGGACCGCCGCCGCTTCGAGGCGAAGCTGGTCAACCCGGCCAACCGCCGCAAGTACACCGTCATCGTGGTCGGTACGGGCCTGGCGGGCGGAGCGGCCGGGGCGACGCTGGCCGAACAGGGCTACCACGTCGTGCAGTTCTGCTACCAGGACTCGCCGCGCCGGGCGCACTCCATCGCCGCCCAGGGCGGGATCAACGCCGCCAAGAACTACCGCAACGACGGCGACTCCGTCCGCCGCCTCTTCTACGACACCGTCAAGGGCGGCGACTTCCGCGCCCGCGAGTCGAACGTCCACCGGCTCGCCCAGGTGTCGGTGGAGATCATCGACCAGTGCGTGGCGCAGGGCGTGCCGTTCGCCCGCGAGTACGGCGGTCTGCTGGACACCCGCTCGTTCGGCGGCGTCCAGGTCTCCCGTACCTTCTACGCCCGCGGCCAGACCGGGCAGCAGCTGCTGCTCGGCGCGTATCAGGCGCTCAGCCGCCAGATCGCCGCCGGGACCGTGGAGATGCACGCGCGCACCGAGATGCTCGACCTGATCGTCGTCGGCGGGCGGGCCCGCGGCATCGTGGCCCGCGACCTGATCACCGGCCGGATCTCCACCCACTTCGCGGACGCCGTGGTGCTGGCCTCCGGCGGCTACGGCAATGTCTTCTACCTGTCCACGAACGCCAAGAACTCCAACGCCACCGCGATCTGGCGGGCCCACCGGCGCGGCGCCTACTTCGCCAACCCCTGCTTCACCCAGATCCACCCCACCTGCATCCCGCGCTCCGGCGACCACCAGTCGAAGCTGACCCTGATGAGCGAGTCGCTGCGCAACGACGGCCGCATCTGGGTGCCGAAGGCGAAGGGCGACACCCGTCCGCCCGATGCGATCCCGGAGGACGAGCGCGACTACTACCTGGAGCGTATCTACCCGGCGTTCGGCAATCTGGTGCCGCGCGACATCGCCTCCCGGGCCGCGAAGAACGTATGCGACGAGGGGCGCGGGGTCGGCCCCGGCGGGCAGGGCGTCTATCTGGACTTCGCGGACGCCATCGGGCGGATGGGCCGGGCGGCGGTCGAGGAGAAGTACGGCAACCTCTTCGAGATGTACCAGCTGATCACGGCGGAGAACCCGTACGAGGTGCCGATGCGCATCTACCCCGCCCTCCACTACACGATGGGCGGACTGTGGGTGGATTACGACCTGCAGACCACGGTGCCGGGGCTGTTCGCGATCGGCGAGGCCAACTTCTCCGACCACGGCGCCAACCGGCTCGGCGCGTCCGCCCTGATGCAGGGCCTGGCCGACGGCTACTTCGTCCTCCCCGCCACGATCAACGACTATCTGGCCCGCCATCCGCACGACGAGGTCGACCCGGGCCATCCGGCGGTGACCGAGGCCCTGATGTCGGTGACCGACCGGCTGCGGCGGCTGCTGGAGAACGACGGCGACCGCACCCCCGACTCCTTCCACCGTGAGCTGGGCGAACTGCTGTGGGACGAGTGCGGCATGGCCCGCACCGAGACCGGGCTGCGCAAGGCGCTGGACCGCATCCCGGCGCTGCGCGAGGAGTTCTGGCGGCGGATCAAGGTACCGGGGAGCGGTGCGGAGCTGAACCAGTCGCTGGAGAAGGCCAACCGGGTCGTCGACTATCTGGAGCTGGCCGAGCTGATGTGCCTGGACGCGCTGCACCGCGCCGAGTCCTGCGGCGGCCACTTCCGCGAGGAGAGCCAGACCCCGGACGGCGAGGCGGCCCGCGACGACGAGGCGTTCTCGTACGCGGCGGCCTGGCAGTTCAGAGGTACCGGCAACGCGCCGGTGCTGCACCGCGAAGACCTGGTCTTCGCGTACGTCCACCCCACCCAGCGGAGTTACGCATGAGGCTCACCCTGCGGATCTGGCGTCAGCGCGGCCCCGAGGAGCCGGGCACCCTGACCGCCTACGAGGTCGACGGCATCTCGCCCGAGATGTCCTTCCTGGAGATGCTCGACACGCTCAACGAGCGGCTGACCCTGCGCGGCGAGGAGCCCGTCGCGTTCGACCACGACTGCCGCGAGGGCATCTGCGGGGCGTGCGGCATGGTGATCAACGGGCAGGCGCACGGCCCGGTGCGCACCACCACCTGTCAGCTGCATATGCGGCACTTCAGGGACGGCGACACCATCGACGTGGAGCCGTGGCGCGCCGCCGCCTTCCCCGTCGTCAAGGATCTGGTGGTGGACCGGTCGGCGTTCGACCGGATCATCGGCTCGGGCGGCTTCGTCTCCGTCCCGACCGGAAGCGCCCCGGAGGCGCACGCCACGCCCGTGCCGAAGCCCGTCGCGGACACCGCGTTCGAGCACGCGGAGTGCATCGGGTGCGGGGCGTGCGTGGCGGCGTGTCCCAACGGTTCGGCGATGCTGTTCACCTCGGCGAAGGTGACGCATCTGAACGTGCTGCCGCAGGGGCAACCGGAGCGCGAGTCCCGGGTGCTGGACATGGTCGGCACGATGGACGACGAGGGCTTCGGCGGCTGCACGAACACCGGCGAATGCGCCGTGGCCTGCCCGAAGGGCATCCCGCTCCAGTCCATCTCGACCATGAACCGGGAGTTCCTGCGAGCAAGCCTCAAGAGCGGCGGCCGGGGCACCCCCTAGGCCTGCTGCTGCTCCGCCTGCTGCTGCTCCTCCACCCAGCGCAGGAAGGCGATCTGCCGGGACATGAGGGTGACCAGCTCGTACGCGGTGTGCGAGGCGGCCACGGAGGTGATGTCGGCGTGGTCGTACGCCGGGGCGACCTCGACCAGGTCGGCGGAGACCAGATGGCAGTCGGCCAGCCCGCGCACGATCTCCAGCAGCTCCCGCGAGGTGAGCCCGCCCGCCTCGGGGGTGCCGGTGCCGGGGGCGTGCGAGGGGTCCAGGACGTCGATGTCCACCGAGATGTAGAGCGGCCGCTTGCCGATCCGCTCCTTGAGCTGCTGCACCACCTCGTCGACCCCGCGCCGCATGACGTCGGCCGAGGTGACGATCCCGAAGCCCAGCTTGGTGTCCTCGTCCAGGTCTCCCTTGCTGTACAGCGGGCCGCGGGTGCCGACGTGGGAGAGGGCGGAGGTGTCGAGGATGCCCTCCTCGACCGCGCGGCGGAACGGCGTGCCGTGGGTGTACTCGGCGCCGAAGTGGGTGTCCCAGGTGTCCAGATGGGCGTCGAAGTGCAGCAGCGCGACCGGGCCGTGCTTGCGGGCCACCGCGCGCAGGATCGGCAGCGCGATGGTGTGATCGCCGCCCAGCGTCATCAGCTGCGCGCCCGTGGACAGCAGCTCCTCCGCGCCCGCCTCGATGTTGTCGACGGCCTCGTGGATGTTGTGCGGGTTGGCGGTGATGTCACCGGCGTCCGCGACCTGGACGTAGTGGAACGGGTACGCGTCCTGCGCCGGGTTGTAGGGGCGCAGCTGGCGCGACGCCTCCCGGATCGCGTTCCCGCCGAACCGGGCGCCCGGCCGGTACGAGACACCCGCGTCGAACGGGACCCCGACCACCGCGATATCCGCGCTGCCGACCTGGTCCAGGCGCGGGACGCGGCCGAAGGTCGCTGGGCCCGCGAAGTGCAGCGTGCGCTCGCTCTCCTCGGGCGGGACGGGCATGGCGGGGTCGCGATGGTTCGCGGACATGGTCGGTACTGAGCCCTTCGCGTGAGGATGAAGCAGGGAGTCCTGCGTCAACCATTCAATCCCTCGATCGGGTGAATGCCCACCGTAATCACCCCCTAGAGGCAGTCACGCCCCTATCGGGCAGCCGGTACGCCGAGGCCACTCCGGCGGGCCCGGAGAGCGAAGGGCGCCACCCGGCGACCGGCCACCGAAGGGCAGTGGCCGCCGGGTGACGACATGCGCCTTACGGGTGAGCGGCCAGCGCCTCCATACCGGGACTACAGGATTCCAGCAGCGGGGCGAGCTCCACTTCGGGCAGCTTCTCCGCGGCGCCGCGGCGGCCGCCGTCGAGAAGTGCGATGGACGCGTCCAGCCAGGAGGGGAGCGGTTCCACACCGATGAATTCGGCCAGCCGGATCAGTTCCTTCTCCGGCTCCTCCAGAAGGTTCTCGTACGACAGCCCGGCGCGCTGTGACTCCGGGACCTCCTCCAGCTTCCGCAGACCGTCGACAATCACGCCGGACCACAGGCTGCCGAACGCGGCGAGCGGGATGGGCCGGTCCATCACCAGGGCCGGGTCCCACTCGTCGCCCAGCAGCGGAGCGAGGTCGGGCGGGAGTTGGGCCGCGTGCTCCGGGGTCAGCTCGTACGGCGACTCCAGGCCGCAGCGGATGGCCATCTCCTGCGTCAGCGGAAGCATCCGGAAGCTGACGTGCCGGCTCATGGAGACGGCGCAGTCAGGGCCTTCGCGGTAGAGATGCACAAAGCGCGCCTCGGGAAAGGCACGGTGCATTTCCGTTACCCGGCCGATGGACAGACCGCTCCGCTCGACGACGGTGCCGGGGTCGCCGAACCGTGCGCCGAGGCTGGCGAAGAGGGCCCGCCAGTGGTCCGCCGGGCTCCGTGTGGGCCAGGCGGTGACCTCGGACTCCAGCTCGTCGAAGAGTGCGTCCGGGTCGTCGGTCAGATGGGGCAGCACCATGACGCTGATGGCCGGGATACCGGTGGTCTCGGCGTCGAACCGCCCCTCGGGCAGCCGGTGGTAGAGGAACTCGGGCGGGATGGCCCCATTCTTGATCAAGGTATCGCTGACCGCGTTGGGCCGGGACAGATATTCCCAGAACTCAGGGCCGCTGAGCAGGGCCTCGTCCAGCACTTCCGCATCGGGAATGCTGGCGAACAATTCGTTGACGCTGAGAACGTCCGGGTGAAGATTGATGACCTGAGACAGCGCCGTCGAACCGCACCGGCCGGTGCCGACGACGAATGTCAAGTTCTGATTGAGCACGCGCACTTTCCTCCCATTTGCTCGTACAACTCGGCGTTTCCATGGTGGCCCATCACGCACCGCAGCCTGTCGTTGCAGTGTGAATGGACGCGTGGAGTCGACACCCATGACCCCACACGAGGGAAACGCCTGACAAGGCGATGCGAGGGGCGCTTCAGGGGTTCCAGAGTTTTCGGAAGCTTTGCGCAACTTTCACACGCGACAGGGCCATTGCTCCTCGCCGCACCCCGCCCCACCAGCGATGGAGCCGAGCCGAGCGGCCGCGCGGAGCTTCACAACTCGGCTACGGCACCGTGACCTCAATCGAACACATTCACCTGTGACGAGACAGTCATCTTTTCGCACCAACAGCACTGCTACAGTGCCCATCCACTCCATACCCGTGTTCCACGGCTGGCAAGCCTCAGCCAGGCGGGGAGGGGTTGCGAACACACGGCATGCCGTCGAACACACGTCATGACGCAGAGCAGCCATGCCGCCGCAGAGGGTGCGCTTACGGGAGGAACGGGGAGCACCAAAGGGCGGCACGGTATTTACAACTTCAGGGGACGGCGCATTACCAGGTGCGCCGTGCACGGTGATTCGATTTCACCGCCGCTGAGCACGACTGAATTCGGGGAAGGTTTCGTACGTGTTGGTGGAGCGCGATCAGGAGATAGCTCGGCTCAATCGTCTCCTCTTCGAGGACGCCCGGGAGGGGAGTCGAATCGCCGTCATCGGCGGTGCCGTGGCGTCGGGAAAGACCGCGCTGCTGCACGCGGTGACGGACACCGCGGGTGCGCGGGGCGTCCGGGTGCTGCCCGCGGTCGCCTCCACTTCGGAGCAGAATTTCCCGTACGCCTTACTCGATCAGCTCTACCAGGGCATGCCCGCGCGCCTTCGGCACGCCCGGCCGCGGCCCGTTCTCGACGCGCCCCCGCATTCGTACGACCCGGACCAGGTCGACCTCCCGCTCCTCCAGGAATTCCACCGCACGCTCGAGGAACTGACCGATGACGCGCCGCTGCTGATCGCCATCGACGACGTCCAGTACGCCGACCTGCCGTCCCTGCGCGCCCTCGCCTACGGCATCCGCCGCTGCCGCTCCGAAGCGCTGTCCGTCGTGGCGACCCGCGGCGCGCTCACCGGGCCCGCCGCCCCGGCCCTGGACGAACTGCTGCACCGGCCGAAGGTGTGCCACGTACGGCTCGCCCCGCTCACCGTCGCGGGCGTCACCACCCTGCTGACCGAGGAACTCGGCGCCGCTGAGGCCGAGCGCCACGCCGCCGCGTTCCACGACCTGACCGGCGGCAACCTCCTGCTGCTGCGCGGGCTGCTGGACGACCAGTTCTCCCGGCTCACCTGCGGCCCCCTCGACACCACGCCGGGCACTTGCGCCCCGGCGCCCGGCGAGCTGTTCCGGCAGGCCGCGCTGTCCTGCGTCTACCGAGGCGGCCCGGCCCACCACCGGATCGCCCAGGGGATCGCGCTGCTCGGCGACGCCTCGTCCACCCCCCTGCTGAGCAAGCTCGTCGCGGTCGAGGAGCGGCAGGTGCGGCACGCCGTCACGGCGCTCACCGACGTGGGACTTCTGCGCGGCGCGCACTTCAGGAGCGACGAGGTGCGCACCGTCCTGCTGGACGACCTGCCCGGCGACGAGCTCGGCACACTGCACCACCGGGCCGCGCGGCTGCTGAACGAGGAGGGCGCCGACCCCCTCGACGTGGCCGGTCATCTGCTCCATCACGAACCGGCCGAGCCGGTCGAGGAGTGGATTCCCCAGACCCTGCGCGACGCCGCCCGGCACGCCGTCGCCGCCGACCGCGTGGAACTGGCCGTCAACTGCCTGCAGTTGGCCCAGCGATGTACCACCGATGAGCGGGAGACGCTCATCCTCCAGGCCACGATGGTGGAAGCCATGTGGCCGTTCAATCCGCTCTCCCAGATGCGCCGTCTCCAGTCGCTGGCCGGTCCCGCGGGCAGCGGGCAGCTGCCGCCGGAGTACGCCGTCCCGGTCCTCCTGCGGCTGCTGACGCTCGGGCAGACGGCCGAGGCCGCCGCCGCCCTCGGCCGGATCGGCCGGGACGCGGCCCCCGGCTCGGAACTCGACACCACGCTGCGGACCATCGACCTCGCCCTGGCCTCCACCTACCCCGGCTCCCCCGAGCTGCGGACCTTCGTGGAGCGGGCGGCGCCGGACGGCCCGCGCGCGGGCGTTCCGCCGACGGCCGAGCAGACCCCCGAGTCGCCCCAGCTCACCGCGGGCAAGGCGCTGCGGACCGTGCTGTGCCACGGCGCCGACGACCAGGCCGTCCAGGCCGTGGAACGGGTGCTGGAGACCTCCCGGCTCACCGACGCGACCCTGCCGACGGTGCAGGCCGCGCTGCAGGCCCTCATCTACGCGGACCGGCTCGCCACCGCCGCCACCTGGTGCGACCAGCTGATCGAGCAGAGCGAGCGGCGCGGCGCCACAGCGGTGCTGGCCTCCTTCCACACCCTGCGGGCCCAGATCGCCCTGCGGTCCGGGCGGCTGCCGGACGCGGTGCGGTACGCGGAGCGGGCGCTGGAGGAGCTTCCGGCCCGTGGCTGGGGAGTCACCGTCGGCATGCCGCTCGCGATGCTGGTGGGCGCGCACACCGCGATGGGCAACCACGACACCGCCGCCGAGATCCTGGCGCGGCCGGTGCCGGAGGAGATGTTCCAGAACCGGTACGGGCTCCACTATCTGTACGCGCGCGCCTGCCACCAGCTGGCCACCGGCCGCCAGCACGCGGCCCTCACCGACTTCCGCGCCTGCGGGGAGAAGATGGCCGCCTGGGGCCTGGACTCGCCCGCCACCCTGGCCTGGCGGCTCGGTGCCGCCGAGACGTGGCTGACCCTGGGCAGTCAGGAGCGGGCCGCCCGGCTGGCGGAGGAGCAGCTGGAGCAGACCGGCCAGGCCCCCTCCCGCACCCGTGGCGCCGCGCTGCGCGTCCTGGCCGCCACCCGGCCGCCGGCCGAGCGGCCCGCCCTGCTCGAACAGGCGGTGAGCGTGCTCCGGGCGAGCGGCGGCTGGTACGAGATGGCGCGGGCGCTGGCGGATCTCGCCGAGGCGCACAAGCAACTCGGCGATCTGGACAGCGGACGGCTGATGACCCGCCGGGCCCTGTGGCTCGCGGACAGCTGCGGGGCCGAGGAGCTGTCCCGCTCGCTGCAGCGGACTCCGGGCCGCTCGGCCCTGTCGGAGGCGGCCCGCACCGGCGAGGACACCACCGCGTTCTCCGAACTGTCCGACGCCGAGAGCCGGGTGGCCGCGCTCGCCGCCTCGGGCTACACCAACCGGGAGATCGCCGCCAAGCTCTACATCACCATTTCCACCGTGGAGCAGCATCTCACCCGGGTCTACCGGAAAATCAACATAAGTCAGCGTCGAGACCTGCCCGCGAGCCTGGAATTCGATGTCGCCCACACCGCCTGATCTCCCCGCGGTGTCGCTCGTCCCCAAGAGGTTCATCCCATGACGTCCGCGACCACGGCTGCCACGACGATGCTGGTGCCGGACTTTCCTTTCTCCTACGACAACTGGCTGTCCCATCCAGCTGGTCTCGGTGCCCTGCCGAGTGCGACGCACGGCACGGAAGTCGCGGTCATCGGCGGCGGTATGTCCGGACTCACCGCGGCATATGAGCTGCTGCGCCTGGGACTTCGTCCGGTTCTCTACGAAGCGGAGCAATTGGGCGGCCGGATGCGTTCCACCCCCTTTCCCGGGAATCCGGAATACAAGGCGGAAATGGGCGCCATGCGCTTTCCCCTCTCCGCACGGTCACTGTTCCACTACATCGACCTGCTGGACCTGCGCACCCGGCCCTTTCCCAATCCGCTGGCACCGGCCACCCCGAGTACGCTGATCGACCTGAACGGTGACCGCGACCGGGCGCGCACCCCCGGCGAACTCCCGGACGTCTACCAGGAGGTCGCCGACGCCTGGGAGAAGGCGCTCCAGGAGCGGGCCGAGCTGGCCACGGTGCGCGACGCCATCCAGCAGCGCGACGTCGCCACCCTCAAAACCGTGTGGAACCGGCTGGTCAGGGAGTTCGACGACCAGTCCTTCTACGGCTTCCTGGCCACCTCCTCCACCTTCCAGTCGTTCCGGCACCGGGAGATCTTCGGGCAGGTCGGCTTCGGCACCGGCGGCTGGGACACCGACTTCCCCAACTCGGTGCTGGAGATCCTGCGCGTCGTGGTCACCGAGGCCGACGACAACCAGGTCGGCATCGTCGGCGGCTCCCAGCAGCTGCCGCGCGGGCTGTGGGAGCACGCCCCGGCCGCGCCCGCCCACTGGCCGGAGGGCACCTCACTGGCGTCGCTGCACGACGGCGGCCGACCGCGCCCGGCGGTCACCCGGCTGCGGCGGGCGGGGGACGGCATCCGGGTACGGGACGAGAGCGGCGAGGAGCGGGAGTTCCCCGCCGTGGTCTTCAGCCCGCATGTGTGGACGCTGCTGCACCGGATCGACTGCGATCCGGCGCTGCTGCCCACCCCGCTGTGGACGGCGGTCGAGCGCACCCACTACATGGGCGCCTCCAAGCTGTTCGTCCTGGTCGACCGGCCGTTCTGGCGGGACACCGACCCGGCGACCGGCCAGGACGTGATGAGCATGACGCTCACCGACCGGATGCCGCGCGGGGTCTACCTGTTCGACGACGGACCCGACCGGCCCGGGGTGATGTGCCTGTCGTACACCTGGAACGACGACTCGCTGAAGGTCGCCACCCTCTCGCCCGAGGAACGGCTGGAGCGGCTGCTGACCCAGCTGGGCGCGATCTACCCGGACGTCGACATCCGCTCGCACATCGTCGCCGGACCGCTGGCCGTCACCTGGGAGACCGAACCGCGCTTCATGGGCGCGTTCAAGTCCAACCTGCCCGGACACTACCGCTACCAGCGGCGGCTGTTCACCCAGTTCATGCAGGAGGACATGGCCCCCGAGCAGCGCGGCTTCTTCCTGTGCGGGGACGACGTCTCCTGGACGGCCGGATTCGCGGAGGGGGCGGTGACCACGGCGCTCAACGCGGTGTGGGGGGTGCTCGACCACCTGGGCGGCGCCACCCACCCGGACAACCCGGGCCCGGGCGACCGCTTCCCCGACTTCGCCCCCGTCGAGCTGCCGTACGACTAGGTCCTGTCCGGCGGATCTTCGTGGATCAGCCCGCGGCGTCTGGTGCGGTGCATCGCAAGGCGGAGGGTCGTCCTCGTACCGGGTCGTACTCGGGCGATCCCGACAACGCAGCGAGGTGCCGTGCCAGGCGTCGCGGGCCCGCGAAGATCCGCCGGACAGGGCCTAGGGGTTTCCCCAGACCTGACGAGGGGGCCGGTGCTCAAAGCCCGGCCCCCTCGTCGCGTTCCGTCTAGCCCTTCGCGATCTCTTCCAGCCGGCGCTTGTCCGGCTTGCCGTTGCGGTTGAGCGGGAAGGTGTCCAGCACCTCGACCCGGTTGGGCTGCTCGTAGACCGGCAGCACCTGGCACAGCCGCTCGCGCCAGTACTTGGCGTCCCGCCCCTCCTCGTCCTCGACGAAGAAGACCAGCTGCACATCGCCGCGGCGGCGCTCGTCGGGGAGCGGCACGATGCGGGTGGAGATGTGGGCGACGGCGGCCTTGCGCTCGACCAGCTCGGGGTAGAGCAGATAGCCGTAGCGGTGCACCGCGAACTTCCGGCCCAGGACGAAGAGGTTGTCGTCCTCGTCGAGGTAGCCGAGGTCGCCGGTGGGGAACCAGCCGGTCGGCATGGCGTCGATGCCGCCGTCCTCGTCGATGTGGCCCTCCAGCGCGTCCGGGGTGTCGACCTCGATCTCACCGGCCTGCCCGGGGGCGGCCGGGATGCCGGACTCGTCGATGACGCGCAGCTTGATGCCGTCCATGGCGCGGCCGCAGGAAACCGGGTTGTCCAGGGTGGCGAACGCGATGTTGCCCAGCTCGGTGCTGCCGTAGCTGTCCAGCAGCGGCAGCCCGAACTCGGCGACGTAGCCGTCGGAGAGCGCGCCGTCGAGCGGGGCCGCGCCCGAGCAGAACATGCGGACCTGCTCCAGCCGCGCCCGCAGCGAGGGCTTGCGGCGGGCCAGGTTGAGCATGGTGCGGTAGCTCGACGGGGTGGCGTCGAGCACGGTCGCGCCGGTCCGCCCGGCCATCTGCACGGCCCGGTCGAGGCGCTTGTAGGGGGCGATCACCAGGGAGCAGCGGGTGAGCCAGGCGATGAGCACCATGGACAGCCCGTACTGGTGGGCGAAGGGAAGCAGCGGCAGCAGGACGTCGTCCTCGCGGTGCCCGACCTGGGCGGCGTTGCGCTCCAGGTTGGTCAGGAACTTACGGCCCGACTTGACCGCGCCCTTGGGCTCGCCGGTGGAGCCGGACGTCCACATGATGAGGCCGTCCTGCCGGTCGGCCCAGGCGTCGAACGACAGCTCACGGGTGCTGAGCGGGCGCCCGGCGGCCGGGGCGATCAGCTCGTAGAGGTTCACCACACGGGCGTCGTCGTGGATCGGGGAGTCGTCGTCCACGAAGGCGAGGGCCGCGCCGGTGCGCCCGGCTATCCGCCGGGTCTCGTCCGGGTGCTCCTGCTGGTCGATCAGCACGATGGAGGCGCCGACGTGCATGAGGGCGAACAGCACACTGACGTAGGCGGCGGAGTTGCCCGCCTTGAGGATGACGCGGTCGCCCGGGGCGACCCCATGCCGCTCGCGGATCACATCGGCGACACGGATCGCGTCCAGCTCGAAGTCGGCCAGGGTCTGCACCGAGTCGAGCGCGTAGATCTTCGCGGTCATCGAACGTACTCTTTCCTTTTCACTCAGGAGTACGGGCAGCCCCGGGCTTGTCCCCCTAGGCTCCCTTGTCTTCGGCGCCGGTTTCCCACTCGGCATCGACGGTGGACTGCGAGAGCAGCTGGTCGTGCACGAGGTTCACGACCTCTCGCCGGCTCGAGTCGAGGTAGCCGCGGGAACCGGGAAACACCTCGAGGTCGAATCGTCCGCTGGTACGCCGCCGCCAGGCCCGTACGCCGCGCAGCGGGGTCTTGGGGTCGCCCTCACCGGCGAGGGCGACGATCCGGCAGCCGAGGGCCGGCGGGCCCAGGGCCCTGCCCCAGTGCGCGGTCCGGCCGGATACGAACAGGGTCAGCAGGGGCGTCCCGGTCTCCCGTTCCAGGCGCTCGGCCACGCGGTAGGCGAGGTCGGCGCCGACCCGGTGGCCGAAGAAGGCGATCGGACGGTCCGTCCACTCGCCCAGCGCACCGAAGATCCGGTCGACCAGCTCCGGGCAGTCGGCCAGCCGCTCGCCGTCCTCGCCGTCCTCGTCGCCGGTGTGGAGGGGGTATTGGATCGCCAGCACCTCCACGGTGGGCAGCAGGAGTTCGGACAGGGAGAGGTAGTACGCGGTGGAGCGGGCGGACTCCGGGAAACAGATCAGCCGGAAACTGCTCGGAGTTTCCGTTTGCAATATCCGAATAAGGCCCACATCATCGGGCTTGATCTGGCTCAAGGAGCACATCCCCGGGATTTCACTGAGGGGCCGGGCACGAGTACCCGGTGGGGCGCGTCGACCACGCTCGTCCGAGGCCCTGACTCCGTGAGGTTATGAGCCCTTCTCCTGCACCACAACCCCTAGTAACCGCTATTCGAGGTACGCCTTATATGCGGGTACCGCGCCATCCCGGCGTGACACGGGACCCGGGGGCGCCCCCTCAACCCCCCTCACTTGCGCCACCACCCCCTAAAGTGGAGGCAGTTACGCGCGCGGAGTCAAGCGGCTGTGTTAAACATGAGGCAAAGAATTTTCCTCCTCAAGCCAATTAAATTCGGTGCGACGACAGCGATGAACACAACACGTCCTATTGATTTCGCCGCCGTTGTCGACGGCTTGGTGAAGAAGTACCCCGGGCGCCCCGTCCCGGCGGTCGACAATCTCAGCTTCACCGTGCGGCACGGTGAGGTCTTCGGCTTCCTCGGCCCCAACGGAGCCGGGAAGACCACCACCATCGGTATCCTGACCACCCGGGTCGCCCCCACCGGCGGACGCGCCTTCGTACAGGGCGTCGATGTGATAGCCAGGCCCGCGGTGGCCCGGCAGTCCTTCGCCGTCGTGCCGCAGCGCAACAATCTCGACCGGTCACTGACGATCCGTCAGAATCTCACCTTCCACGCCGGCTACCACGGGCTCTCCCGTGCGGAGCGCGGCCGGCTGGCGGACGAGAGCCTGGAGTGGCTCGGCCTCACCGACCACGCCAAGAACCGGGCGGACCAGGTCTCCGGCGGTCAGGCGCAGCGCGTGATGATCGCGCGAGCACTGATGCACCGCCCCAAGGTGCTGTTCCTCGACGAACCGGCCACCGGTCTGGACCCGCAGTCGCAGATCTTCGTGCGCGACCGGATAGCCGATCTCAAGTCCCGTGGCGTCACAGTGGTGCTCACCACCCACGACATGGAGGAAGCCTCCAGGCTGTGCGACCGGATCGGCATCGTCGACCACGGCAAGCTGCTCGCCCTGGACACCCCGGAGGCACTGACCAGCAGGATGAGCAACACCGCCCTGACGGTCACGGTGCGGCCGCCGTACAGCGGCATGAACGGCGTGGTCCAGCTGGTGCAGAGCCTCGGTGTCGCGGAGCGGGTCGAGGTGCTGCAGCAGGAGGACCCCACCGCGCAGGGCGGAACCGACGGCGACGGCACCTTCCGCATGAAGGTCTACAGCAACGCGACCTCCTCCGTGCTTCTGCCCACCGTCATCAAGGCCCTGTCCGACACCGGCTGTGAAATCAAGGACCTGAATGTGAGCAAGGCGAGCCTGGAAGACGTGTTCGTCGAGCTGACGGGGAAGGAGATGCGATGAGCTCCTCCGCACGCCCCCCGTCCTCGACGGGCCAGAACACCGGTGGCGAGGCCGCCGAGGAGAAGCCCGGGACGGGTGCGGCGGCGTCCGCGAGCCGGGGCGGCCAGGGTGCCTCCGCCGACCGGGGCGCCGAGCGCGAGCCCGCCGACACCAGGACCACGAACTTCAAGACCCCGGACTTCGGGGTCCCGGGCGCCAAGCCGGACGGGAACAGGGCCGCCGACCCGAGGACCACCGATCCCAGGGCTGCCGACCCGAGGGCGGTTGATCCACGGGCAGCCGATCCGAGGGCCGCCGACCCGAGGGCGATCGATCCGCGGGCCGCCGAGGACGACGGTTTCGAGGACACCCGGACCGCGCTCGTCCCGGCCAGGCCGCGCGCCCCGCTGCCCCCCGCCACGGACCGGAATACCCCCGCGGTCCCGCCGGTCAGGCACGAGCCCACGCCGTACGAGGCCAGGTCCCATGAGACCAGGCCTCCTGAGGCCAGGCACGAGACGAGGCCCGGGGCCAGGCCGCACCCGGTCGGGGACACGGGTTCCAGGCACGGCGACATCGGCGACACGATGACCCTGGTCATCAAGCCCATACCGGCTCCGTCGGCGTCCCAGGCCGCACAGGACGCCAAGGCCGCGCTGAACAGCATCATCGCGGCGGCCGAGGCCCGTGCGCCCCTCGTGCCGCCCGAGCCGGAGCCCGAGCCCGGGCTCGATCTCGATATGCCCGACGAGAAGCGCCGCGGCGGGCGCCACCGGCGCCGCGCCAACCGGTGGCGGACGTTCTTCTTCATCCTGTGGCGCGACATCTTCGTCACCGGCCGCGAGATCGGTCCCTTCCTGGGACAGGTCATCGTGGAACCGTTCTTCATGCTGTTCGTCTTCGGCAAGGTGCTCGGCGAGATCGGCATGACCCAGCCCGGATTCCAGCAGGTGCTGCTGCCCGGTGTGGTGGCGCTCAACAGCTTCCTGGTCTCCCTGCAGAACACCGCGTTGCCCCTGGCCATCGACTTCTCCTGGACCAAGGAGATCGAGGACCGATTGCTCTCGCCGCTCCCGACCGGCATGGTGGCGGTGGAGAAGGCGCTCTTCGGAGCGATGCGCGGGGTGATCGGCGCCCTGGTCATGATCCCGATCGGGCTGCTGCTGCTGGACGACGTCTCCTGGCCGCTGTCCAAGATGCCGGAGACATTGGGCATCCTCAGCCTCGGCGGACTGGTCGGCGGTGCGGTCGGGCTCACCCTCGGCACCCTGGCGCCCGCGCGCCACATCTCCATCGTCTTCGCCATGACGCTGACCCCGATCATGTTCACCGGGGCCACGCAGTTCCCGTGGCGGAGCCTGGACGGTGTCCGCTGGTTCCAGATCCTGTGCACCTTCAACCCGCTGACCTACGTCACCGAGGCGATGCGCGGGCTGCTGCTGCCCGACGCGCCCGGGGTGCCGCCGTCGATCCCGCTGTGGATCTGCGCGTGCGCCATCGCGGCTTCCCTCCTGATTTTCGGGTTCATCGGTATCCGGGGCTTCAACCGCCGGGCGCAGGACTGAGCGACGGCCGGTCCAGAGAGTAAGGCAGCACATCATGACGGCATCCGAGCAGACGAAGTCAGCCATCGTTTTCCCGGGCATGGGACCTTCCGGCTTCTCCGAGGTGGGCAGGTTCCTGACGCTGGACCCGTTCGCCCGGAAGCGGCTCGCCGAGGCCGACGAGGCGCTGGGCTACTCGGTCTTCGACCGGCTCCGCGACTCCGAGGACGACTACGACGAGGCCACCCAGATCGCCTTCCTGGTGAACTCGATGGCCTCGGCGGACCGGGCGGAGCAGGAGCACGGCCTCGTCCCGGACCTGTGCGTGGGTCCCAGCTTCGGGCAGAAGGCGGCGACGGCGTACGTCGGTTCGCTGCCGTTTCCCGAGGTGGTGCGGCTCACCGCGGAGCTGGCCCGCTGTGAGCACACGTACTTCACCGAGGAGTACCAGGACGCGGTCACCCACACCTTCGTCCGCACCCCGCAGGAGAAGCTGACGGAGATCCTCACCGAACTCGGTGAGCGCGGTGAGTGGTACGACTACTCCGGCCATCTCGACGACGGCTTCTTCATGGTCTCGCTGCGCGAGAAGGAGCTCGACGGGTTCAAGAAGTCGATCAGCGACGTCGGCGGCTACTCCATGTACACCATGGTCCCGGCGGTGCACGCGCCCGCGTTCGCGGAGCTGCGGCGCCGGGCGGCCGAGGAGATCCTGCCGAAGTACGACCTCCTCGACCCGAAGCTTCCGGTGGTCACCGACCAGAACGGCACGATCGTGACCTCGGCCGGTGAGCTGCGCACGATGCTGCTGGACACCTTCGACCTGCCCATCCACTGGCCCAAGGTCGTCGACACGCTGAAGGGCGCCGGGGTGTCGAAGATGTACATCACCGGCCCGGACAACCTCTTCCACCGGCTGGACCGCACCAAGTCCAACTTCGAGGTCGTGACGGTGGGGCCGGGCAAGCGCTCGCGCCCTGCCCGTAAGCGCTGATTTCCCGCCTACGCGACACCCGTACCTCCGCAACACCCGCACAACACAGCAGCACAACACAGCAGCACAGCACAGCAGAAGGGCCGGGCCCCGCCCCCTCCTCGGAGGGGGCGGGGCCCGGCCCTTTCGGCGCCGGAGCGCCCGTCAGTCCGTCAGCCAGTCCTCCACCACGCGCGCCGTCGTACCGGCGTGGTCCTCCATCATGGTGAAGTGGTGCCCCGGCACATCGCGCACGGTGTGGGGCAGCTCCCAGTACGACCGCCAGTCCCCGTCGCGGGACCAGTCGAAGAACTGCTCTTCGGCCCGGACCAGCAGGGTCGGCGTCTTGACCTCGCGGGGCTCCCACTGTCCGAACAGCCGGAAGTACGCGCCCATGGCCAGCAGCCGGGCGTCGTCCACCGGCACATGGCCCGTGCTCCGCTCGTCGATCCCGGCCCTCAGACCGGGCTGGAGGGCCATGGCCGCCTGCCGGTCGTGCGAGTAGATGTCGAGCAGCACCACCGCTTCGGGGAAGACCCCGGCGCTCTCCAGCCGCGCGGCCACCTCATGGGCGAGCAGCCCGCCCGAGGAGTGGCCCAGCAGCACGAACGGCTCCCCGTCGGTCTGCCGCAGCACCGCCTCGGCCTGCGCCTCGATCACCGCCTCCGGGTTCGCCGGAAGCCGCTCCCCGGCAACGAAACCGGGGTTGCCCAGCGCCCAGACGTCCCGGTGGCCACGGAATCCGGCGGCGAACCGCGCGTACTGGTGCGGGCCTCCGATCGACAGGATCGAGGGGAAGCACACCAGCGCGGGCCGCGTGTCACCACGGGACAACCGCACCAGCGTGGGCGCCTTGTCCAACTCGGCGGCGCTCGCGAACGAGGGCCGGAACCGCGAGACGTCCATCAGCATCCGAGTGAACTCCCCCTGCTGACCGAGCTGTTCGGCTTCTCGCATCATCGCGCCGAACACGGCCGACGGCTCCGCTCCCGCCGCCTCCGTCTGCGCGGCATCCGACACCGCACCGCCCTCGGCGGCCACCGAACCGGCCAGCCCGGCGAGCAGTTGCCGGGCGACCAGCTCGGGCGTCGGGTGGTCGAAGAGCAGCGTCGGGGGCAGCCGCAGCCCGGTCGCGGCGTTGAGCCGGTTGCGCAGCTCGACGGAGGTCAGGGAGTCGAAGCCCAGCTCCAGGAAGCCACGCGTGGCCCCCACGGCCTCCGGGTCCTCGAAGCCGAGGACCACGGCGGCGTGGGTGCGGACCAGATCCAGCAGGGCCTTCTCCCGCTCCGCCTCGTCCAGCCCGGCCAGTCGCCGCGCCAGCGAAGGGCCGTCCGCGGCGGCCGCAGCGGCGGAGGCCGTGCGCCGCCGGGGCGTCGCCCGGACCAGTCCGCGGAACAGGGCGGGCAACGCGCCCTCGGCGGCCTGCTCCCGCAGCGCCGCGGTGTCCAGATGGAGCGGTACGAGCACCGCCTCACCGTCGACGGCGCACGCCGTGTCGAACAGCTCCAGGCCGTCCCGCGAGGACAGCGGCGCCATCCCGGAGCGCGCGATACGCCGCACGTCCGCGTCCGTCATGGTGCCGGTCATCGCGCTGCGCTGGTCCCACATGCCCCAGGCCAGCGAGAGGGCCGGCAGTCCGGCGGAGCGGCGCCGCACGGCGAGGGCGTCCAGGAAGACGTTGGCGGCGGCGTAGTTGGCCTGACCCGGCGCACCGAAGGTTCCGGCGACGGACGAGAACAGCACGAACGCCGCGAGATCGAGACCACGGGTCAGCTCGTCGAGGTTCCGGGCAGCGTCCACCTTGGGCCGGAAGACCGTGTCGATCCGGTCCGGGGTGAGCGTGGGCAGTGGCCCGTCGTCCAGCACACCGGCCGTGTGCACCACGGCGGTGAGCGGATGCGCCGGGTCCACCTCGGCCAGCATCGCCGACAGCGCCTCGCGGTCGGCCACATCGCAGGCCGCGACGCTCACCTCCACGCCCTGTGCGGTCAGTTCGGCGACCAGCTCCGGCATTCCCTCGGCGCGGTGCCCCCGGCGGCTGCCCAGCAGCAGATGCCGCACCCCGTGCCCGGTCACCAGATGGCGGGCGAGCTGCCCGCCGAGGACACCGGTGGCGCCGGTGATGAGCACCGTGCCGTCCGGGTCGAACCCGGGCAGCCCCTCCGGCGCCGGATCGGCGGCGACTCGGGCCAGCCGGGGTGCGTACAGGCCGCTCTCGCGGAGGGCGAGCTGCGGCTCACCGCTGGACAGCGCCGCCGTGAGCCCCTCGGCCGAGGCCTCGTCGCCGTCCAGATCCAGCAGCAGGAAACGGTCCGGGTTCTCGGTCTGGGCGGTGCGGATCAGACCCCATACGGGCGCGTTCGCCAGGTCGGACACCTCGGCGTCCGGGCGCGTGGCGACCGCGCCACGGGTGACGAACGCCAGCCGCGCCCCGTCGAAGGCCTCCTCCGCGAGCCACGCCTGCGCGCTCTCCAGCGCGGCGTGGGCGGCCAGCCTGGCGTCCTCGGCCACATCACCGGTGGTGGCGGTGGTGTGCGGGAGGAGGACGACGTCCGGCAGGTGCCCGCCGGAGGCCACCACGGCCGCCAGCTCGGCCAGGTCGGGGAACACGTCGTACTCGGCACCGGTGGATTCCAGCGCGGTGACGAGCCCCAGGCTGTCCGTACCGTTCGTACCGTTCGTACCTTCCGCGGCGGCCGCGTCGACCAGGGCCCAGCGGATGGCGGGTGCCACCGAGGGCGCCGGCACCGCGGCCCACTCCAGCCGGAACAGCGAGTCGTGGTAGGTCACCTGGGCCGCGCGCAGCTGCTCCGGGGCGACACTCCGCAGCGTCAGGGAGTCGACCGACGCGACCGCGCTTCCGTTCTCGTCCGCGACGGCCAGGGCCACCGCGTCCGGCCCGGCCGGTGCGATCCGTACGCGCAGCGCCGTGGCCCCCGACGTGTGGAGGGTGACACCGCTCCAGGAGAACGGCAGCCGCATCCCCTCGGCGCCGGCGCCCATGAAGTCGCCGAGCGCCACGCCGTGCAGCGCGGAGTCCAGCAGTGCCGGGTGCAGCCCGAACGACGCGGCCTCGGTCTGCTGCCGCTGCTCCAGCCGGAGTTCGGCGAAGACCTCCTCACCGCGTCGCCAGGCAGCCGTCAGCCCCTGGAACGCCGGGCCGTAACCGATACCGGCGGCGGCGAACCGCTCGTAGAGATCGTCCACCTCGATGGCGACCGCCTCGGCGGGCGGCCATTCGGCCAGCCCCTCGGCGGTGTCGGCGGCCGCACCGGACGCGAGGACGCCGCTGGCGTTGCGGGTCCAGGACCGGTCCGAGCCGTCGCCCCGGTCCGCGTCCGGCTCCGGGCGGGAGTAGACGTCCAGGGTCCGGCGTCCGTCCGCGTCGGGCACGCCGACGGTCAGCCGCAGCTGGACCCCGCCCCGCTCGGGCAGGATCAGCGGCGCCTCAAGGGTCAGCTCCTCCAGCAGTTCACAGCCCACCTGGTCACCCGCCCGGATCGCCAGTTCGACGAAGGCCGTCCCCGGCAGCAGCGCGGTACCGGCCACGGCGTGGTCGGCGAGCCAGGGGTGGGTGTGGAGGGAGAGCCGTCCGGCGAGCAGGAAGCCGTCGGAGTCCGGCAGTTCGACGGCCGCGCCCAGCAGCGGGTGATCGGCGGCGCCCAGACCGGCGGAGGCGACATCGCCCACCGAGGCCGGGACCTCGATCCAGTAGCGCTCGTGCTGGAAGGCGTACGTGGGCAGCTCGACGCGCTCCGCGCCCGTGCCCGCGTAGTACGCCTCCCAGTCCGGAGCCGCACCCCGGGTGTACAGGGCGGCCAGGGCGGCCGTCAGGCTCTCGGCCTCGGAACGGCCGGAGCGCAGTACGGGGGCGAACGCCGCGTCGTCGCCGGTGACGCACTCCTGCGCCATGGCGGTGAGCACACCGTCCGGACCCAGCTCGACGTACGTCGTCACGCCCTGGGCTTCGAGCGTGCGGACACCGTCGAAGAAGCGCACGGTCTCCCGGACGTGGCGCACCCAGAAGTCGGCCGTCACGATCTCCTCACCGGCGACACCGCCGGTGAGGTTGGAGACCACCGGGATCTTCGGGGCCTGGTACGTCAGACGCTCCGCGACCTCACGGAACGGCTGCAGCATCGGCTCCATCAGCAGCGAGTGGAACGCGTGGCTGACGGTGAGCCGCTTGGTCTTACGGCCCCGCGCCTCGAAGGACGCGGCGATCGCGAGGGTGGCTTCCTCCGTACCGGCGACGACCACCGAAGCGGGACCGTTCACGGCGGCGATCGAAGCGCCCTCGGTGAGCAGCGGCGCCACCTCGTCCTCCGACGCCTGGACGGCGATCATCGCGCCACCGGCCGGAAGCTCCTGCATGAGACGGCCACGAGCGGCCACCAGGGTGCACGCGTCCGCGAGGGAGAACACACCCGCCACATGCGCGGCGGCGATCTCGCCGATGGAGTGGCCGGAGACCATGTCCGGCTTCACACCCCACGCTTCGACGAGACGGAACAGCGCCACCTCGACCGCGAACAGCGCGGGCTGGGTGAAACCGGTCCGGTCCAGCGCCTCGGCGTCGTCCCCGAACAGCACCGTCTTCAGCGGCTGTTCGAGGTGCGGGTCCAGCTCATCACAGACGGTGTCCAGGGCTTCGGCGAACACCGGGTAGGCGTCGTACAGCTCACGCCCCATGCCCAGGCGCTGGCTGCCCTGACCGGTGAAGAGAAACGCCACCTTCCCCCGGGTCTCCACGCCCTGCACCACTCCGGCCGTGGACTCGCCCGAAGCGAGCACGGCGAGCCGGTCCAGGAAGGTCGCGCGGTCATCGGCGAGGACGGCCGCCCGGTGCTCCAGCACCGTACGGGACGTGGCCAGCGAGTAACCGACCGACACCGGGTCCAGATCGGGGCGCTCGGCCACATGGCTGTGGAGCCGGGCTGCCTGAGCCCGCAGGGCGGCCTCGCTTCCACCGGACACCACCCAGGGCACCAGCGGAAGAGCCCGGGGCTCCCTCGCCGCATCGGTCCCGGAGGCGGGCGTGCTGCCCGTCCGCCGTGGCTCGGGGGCCTGCTCGATGATGGTGTGGGCGTTGGTGCCGCTGATACCGAACGACGACACGGCGGCGCGGCGCGGACGGCCGGTCTCCGGCCACTCCAACTGCTCGGTGAGCAGCGAGACCGCACCCAACGACCAGTCCACATGCGGCGACGGCTCGTCCACGTGCAACGTCCTGGGCAGAACACCATGCTCGATGGCCTTGACCATCTTGATAAGCCCGGCGACGCCCGCCGCCGCCTGCGTGTGCCCGAAGTTGGACTTCACCGAACCCAGCCACAGCGGCTCATCCTCGCTGCGCTCCTGGCCGTACGTGGCGAGCAGCGCCTGCGCCTCGATCGGGTCACCCAGCGTCGTCCCCGTACCGTGCGCCTCGACGACATCGATCTCGGCGGCGGACAGCCGCGCGTTGGCCAGCGCCTGCCGAATGACGCGCTGCTGCGACGGACCATTCGGCGCCGTCAGACCATTCGACGCACCATCCTGGTTGATCGCGGAACCGCGAACGACCGCCAGCACCGGGTGACCGTTCTTCCGGGCGTCCGACAGCCGCTCCACGAGCAGCATGCCCACGCCCTCACCCCAGGCCGTACCGTCCGCAGCGCCCGCGAACGGCTTGCAGCGACCATCGGTCGCGAGCCCGCGCTGCTTGCTGAACGCCACGAACGTACCCGGGGTCGCCATCACAGTCACACCACCGGCGAGCGCGAGCGAGCATTCACCATTGCGCAGCGCCTGCACCGCCATGTGCAGCGTCACCAGCGACGACGAACACGCCGTGTCCACGGTGACCGCCGGGCCCTCCAGCCCGAACGTGTACGACACCCGGCCCGAAGCCACACTGCCCGAACTCGCGGTGCTGATATAGCCCTCAAGACCATCGGGCGCACGGTAGAGGAGCGTGCCGTAGTCGTTGTACATCACGCCCGTGTAGACACCGGTCTGGCTGCCACGGAGCCCGGCCGGGTCGATTCCGGCCCGCTCGAACGCCTCCCACGACGTCTCCAGCAGCAGCCGCTGCTGCGGGTCCATGGCGAGGGCTTCGCGCGGCGAGATGCCGAAGAACACCGGGTCGAAGTGGTGGGCGTCGTGCAGGAAGCCGCCGTTGCGGGCGTAGCTGGTGCCCCGCTGGTCGGGGTCGTCGTCGTAGAGCGACTCGATGTCCCAGCCGCGATCCGTGGGCATGTCGGTGATGGCGTCGGTGCCATCGACCACCAGCTTCCACAGCTCCTCGGGCGACGTCACCCCGCCGGGGAAGCGGCAGCTCATCGCGACGATGGCGATGGGGTCGTCGTCAACCGCCTTGGTGGCGACGACGGGCGCGGCGGCGTCCGACTGACTGCCCTGGGCCTCGGCCCTCAGGTAGGTGGCGAGGGCGATCGGGTTCGGGTAGTCGAAGATCAACGTCGCCGGAAGCCGCACGCCGCTGACGGCGGTGAGGCGGTTGCGCAGCTCGACAGCCGTGAGCGAGTCGAAACCGACCTCACTGAACGCACGCTGCGGTTCGACCGCTTCGGGCCCGGCGTAGCCGAGTACGGCCGCCACCTGTGTACGGACCACATCCAGCACGATCGCCTCGGCCTCGGCCTCGGACGTCCCGGCCAGCTGCTGCGCCAGCGCGCCGGACTGTGCCGCCGCGGCGGCCTGGGCGGCCCGCCGTGGCGGAACACGGACCAGACCGCGGAAGAGCGGCGGCAGCATTCCGACACTCGCCTGCGCGCGGAGGGCGGCCAGGTCGAGCGGCATCGGGACCAGCAGCGCCTCGTCGGCGGCATCCGCCAGATCGAAGAGCTCCAGGCCCTGGTCGGGGGTGAGCGCGACGACACCGCCGCGCCGCAACCGGGCGAGTTCCGCCTCGTCCAGCTCCCCGGTCATGGCGCTGGCCTCGGCCCACAGGCCCCAGGCGAGGGAGGTGGCGGGCAGACCCTGGGCACGGCGGTGCTGAGCGAGGGCGTCCAGGAACGAGTTGGCCGCCGCGTAGTTGCCCTGTCCGGCTCCGCCGAAGACACCGGCGGCGGAGGAGAAGACGACGAATGCCTTCAGGTCCAGATCCGCCGTCAGCTCATGCAGGTTCCACGCCGCGTCCACCTTCGGACGCAGCACACCGGCCATACGCTCGGGAGTCAGCGCCCCGATCACACCGTCGTCCAGCACACCCGCCGTGTGCATCACGGCCGTCAGCGGATGCTCGGCGGAGACGGATTCGATGACGCGGGCCAGGGCGTCCCGGTCGGCCACATCGCACGCGACCCACCGCGCCTCAGCACCCAGCTCGGCAAGCTCGGCGGTGAGTTCAGCGGCACCGGGAGCCTGGTCACCACGGCGGCTGACGAGCAGCAGCCGACGCACACCCCGCTCGGTCACCAGATGGCGCGCGAAGAGATTGCCCAGCATGCCGCCGGCACCGGTGATCAGCACCGTGCCGTCCGAACCGAAGGAGGCAGGGATCTCCTGACCGTCGGCGGAGTCGGGGGCGGTGGCGGCGGCGGGGGCGGTGGCGCGGGCCAGACGCGGAGCCTTGACCGCGCCCTGACGGACGGCGAGTTCCTGCTCGTCCGATTCCAGAGCGGCGGGGAAGGCGGTGAGCGAGTCCGGGTGGCCGTCGAGGTCCACCAGGATGACGCGACCGGGATTCTCCGACTGCGCGGAGCGGATCAGGCCGGTCACGGTCGTCTGGGCCAGGCTGGTCGCCGGGTCGTCGGTGGCGGTGGCCACCGCGCCCTGGGTGAGGACGACCAGGCGCGAGTCCGCGAAGCGGTCCTCGGCCAGCCACCTCTGCAGCAAGGTCAGCGCGTGGACGGCGATCTCGTGCGCCGTGGCGACCGGCGAGGAGTTCTCCCCCGAGGCCGCCAGCGCGGACACCACCACGTGGTCCGGGGCTGTGGCACCGGACCCGATCTCCTCGGCCAGCGCGGCCAGGTCCGGGTACGTCCCGGCCTCGACACCGAGGCCGGGGACGTCCACACCCTCCCCCACGACCGCCACACGGCCGTCGGAGGGCTTCCCGGAGGAGGCCGGGACCGGAATCCAGTCCACGCGGAACAGGGCGTCCGCCGCGTCGCCACCGGCTCGGTCGCCGCCCAGCTGCTCGGGGGACACGGTGCGCAGCACGAGCCGCTCCACCGACGCCACCGGAGCACCGGTCACATCAGCGAGCTGGAAGGCCACCGTGCCGTTCCCGGCCGACGACAGCCGGACCCGCACGCTGTCCGCACCCACCGAATGGAACCGGACGCCGGTCCAGGCGAAGGGCAGTCCGACTCCGTCCAGGTTCTCGGTCAAGTCGCCGAGGGCGATGGCGTGCAGTACGGCGTCCAGCAGCGCGGGATGCAGACCGAACAGGTCCGCACCGGGCTCGACACCCTCGGGCAGCGCGACCTCGGCGTAGACCTCGCCGTCGCCCCGCCAGGCGGCCCGCACTCCCTGGAAGGCCGGGCCGTAGCCGAAGCCCGCCTCGGCCAGACCCTCGTACAGGCCGTCGATCTCGATCCGCTCGGTCCCGGCAGGCGGCCAGACACTCAGCTCGAACGTCGGGGCCGACGACGGCGCGCTCTCCACGAGCACACCCGTGGCATGCCGCACCCACGGAGCCTCGTCGCCACCCTCATCGGGTCGCGAGTGCAAGGCGAGGGTGCGGCGGCCGGAGTCGTCCTGGGCGCCCACGGCGATCTGCAGCTGCATCCCGCCCCGCTCGGGCAGGATCAGCGGCGCCTCAAGCGTCAGCTCCTCCACCAGGTCGCAGCCGACCTGCTCACCGGCGCGCACCGCCAGCTCCACGAACGCCGTGCCGGGCAGCAGTACCGAACCCATCACCGCATGGTCGGCCAGCCACGGGTGGCTCTCCAGCGAAAGCCGCCCGGTGAACAGGAAGCCCTCGAAGTCCGGCAGTTCGACGGCCGCACCCAGCAGCGGGTGATCGGCGGAGCCCAGACCGGCGGAGGTGACATCGCCCACCGTGACCGGGACATCGATCCAGTAGCGCTCGTGCTGGAAGGCGTACGTGGGCAGCTCTGTACGGCGTGCGCCGGTCCCCTGGAACACCGCGTCCCAGTCCACGGACACACCCCGCGACCACGCCTCACCGACGGAGGCCCAGAAGCGCTTCAGCCCGCCCTCGTCGCGGCGCAGCGAACCGATCGCGGCCGCGTCCAGACCCGCGTCCTCGGCCGTCTCCTGCACACCCATCGCCAGCACCGGGTGGGCGCTGGACTCGATGAACGCCCCGAAGCCCTCGTCGAGGAGCCGCCGGACCGCGCCCTCCAGCTCGACCGTGCGACGGAGGTTGGTGAACCAGTACTCGGCGTCCAGCTCCGGACCCTCGACCCACTCCCCCGTCACAGTGGACAGGAACGGCACCTGAGCGGTCTGAGGCTGTACGGGGGCAAGCAGTGTGAGGAGTTCATCGCGCAACAACTCCACCTGCGCGGAGTGCGAGGCGTAATCCACCGGCACCCGCCGCGCCCGCACCTCATCCGCCTCACACGACGCCAACAGCTCATCCAGCGCCGTCGGCTCACCGGACACCACCACGGACGACGGACCGTTGACGGCCGCCACCGAGACGCGCTCCTCACCCCACCGGGCAATGCGCTCGCGTACGTCCGACACCGGCAGCGCCACCGACACCATGCCGCCCTTGCCCGCCAGCACCCGGCCAATGGCCTGACTCCGCAACGCGACCACCCGGGCCGCGTCCTGGAGGGTCAGAATCCCCGCCACACACGCCGCCGCGATCTCACCCTGCGAGTGACCGACCACCGCCGACGGCGCAACGCCGAACGAACGCCACAGCTCGGAAAGGGACACCATCACCGAGAACAACACCGGCTGGACCACGTCGACACGCTCCAGCGACGGCGCACCCTCCGCACCCCGCAGCACATCCACCAACGACCAGTCGGTGAACTCCGCCAGAGCGGCGGCGCACTCGTGGACACGGGCCGCGAACGCCGGTGCGGCATCCATCAACTCCACGGCCATTCCTGCCCATTGGGACCCCTGCCCCGGGAACACGAACGCCGTCTTGTCGGATGTCCCGATGCCCTGGACCGGAGCCTCACCCTGGGCCAGCGCCGTCAGGGCGCGGACGAAGTCGTCACGGTCGGTGCCCACCAGGACCGCGCGCTGATCGAAAGCGGCGCGGGTGGTGGCCAGGGAGTAGCCGACGTCGGCCGGACGCAGGCCCGGTTCGGCGGCGAGGTGGGCCAGCAGCTTGGCGGCCTGCGCGCGCAAGCCCGCCTCGCCCCTGGCGGAGAGCGGCCACGGCAGCACACCGGGCGCTTCGAGGGAGGGTTCGGCCGCCTCGGCCGCCGTCTCCCGCGACTCCGGGGCCTGCTCGATGATGGTGTGCGCGTTGGTGCCGCTGATACCGAACGACGACACGGCGGCACGGCGCGGACGGCCCGTCTCCGGCCACGTGTGCTCTTCGGTGAGCAGCGAGACCGCGCCCATCGACCAGTCCACATGCGGCGATGGCTCATCCACGTGCAACGTCCTGGGCAGGACGCCGTGCTCGATGGCCTTGACCATCTTGATGATCCCGGCGACACCGGCGGCGGCCTGGGTGTGGCCGAAGTTCGACTTCACCGAGCCCAGCCACAGCGGCTCGTCCTCGGTGCGCTCCTGACCGTACGTGGCCAGCAGCGCCTGCGCCTCGATCGGGTCACCCAGCGTCGTCCCCGTACCGTGCGCCTCGACGGCGTCGATCTCGGCAGCGGACAGCCGCGCGTTGGCCAGCGCCTGCCGAATGACACGCTGCTGCGACGGACCATTCGGCGCCGTCAGACCATTCGAGGCGCCGTCCTGGTTGATCGCGGAACCGCGTACGACCGCCAGCACCGGGTGACCGTTCTTGCGCGCGTCCGACAGCCGCTCCACGAGCAGCATGCCCACGCCCTCACCCCAGGCCGTACCGTCCGCAGCACCCGCGAACGGCTTGCAACGGCCATCGGTCGCGAGCCCGCGCTGCTTGCTGAACGCTACGAAGGTGCCGGGGGTGGCCATGACGGTGACACCGCCCGCGAGGGCGAGCGAGCATTCGCCATTGCGCAGCGCCTGCACCGCCATGTGCAGCGTCACCAGCGACGACGAGCAGGCGGTGTCGACGGTGACCGCCGGGCCCTCCAGGCCAAAGGTGTACGAGACGCGGCCCGAGGCCACACTGCCGGAGCTGGCCGTGCCCATGTAGCCCTCAAGGCCCTCGGGCGCACGGTGCAACAGCGTGCCGTAGTCGTTGTACATCACGCCCGTGTAGACACCGGTCCGGCTGCCCCGGACGGTCGCCGGGTCGATACCCGCCCGCTCGAATGCCTCCCACGACGTCTCCAGCAGCAACCGCTGCTGCGGGTCCATCGCAAGAGCCTCACGCGGCGCGATCCCGAAGAACACCGGGTCGAAGTGGTGGGCGTCGTGCAGGAAACCGCCGTTGCGGGCGTAGCTGGTGCCCTGCCGGTCCGGGTCGTCGTCGTACAGCGCCTCGATGTCCCACCCACGGTCGGTGGGCATATCGGTGATCGCGTCCCCGCCGCCGGTCACCAGCTTCCACAGGTCCTCCGGCGTAGCCACCCCGCCAGGGAAACGGCAGCTCATCGCGACGATGGCGATCGGGTCGTCGTCAACCGCCTTGGCAGCGACGACCGGCGCAGCCGCGTCGGCCTGGCTGCCCTGGGCCTCGGCTCGGAGGTAGGTGGCAAGGGCGATCGGGTTCGGGTAGTCGAAGATCAACGTCGCCGGGAGCCTTACGCCGGTGACGGCGGTGAGGCGGTTACGCAGCTCGACAGCGGTGAGCGAGTCGAAACCGACCTCGCTGAACGCGCGCTGGGCGTCCACCGCCTCGGGCCCGGCAAAGCCGAGCACGGCCGCCACCTGCGCACGCACCACACCCAGCACGATGACCTCGGCCTCGGCCTCGGAGGCCCCGGCCAGTTGCCGCGCCAGCGCACCGGACCGCGCCGCCGCGGCGGCCTGAGCGGCCCGCCGCGGCGGAACACGCACCAGACCACGGAAGAGCGGCGGCAGCATCCCCGCACCCGCCTGCTCGCGCAGAGCCGCCAGATCGAGCGGCATGGGCACGAGCAACGCCTCGTCGGCGGCATCCGCGAGGTCGAACAGCTCCCGCCCCTGCTCGGCGGTGATGGCGGCCACGCCACCGCGCCGCAGGCGGTCGAGCTCCGCGTCCTCCAGCTCCCCGGCCATACCACCGGACTCGGCCCACAGCCCCCAGGCAAGGGAGGTGGCGGGCAGTCCGGCGGAGCGGCGGTGCTGGGCGAGGGCGTCCAGGAAGGCGTTCGCCGCCGCGTAGTTGCCCTGTCCCGCACCGCCGAAGACACCGGCGGCCGACGAGAACAGCACAAACGCGGACAGGTCCAGATCCACCGTCAGCTCATGCAGGTTCCACGCCGCGTCCACCTTCGGACGCAGCACACCGGCCATACGCTCCGGGGTCAACGACCCGATCACACCGTCGTCCAGCACACCCGCCGTGTGCATCACGGCAGTCAAGGGATGCTCGGCGGGAATGGATTCGATGACTCGGGCCAGGGCGTCCCGGTCGGCCACATCGCACGCGACCCACCGCGCCTCCGCACCCAACTCGGCCAGCTCAGCCGTCAGTTCAGCCGCACCGGGAGCCTGGTCACCACGGCGGCTGACCAGCAGCAGCCGACGCGCACCCCGCTCGGACACGAGGTGGCGCGCGAACAGTCCACCGAGCGTGCCACCGGCACCAGTGATCAGCACCGTGCCATCCGCGTCGAAAACGGAGGGCTCCCGGTCGGTGGCCGGGGCCGTGGTCCGGGCCAGACGCGGAGTCATGACCGCGCCCTGACGGACGGCGAGTTCCTGCTCGCCCGATGCCAGGGCGGCGGGAAGTGCGGCGGGCGAGTCCGGGTGGTCATCCAGGTCCACCAGGATGACGCGGCCGATGTTCTCCGACTGCGCGGAGCGGATCAGGCCGGTCGCGGTGGCCTGCGCGGGCTGGGTCACCGGGTCGTCGGTGGCGGTGGCCACCGCGCCCTGGGTGAGGACGACCAGGCGCGAGTCCGCGAAGCGGTCCTCGGCCAGCCACGTCTGCAGCAGAGCGAGGGCGCGATCGGCGGTCTGATGCGCCATGGTGGCAGGCGAGGAGTTCTCCCCCGGCACCGCACGCGCGGACACCACCACGTGGTCCGGGCTCGCGGAGCCGGACTCGATCGCCTCGGCCAGCGCGGCCAGGTCCGGGTACGTCTCGGCCTCGACACCGAGGCCGGGTATGTCCACAGCCTCTCCCACGACCGCCACACGGCCGTCGGAGGGCTTCCCGGAGGAAGTCGGGACCGGAATCCAGTCCACGTGGAACAGGACGTCCGCCGCGCCACCGTCAGTCTGGTCGGCACCCAGCTGCTCCGGGGACACCGCACGCAACGCGAGCCGCTCCACCGAGGCCACCGGGGCGCCGGTCACATCGGCCAGTTGCAGAGCCACCGTGCCGTTCCCGGCCGACGACAGCCGCACCCGCACGCTGTCCGCACCCACCGAATGGAACCGGACGCCGGTCCAGGCAAAGGGCAGCCCGCCCTCCCCCAGATTCTCGGTCGGGCCACCCAGCGCGATGGCGTGCAGAACGGCGTCCAGCAGCGCCGGGTGCAGACCGAACAGGTCCGCACCGGGCTCCACGCCCTCGGGCAGCGCGACCTCGGCATAGACCTCGCCGTCGCCCCGCCAGGCGGCCCGAACGCCCTGGAAGGCCGGACCATAGGCGAAGCCCGACTCTTCCAGACCCTCGTACAGGCCGTCGATCTCGATCCGCTCGGCCCCCGCAGGCGGCCAGACGCTCAACTCGAACGACGGAACCGACGACGGCGCGCTCTCCACGAGCACACCCGTGGCATGCCGCACCCACGGCACCTCGTCGCCACCCTCATCGGGACGCGAGTGGAGCTCAACGCCACGGCGACCGGAGTCGTCCTCGGCGCCCACCGCGATCTGCAGCTGAACCCCGCCCCGCTCGGGCAGGATCAGCGGCGCCTCAAGCGTCAGCTCCTCCACCAGATCGCAGCCAGCCTGCTCACCGGCGCGCACCGCCAACTCCACGAACGCCGTGCCGGGCAGCAGTACCGAACCCATCACGGCGTGCTCGGCCAGCCACGGATGAGTCTCCAGCGAAAGCCGCCCGGTGAACAGGAAGCCCTCCTCGGCGGCCAGGGACACGGCCGTGCCGAGCAGCGGGTGATCGGCGGCGCGCAGACCCGCGAAGGCCACATCGCCCACCGTGACCGGGACATCGATCCAGTAGCGCTCATGCTGGAAGGCGTACGTGGGCAACTCGACGCGCTCCGCGCCCGTGCCCGCGTAGTACGCCTCCCAGTCCAGGACCGCACCCCGGGTGTACAGGGCGGCCAGGGCGGCCGTCAGGCTCTCGGCCTCGGAACGGCCGTTACGCAGTATGGGCGCGAACGCGGCGTCGTCGCCGGTGACGCACTCCTGCGCCATGGCGGTGAGCACACCGTCCGGACCCAGCTCGACGTATGTCGTCACGCCCTGCGCTTCGAGCGTGCGGACACCATCGAGGAAGCGGACAGCCTCCCGGACGTGGCGCACCCAGAAGTCGGGGCTGGTGATCTCCTCGGCGGAGACGACGTTCCCGCTCAGGTTGGACACGATCGGGATGCGGGGGGCCTCGTACGACAGCCCCTGCGCGACCTCGCGGAACGCGTCCAGCATGCCGTCCATGCGCGGCGAGTGGAACGCGTGGCTGACCGTGAGCCGCTTGGTCTTCCGCCCCTGCGCCTCGAAGCCCGCCGCGATCTGTACGGCCGCGTCCTCGTCGCCCGCGATGACCACGGACGTCGGGCCGTTGAGGGCGGCGATGCTGACGCGGTCGGTGAGCAGCGGGGCGACCTCGTCCTCCGACGCCTGCACCGCGACCATCGCGCCACCCGCCGGAAGCTCCTGCATCAGACGGCCACGCGCCGCCACCAGCTTCGCCGCGTCGGCGAGCGAGAGCACGCCCGCCACATGCGCGGCGGCGATCTCGCCGATGGAGTGGCCGGACAGCACATCCGGCTTCACACCCCACGCCTCGACCAGGCGGAACAGCGCCACCTCGATCGCGAACAGCGCGGGCTGGGTGTAGCCGGTCCGGTCGAGCACCGAGGCGTCGTCACCGAACAGCACTGTCTTCAGCGGCTGTTCGAGGTGCGGGTCCAGCTCATCACACACGGTGTCCAGGGCCTCGGCGAACACCGGGTAGGCGTCGTACAGCTCACGCCCCATACCCAGGCTCTGGCTGCCCTGACCGGTGAAGAGAAACGCCACCTTCCCCCGGTTCTCCACACCCTGAACCACTCCCGCCGCAGGCTCACCAGCGGCCAGCGCGGCAAGTCGGTCCAGGAGGGTCGCGCGGTCACCGGCGACAACAGCCGCCCGGTGCTCCAGCGCCGCGCGAGTGGTGGCCAGCGAGTGGCCGACGGACACCGGGTCCAGCTCGGGGCGCTCGGCCACATGGCTGTGGAGCCGGGCGGCCTGGGCCCGCAGGGCGTCCTCGTCCTTACCGGACACCACCCAGGGCAGCATCGGAAGAGCCGCATCGTTCCCGGAGACCGCCGTGCTGCCCGTCTGCCGCAGCTCCGGGGCCTGCTCGATGATGGTGTGCGCGTTGGTGCCACTGATGCCGAACGACGACACGGCGGCGCGGCGCGGACGGCCCGTCTCCGGCCACGTCTGCTGTTCGGTGAGCAGCGACACCGCACCCGCCGACCAGTCGACGTGTGCGGACGGCTCGTCCACGTGCAGGGTCTTCGGCAGGATGCCGTGCTCGATGGCCTTGACCATCTTGATGATTCCGGCGACACCGGCGGCGGCCTGGGTGTGGCCGAAGTTGGACTTCACCGAGCCCAGCCACAGCGGCTCGTCCTCGGTGCGCTCCTGGCCGTACGTGGCGAGCAGCGCCTGCGCCTCGATCGGGTCACCCAGCGTCGTACCGGTGCCGTGCGCCTCGACGACGTCGATCTCGGCGGCGGACAGCCGGGCCCCGGCCAGGGCCTGGCGGATGACGCGCTGCTGGGAGGGGCCGTTGGGGGCGGTGAGGCCGTTGGACGCGCCGTCCTGGTTGATGGCGGAGCCGCGGACGACCGCGAGGACCGGGTGGCCGTTCTTGCGCGCGTCCGACAGCCGCTCCACGAGCAGCATGCCGACGCCCTCGCCCCAGGCGGTGCCGTCGGCGGCGGCGGCGAACGGCTTGCAGCGGCCGTCGGTGGCGAGGCCGCGCTGCTTGCTGAACGCCACGAAGGTACCGGGGGTCGCCATGACGGTGACACCGCCCGCGAGGGCGAGCGAGCATTCGCCGTTGCGCAGCGCCTGCACCGCCATGTGCAGGGTGACCAACGAGGACGAGCAGGCGGTGTCGACGGTAACCGCCGGGCCCTCCAGCCCGAAGGTGTACGACACGCGGCCCGAGGCGACACTGCCGGAGCTGGCCGTGCCCATGTAGCCCTCAAGGCCCTCGGGCGCACGGTGCAGCAGCGTGCCGTAGTCGTTGTACATCACGCCGGTGTAGACACCGGTCCGGCTGCCGCGCACGGTCGCCGGGTCGATGCCCGCGCGCTCGAACGCCTCCCAGGTGGTCTCCAGCAGCAGTCGCTGCTGCGGGTCCATCGCGAGGGCCTCGCGCGGCGCGATCCCGAAGAAGACGGGGTCGAAGTGGTGGGCATCGTGCAGGAAGCCGCCGTTGCGGGCGTAGCTGGTGCCCTGCCGGTCAGGGTCGTCGTCGTACAGCGCCTCGATGTCCCAGCCACGGTCGGTGGGCATGTCGGTGATGGCGTCCGTGCCCTCGGTGACCAGCTCCCACAGGTCGTCGGGCGAGGCCACCCCGCCGGGGAAACGGCAGCTCATCGCGACGATGGCTATGGGGTCGTCGTCGTGGGCGGTGGTGGTGACGGTGGGTGCCGCCGCGTCCGACTGGCTGCCCTGGGCCTCGGCCCGCAGGTAGGTGGCGAGCGTGGCCGGGGTCGGGTAGTCGAAGGTCAGCGTTGCCGGGAGCCTTACGCCGGTGACGGCGGTGAGGCGGTTGCGCAGCTCCACGGCGGTGAGCGAGTCGAAACCGACCTCGCTGAACGCGCGCTGCGGGTCAACCGCTTCGGGTCCGGCGAAGCCGAGTACGGCCGCCACCTGCGTACGGACCAGGGCGAGGACGATCGCCTCGGCCTCGGCGGCCTCCGTCCCCGCCAGCTGCTGGGCGAGGGCGCCGGACTGCGCGGCGGCAGCCGACTGGGCGGCGCGGCGGGCGGGGGCCCGTACCAGGCCACGGAAGAGGGGCGGCAGCATGCCGACGCCCGCCTGGGTGCGGAGGGCGGCCATGTCGAGCGGCATGGGCACCAGCAGCGGTTCGTTCTGTCCGCACGCGGCGTCGAACAGCTCCCGGCCCTGGTCGGCGGTGATGGCGGCGATGCCGCCGCGCTGGAGGCGGGCGAGTTCCGCCTCGTCCAGGTCTCCGGCCATGCCTCCGGCCATCGACCACAGGCCCCAGGCGAGGGAGGTGGCGGGCAGGCCGTTCGCTGCGCGGTGCTGGGCCAGGGCGTCCAGGAAGGCGTTCGCCGCCGCGTAGTTGCCCTGTCCGGCACCGCCGAAGACTCCGGCGGCGGAGGAGAAGACGATGAATGCCTTCAGGTCCTGGTGCCGGGTGAGGTGGTGGAGGTTCCAGGCCGCGTCCGCCTTCGGGCGCAGGACGGTCGACAGCCGGTCCGGGGTGAGGGACGCGATCACGCCGTCGTCGAGCACACCTGCCGTGTGGACCACGGCCGTCAGGGGGTGGGCGGCGGGGATCGCCGCCAGGGTCTCGGCCAGGGCGGTGGGGTCCGCCACGTCGCAGGCGGCGAGGGTTACCTCTGCGCCCAGCTCGGTGAGTTCGGCGGTGAGTTCTTGCGCGCCGGGGGCCGCTTCGCCCCTGCGGCTGACCAGAAGGAGGTTTCGTGCACCTCGCTCCACCACCAGGTGACGGGCGAACAGGGCACCCAGAGTGCCCGTTGCGCCGGTGACCAGGACCGTGCCCTCGGGGTCCCACTCGGGGGCTTCGTCGTGCGCGGTCTTGGTGGTGCGGGCCAGGCGGGGGGTCTTGACCGTGCCCTGCCGGACTGCGAGTTCCTGCTCGCCGGACGCGAGGGCGGTGGGCAGTGCGGCCAGGGAGTCCCGGTGGCTGTCGATGTCCACGAGGACGATGCGGTCGGGGTTTTCCGACTGGGCGGAGCGGATCAGGCCTTGGGCTGCGGCGTGGGCCAGGTCGGTGGCGGAGGTGAGGATGACCAGGCGGGTGTTCGCGAAGCGGGTGTCGGCCAGCCACGTCTGGAGGAGGTGGAGGGCTTGGGTGGTGGCTTCGTGTGCGGCTTGGGTGGGGTTTTCCCCTGGCCCGCCCCTTCCCGAAACCATGGGCTCTGCCCCTGGGCCCCGGTCCTCAAGCGCCGGACGGGCTGGAGATGCCGCACCCGGGCCTTCAAGTGCCGCACCGTCCGCGTACGGCCCCGGACGCCCTTCGGGCGTGTCCTCAATCGCCGGACGGGCTTGATTTGCCGCACCTGGGCGTGCAGATGCCGCACCGTCCGGGGCATGGGGTGCCGCACCGTTCGGGGCGTGGGGTGGCGCACCGTTCGGGGCGTGGGGTGGCGCACCGTTCGATGTCAGGGAAACTACGACGTGCTCCGGGAGGGGTGTTCCGGATGCCACGGCTTCGGCTAGCGCGCCCAGGTTCGCGTACGCCGTGACCTCGTCGCCAAGCGTTCCGAGACCGGAGACGTCGGTGCCAAGCACCGCCCAGCGGGCGGGGGACGCCGGTTCAGGTGCGGGCGGGACCGGGGTCCAGTCGACGCGGAACAGGGCGTCCGACGGGCCGCCCGGGCGGGTTGGGCTCAGCTGGTCCGGGGACACCGTGCGCAGGGCCAGGGACTCGACCGACGCCACCGGGGCGCCCGTGACGTCCGCGAGTTGCAGGGACACCGCGCCGTTTCCGGCGGGCGTCAGGCGGACCCGGACCGTGTCCGCGCCCACCGAGTGGACGCGGACGCCGGTCCAGGCGAAGGGTAGGCCGCCCTGGCCCGGGGTTTCGGTCAGGTCGCTGAGGCCGATGGTGTGCAGTACGGCGTCCAGCAGCGCCGGGTGGAGGCCGAAGAGCGCGGCGCCCGGTTCGGTGTCCTCGGGGAGCGCGACCTCGGCGTAGACCTCGCCGTCGGCCTGCCAGGCGGCCCGCAGTCCCTGAAAGGTCGGGCCGTAGGCGAAGCCCGCCTCGGCCAGGGTCTCGTACAGGCCGTCGACGGCGATCTGCTGGGCGCCCGTGGGGGGCCAGGTGGTCAGGTCGAAGGGGGCCGTCGGGGCGCTCTGGGCGAGCAGGCCCGTGGCGTGGCGTACCCACGGCTCGTCGTCCGTGGCCGCGTCGGGGCGGGAGTGGAGCGCGAGGGCGCGGCGGCCGGTGTCGTCCTCGGCGCCCACGACGATCTGGACCCGGACCCCGCCCTGTTCGGGCAGGATCAGCGGGGCTTCCAGGGTGAGTTCTTCGACCAGGTCGCATCCGGCCTGCTCACCGGCGCGCACGGCCAGTTCCACGAACGCGGTGCCGGGCAGCAGCACCGTGCCCATGACAGCGTGGTCGGCCAGCCACGGGTGGGTGTCCAGGGCGAGCCGCCCGGTGAACAGGAAGCCTTCCGCGTCGGCCAGCGAGACGGCCGCGCCGAGCAGCGGGTGGTCGGCGGTGCCGAGGCCGACGGAGGACACGTCGCCGTAGGCGGTGCCCGCGTCCAGCCAGTAGTGCTCGCGCTGGAAGGCGTACGTGGGCAGCTCGACGCGCTCCGCGCCCGTGCCCGCGTAGTACGCCTCCCAGTCCGGGGCGGTGCCCCGGGTGTGCAGGGTGGCCAGGGCGGTGGTCAGTGTCTCGGCCTCGGGGCGGCCGGAGCGCAGCACGGGGACGAACGCCACGTGGTCGGTCTCGTCGCCCGCCAGGCAGTCCTGGCCGAGCGCGGACAGTACGCCGTCGGGGCCGAGTTCGAGGTAGGTGGTGACGCCCTGGGCCTCCAGGGTGCGGACGCCGTCGAGGAAGCGGACCGCCTCGCGGACGTGGCGGACCCAGAAGTCGGCGGATGCGATCTCCGACGCGGGGGCGATGCCGCCGGTCAGATGGGAGACGACGGGGATCTTCGGGGTCTCGTACGTCAGGCTCTCGGCGACCTTGCGGAACGCCTCCAGCATCGGGTCCATCAGCGGCGAGTGGAAGGCGTGGCTGACCGTGAGGCGCTTGGTCTTGCGGCCCTGGGCCTCGAAGGACGCCGCTATCGAGACAGCCGCGTCCTCGTCGCCCGAGATCACGACCGACGTCGGGCCGTTGAGGGCGGCGATGCTGACGCGGTCGGTGAGCAGCGGCGTCACCTCGTCCTCGGACGCCTGGACGGCGATCATCGCGCCACCGCCCGGAAGCCGCTGCATCAGGCGGCCGCGCGCCGCCACCAGCAGGGCGGCGTCGGCGAGCGACAGTACGCCCGCGACGTGGGCGGCGGCGATCTCGCCGATGGAGTGGCCGGAGACGAAGTCCGGCTTCAGGCCCCACGATGCGACGAGGCGGAACAGCGCCACCTCGATGGCGAACAGCGCGGGCTGGGTGAAGCCGGTGCGGTCCAGCGCCTCGGCGTCGTCGCCGAAGAGGACGTCGCGCAGTGGCCGTTCGAGGCGCGGGTCGAGCGCGGCGCACACCTCGTCCAGCGCCTCGGCGAAGACCGGGTAGGTGGTGTACAGCTCGCGGCCCATGCCGAGCCGCTGGCTGCCCTGGCCGGTGAAGAGGAACGCCAGCTTGCCCCGGGTCTCCACGCCCTGGACCAGCCCGGCGGCGGGCTCGCCCGCCGCGAGCGCGGCGAGCCGGTCGAGGAACGTCTCGCGGTCCCCGGCGACCACGGCCGCGCGGTCCTGGAGGCCGGCGCGGGTGGTGGCGAGGGCGTAGCCGACGGACAGCGGGTCCAGGTCGGGGCGTTCGGTGACGTACGTGTGCAGCCGGACGGCCTGGGCGCGCAGCGCGTCCTCGCCCTTGCCGGACAGCACCCACGGGAGGAGGGGGAGGTCGCGCGGCGGCACTTCGGCAACCGCTTCGGTGTCCTCGTCCGTCGCCTCGCCGGTCGCCTCGTCCGTGGCTTCCGGGGCCGGGGGCTGCTCGATGATCAGGTGGGCGTTGGTGCCGCTGATGCCGAACGACGACACGGCGGCGCGGCGGGGGCGGCCGGTCTCCGGCCACGGGCGGCCCTCGGTGAGCAGCGAGACGGCCCCGGCGGACCAGTCGATGTGCGGCGAGGGCTCGTCGACGTGCAGGGTCTTGGGCACATAGCCGTGCTCGATGGCCTTGACCATCTTGATGATCCCGGCGACACCGGCGGCGGCCTGGGTGTGGCCGACGTTGGACTTGATGGAGCCGAGCAGCAGCGGCCGTTCGGCGGGCTTCTCCTTGCCGTAGGTGGCGAGCAGCGCCTGCGCCTCGATGGGGTCGCCCAGCTTCGTGCCGGTGCCGTGCGCCTCGACGACGTCGATCTGGTCGGCCGTCAGCCGGGCGCTGGCCAGCGCCTGGCGGATGACGCGCTGCTGGGAGGGGCCGTTGGGGGCGGTGAGGCCGTTGGACGCGCCGTCCTGGTTGGTGGCCGAGCCGCGCACGATGGCGAGCACCCGGTGGCCGTTCTTGCGCGCGTCCGACAGCTTCTCCACGAGCAGCATGCCCGCGCCCTCGGACCAGCCGGTGCCGTCGGCGGCCGCCGCGAACGACTTGCAGCGGCCGTCGAAGGACAGCCCGCGCTGACGGCTGAACTCGGTGAACGTGCCGGGCGTCGACATCACGGTGACGCCACCGGCCAGGGCGAGCGAGCATTCGCCGTTGCGCAGCGCCTGCATGGCCAGGTGCAGGGTGACCAGCGACGACGAGCACGCGGTGTCGACGGTGAGCGCCGGGCCCTCCAGGCCGAAGGTGTACGCCACCCGGCCGGAGGCGATGCTGCTGGAGCCGCCGGTGCCGAGGTAACCCTCGACCCCGGGCGGCACGGCCCGCAGCCGCGACGCGTAGTCGTGGTACATGACGCCCGCGAAGACGCCGGTCTTGCTGCCGCGTACGGAGGTGGCGTCGATGCCCGCGCGCTCGAACGCCTCCCAGGTGGTCTCCAGCAGCAGCCGCTGCTGCGGGTCCATCGCGAGGGCCTCGCGCGGGCTGATGCCGAAGAACGCCGGGTCGAAGTAGTTGGCGTCGTGGAGGAAACCGCCCTGCCGGACGTAGCTCGTGCCCGCGCCGTCCGGGTTGTCGTCGAAGAGCCGCCCCATGTCCCAGCCGCGGTCGGTGGGGAACTCGGAAATGCCGTCCCCGGCTCCGGGCCCGTCCCCGTCCCCGGACACCAGCCGCCACAGATCCTCGGGCGACTCGACGCCACCGGGGTAGCGGCAGCTCATGCCGACGATCGCGATGGGCTCCTGGTCCTCCGACTCCACCTCCTGGAGGCGGCGTCGGGTCTCATGCAGGTCGGCAGTCACCCGCTTGAGAAAGTAACGGAGCTTTTCCTCGTTCATACGTGCGTTCCCTCTCGAGGAATCCGGAAGTCGGGTCCCTTGACGTTGGCCACGGTCACTTCAGGAGATCCCGAATTCTTTGCCGAGGAAGTCGATGAGGTCATCGTCCGTCGCGGACTCGATCTCCCCGACGACGTCGGCGCCGTCTTCCGGTCCTCGGTTGTCGTTCCATTGCGCGAGCAGCGCCTGCAGTCGTGCGGCGATCCTGCTCCGGTCCTCGTCGTCCGGGGTGGCTTCGGCGGCCCCGGCCAGGGACCTTTCGAGCCCGTCGAGTTCGGCGAGCAGCGAGGTGACCCCCGTCGCCTCGTCCGGCAGGATCTCGCCCCGCAGGTACTGGACCAGTGTGTTCGGTGTCGGGTAGTCGAAGACCAGCGTCGCCGGGAGCCGGACTCCGGTGGTCGCGTTCAGGCGGTTGCGCAGCTCGACCGCGGTGAGCGAGTCGAAGCCGACCTCGCTGAACGAGCGCGCCGGGTCGACCGTCTCCGGGCCCGGGTAGCCGAGTACGGCCGCCACCTGGGTGCACACCAGGTCGAGCACCGCCTCGTCGCGCTCGGGCTCGGACAGCCCGGCGAGCCTCGTGCGCAGCGCGTCCGCCCCGCCCGGGGCGGCGGCCGCGGACCCCGCCGCCCGGCGGGCGGGGGTCGCCGCCCGTACCAGGCCGCGGAAGAGGGGCGGCAGCATGCCTACGCCTGCTTGGGCGCGGAGGGCGGACATGTCCAGGGGCATGGGGACGAGCAGTGCGTCGGTGGTCTTCGTCGCCGCGTCGAAGAGCTCCAGGCCGGTGTCGGCCGTGAGCACGCCGATGCCGCCTCGGCGGATGCGGGCGATCTCCGTTTCGTCCAGCTCACCGCCCATGCCTCCGGCCATCGACCACAGGCCCCAGGCGAGGGAGGTGGCGGGCAGGCCGTTCGCTGCGCGGTGCTGGGCCAGGGCGTCCAGGAAGGCGTTCGCCGCCGCGTAGTTGCCCTGTCCGGCACCGCCGAAGACTCCGGCGGCGGAAGAGAAGACGATGAATGCCTTCAGGTCCTGGTCCGCCGTCAGACTGTGGAGGTTCCAGGCCGCGTCCGCCTTCGGGCGCAGGACCTTGGCCAGCCGGTCGGGGGTGAGGGACGCGATCACGCCGTCGTCCAGGACACCTGCCGTGTGGACTACCGCTGTCAGGGGGTGGGCTGTGGGGATCGCTGCCAGGGTCTCGGCCAGGGCGTTGCGGTCTGCCACGTCGCAGGCCGACCAGTGCACGGTGGCGCCCAGCTCGGCCAGCTCCGTTGTGAGTTCGGCTGCGCCCGGGGCCGCTTCGCCCCTGCGGCTCACCAGGAGGAGGTTTCGTACGCCGCGTTCGGCCACCAAGTGGCGGGCGAAGAGGCCACCCAGGGTGCCGGAGGCACCCGTGAGGAGGACCGTGCCGTCCGGGTTCCACTCGGTGGCTTCGTCCTGCGCCGATGTGGTCGTGCGGGCCAGGCGGGGGGCCAGAAGCTCGCCGTTGCGTACGGCCACCTGGGGTTCGTCCGTCGCTACGACCGTTGCCAGGGTGTTCAGGGAGGTGTCGTCGGCGTCGGTGTCGACCAGGATCAGGCGGTCCGGGTTCTCCGCCTGGGCGGAGCGGATGAGGCCACGGGCGGCGGCGTGGGCCAGGTCGGTGGCGGAGGTGAGGATGATCAGGCGGGTGTCCGCGAAGCGGTCGTCGGCCAGCCACTGCTGGAGCAGGGCCAGCACGTGGGTGGTGGCGTGGTGCGCCGTGGTGGCGGGCGAGGGGGTCTCCCCCACCCCGCCCCTTCCCGAAACTTGGGGCTCCGCCCCAAGACCCCGGTCCTCAAGCGCCGGACGGGCTGGAGATGCCGCACCCGGGCCTTCAAGTGCCGCGCCGTCCGCGTACGGCCCCGGACGCCCTTCGGGCGTGTCCTCAAGCGCCGGACGGGCTTGATTTGCCAGGTCCACCACTACGTACTCCGGAGCCTCCGTGCCCGCGTCCAGGGCGGACGCCAGTGCGGGCAGGTCCGGGTATGCGGGGGTGCCCAGGGTGTCCGTGCCCAGGGTCGCCCAGCGGGGCGTGGGCAGCGCGTCGGGGGACGACGGGAGCGGGGGCCAGGTGACGTGGAAGAGGGCGTCCGACGGGTTGCCCGGGCGGGTGGCGGCCAGTTGGGCCGGGGACACCGTGCGCAGGGCCAGGCCTTCCACGGACGCCACCGGGGCGCCCGTCGCGTCCGCCAGCGACAGCGACACCGTGCCCGTGGTGGTGCCCGTCAGCCGCACTCGCAGGGCGGAGGCGCCTACGGCGTGCAGGGATACGCCCGTCCACGAGAACGGCAGTCGGCCTTGGCCGCCGCCGTCTTCGTCGGCGGCGGCCAGCCCGAGGGCGTGCAGTGCCGCGTCCAGCAGGGCCGGGTGGAGGCCGAAGGTCTTGGCGTCGGCCTCGGTGCCCTCCGGGAGCCTGACCTCGGCGAACACCTCGTCCTCGCGCCGCCAGGCCGCCTCCAGGCCCTGGAAGACCGGGCCGTAGGCGAAGCCGGAATCGGCCAGGCCGTCGTACAGGCCCTCGACGGCGATCCGCTCGGCGTCGGCGGGCGGCCAGGCGGTGAGGTCGAACGTACCCGCGTCCGCGTCGGCGGTCAGCGCGCCGGTCGCGTGCCGCAGCCACGGCTCGTCGGCCGGGGCGTTCTCGGCGCGGGAGTGCATCGTCAGCGCGCGGCGGCCGGTGGTGTCGGGGGCCGTGAGCGACAGGCGGAGCTGGATCGCGCCCCGCTCGGGCACGATCAGCGGTGCCTCAAGGGTGAGTTCGTCCAGCCGGTCGCAGCCCGCGTGTTCCCCGGCGCGCAGTGCCAGCTCCACGAACGCGGTGCCGGGCAGCAGCACCGTGCCCATCACGGCGTGGTCGGCCAGCCACGGCTGGGCCTGGAGGGAGAGGCGTCCGGTGAAGGCGAAGCCGTCCGCGTCGGGCAGTTCCACGGCGGCGCCGAGCAGCGGGTGGCCCGCCGCGTGCAGGCCGATCGCGGTGGCGTCGCCGCCGGTGGGCCCGATGTCCAGCCAGAACCGGCGGCGCTGGAACGCGTATGTCGGCAGGTCCACCCGGTGCGCGCCGTACGGGGCGTACAGCGCCTCGAAGTCCACGGCGGCGCCCCGGGCATGGGCCTGGCCGAGCGCGGTGAGCAGCGTCTCCGGCTCCGGGCGCCCGCCGCGCAGGGTGGCGGCGAAGGCGTGGCTCCCGTCCGTGACGCAGTCCTGCGCCATGGCGGTGAGCACGCCCTCGGGGCCCAGTTCGACGTACGTGGTGACGCCCTGCGCTTCGAGTGCGCGGACACCGTCGAGGAAGCGGACCGCCTCGCGGACGTGGCGTACCCAGAAGTCGGGGGTCGTGATGTCGTCGGAGGAGACGATGTTCCCGGTCAGGTTGGAGACGATCGGGATGCGGGGGGCTTCGTACGTCAGCTCCTCCGCCACCTGGCGGAACGCGTCCAGCATGCCGTCCATGTGCGGCGAGTGGAACGCGTGGCTGACGGTGAGGCGCTTGGTCTTGCGGCCCTGCGCCTCGAAACCGGCCGCGATCTCCAGAGCCGCGTCCTCGTCGCCCGCGACCACGACCGACGTCGGGCCGTTGACGGCCGCGAGGCTCACCCGCTTGCTCAGGTGCGGCGTCACCTCGTCCTCGGACGCCTGGACGGCGATCATCGCGCCACCGGCGGGCAGTCGCTGCATCAGACGGCCACGGGCGGCCACCAGCTTCGCGGCGTCCGCGAGGGAGAGCACGCCTGCCACATGCGCGGCGGCGATCTCGCCGATGGAGTGGCCGGACAGGACGTCCGCGCGCAACCCCCACGCCTCGACCAGGCGGAACAGCGCCACCTCTACCGCGAACAGCGCGGGCTGGGTGTACGCGGTCTGGTCGAGCACCGAGGCGTCGTCGCCGAACAGCACCGTCTTCAGCGGCTGTTCGAGGTGCGGGTCCAGCTCATCGCATACGGCGTCCAGGGCTTCGGCGAACACCGGGTAGGCGTCGTAGAGCTCATGGCCCATCCCGAGCCGCTGGCTGCCCTGCCCCGTGAACAGGAACGCCACCTTGCCCTCGGCCACCGCGTCCGCCACGAGGCCGGGCGCGGTGCGGCCCTCGGCGAGGGCGGCCAGACCGGTCAGGAGGCCCTCGCGGTCCCGGGCGACGAGTGTCGCGCGGTGGTCGAAGGCGGCGCGGCCGGTGGCCAGGGAGTAGCCGAGGTCGGCGAGCGCGGCCTCGGGGTGGTCCGCCACATGGCTGCGGAGCCGGGCGCCCTGGGCGCGCAGCGCCTCCGGGGACTTGGCGGAGAGCACCCACGGCAGCGCCGCCGTGCCGTCCGCGAGCTCAGCCGCCGGACGCGGGTCCGGCTCGGGGGCCTGCTCGATGATGGCGTGGGCGTTGGTGCCGCTCATGCCGAAGGAGGAGATGCCCGCGCGGCGCGGGCGGTCCGTCTCCGGCCACTCCCTCGCCTCCGCGAGCAGCGACACCGCGCCCGCCTCCCAGTCGACGTGCGGCGACGGCTCGTCGATGTGCAGCGACTGTGGCAGCACACCATGCCGCATGGCGAGCACCATCTTGATGATGCCCGCGACACCCGCCGCGGCCTGCGTGTGGCCGAAGTTGGACTTGATGGAGCCGAGCCACAGCGGCTGCCCCTCCGGCCGCTCACGGCCGTAGGTGGCCAGCAGCGCCTGCGCCTCGATCGGGTCGCCCAGCGTCGTCCCCGTACCGTGTGCCTCGACGGCGTCCACCTCGGCGGCGGACAGTCCGGCGTTCGCCAGGGCCTGGCGGATGACGCGCTGCTGGGACGGACCGTTCGGCGCCGTCAGACCATTGGACGCACCGTCCTGGTTGACCGCCGTACCCCGCACCACGGCCAGCACCTGGTGGCCATTGCGACGTGCGTCCGACAGCCGCTCGACGAGCACCATGCCGACGCCCTCGCCCCAGGCCGTGCCGTCGGCCGCCGCCGCGAACGGCTTGCAGCGGCCGTCGGTGGCCAGGCCGCGCTGACGGCTGAACTCGGTGAAGACGGCGGGCGTGGTGATGATGGTGACACCGCCCGCGAGCGCCAGTGTGCATTCGCCGTTGCGCAGCGCCTGCGCCGCCAGGTGCAGCGCCACCAGCGACGACGAGCACGCCGTGTCGACGGTGACGGCCGGGCCCTCGAAGCCGAAGGTGTACGACACCCGGCCGGAGGCGATGCTGCTGGAGCCGCCGGTGCCGAGGTAGCCCTCGACGCCCTCGGGGACGGTGCTCAGCCGCGACACGTAGTCGTTGTGCATCTGGCCGACGAAGACGCCGACCTCCTTGCCGCGCAGCGTCCGCGGATTGATACCCGCGCGCTCGAACGACTCCCACGAGGTCTCCAGCAGCAGCCGCTGCTGCGGGTCCATCGCCATGGCCTCGCGCGGGTTGATGCCGAAGAACTCCGGGTCGAAGTCGGCTGCGTCGTACGTGAACCCGCCCTCGCGGGCGTACGAGGTGCCGGGCCGGTCCGGGTCCGGGTCGTAGAACGCCTCGATGTCCCAGCCCCGGTCGTCGGGCAGCCGGGAGATGCCGTCGCGGCCCTCGGCCAGCAGTTCCCACAGGTCCTCGGGGGTGCGGACGTCGCCGGGGAAGCGGCAGCTCATCGCGACGATGGCGATCGGGTCGTCCTCGTCTGCGTCCTTCGTCGTGGCGCCCGCCTGCGCCGTGACGGCCACGGCCGCCTCGGAGCCGAGCAGTTCGTCGCGCAGGTATCCGGCGAGCGCGGTCGGCGTCGGGTAGTCGAAGACGAGCGTGGCGGGCAGCCGGAGCCCGGCGGCGCCGCCGAGGCGGTTGCGGAACTCGACCGCGGTGAGCGAGTCGAAGCCGAGATCCCGGAACGCCCGGGAAGCCTCCACCGCGTCCGGCGAGTCGTGGCCGAGCACCATGGCCACCTGGCCGCGCACCAGGTCGAGCAGCAGCTGCTCGCGTTCGGCCGGGGCGAGGCGGACCAGCCGCTCCACCAGCGACGCGCCGTCCCCGGCCGCGCCCGACTCGGCGGTGCGGCGGGTCGTTCCGCCACGCACCAGGCCGCGCAGCAGCGGCGGCACCATCTCGACGCGGGCGCCCGTGAGCGACGCCAGGTCGAGCTGCATGGGCACCAGGAACGCGTCGCCGACGTCCTGGGCGGCGTCGAACAGCGCCAGGCCCTCGTCCGAGGACAGGCCCTGCACGCCCGAGCGGCTCATCCGGGACTTGTCGGTGGCCTCCAGCTCGCCGGTCATGCCGCTGGCCTCGGCCCACAGGCCCCAGGCGAGGGAGGTGGCGGGCAGGCCCTGGGCATGGCGGTGGCGGGCGAGGGCGTCCAGGAAGGAGTTGGCCGCCGCGTAGTTGGCCTGGCCGGGGCCGCCGAACGTCCCCGCCGCCGAGGAGAACAGCACGAACGCGGACAGGTCCAGGTGCCGGGTCAGCTCGTGCAGGTTCAGCGCCGCGTCCACCTTGGGCCGCAGCACCTTCTCCAGCCGCGGGCCCGTCAGTGAGCCGATCACCCCGTCGTCCAGCACACCGGCCGTGTGCACCACGGCGGTCAGCGGGTGTGCGGCGGGGACGGCGGCCAGGACGGCGGCGAGCTGGTCGCGGTCGGCCGCGTCACACGCGGCGACGGTGACCTCGGCGCCCAACTCGCGCAGTTCGGCGGCGAGTTCGGCCGCGCCCGTGGCCTGCTCGCCCCGTCGGCTGGTCAGCAGCAGGTGCCGGGCGCCGCGCTCGGTCACCGCGTGCCGGGCGACGAGGCCGCCCAGGGTGCCGGTGCCGCCGGTGATCAGCACCGTGCCGTCCGGGTTCCACGCGGCGGGCACGGTGAGGACGACCTTGCCGATGTGCCGGGCCTGGCTGAGGTAGCGGAACGCGTCCGGGGCCTGCCGCACATCCCACGCGGTGATCGGCAGCGCCCGCAGCGCACCCCGCTCGAACAGCTCCAGCAGTTCGCACAGCATGGCCTGGATGCGGTCCAGGCCCGCCTCGGTCAGGTCGAACGCCTGGTAGGAGACGCCCGGATAGGCGGCCGCGACCTCCTCGGGCGCCCGGACGTCCGTCTTGCCCATCTCGACGAACCGGCCGCCGCGCGGCAGCAGCCGCAGCGACGCGTCCACGAACTCGCGCGCCAGCGAGTCCAGTACGACGTCCACGCCCCGCCCGCCGCTGGCCTCGCGGAAGCTCTCCTCGAAGGCCAGGTCGCGGGAGGAGGCGATACGGTCGTCGGCCAGCCCGAGGCCGCGCAGCGTGTCCCACTTGGCCGGGCTGGCCGTCGCGTAGACGTCCACGCCCCAGTGGCGGGCCAGCTGCACGGCGGCCATGCCGACACCACCGGCGGCGGCGTGGACGAGCAGCGACTCGCCGCCGCGCAGGTCCGCCAGGTCGCGCAGCGCGTAGTAGGCCGTCATGAAGACGATCGGCACGGACGCGGCCTGCGCGTACGACCAGCCCTGCGGCATCGGCGCCACCATGCGGCGGTCCACGACCACCAGCGGCCCGAACCCGCCGGGCAGCATGCCCATCACCGGTTCGCCGGGCGCCAGATCGGTGACCCCGGGGCCGGTTTCGAGGACGACACCGGCGCCCTCACTGCCCATCAGGCCCGCGTCGCCGGGGTACATGCCCAGCGCGTTCAGCACATCGCGGAAGTTCACACCGGCGGCCCGGACCGCGACCCGCACCTGCCCGGCCTCCAGCGGCGCGGCGGCCTCCGGGGTCGGCAGCAGCGTCAGGTTCTCCAGCGTGCCCTTGTCCTCGATGTCCAGCCGCCACGCCTGCTCACCGGCAGGCGGCACCATCGGCCCGTCGGTGGCGATGCGCGCCAGCCGGGGCGCGTGGACGGTGCCACGGCGCAGCGCGAACTGCGGCTCGCCGGAGGCCAGCGCGGTGCGCAGGGCCTCGTACGAGGCGTCGGTGCCGTCGAGGTCGGCCAGCCTCAGCCGGTCGGGGTTCTCGGACTGCGCGGAGCGCACCAGACCCCACACCGGGGCATGCGCCAGGTCATACGTCCCCGCGTCACCGGCGGTGGCCACCGCGCCCCGGGTCACCAGGACCAGCTGGGAGGCGGCGAACCGGTCGTCGGCCAGCCACTCCCGTACGAGGGCCAGCGCGTCCTGGGTGGCGGTGTGGACCGCGCCCGTCACGTCGTCGGTGGCACGCGGTTCGAGGTGGGCGAGGACGAATTCCGGCAGGTCCCCTGCTTCGCCCAGCGCGGCCAGGTCGGTGTGGACCGCCGCACCGGACGTCAGCGCGTCGGGCGCGCCGCCGCCGAGCACCGACCACCGCACACTGCCCTGCGTGGCGGCCGGGGGCACGGTGGCCCAGTCCAGCCGGTACAGCGACTCGTGGTACGTGGCCGACCTGGCGCCCGCGAGCTGCCCGGCCGCGACCGGACGCAGCGCCAGCTGCTCCACGGACGCCACCGGGGCACCGGTCCCGTCGGCCAGCTCCAGCGACACCGCGTCCGTCCCGGCCGGGGTCAGCCGCACCCGGAGCGCACCGGCGCCGACCGCGTGCAGCGACACCCCGCTCCAGGAGAACGGCAGCCTGCCCTGCTCATCGCCGTCGGGACGGGCGAACGTGCTGTGCAGCGCGGCGTCCAGCAGCGCCGGGTGCAGCCCGAACGCCTTGGCGTCGGCCTCGGCGCCCTCGGGCAGCCGGACCTCGGCGAACACCTCGTCGCCGCGCAGCCAGGCCGCCTCCAGCCCCTGGAAGACCGGGCCGTACGCGAAACCGCCCTGCGCCAGGTGCTCGTAGAGGCCGTCGACCTCGGCGGGCTCGGCGCCCGGCGGCGGCCACGCCGTCAGATCGAACGACGGCCGCGGGCCGCCCGCCACCAGCACACCACTGGCGTGCCGGGTCCACGGCAGCTCGGCGGGCGCGTCCTGGGCCCGCGAGTACAGCTCCAGCGTGCGGTGTCCGGCGGCCTGCGGGGCGCCGACCATGATCTGCACCTGTACCGCGCCACGCTCGGGGAGGATCAGCGGCGCCTCGATGGTCAGCTCGTCCAGCCGGTCGCAGCCCACCTGGTCACCGGCGTGGATCGCCAGCTCGACGAAGGCGGTGCCGGGCAGCAGGACCGTGCCCATGACGGCGTGGTCGGCCAGCCACGGGTGGCTTTCGAGGGAGAGCCTGCCCGTGAGCAGGAAGCCGTCGGAGTCGGCCAGCGGCACGGCCGCACCCAGCAGCGGGTGATCGGCCCGGCCCAGGCCCGCCGACTCCACGTCGCCGACGAAGCCCGCAGGGTTCGTCAGCCAGAAGCGGCGGTGCTGGAAGGCGTACGTGGGCAGGTCCACGCGGGACGCACCGGTCCCGGCGAAGTACGCCGCCCAGTCCGGCGCCACGCCACGGACGTGCAGCCGGGCGAGGGCGGCGGTGACGGTGTCGGCCTCGGGGCGGTCCTTGCGGAGGGTGGGCACGAAGACGGCTTCGTCCTCGGTCACGCACTCCTGGGCCATGGCGGACAGCACACCGTCGGGGCCGAGTTCGAGGTAGGTGGTGACGCCCTGGGCCTCCAGGGTGCGGACACCGTCGAGGAAGCGGACGGCTTCGCGGACGTGCCGCACCCAGAAGTCCGGGGTCGTGATGTCGTCGGCGGAGACGATGTCCCCGGTGAGGTTGGAGACGATCGGGATGCGGGGGGCTTCGTAGGTCAGCCCCTGCGCGACCTCGCGGAACGCGTCGAGCATCCCGTCCATGCGCGGGGAGTGGAACGCGTGGCTGACGGTGAGCCGCTTGGTCTTACGACCCTGCGCCTCGAAACCAGCCGCGATCTCCAGTGCCGCGTCCTCGTCACCCGCGATGACCACGGACATCGGCCCGTTGAGGGCGGCGATGCTGACGCGGTCGGTGAGCAGCGGCGCCACCTCGTCCTCCGACGCCTGCACCGCGACCATCGCGCCACCGGCCGGAAGCTCCTGCATCAGACGCCCACGCGCCGCCACCAGCTTGGCGGCGTCCGCGAGGGAGAACACGCCCGCCACATGCGCGGCGGCGATCTCACCGATGGAGTGGCCGGAGAGGAAGTCCGCCCGCAGCCCCCACGCCTCGACGAGACGGAACAGCGCCACCTCGACCGCGAACAGCGCGGGCTGGGTGTACGCGGTCTCGTCGAGCACCGAGGCGTCGTCGCCGAACAGCACCGTCTTCAGAGGCTGTTCAAGGTGCGGGTCCAGCTCATCGCATACGGTGTCCAGCGCCTCCGCGAACACCGGGTAGGCCTCGTACAGTTCACGGCCCATCCCGAGCCGCTGGCTGCCCTGACCGGTGAACAGGAACGCCACCTTGCCGCCGTCGGCCACCGATCCCTCGGTCAGCCCCGCGGCGGACTCGCCGCGCACCAGGGCCTCCAGGCCCGCGACCAGCGTGGCGCGGTCGTCGCCGACCACCACCGCGCGGTGGTCCAAGGCGGCGCGCGTGGTGGCGAGCGAGTAGCCGAGGTCGGCCAGCGGCAGCCCGGGCCGCTCCTCCAGGTGGGCGAGCAGCCGTACGGCCTGGTCGCGCAGCGCGTCGGCGGACTTGCCGGACAGGGCCCAGGGCAGCACCCCGGCCGCGCGGGGCGCGGTGTTCGTCGCGGGCCGGGGCTCAGGCTCGGGCTCGGGGGCCTGCTCGATGATGGCGTGGGCGTTGGTGCCGCTGACGCCGAAGGAGGAGATGCCCGCGCGGCGCGCGTGCCCGGTCTCCGGCCATTCCCGCGCCTCGGCGAGCAGCGAAACCGCGCCCGCCTCCCAGTCGACGTGCGGCGACGGCTCATCGATGTGCAGCGACTGCGGAAGCACACCATGCCGCATGGCGAGGACCATCTTGATGATGCCCGCGACACCCGCCGCGGCCTGCGTGTGGCCGATGTTCGACTTGATGGAGCCGAGGTAGAGCGGCTGTTCGGCGGTCTTCTCCTTGCCGTACGTGGCCAGCAGCGCCTGCGCCTCGATCGGGTCGCCCAGCGTGGTCCCCGTACCGTGCGCCTCGACCGCGTCCACCTCGGCGGCGGAGAGGCCCGCACCGGCGAGGGCCGCGCGGATGACGCGCTGCTGCGACGGGCCGTTCGGCGCCGTCAGACCGTTCGACGCGCCGTCCTGGTTGACCGCCGTACCCCGCACCACGGCCAGCACCTGGTGGCCATTGCGGCGTGCGTCCGACAGCCGCTCCACGAGCAGCATGCCGACGCCCTCGCCCCAGCCCGTGCCGTCGGCCGTGGCGGCGAAGGACTTGCAGCGGCCGCTGGCCGACAGGCCGCCCTGGCGGCTGAAGTCGATGAAGGTGTCCGGGGTGGACATGACGGTGACGCCGCCCGCGAGCGCCATGGTGCACTCGCCGTTGCGCAGCGCCTGCGCGGCCAGGTGCAGCGCCACCAGCGACGACGAGCACGCCGTGTCGATGGTGACGGCCGGGCCTTCGAGACCGAAGGTGTACGACACCCGACCCGAGGCGACACTGCCCGCCGAACCGGTGCCGAGGTAGCCCTCCAGGCCCTCGGGGAGGGCGGTCAGCCGGGAGAGGTAGTCGTGGTACATGACGCCGGTGAAGACGCCGGTCCGGCTGCCGCGCACGGTCGCCGGGTCGATGCCCGCGCGCTCGAACGCCTCCCAGGAGGACTCCAGCAGCAGCCGCTGGTGGGGGTCCATGGCGAGGGCTTCGCGGGGGTTGATGCCGAAGAAGTCCGGGTCGAACTCGCCCGCGTCGTAGAGGAATCCGCCCTCGATGGTGGCGCTGGTGCCCGCCTGCCCCTGGTCGTCGCCCAGGATTCCGCCCAGCTGCCAGCCACGGTCGGTGGGGAAGCCGGAGATGGCGTCGGCGGCGCCCATGACGAGCTGCCACAGCTCCTCGGGGCTGCTGACGCCGCCCGGGTAGCGGCAGCTCATGCCGACGATGGCGATCGGCTCGTCGTCGGCGACGGCGGTGGCCGCCACCGGGGCCGCGGCGCCCTCGTCGGCCTGGTCGCCGAGGATCTCGGTGCGCAGGAACCCGGCGAGCGAGGTGGGTGTGGGGTAGTCGAAGACGAGGGTGGCGGGGAGCCGTACGCCCGTGACGGCGCCGATGCGGTTGCGCAGCTCGACGGCGGTGAGCGAGTCGAAGCCCAGCTCCTTGAAGGCGCGGCCCGCGCCGACGGCCTCCGGGCCCGCGTAGCCGAGGACGGCGGCGACCTGGCCGCAGACGATCTCCAGCAGCAGCCGGTCGCGTTCCGGGACGGACAGCACGAGGAGCCGTTCGGCGAGCCCGCCGCCGCCCGCGGCGCCCGACTCGGCGGTGCGGCGGGCCGGTCCGCCGCGCACCAGGCCGCGCAGCAGCGCGGGGACCATGGTGGCATCGGCGTGGCGCAGGGACGCCAGGTCCAGGTGCATGGGGACGAGCGCGGGGTCGCCGACGGCGAGCGCGGTGTCCAGCAGGGCCAGGCCCTCGTCGGAGGAGAGAGCGGCGACTCCGGCGCGGGTGATGCGCTGGATGTCGGCGTCGTCCAGCTCGCCGGTCATGCCGCTGCGCTCGGCCCACAGGCCCCAGGCCAGCGCGGTCGCGGGGAGTCCCTGGGCGCGGCGGCGCTGGGCGAGGGCGTCCAGGAAGGAGTTGGCGGCCGCGTAGTTGGCCTGTCCGGGGCCGCCGAGCGTTCCGGCGGCGGCGGAGAACAGGACGAACGCGGACAGGTCCAGCTCGCGGGTCAGCTCGTGGAGGTTCCACGCCGCGTCCACCTTGGGCGGCAGGACGCGGTCGACGCGCTCGGCGGTGAGCGAGCCGATGACACCGTCGTCGAGGACACCGGCGGTGTGCACGACGGCGGTCAGCGGGTGTGCGGCGGGGACGGCGGCCAGGGTTTCGGCCAGCGCGTCGCGGTCGGCCACGTCGCAGGCGGCGAGGGTGACGTCGGCGCCGGACGCGCGCAGTTCGGCGACGAGGTCGGCGGCGCCGTGCGCGTCGGCGCCACGGCGGCTGAGCAGCAGCAGGTGGCGTACGCCGTGCTCGGCGACCAGGTGGCGGGCGACCAGGCCGCCCAGGGTGCCGGTGGCGCCGGTGACCAGGGCCGTGCCCTCGGGGTCGAGGGCGGGGGCGGTGTGGGCGGCGTCGGAGGCGACCTTCGCCAGGCGCGGTACGACGACGGACCCGGCGCGGACCGCGAGCTGCGACTCGCCGGTGGCCAGGGCGGGGGCGAGGGCGCGATACGAGGCGTCGTCGCCGTCGATGTCGACGAGGGTGAAGCGGTCCGGGTTCTCGGACTGCGCGGAGCGCAGCAGCCCCCACAGCGGGGCGTGCGCCAGGTCGTCGGTGTCGGCGTCCGGGGCGGTGGCGACGGCGCCACGGGTGGCGATCACCAGCCGGGAGCCCTCGAACCGGTCGTCGGCGAGCCAGCGTTGGGCCAGCTCCAGCGCGCGGTGCAGGGCGTCGCGTACGGCGTCCTGCACCGGGATGTCCGTCTCGGCCGGGAAGAACGGCGCGACGACGGCCTGCGGCACCGGGGCGCCGCCGGTCACGGCCTCGCCGAGCGCGGCCAGGTCGGGATATCCGGCGGCGGTGGGCAGCGCGGTGGCCAGCTCGGGCGTCGGGTCGCCCAGCAGCGCCCACTGCCCGGCCACGACGGTGGTGGCGGACGGCACCGGGGCGGGGGTCCACTCGACGCGGAACAGCGCGTCGTGGAAGGCGCCGCGCGCGGAGTGCACCTGCTCGGGCGAGACCGGGCGCAGCAGCAGCGCGTCGACGGAGGCGACGGGCGCGCCGCTCTCGTCGGTGACCAGGACGGCCACGGAGTCCTGGCCCGCGGGCGAGAGCCGGACGCGCAGCGCGGAGGCGCCGACGGCGTGCAGCCGGACGCCGCTCCAGGAGAACGGGAGGCGGCCGTGTTCGGTGTCCTCCAGGAGGGAGCCGATGCCGACGGCGTGCAGGGCCGCGTCCAGCAGCGCCGGGTGCAGCCCGAACAGGTCGGCCTCGGCGCGGGCGCCGTCGGGGAGGCGTACTTCGGCGTACACGTGGTCGCCGTGCTGCCAGGCGGCCTTGAGGCCCTGGAACACCGGGCCGTAGGCGAATCCGCTCCCGGTGAGCCACTCGTACAGCCCGTCGACGGGGACCTCGGTGGCATCGGCGGGCGGCCAGGTGGTGAGCCCGTCATCAGGCGTCGTGGCGCCGGTGGCACCCGTGGCGGCGGTGGCGAGCACACCGGTGGCGTGGCGGGTCCACTCGCCCTCGCCCCAGGTGCCGTCGGCGGCCTCTTCGAGCCGCGAGTGGAGGGTCAGCGAGCGGCGGCCGGTCTCGTCCGGCGCGCCCACGGACACCTGCACCTGCACCCCGCCTTGCGGGGGCAGTACGAGCGGCGCTTGAAGGGTCAGCTCTTCCAGGACGTCGGCGCCGACGTGGTCACCGGCGCGGATGGCCAGTTCGACGAAGGCCGTGCCGGGCAGCAGCACGGTGTCCATGACGGCGTGGTCGGCGAGCCACGGGTGGGTCTGGAGGGAGAGCCTGCCGGTGAACAGGAATCCGGCGGCGTCGGCGAGCGAGACGGCGGCGCCGAGCAGCGGATGGTCGGCGGAGCCGAGCCCGGCGGCGGTGACGTCCCCGGTCCAGGGCCCGGCGGGCTCGGGCCAGTACAGCTCGCGCTGGAAGGCGTAGGTGGGCAGTTCGACGCGGCGGGCGCCGGAGCCCGCGAAGACGGCGGCCCAGTCGACGGCCACGCCGTGCACATGGGCGCGGGCGAGCGCGTCGGTCAGGGCGGTGGCCTCGGGGCGGTCGCCGCGCAGGATGGGCACGAAGGCGGCGCCGCCGTCGGTGACGCAGTCCTGCGCCATGGCGGTGAGCACCCCGTCGGGGCCCAGCTCGACGAAGGTGGCGACACCGTACTCTTCGAGCCTGCGGACGCCGTCGGTGTAGCGGACCGCCGAACGGACGTGCCGGACCCAGTAGTCGGGCGAGCAGATCTCGTCGGCGGACACGGACGTGCCGGTCAGGTTGGAGATGACGGGGATGACGGGCGGCGCGTAGGTGACGCCCTGCGCGACCTCGCGGAACGCCTCCAGCATGCCGTCCATGTGCGGCGAGTGGAACGCGTGGCTGACGGTGAGCCGCTTGGTCTTGCGGCCCTGCGCCTCGAACGACGCGGCGATTTCCAGAGCCGCGTCCTCGTCGCCCGCGATGACGACCGACGTCGGACCGTTGAGGGCGGCGATCGAGACACGGTCGGTGAGCTGCGGCGTCACCTCGTCCTCGGACGCCTGGACGGCGATCATCGCGCCACCGCCCGGAAGCTCCTGCATCAGACGGCCACGGGCCGCGACCAGCTTGGACGCGTCCGCGAGGGAGAGCACGCCCGCCACATGTGCGGCGGCCAGCTCGCCGATGGAGTGGCCGACGAGGAAGTCGGGCTTCACACCCCACGTTTCCAGCAGCCGGAACAGCGCCACTTCGAGGGCGAACAGGGCGGGCTGGGTGTACCCGGTGCGGTTGAGCAAGTCACCGTCGTCACCGAACATCACATCCCGCAGGGGCAGTTCGAGGTGGCCGTCGAGTTCGGCGCACACCTCGTCCAGCGCCTTCGCGAAGGCCGGGACGGCCGCGTACAGCTCGCGTCCCATGCCAGGGCGCTGGCTGCCCTGTCCGGTGAACAGGAACGCGACCTTGCCCTCGCCGACCTCGCCCTGGACGACCCCGCTCGCGGGGTTTTCCTCGGCGAGCGCGGCCAGTCCGCGCAGCAGGTCGTCCCGGCCGCCGTCGCCCGCGAGGACCACGGCGCGGTGGTCCAGCGCGGCGCGGGTGGTGGCCAGGGAGTGGGCGAGGTCGACCAGGCCGAGGCCCGGGTCGCCCTCCACATGGGCGGTAAGCCGCGCGGCCTGGGCGCGCAGCGCCTCCGCGCTCTGCCCGGACACCAGCAGCGGCAGCTGCCCGCCGAGCCCGGACCACTCGCCGTCGGCCGTCTCCGGCTCACGGTCCTCGGCGGGGGCCTGCTCGATGACGGTGTGGGCGTTCGTCCCGCTCACGCCGAACGAGGAGATGCCCGCGCGGCGCGGCTGGCCGGTCTCCGGCCACGGGGTGTTCTCGGTGAGCAGCGACACCGCGCCCGCCGACCAGTCGACGTCGCCGGAGGGCGCGTCGACGTGCAGCGTCCTGGGCAGGACGCCGTGCTCGATGGCCTTGACCATCTTGATGATTCCGGCGACACCGGCCGCGGCCTGGGTGTGCCCGAAGTTGGACTTGACGGAGCCGAGCCACAGCGGGCGGCCCTCGGCCCGGTTCTGCCCGTACGTGGCGAGCAGCGCCTGCGCCTCGATGGGGTCGCCGAGCGACGTCCCGGTGCCGTGTGCCTCGACGGCGTCGACCTGGGCCGGGGTGAGACGGCCGTCGGTGAGCGCCTGGCGGATGACGCGCTGCTGGGACGGGCCGTTCGGCGCCGTCAGACCGTTGGACGCACCGTCCTGGTTGATGGCGGAGCCGCGCACGAGGGCGAGCACCTGGTGGCCGTTCTTCCGGGCGTCCGACAGCCGCTCCACGAGCAGCATGCCGACGCCCTCGCCCCAGCCCGTGCCGTCCGCGCCGTCGGCGAACGCCTTGCAGCGGCCGTCGGGGGCGAGACCCCGCTGACGGCTGAAGTTGATGAACGCGCGCGGGCTGTTCATGACCGTGACGCCACCGGTCAGCGCCAGCGAGCACTCACCGCTGCGCAGCGCCTGCACGGCCAGGTGCAGCGCCACCAGCGACGCAGAGCAGGCCGTGTCGACGGTGAGCGCCGGGCCCTCCAGGCCGAAGGTGTAGGAGATGCGGCCGGAGATGACGCTCGCCGCGTTGCCGGTGAGCAGGTACTGCTCGACGCCCTGCGGCAGCCGGTGCAGCAGCTCCGGGTAGTCCTGGCCGTTGGTGCCGATGAAGACACCGGCCTTGCTGCCGCGCAGCGTGGCCGGGTCGATCCCGGCCCGCTCGAACGTCTCCCAGGAGGTTTCCAGCAGCAGCCGCTGCTGGGGGTCCATGCCGAGGGTTTCGCGCGGGCTGATCCCGAAGAACCCGGCGTCGAACTCGCCCGCGCCCTCCAGGAATCCGCCCTTGTCGGTGTAGCTGGTGCCCTGCTGGTCGGGGTCGGCGTCGAAGAGCGACGAGACGTCCCAGCCCCGGTCCGTGGGGAAGTCCGTGACGGCGTCACCGCCACCGGCCACGAGCTGCCACAGCTCCTCGGGAGACGTGACGCCTCCGGGGAAGCGGCAGCTCATGCCGACGATCGCGATCGGCTCAGGCTCCTGCGACTCGACCTCACGAAGACGCTGCCGCGTCTGGTGCAGATCGGCGGTCACCCGCTTGAGGTAGTCGAGGATCTTGTCCTGATCCGCCATTGGAGTCTCACCCATGCTTCTCGTCACAAACCTTGCGCCCGCGGACCCATCGATCCTTAGATTCCGAGTTCTTTCTCGATGAAGTCGAAGACCTCATCCTGCGTCGCCTCTTGCAGCTTCCGCGTCACCGTTCCGGCGCCGCCGCCGTCCGTCTCGGCACCGGCCGTACGGGGCTCCGCCCACTTCGCGGCGAGGTCCCGCAGCCGGGCCGCGATGTCCTCCCGCGACGCGCTCTCCGGGTCGAGGACGGACAGTGCCGACTCCAGCGCGTCCAGCTCCGCGAGCCCGGGCGCGGCCGCCGACCCGCCGTCGCCGACGAGTTCGCCGCACAGGTACTCGGCGAGCACCGCCGGGGTCGGATAGTCGAAGACCAGCGTGGCGGGCAGCTTCTGCCCGGTGGCGACGCCCAGCCGGTTGCGCAGCTCCAGCGCGATCAGCGAGTCGAAGCCCAGCTCCTTGAACGCCCGCCCGGCGCCGACCTCGTCGGCCGTCGGGTGGCCGAGCGCCGCGGCGGCGTTGGTGCGTACGACGTCCAGGACCACCAGGGACTGTTCGGCCCGGGAGATCCCGGTCAGCCGCTGCCGCAGCGCGTCCGCCGGGGAGCCGTCCGAGGCCGCCGCCGGGTCGCCGCCCGGGCCGCCGGTCTCCCGCAGCCGCCGCACCTCCGGCAGATCGCCGATGAGCGGGCTGGGGCGGACCGCCGTGTAGCCCTGGGTGAAGCGTTCCCACTGGATGTCGGCGACGGCCACGACGGTGTCGTCGTGGTCCAGCGCCCGGTGGAGCGCCGTGACGGCCGCGTGCGGGTCCATCGCCGGGACACCGCCACGGTCCAGCCGCTCGCCGATGGCGCCACCGGCGGCGAGTCCCGTCTCGCCCCAGCGGCCCCAGGCCACGGAGGTGGCGGGCAGGCCGTCCGTACGGCGCTGCTCGGCCAGGGCGTCGAGGTAGGCGTTGGCCGCCGCGTAGTTGCCCTGCCCGGCGTCGCCGAGGGTGCCCGCGATGCCGGAGAACAGCACGAACGCGGACAGCTCCAGGCCCTGGGTCAGCTCGTGCAGATGGCGCGCCGCGTCGGCCTTCGGGCCGAGGACGGTCGCGAACCGCTGCGGGGTGAGCGCGTCCAGTACGCCGTCGTCGAGCACACCGGCGGCGTGCATCACGGCGGTGAGCGGCTGGTCGGCCGGGATCGACGCGAGCAGCGCCTCGACGGCCTTGCGGTCGGCCACATCGCACGCGGCGACGGTCACCCGCGCACCGAGCGCGGTCAGTTCGTCGCGCAGCTCGGCCGCGCCGGGCGCCTCCGGGCCACGGCGGCTGGTGAGCACCAGGTGCTCGGCGCCACTGCGGGCCAGCCAGCGCGCCACATGGGCACCCAACGCGCCCGTACCGCCGGTGACCAGCGTGGTTCCGGCCGGCTTCCAGGTCCGTGCGGCGGGCGCACCGGCCAGCGGGGAGCGGACGAGCCTGCGGGCGAACACGCCCGCCGCCCGCACCGCGAGCTGGTCCTCGCCGTCGGCCCCGGCGAGCACCCCGGCGAGCCGGGACAGCGCCCGCTCGTCGGCGGCTTCCGGCAGGTCGACCAGACCGCCCCAGCGCTCCGGGTACTCCAGCGCGGCGGTCCGGCCGAGGCCCCAGACGAGCGCCTGCTCGGGGGAGTGCGGCCGGTCCGTGGTTCCGGTGGACACCGCACCTCGGGTGGCGCACCACAGCGGCGCCTCCACCCCGGCGTCGCCCAGCGCCTGGATCAGCGCGGCGGTGCCGGTCAGCCCGGCGCCGACGCCGTCCGTGCCGGGGGCGGTCCGCTCGTCGAAGGCAAGCAGCGAGAGCACCCCGGAGACGGTTCCGGCGTCGGCCAGTTCCTCGCGCACCAGGCGGGTCAGCGACTCGCGGTCGGCCGCTGCGGCGGCCGGGGTGATCTGCCGTACGTCCGCGCCGCGTTCGGCGAGCGTACGGACCGCGCCGAGCGTCCAGTCGTCGGTGACGGCGGACTCGGGCACGGCCAGCAGCCACGTCCCGGACAGCCGCGGGGCCTGTGCCTCGGACTGGGACTTCCACGTCACGCGGTAGCGCCAGCCGTCCACCGTGGACTGCTCCCGGGTCTGCTTGCGCCACGAGGCGAGGGCGGGCAGGACGGCGCCGAGCGAGGACCGCTCGGTGTCGTCGTCGCACGCGAGCGTGTCGGCCAGCGACTCCAGGTCCTCGCGCTCGACGGCCTCCCAGAAGCGGGCGTCGACGGCGTCGGACGGCGACGCCGGGGCGTCGTCCGCCACGGCGTCGGCGGCCTGCGGCCAGAGGTTCTGGTGCTGGAAGGCGTACGTGGGCAGCTCGACGCACTCGGCGCCCGTGCCCTCGAACACCGCGTCCCAGTCGACGTCGACGCCGCGCGTCCAGGCCTCGCCGAGGGAGGCCCAGAAGCGGTCGAGACCGCCCTCGTCGCGGCGCAGCGAACCGATCGCGGCCGCCTCACGGCCCGCGTCCTCGGCCGTCTCCTGCACGCCCATGGCCAGCACCGGGTGGGCGCTGGACTCGATGAACACGTTCATGCCCTCGTCGAGGAGGCGGCGGATGGCGCTCTCCAGCTCGACGGTGCGGCGGAGGTTGGTGAACCAGTACTCGGCGTCCAGCTCGGCACCGTCGACCCACTCCCCCGTCACGGTCGACAGGAAGGGAATCTGAGCGGTCCGCGGCTGTACGGGGGCGAGCAGTGTGAGGAGTTCATCGCGCAGCAATTCCACCTGGGCGGAGTGCGAGGCGTAATCCACCGGCACCCGGCGGGCCCGGACCTCGTCCGCCTCGCACGAGGCGACCAGTTCATCGAGCGCCTCCGGCTCACCGGAGACGACCACGGCGGAGGGCCCGTTGACGGCCGCCACCGAGACGCGCTCCTCACCCCACGGCGCGATCCGCTCCCGTACGTCCGCCACCGGCAGCGCCACGGACACCATGCCGCCCTTGCCCGCCAGCACCCGGCCGATCGCCTGACTGCGCAGCGCCACCACCCGGGCGGCGTCCTGGAGGGTCAGAATCCCCGCCACGCACGCGGCCGCGATCTCGCCCTGCGAGTGGCCGACCACCGCCGACGGCCGCACACCCAGGGAACGCCACAGCTCCGCCAGGGACACCATCACCGAGAACAGCACCGGCTGAACGACGTCCACCCGCTCCAGTGACGGCGCGTCCTCCGCTCCTCGCAGCACATCCGCCAACGACCAGTCGGTGAATTCGGCGAGCGCGGCGGCACACTCATCAATACGGGCAGCGAACACCGGTGAAGCATCCAACAGGCCTTCGGCCATGCCTACCCATTGTGACCCCTGTCCTGGGAACAGGAATGCGGCCTTGCCCCCGATTGAGGCCCCCTGCACCAGGTTGGGAAGGACCTGCCCCCTAGCGAGGGCTTCCAAACCGCGAGCAAGATCATCCCGCTCCGCGCCCACCAGCACCGCGCGCCGGTCGAAGGCGGCACGGGTGGTGGCCAGGGAGTAGCCGATGTCGGCCGGACGCAGACCCGGTTCGGCGTCGAGGTGGGCCAGCAGCTTGGCGGCCTGGGCGCGCAGCGCCGCGTCGCTCTTGCCCGACAGCACCCACGGCAGCACACCGCCGCTCCGCGGATTGTCCCGTCGCGGCTCCGGCTCCTCGGCGGGTGCCTGCTCCAGGATGGTGTGGGCGTTGGTGCCGCTGAAGCCGAACGAGGACACGGCGGCGCGGCGCGGGTGGCCGGTCTCCGGCCACGGCCGGGACTCGGTCAGCAGCTCGACGTCGCCCGCCGACCAGTCCACGTGCGGGGTCGGTTCGGCGATGTGCAGCGACTCGGGCAGGACGCCGTGGCGCATGGCGAGCACCGTCTTCATCACGCCCGCGACACCGGCGGCCGCCTGGGCGTGGCCGATGTTGGACTTGATGGAGCCGAGCAGCAGCGGCTGGTTCTCGGGCCGGTCCTGGCCGTAGGTGGCGAGCAGCGCCTGCGCCTCGATGGGGTCACCCAGGGTCGTGCCCGTGCCGTGCGCCTCGACGACGTCGACCTCGCCGGTGGCCAGGCGGGCGTTGGCGAGGGCCTGTCGGATGACGCGCTGCTGGGACGGGCCATTCGGTGCCGTCAGACCATTCGACGCACCGTCCTGGTTGATGGCCGAGCCGCGCACGACCGCGAGGACCGGGTGGCCGTTCTTCCGGGCGTCCGACAGCCGCTCCACGAGCAGCATGCCGACGCCCTCGGCCGGGCTGAAGCCGTCGGCGTCCGAGGAGAACACCTTGGAGCGGCCGTCGGAGGAGAGTCCGCGCTGGCGGCTGAACTCGATGAACGTGCCGGGGGTGGCCATGACCGTCACACCGCCCGCGAGGGCGAGCGAGCATTCGCCGCCTCGCAGCGCCTGGACGGCGAGGTGCAGCGCCACCAGCGACGCCGAGCAGGCGGTGTCGACGGTGACCGCCGGGCCCTCCAGGCCGAAGGTGTAGGAGAGGCGGCCGGAGACGACGCTCGCGGCGCTTCCGGTGGCGAGGTGGCCCTCGTAGCCCTCGGTGTTGTCGCGCATGAGGATCGAGTAGTCGGAGCCGTTGGTGCCGACGAAGACGCCGGACGGGCTGCCGTGCAGCGTGGCCGGGTCGATGCCCGCGCGCTCGAACGCCTCCCACGAGGTCTCCAGCAGCAGCCGCTGCTGCGGGTCCATCGCCATGGCCTCACGCGGCGAGATCCCGAAGAACGCGGGGTCGAACTCGGCGGCCCCGGTGAGGAATCCGCCCTCGCGGGTGTAGCTGGTGCCCTGCGCGTCCGGGTCCGGGTTGTAGAGGGAGTCGATGTCCCAGCCACGGTCGCCGGGGAACTCCGACAGCGCGTCGCCACCGGCGTCGAGCAGCTGCCACAGCTCCTCCGGGGTGCGGACGCCGCCGGGGAAGCGGCAGCTCATGGCGACGATGGCGATGGGCTCGTCGTCGGTGGACGCCGCCGCCACCGGCCGCGTGGCCACGGCCGCCCGCTGCCCGCCGGACAGCTCGGTGCGCAGATGGCGCCCGAGCACCGTGGGGGTCGGGTAGTCGAAGATCAGGGTCGGGGGCAGCTTGAGCCCGCTGGCGGCGCCGAGGCGGTTGCGGAGTTCGACGGCGGTCAGCGAGTCGAAGCCCAGGTCCTTGAAGGCCCGGCCCGGCTCGACGTCGTCGGCGCCCGCGTAGCCCAGTACGGCCGCGACGGCGGTCCGCACCAGGTCCAGCACCAGCCGCTCCCGCTCGGCCTCCGACGCCCCGGCGAGCTGTCGCGCCAGCGCGGCACCGTCGGTGCCCTCGGCCTCAGTGTCGCGGTTCATGTCCGCGATGACGTCGCGTGCCTCGGGCAGGTCGTGCAGCAGCGGGCGGGAGCGGCCGGAGGTGAAGGCGAGGACGAAGCGCTTCCACTCCATGTCGGCGACGGTCAGCACCGACTCGTCGCGGTCCAGGGCGTGCTGGAGCGCGGTGACGGCCGCGCCTGGCTCCATCTCGATGACGCCGTGGCGGCGCATCCGGTCGCCGACGCCGCCCTCGGCCATGCCGCCCTCGCCCCACGGCCCCCAGGCCAGCGAGGTGGCGGGCAGGCCCTGGGCACGCCGCCACTCGGCGAACGCGTCGAGGAAGGCGTTGCCGGGCGCGTAGTTGCCCTGGCCGGGCGCGCCGAAGGTGGCCGCGAAGGACGAGAACAGCACGAACGCGGACAGGTCGAGGTCGCGGGTCAGCTCGTGCAGATGGCGGGTGGCGTCGACCTTCACCTTCAGCACCCGGTCGATCTGCTCCGGGGTCAGCCCCTCGATCACCCCGTCGTCCAGCACGGCGGCCGTGTGCACGACGGCGGTGAGCGGACGGTCGGCCGGGACGGCGTTCACTACCTCGGCCAGCGCGTCGCGGTCGGTCACATCGCACGCGGCGACGGTGACCTGGGCGCCGAGCGCGGTGAGTTCGTCGCGCAGCTCGGCCGCGCCGGGCGCGTCCGGGCCACGGCGGCTGGTGAGCACCAGGTGTTCGGCGCCGTTGCGGGCCAGCCAGCGCGCCACATGGGCGCCCAGCGCCCCCGTACCGCCGGTGACCAGCGTGGTTCCGGTGGGCTTCCAGGACCGTACGGCGGGCGTGCCGCTCAGCGGGGCGCGTACCAGGCGGCGTACGAGGAGCCCGGTGGCGCGGATGGCCACCTGGTCCTCGTCCTCGGCTCCGGCGAGGGCGGCCACCAGGCGGGACAGCGCCCGCTCGTCAGCCGCCTCGGGCAGGTCGACCAGACCGCCCCAGCGCTCTCCGTGTTCCAGCGCGGCCACCCGGCCCAGGCCCCAGATCAGCGCCTGCTCGGGCGCGTCCGGCGCCTCGGCGCGGCCGACGGACACCGCGCCACGGGTTGCGGACCACAGCGGCGCGCCGATCTCCGCGTCGCCCAGCGCCTGCACCAGCGCGAACTGCCCCGCCACCCCGGCCGGGACGGAGCCGTGGCGCGGATGCGGACGGCCGTCCAGGGCGAGGAGCGACAGCACACCGGTGAACGGGATGCCGTCGGTGTCGGTGAGCGCGGCGCGCAGCCGCTCGGTGAGCTGCTCCCGGCCCTCGGTGCCGGGGTCGACCACGATCCGCCGTACGTCGGCGCCGCGTTCGGCGAGCACACCGGCCACGGCGTCGGTCCAGGTGTCCTCGGTGGCCGGGGTGACGACGAGCCACGCCCCGGACAGCCGCGCGGACTGCCCGGCACCGGACTGCGCCTCGGCGAGCGGCTTCCACGTCACGCGGTAGCGCCAGCCGTCCACCGTGGACTGCTCGCGGGCCTGCTTGCGCCACGCCGCGAGGGCGGGCAGCAGCGCGCTGACCTGCTCGTCGCCGTCGACGGCCAGTTCGGTGGCCAGCGCCTGCCAGTCCTCGCGGTCGACGGCGTCCCAGAAGCGGGCCTCGACGGGGTCGGCGGCGGTGGCCGGAGCGGGCGCCGTGCCCGCCTCCAGCCAGTAGTGCTGGTGCTGGAAGGCGTACGTGGGCAGCTCGACGCGCTCGGCGCCCGTGCCCTCGAACACCGCCTGCCAGTCGACGTGAACGCCACGCGTCCAGGCCTCGCCGAGGGAGGCCCAGAAGCGGTCGAGGCCGCCCTCGTCGCGGCGCAGCGAACCGATCGCGGCCGCGTCCAGACCGGCGTCCTCGGCCGTCTCCTGCACACCCATCGCCAGCACCGGGTGGGCGCTGGACTCGATGAACACACCGAAGCCCTCGTCGAGGAGCCGGCGGACCGCGCCCTCCAGCTCGACCGTGCGACGGAGGTTGGTGAACCAGTACTCGGCGTCCAGCTCCGGACCCTCGACCCACTCCCCCGTCACGGTCGACAGGAACGGAATCTGCGCGGTCTGCGGCTGTACGGGGGCAAGCAGTGTGAGGAGTTCATCGCGCAGCAATTCCACCTGCGCGTAGTGCGAGGCGTAATCCACCGGCACCCGCCGCGCCCGCACCTCATCCGCCTCACAAGACGCCAACAGCTCATCAAGCGCCGTCGGCTCACCGGACACGACCACGGACGACGGACCGTTGACCGCCGCCACCGAGACGCGCTCCTCACCCCACGGCGCCATCCGCTCCCGCACCTCCGCCACTGACAGCGCCACGGACACCATGCCGCCCCTGCCCGCCAGCACCCGGCCAATGGCCTGACTCCGCAGCGCCACCACACGCGCCGCGTCCTGCAAGGTCAGAATCCCCGCCACACACGCCGCCGCGATCTCACCCTGCGAGTGCCCCACCACCGCCGACGGCGCAACCCCGAACGAACGCCACAGCTCGGAAAGGGACACCATCACCGAGAACAGCACCGGCTGGACCACATCCACCCGCTCCAGCGACGGCGCACCCTCCGCACCCCGCAGCACATCCACCAACGACCAGTCGGTGAACTCCGCCAGAGCGGCCGCGCACTCCTCGACGCGCGCCGCGAACACCGGCGAGGTGTCCATCAGCGCCACCGCCATGCCCGCCCACTGCGAGCCCTGCCCCGGGAACACGAACGCCGTGCGGCCGCCGACGACGGACCCCTGCGCCACGCCCGACGCCATGCCGCCACCGGCCAGCGCGCCCAGCCCGGCGAGCAGTTCGTCGCGGTCGCGGCCTCGTACCACCGCACGGTGGTCCAGCTGGGCTCGCGTCGTGGCCAGCGACAGGCCCACGTCCAGCGGGCGCGGCGCCGTTTCGCCCCGGAGATGGTCGAGCAGCCGCTCGGCCTGCGCGCGCAGCGCCGCCGCGCTCTTGCCGGACACCGTCCACGGCACCACGTCCAGCCGCCGCGTCGGGGGTTCCTCGGCGGGCTCCTCCGCGTCCTCCTCGGCGGGGGCCTGCTCGATGATGGTGTGCGCGTTGGTGCCGCTGAAGCCGAACGAGGAGACGGCGGCGCGGCGCGGCCGGTCGGTCTCGGGCCACGGGGTGTTCTCGCCGAGCAGCGACACGGCGCCCGCCGACCAGTCGACGTGCGGGGTGGGCTCGTCGAGGTGGAGTGTCTTGGGCAGCACGCCGTGGCGGATGGCCATGACCATTTTGATGATTCCGGCGGCACCGGCGGCGGCCTGGGTGTGGCCGATGTTGGACTTGATGGAGCCGAGCAGCAGCGGCCGTCCCTCGGGCCGGTCCTGGCCGTAAGTGGCGAGCAGCGCCTGCGCCTCGATCGGGTCGCCCAGCATCGTCCCCGTACCGTGCGCCTCGACGACGTCGACGTCGGCGGCGGCGAGGCGGCCGTTGGTGAGCGCCTGGTGGATGACGCGCTGCTGGGACGGGCCGTTCGGCGCCGTCAGACCATTCGACGCACCGTCCTGGTTGACGGCCGAACCGCGCACGATGGCGAGCACGGGGTGGCCGTTGCGGCGCGCGTCGGACAGCCGCTCGACGAGCAGCATGCCGACGCCCTCGCCCCAGCCGGTGCCGTCGGCGGCGGCGGCGAAGGGCTTGCAGCGGCCGTCGGCGGCGAGCCCGCGCTGACGGCTGAACTCGGTGAACGTGGCCGGTGTGGCCATCACGGTGACACCGCCCGCGAGGGCGAGCGAGCATTCGCCGTTGCGCAGCGCCTGCACTGCCATGTGCAGGGTGACCAGCGACGACGAACACGCCGTGTCGACGGTGACGGCCGGGCCCTCCAGGCCGAACGTGTACGACACGCGGCCGGACGCGATGCTGCCGGAGCTTCCGGTGCCGAGGAAGCCCTCGACGCCCTCGGGTACGGAGTCGAGCCGCGAGGTGTAGTCGTGGTACATGACGCCCGCGAACACACCGGTGCGGCTGCCGCGCAGTCCGGTCGGGTCGAGGCCCGCGCGCTCGAACGCCTCCCACGACGACTCCAGCAGCAGCCGCTGCTGCGGGTCCATCGCCATGGCCTCACGCGGCGAGATACCGAAGAGCGTGGGGTCGAAGCCGCCCGCGTCGTAGAGGAAGCCGCCTTCGCTCACATAGCTGGCGCCCGCCTGGTCGGGGTCGGCGTCGTACAGCGACTCGATGTCCCAGCCGCGGTCGGTCGGGAAGCCGGAGATGGCGTCCTCGCCGCCCGCGACGAGCCGCCACAGCTCCTCGGGGGTGCGTACGCCGCCCGGGTAGCGGCAGCTCATGGCGACGATCGCGATGGGCTCCTGGTGCCGCTCCTCGACCTCGCGCAGCTGACGGCGGGCCTGACGCAGGTCGGTGGTGGCCCGCTTGAGGTAGTCGCGGAGCTTGTCCTCGTTATTCACCATTGCGTCGGCTCCTTGCGAAGGGGGAGGTGGTGCTCATGAGTTCCAGTCGCTCCCTTTCAGGAGGAGCCGAGTTCGTCGTCGAGCAGGTCGAAGAGCTCATCGTCGGTCGCGGATTCGAGGTCGTTGTCGTCGGTGGCGCCGTCGGCGGCCGCGTCCTGCGCGTCGTTCCACTTCGCCAGCAGGGCCTGGAGGCGCATGGTGATCCTGGAGCGGGTGACGCTGTCGTCCGTCGCCCCCGCCAGGGCGGCTTCCAGCCGGTCGAGTTCGCCGAACACCGACGGGCCGCCGCCGTCCCCGTGCGGGAGTGCCGCGCGCAGCTGGTCGGCGAGGGCATCGGGCGTCGGATAGTCGAAGATCAGCGTGGCCGGGAGCCGGAGCCCGGTGGCCGCGCCGAGCCGGTTGCGGAGTTCGACGGCGGTGAGCGAGTCGAAGCCCAGGTCCTTGAAGGCCGCGGCCGGTTCGATCGCCGCCGCGCTGCCGTATCCGAGCACGGCGGCCACCTGGGCGCACACCAGGTTGATCAGGTGGCGGTCCCGTTCGGCCGCGGACATGCCCGCGAGCCGGGTGGCGAGGCTCGTCGCCTCGTCCGCCCCGCCGCCACCGGCAACGGCGCGCCGCACCGGAATACGGATCAGCCCGCGCAGCAGGGGCGCGACGCCGGTGGCCGACTGGGCGCGCAGGGCGGCGATGTCCAGGGCAGCGGGGATCAGCATCCCGTGTCCGGCGAGCCCGGCCACGTCGAACAGGGCCAGGCCCTCGGCGCCGCCGAGCGCGTTCATGCTGCCGCGGTTCATCCGCTGCCGGTCGGTGGTGGCGAGGGTGGCCGCCATGCCGTCCTCGTCGTCCCACAGGCCCCACGCGAGCGAGACGGCGGGCAGGCCCTGGCCGCGCCGGTGGTGGGCGAGGGCGTCGAGGAAGGTGTTGGCCGCCGCGTAGTTGCCCTGCCCCGGGTTGCCGAAGACACCGGCCGCCGAGGAGAACAGCACGAACTCGGCGAGGTCCAGGCCACGGGTCAGCTCGTGCAGGTTCCACGCCGCGTCGACCTTCGGCCGCAGCACCCGCGCGACGCGCTCCGGGGTGAGGGATTCGACCGTCCCGTCGTCGAGCACACCGGCCGCGTGGATCACGGCGGTGAGTGGGTGTTCGGCGGGGATGCCGTCCAGGACGGTGGCGAGCGCGTCGCGGTCGGCCGCGTCGCACGCCGCCCAGGTGACCTGGGCTCCGCATGCGCTCAGCTCGTCCGCGAGTTGGGCAGCGCCCGCAGCCTCGCCGCCACGACGGCTCGTCAGCAGCAGCCGTCGGGCCCCGCGCTCGGTCACCAGGTGGCGGGCCAGCAGCCCGCCCAGGGTGCCGGACGCGCCGGTGACCAGCACCGTTCCCGCCGGGTCGAGGCCGGGCACGGCCGCCTCGTCGAGGGCGGCGACGCGGGCCAGCCGGGGCGCGTACGCGGCCCCGGCGCGCACGGCGAACTGCGGCTCGTCGGAGCGCAGCGCGGACAGCAGCGCGGGGAGGGACGCGTCGGCTTCCGTGCCACTGTCCACATCGGCCAGTACGAACCGGCCCGGGTGCTCGGCCTGCGCCGACCGCACCAGACCCCAGAGCGCGGCGTGGGTGAGGTCGTCCACGCCCTCGGCGTCATCGTCCGCCGTCACGGCCACGGCGCCCCGGGTGAGCAGGAGCAGCCGGGATTCGGCGAACCGCTCGTCGGCGAGCCACTCCCGGACCAGGGCCAGCGCGCGCAGGGTCACGGTGTGCGTCGCGGCTGCGGTGTCCCCATCGGTGGTGAGGTCGGGCAGGCACGGTACGAGGACCACGTCCGGCGCGATCCCCTCGGCCGCCACCGCCTCGGCGAGCGCGGACAGGCCCGCGTAGGTGTCGGCCTCGATCCCGTTGTCGGCCAGCGCCGCCGTGATCTTCAGGTCGCCGCCGCCGGTGTTCTCCAGGACGGCCCACAGGGCGGTGTCGTCCCCTTCTTCGGACGTGGGCAGCGCGGCCCAGTCGACGCGGAACAGGGACTCGTGGTGGCGGGCGTTGCCCGCGGTGAACTGCCCGGGGTCGAGCGGCCGGAGCGCGAGCGAACCGACCGACACCACCGGGGCACCGGCCTCATCGGTGATCTCCAGCGCCACCGCGCCCTGCCCCGCCGGGGAAACCCGCACCCGCAGGGCCGCCGCGCCGACCGCGTGGAGCCGTACGGAGTCCCACGCGAACGGCAGCCGGGCCTGCCCGGCCTCCTCCGCCGCCCAGAACGCGCCGAGGCCCACCGCGTGCAGCGCGGCGTCCAGCAACGCGGGGTGCAGCCCGTACGCACGGGCCTCGCCCTGCTGCGCCTCGCCGAGCGCCACCTCGGCGAACACCTCGTCGCCACGCTGCCAGGCCGCCCGCAGCCCCTGGAACACCGGCCCGTAGCCGAGGCCGAGCGCGGCGTAGCCGTCGTAGAGGCCGTCGACATCGAGCGACTCGGCATCGGCCGGGGGCCACTGCGCCATGGCACTCGGCGTGGCACTCGGCGTGGCAGCGGCCGGGCCGTTGGCGGTGGCGAGCACACCGGCCGCGTGCCGGGTCCACGGCTCGTCGGCGGCGTCCTCGGGGCGCGAGTAGATGTGCAGCGCGCGCCGCCCCTCGGCGCCGTCGGGCTCGTCCACGGAGACCCGCAGCTGCACCGCGCCACGCTCGGGGAGGACGAGCGGCGCCTCAAGCGTCAGCTCGTCGACCTGGTCGCACCCCACCTGGTCACCGGCCCGGACCGCCAGCTCGACCAGGGCCGTCCCCGGCAGCAGCACGGTGTCCATGACGGCGTGATCGGCCAGCCAGGGGTGCGTACGGAGCGACAGTCGGCCCGTGAAGAGGAAGCCGTCGGAGTCGGGCAGGTCCACCGCCGCACCCAGCAGCGGGTGGTCGGCGGTACCGAGCCCGGCCGACGCCACGTCGCCCACGGCCCCGGCGGGGGCCTCCAGCCAGTAGCGCTCGCGCTGGAAGGCGTACGTGGGCAGCTCGGCGCGGCGCGCCCCGGTCCCGGCGAAGAACGCCTCCCAGTCGACGGTCACGCCACGGACGTACGCACGGGCGAGGGCGGTCGTCAGCGCCTCGGCCTCGGGGCGGTCCTTGCGGAGGGTGGGCGCGAAGGCGGCGTCGTCTTCGCCGGTCACGCAGTCCTGGGCCATGGCGGTGAGGACACCGTCGGGGCCGAGTTCGACGTAGGTGGTGACGCCTTGCGCTTCGAGGGTGCGGATGCCGTCGAGGAAGCGGACGGCTTCGCGGACGTGGCGCACCCAGAAGCCGGGGGACGCGATCTCCTCGGCGGAGACGACGTTCCCGGTGAGGTTGGAGACGATCGGGATGCGGGGGGCTTCGTAGGTCAGCCCCTGCGCGACCTCGCGGAACGCGTCCAGCATCCCGTCCATGCGCGGGGAGTGGAAGGCGTGGCTGACGGTGAGCCGCTTGGTCTTCCGACCCTGCGCCTCGAAGCCCGCCGCGATCTGTACGGCGGCGTCCTCGTCACCCGCGATGACCACGGAGGTGGGTCCGTTGAGGGCGGCGATGCTCACGCGGTCGGTCAGCAGGGGCAGTACCTCGTCCTCCGCCGCCTGGACTGCGACCATCGCGCCACCGGCCGGAAGCTCCTGCATCAGACAGCCACGGGCAGCCACCAACTTGGCAGCGTCCCCGAGGGAGAACACCCCCGCCACATGTGCGGCGGCGATCTCACCGATCGAATGACCGGACAGGAAGTCGGGGCGCAGACCCCACGTCTCGACCAGCCGGAACAGCGCCACCTCGACCGCGAACAGCGCGGGCTGGGTGAAGCCGGTCCGGTCCAGCGCCTCCGCGTCATCCCCGAACAACACCGACTTCAGCGGCTGCTCAAGGTGCGCGTCCAGCGCGTCGCACACCGTGTCCAACGCCTCCGCGAACACCGGATACGCCTCGTACAGCTCACGGCCCATACCCAGCCGCTGGCTCCCCTGCCCGGTGAACAGGAACGCCACCTTGCCACCATCGGCCACCGAGCCCTCGACCAGACCGGCGGCGGACTCGCCACGCGCCAGGGCGTCGAGTGCGGCGCGGTCCTCGCCGACCACCACCGCGCGGTGGTCCAGCGCGGCGCGCGTGGTGGCAAGGGAGTAGCCGAGGTCGCCCGGAGTGATCTCCGGGTGCTCGTCCAGGTGCGAACGAAGCCGCGCGGACTGGGCACGCAGCGCGTCGGCGGTCTTCGCCGACAGAACCCACGGCGTCACGCCAGGCGTCACGGCCGCCTCATGCGGCGCATCGTCCTCGACGACAACGGGCGCCTGCTCGATGATGGTGTGGGCGTTCGTCCCGCTGAATCCGAACGACGACACCGCCGCACGGCGCGGACGACCCGACTCCGGCCACGCCGCCGCCTCACCGAGCAGCGATACCGCACCCGCCGACCAGTCGATGTGCGGCGACGGCTCGTCCGCGTGCAGCGTCTGCGGCAGCACGCCGTGGCGCATCGCCATCACGATCTTGATGATGCCCGCGACACCGGCAGCGGCCTGTGTGTGTCCCATGTTCGACTTGATCGAGCCGAGCAGCAGGGGCTGGTCCTCGGGCCGGTCCTGGCCGTAGGTGGCGAGCAGCGCCTGCGCCTCGATCGGGTCGCCCAGCGACGTACCCGTGCCATGCGCCTCCACCGCGTCCACCTCGGCGGCCGACAGTCCGGCGTTCGCCAGAGCCTGCCGGATGACGCGCTGCTGGGAGGGCCCGTTCGGCGCCGTCAGACCATTCGACGCACCGTCCTGGTTGATCGCGCTGCCCCGCACCACCGCCAGCACCGGGTGACCGTTCTTCCGCGCGTCCGACAGCCGCTCCACCAGCAGCATGCCCGCGCCCTCGGACCACCCCGTGCCATCAGCGTCCGCCGAGAACGCCTTGCAGCGGCCATCCGCCGCAAGCCCGCGCTGACGGCTGAACTCCACGAACGGCGCCGGGGTCGCCATCACCGTCACACCACCGGCCAGCGCCAACGAGCACTCGCCATTCCGCAGCGCCTGCACCGCCAGATGCAACGCCACCAACGACGATGAACACGCCGTGTCCACCGTAATCGTCGGGCCCTCAAGCCCGAACGTGTACGCCAGCCGACCCGAAATCACACTCCCCGCGTTACCGGTGCCGACGAATCCCTCAACGCCCTCCGGAAGCGCCGGGAGCGAGGACGCGTAGTCGTGGTACATGACGCCCGCGAAGACACCGGTACGGCTGCCCCGCAGCACACCGGGGTCGATCCCCGCGCGCTCGAACGCCTCCCACGACGTCTCCAGCAGCAACCGCTGCTGCGGGTCCATGGCAAGGGCCTCGCGCGGCGAAATCCCGAAGAAGGCCGGGTCGAAGTGGCCCGCTTCCGCCACGAAGCCGCCCTCGCGGGAGTACGAGGTGCCCGGGTGATCCGGGTCCGGGTGGTAGAGCCCGTCCAGGTCCCAGCCACGGTCGGTCGGGAACTCGGAAATCGCGTCCCGGCCCTCCATGACCAGCCGCCACAGATCCTCCGGGGTCTCCACCCCACCGGGATAACGGCAGCCCAGACCCACGATCGCGATCGGCTCATCGTCCACCGCCGACACCACCACAGGACCGGCCACCGCAGCCGCCGTCCCGCCGAGCTCCGCGCGCAGGAACTCTGCCAGCACCACCGGCGTCGGGTAGTCGAAGACCAGCGTGGCGGGCAGCCGCAGCTCACTCGCCGCGCCCAGCGCGTTGCGCAGCTCAACCGCCGTCAGCGAGTCGAAGCCCAGCTCACGGAAGGAGCGGCCGGGTTCGACCGTCTCCGGACCGGCGTAGCCGAGCACCGCCGCCACGTTCGAGCGGACCAGGTCGAGCAGCAGGTCGAGCTGTCCGGCCTCGCCGAGCCCCGCCAGCCGCCGCACCAGCGCACCCGATGCGGCCGCGCCCTCCGCCGTACGCCGCGCAGGCGCACGTACGAGCCCACGGAGCAGCGACGGCAGCGCGCCGCTGCCCGCCTGCGCCCGGAGCGCGGCCATGTCCAGCGACATCGGTACGAGCACCGGCTCGCCGAAGCGGCCTGCGGCGTCGAACAGCTCCAGCCCCTCGGCGGCCGACAGCGCGGCGACGCCGCCCCGGCTCATCCGGGACACATCGGCGTCGTCCAAGGCGCCGGTCATCGCACTGGAGTCGGCCCACAGCCCCCAGGCGAGGGACGTACCGGCCAGGCCCCGCGCCCTACGGTGCTGCGCCAACGCGTCCAGGAAGGCATTCGCGGCGGCGTAGTTGCCCTGACCCGCGTTACCGAAGACACCGGCGGCGGACGAGAACACCACGAACGCCGACAGGTCCAGGTCTGCCGTCAGCTCGTGCAGATTCCACGCCGCGTCCACCTTGGGGCGCAACACGTGGTCGATGCGCTCCGGCGTCAACGATCCGATCACGCCGTCGTCCAGCACACCGGCCGTGTGCACGACGCCGGTCAGCGGATGCTCTGCGGGGACGGCGGCCAGGGTCGCCGCCAGGGCCTCCCGGTCCGCCACGTCGCAGGCCGCCCACCCCACCTTGGCGCCCAACTCGGCCAGTTCGTCGGCCAGTTCGGCCGCGCCCGGCGCCTGGTCGCCACGGCGGCTCACCAGCAGCAGCTGCCGTACGCCACGCTCCGCCACCAGATGCCGCGCCACTAGCCCGCCGAGCGTGCCACTCGCACCGGTCACCAGCACCGTGCCACCCTCGGCGCCGAACGCCGATACGGCATCCGCAGAGTCCGCGACCGCCCGCGCCAGACGCGGCACCCGCACCGTCCCGGCACGCAGCGCGAGCTGCGCCTCGCCCGAGGCGAGCGCGGCGGGCAGCGCCCGGAACGACGCGTCCTGACCGTCGACGTCGACGAGCACCAAACGGTCCGGGTTCTCCGACTCGGCAGAACGCACCAGGCCCCACACGGCGGCGTGGGCCAGGTCGGTCACCGGCTCGTCCGCACCGACGGCTACGGCATCCGACGTGAGGACGACGAGCTTGCTGTCCGCGAAGCGGTCGTCGGCCAGCCAGGTTTGGAGGAGGGTGAGAGTGCGGGTGGTGGCGTCGTGTGCGGCTTGAGTGGGGTCTTCCCCTAGCCCGCCCCTTCCCGAAACCATGGGCTCCGCCCCTGGACCCCGGTCCTCAAACGCCGGACGGGCTTGATTTGCCACACGTGGGCGTTCAAGTGCCGCAGCCAGCGACACCACTATGTACTCCGGAGACTCCGCGCCCCCGTCCACCGCAGCCGCCAGCGCGTCCAGATCCGCGTACGTGTCGAAACGCCGCCCGGTCACCGACGCCAAGTCCGGGGCATCAGACCCCAGCAGAGCCCAGTGACCCGCCGCGCCCGCGCCCGCCGCGTCCGCCAGCTCGGGCCAGTCCAGCCGGTACAGCGACTCCTGGCGCGCGCCCCGTGCACCACGGATCTGCTCGGCGGCCACCGGTCGCAGCACCAGCGAATCCACCGACAGCACGGCACGACCCGCACCATCGGCCACCGCCAACGACACCGCGTCCGCACCGGCAGCAGACAGCCGCACCCGCAGCACCGACGCACCCACCGCATGCAACGACACACCCGACCACGAGAACGGCAAGCGCGCACCGTCCTCGCCCTCGATCAGGCCACCCAGGCCCACCGCGTGCAGAGCCGAGTCCAGCAGCGCCGGATGCAGCCCAAACGCACCCGCCTCGGACCGCGCGTCCTCCGGCAACTCCAGCTCGGCGAACACCTCATCACCAAGCCGCCAGGCAGACGTCAGCCCCTGGAACACCGGCCCATACGCCAGCCCCAGACCCGCCATGCCCTCGTACAGACCCTCGACCTCAACCGGCGTCGCACCCGCCGGAGGCCACACCTCCAGGTCGAGCGCCCCGGACGACGCGCCCTCGGCCAACGCACCCGAGGCGTGGCGCACCCATGGCTCATCCTCAAGCCGCGAGTACACCTCGAACGAACGCCGCCCAGCACCGTCCGCCGCACCGACCGCCACCTGAAGCTGAACGCCACCCACCTCAGGAAGCACCAACGGCGCCTCCAACGTCAGCTCCTCCACCAGATCACAACCGACCTGATCGCCAGCGTGAACCGCCAGCTCGACAAAGGCCGTGCCCGGCAGCAACACCGAACCCATCACCACGTGATCCAGCAGCCACGGATGCGTCTGCACCGACAACCGCCCCGTCAGCAGCAGCCCATCACCACCCGCGAGCGGAACAGCGGCCCCCACCAGCGGATGATCCACCGTCGCCAGCCCCAGCCCGGCCGTACCGCCCAGCGCGGCGGCCGAGACCTGGGGCCAGTAGCGCGCGTACTGGAACGCGTACGTCGGCAGGTCGACGCGAACAGCGCCCGCACCGGCGTAGAAGGCCGCCCAGTCCACCGCCACGCCCCGCACATGCGCCCGCGCAACAGCCGACACCAACGTCTCGGCCTCGGGCCGGTCCTTGCGGCAGACGGACGCGAACACGGCGTCGTCGCCGGTCACACACTCCTGCGCCATGGCGGTGAGCACACCGTCCGGACCCAGCTCGACGTACGTCGTCACGCCCTGCGCTTCGAGCGTGCGGACACCATCGAGGAAGCGGACAGCCTCCCGGACGTGGCGCACCCAGAAGTCGGGGCTGGTGATCTCCTCGGCGGAGACGACGTTCCCGCTCAGGTTGGACACGATCGGGATGCGGGGGGCCTCGTACGACAGCCCCTGCGCCACCTCGCGGAACGCGTCCAGCATCCCGTCCATGCGCGGCGAGTGGAACGCGTGGCTGACGGTGAGCCGCTTGGTCTTCCGCCCCTGCGCCTCGAAACCAGCCGCGATCTCCAGAACCGCTTCCTCATCACCCGCGATGACCACCGACGACGGCCCGTTGAGGGCGGCGATGCTCACGCGCTCGTTGAGGAACGGCGCCACCTCGTCCTCCGACGCCTGCACCGCAACCATCGCGCCACCCGCCGGAAGCTCCTGCATCAGACGGCCACGCGCCGCCACCAACTTCGCGGCGTCGGCGAGCGAGAGCACGCCCGCCACATGCGCGGCGGCCAGCTCACCGATCGAATGCCCGGACAGAAAGTCCGGCCGCAGCCCCCACGCCTCGACCAGCCGGAACAACGCCACCTCAACCGCGAACAGCGCAGGCTGGGTGAAGCCGGTCCGGTCCAGCACCGAGGCGTCATCACCGAACAGGACGCCCTTCAAGGGCCGTTCAAGATGCGCATCCAGCGCATCGCACACCGCGTCCAGCGCCTCCGCGAACACCGGGTAGGCCTCGTACAGCTCACGCCCCATCCCCAGCCGCTGGCTCCCCTGCCCTGTGAACAGGAACGCCACCTTGCCGCCACCGGCCGCCGAGCCCTCAGCGAGCCCCGCAGCGCTGCGGCCCTCCGCCAGCGCCTCCAGACCGGCCAGCAGCCCGGCGCGGTCCTCGGCGACGACGGCCGCGCGGTGGTCGAAGCCGGACCGGCTGGTCGCGAGCGAATAGCCGAGGTCGGCGGGGCGCAGTTCGGGGTGGGCGTCGACGTGTGCGCGCAGCCGTGAGGCCTGCTCCCGCAGCGCGGCCGCGCTGCGGCCGGAGAGCACCCAGGGCAGCGCGGGCGCGGTGTCGGGCCCGGCGGGAGCCGTCTCCGCCTCGGCCGGGGCCTGCTCGATGATCGTGTGCACATTGGTGCCGCTGATGCCGAACGACGAGATGCCCGCCCGGCGCGGGCGGCCCGTCTCCGGCCACTCCCGGGCCTGCGTCAGCAGCGACACCGCGCCCGCCGACCAGTCGACGTGCGGGGACGACTCGTCCGCGTGCAGGGTCTGCGGCAGCACCCCGTGCCGCATGGCCAGCACCATCTTCATTACGCCCGCGACACCGGCCGCGGCCTGCGTGTGGCCCATGTTGGACTTGATGGAGCCGAGCAGCAGGGGCTGGTCCTCGGACCGGTCGCGGCCGTACGTGGCGAGCAGCGCCTGCGCCTCGATCGGGTCGCCCAGCGTCGTGCCCGTACCGTGCGCCTCGACCGCGTCGACATCGCCGGTCGACAGCCCCGCACCGGCCAGCGCCTGCCGGATGACACGCTGCTGCGACGGGCCGTTCGGCGCCGTCAGACCGTTCGACGCACCGTCCTGGTTGACGGAGCTGCCGCGTACGACTGCCAGCACGGGGTGGCCGTTGCGTCGGGCGTCCGACAGCCGCTCGACGAGCAGCATGCCCGCGCCCTCGGCCCAGCCCGTGCCGTCCGCGTCGGCCGAGAACGCCTTGCAGCGGCCGTCGGCGGACAGGCCGCCCTGGCGGCTGAAGCCGATGAAGGTGGCCGGAGTGGCCATCACGGTGACACCACCGGCCAGCGCCAGCGAGCACTCCCCCGCCCGCAGGGCCTGCATGGCCCAGTGCAGGGCGACGAGCGACGACGAGCAGGCCGTGTCCACCGTCACCGCCGGGCCCTCCAGGCCCAGGGCGTACGCGACCCGGCCGGAGGCGATGGAACCGGTGCTGCCGGAGCCGATCGCGCCCTCGCCACCGGCGTCGGGTGACTGCTCCACGAGCGTGGCGTAGTCGTGGTACATGACGCCCGCGAACACGCCGGTCCGGCTGCCGCGCAGGGTCGTCGGGTCGATGCCCGCGCGCTCGAACGCCTCCCACGACGTCTCCAGCAGCAGCCGCTGCTGCGGGTCGGTGGCGACGGCCTCGCGCGGCGAGATGCCGAAGAAAGTGGGGTCGAAGTCGGCGGCGTGGTGGAGGAAGCCGCCCTCGCGGGTGTACGAGGTGCCCGGGTGCTCGGGGTCCGGGTGATAGAGCCCGTCCAGGTCCCAGCCACGGTCGACGGGGAAGCCGGAGATGGCGTCCTGGCCGGAGGCCAGCAGCTGCCACAGCTCCTCGGGGGTACGCACTCCGCCCGGGAAGCGGCAGCTCATGGCGACGATGGCGATCGGCTCATCGTCGACCGCGCCCGCCGTTGACGCCGGGACGGCCAACTGTGCGCGCGTGCCCGCCAGTTCGTCCCGAAGGTGTTCGGCCAGAACGAGGGAGGTCGGGTAGTCGAAGACCAGGGTAGCGGGGAGCCGCATCCCGGTGGCCGCGTTCACGCGGTTGCGCAGCTCGACGGCGGTCAGCGAGTCGAAGCCCAGGTCACGGAAGGCGCGATCGGGGTCCACGGACTCGGCGGAGCCGTAGCCCAGGACGGCGGCGACCTGCGTACGGACCAGGTCGAGCAGCAGGTCGAGCTGTCCGGCCTCGCCCAGCCCGGCCAGCCGCCGCACCAGCGCGTCCGACCCGGCGGCCGAGCCTTCCGCCGTACGACGCGCGGGCACCCGCACCAGCCCGCGCATCAGCGGCGCCACCACACCCGACGACGCGGCCTCGGCCCGCAGCGCCGCCAGATCCAGCCGCACCGGTACGAGCAACGCCTCGCCCGCGCCGCGCGCCGCGTCGAACAGCTCAAGGCCCTCGGCGGTCGACAGCGCGGCGACGCCGCCCCGGCTCATCCGGGACACATCGGCGTCGTCCAAGGCGCCGGTCATCCCGCTGGCATCGGCCCACAGCCCCCAGGCGAGGGACGTACCGGCCAGACCCCGCGCCCTGCGGTGCTGCGCCAACGCGTCCACGTAGGCATTGGCGGCGGCGTAGTTGCCCTGACCCGCGCCGCCGAAGACGCCCGAGGCGGACGAGAACAGGACGAACGCCGAGAGGTCCAGGTCTGCCGTCAGCTCGTGCAGATTCCAGGCCGCGTCCACCTTGGGGCGCAGGACGTGGTCGATACGCTCCGGCGTCAGCGAGCCGATCACGCCGTCGTCCAGCACACCGGCGGTGTGGATGACGGCCGTCAGCGGATGCTCAGCGGGAACGGTGGCCAAGGTCGAGGCCAGCGCATCCCGATCCGCCACATCACATGCGGCCCACCGCACCTCGGCGCCCAGCTCGGCCAGCTCCGCGCCGAGTTCCCCAGCACCAGGGGCCTGGTCGCCACGGCGGCTCACCAGCAGCAGCTGCCGTACGCCGCGCTCCGCCACCAGGTGCCGCGCCAGCAGCCCGCCCAGCGTGCCGCTCGCACCGGTGACCAGCACCGTGCCCTCGGCGTCGAAGTCTGGCACCTGCTCGGTGTCCACCACGGCCCGTGCCAGACGCGGCGCCCGCAGCCCGCCCTCTCGCACCGCCACCTGCGGCTCACCCGACGCCAGCGCGCTCGGCACCGCCGTACGCGCATCAGCCGCGCCATCTACGTCGACCAGTACGAACCGGCCCGGGTTCTCCGACTCGGCGGACCGCACCAGACCCCACACGGCGGCGTGGGCCAGGTCGGTCACCGGATCGTCCGTACCGGCGGCTACGGCACCCGAGGTCAGCAGGACCAGCCGCGCGTTCGCGAAACGGTCATCGGCCAGCCAGGACTGGAGGAGGTGGAGGGCCTGGGTCGTGGCGTGATGTGCGGCTTCGGCGGGCGAGGGGTTATCCCCCACCCCGCCCCTTCCCGAAACAATGGGCTCCGCCCCTTGACCCCGGTCCTCAATCGCCGGACGGGCTTGATTTGCCAGGGACACCACTACGTATTCCGGCAGCGCCGTTCCGGCGTCGGCGGCAGCAGCCAGCGCCTCCAAATCCGCGTACGTGTCGAACCGCTGCGCCAGGCCATGAACATCGGACCCGAGCAGCACGCACTTCCCCGCCGCGCCCGCGCCCGACACCTCGGTCCAGTCGAGCCGGTACAGCGACTCCTGGCGCGCGCCCCGTGCGCCACGGATCTGCTCGGCGGCCACCGGGCGCAGCACCAGCGAATCCACCGACAGCACGGCACGACCCGCGCCATCGGCCACCGCCAGCGCCACCGCGTCCGCGCCCACGGCCGACAGCCGCACCCGCAGCACCGACGCACCCACCGCGTGCAGCGACACACCGGACCACGTGAACGGCAACCGGGCGCCCTCGCCCTCGATCAGACCGCCCAGGCCCACCGCGTGCAGCGCCGAGTCCAGCAGCGCCGGGTGCAGACCGAACGACCCCGCCTCGGACCGCGCGTCCTCCGGCAGCTCCAGCTCGGCGAACACCTCATCGCCCAGCCGCCACGCAGACTTCAGCCCCTGGAACACCGGCCCATACGTCAGCCCGGCGTCGGCCAGCCCCTCGTACAGGCCCTCGACCTCGACCGGGGTCGCGCCCTCCGGGGGCCATACGCCCAGGTCGAAGGAGGCGGAAGACGACGCCCCCGAGCCCAGCACACCCGAGGCGTGCCGCTCCCACACCTCGTCCACGGCCGCGTCCTCGGACCGCGAGTACACCGTCAGCGAACGCCGCCCCGACGCGTCGGGCGCGCCCACCGACAGCTGGAGCTGTACCCCGCCCGCCTCGGGAAGCACCAACGGCGCCTCCAGGGTCAGCTCCTCCAGCAGATCGCATCCGACCTGGTCACCGGCGCGCACGGCCAGTTCCACGAACGCGGTCCCCGGCAGCAGCACCGAACCGGCCACCGTGTGGTCCGCCAGCCATGGGTGGGTCTCCAGGGCGAGGCGGCCGGTGTAGAGGAAGCCGTCGGTGTCGGCGAGCGCCACGGCGGCACCCAGCAGGGGGTGGTCGGCGGCGCCGAGTCCGGCGGACGCCACGTCGCCCATCGGGTATCCGGCGTCCAGCCAGTACGTTTCGCGCTGGAAGGCGTACAGCGGAAGGTCGGCGCGCGTGGTGTCCGTACCGGCGAACACCGCGTTCCAGTCCGGGGAGACACCACGTACGTGCGTCTGCGCGAGGGCGGTGGCCAGGCTGCGGACCTCCGGGCGGCCGGTGCGCAGCGCGGGGACAAGGGTGGCGTCGTCACGGGTCAGGCAGTCCTGTGCCATGGCGGTGAGGACGCCGTCCGGGCCCAGTTCCACGAACGTCGTGACGTTACGGTCCTCCAGCACGCGCACGCCGTCGAGGAAGCGCACGGCCTCGCGGACGTGGCGCACCCAGAAGTCGGCGGTCGTGATCTCGTCGGCGGAGACCACGGCACCGGTCAGGTTGGACACGATCGGGATCTTCGGCGCCTCGTACGTCAGCCCCTGCGCGACCTCGCGGAACGCGTCGAGCATCCCGTCCATGCGCGGCGAGTGGAAAGCGTGGCTGACGGTGAGCCGCTTGGTCTTACGGCCCTCCGCCTCGAAACCGGAAGCGATCTGCAGGGCCGCGTCCTCGTCGCCCGCGATGACCACGGACGTCGGGCCATTCACGGCGGCGATCGAGACACCCTCGGTGAGCAGCGGCGTCACCTCGTCCTCCGACGCCTGCACCGCAACCATCGCGCCACCGGTCGGAAGCTCCTGCATCAGACGCCCACGCGCCGCCACCAACCGGCAGGCATCGGCCAGCGACAGCACACCCGCCACATGCGCGGCGGCCAGCTCGCCGATCGAGTGGCCGGAGAGGAAGTCGGGCCGCAGCCCCCACGCCTCGACGAGACGGAACAGCGCCACCTCGACCGCGAACAGCGCGGGCTGCGTGAAGCCGGTCCGGTCCAGCACCGAGGCATCATCACCGAACAGGGCGCCCTTCAGCGGCCGTTCGAGATGCTGATCCAGCTCGGCGCACACCGCGTCCAGCGCCTGCGCGAACACCGGGTAGGCCTCGTACAGCTCGCGCCCCATCCCGAGCCGCTGGCTGCCCTGACCCGTGAACAGGAACGCCACCTTGCCGCCCGCCACCTTGCCGTCGAACAGCCCGGGCGTGGGCTCCTCGCGGGTCAGCGCGTCGAGGGCCCGGACCAGGCCGTCGCGGTCGTCGGCGACGATCGCCGCCCGGTGGTCGAAGGCCGCCCGGCCGGTGGCCAGCGAGAACGCGGCGTCGGCGAGCGGGAGTCCGGGGTTGGCGTCCAGGTGGGCGCGGAGTTTCGCGGCCTGGTCGCGCAGCGCGGTCCGGGACTTGGCCGCGACGGTCCACAGCGGCAGCGCGGCGGCGGGGGCAGCAGGCTCGGCGGCGGGCTGCGACTCCTCGGTGGCGGCGGCCGGGTCGGGCGCCTGCTCCAGGATGGTGTGCGCGTTGGTGCCGCTGATGCCGAACGAGGACACGGCGGCGCGGCGCGGCTGTCCGGTGTCGGGCCAGGCGCGGGTCTCGGTGAGCAGCGAGACGGCCCCGGCCGTCCAGTCGACGTTGGGGGTGGGCTGGTCGACGTGGAGGGTCTGCGGGAGGACCCCGTGGCGCATCGCCATGACCATCTTGATGATGCCCGCGACACCGGCGGCGGCCTGGGTGTGGCCGATGTTGGACTTGATGGAGCCCAGCCACAGCGGCTGCTCGTCGGTGTGGTTGCGCCCGTAGGTGGCGAGCAGCGCCTGCGCCTCGATGGGGTCGCCCAGCGTCGTCCCCGTGCCGTGCGCCTCGACCACGTCGATCTGCCCGGCGGTGAGCCGGGCGCCGGACAGGGCCTGGCGGATGACGCGCTGCTGGGAGGGGCCGTTGGGGGCGGTGAGACCGCTGCTGGCGCCGTCCTGGTTGATGGCGGAGCCGCGTACGAGGCCCAGCACCTGGTGGCCGTTGGCGCGGGCGTCGGACAGCCGCTCCAGCAGCAGCATGCCCGCGCCCTCGCCCCAGCCGGTGCCGTCGGCGGCGCCCGCGAACGACTTGCAGCGGCCGTCCTGGGCCAGCCCGTTCTGACGGCTGAACTCGGAGAACGTGCCGGGGGTGGCCATGACGGTGACGCCGCCGGCCAGGGCGAGCGAGCACTCGCCCCGGCGCAGCGCCTGCGCGGCGAAGTGCAGGGCGACCAGGGAGGAGGAGCAGGCCGTGTCGATGGTGACGGCCGGGCCCTCCAGGCCGAAGGTGTACGCGACGCGGCCGGAGGCGATGGAACCGGAGCTGCCGTTGCCGAGGAAGGCCTCGACGTCCTCGGGCGCGGAGAACAGCCGGGACGCGTAGTCGTGGTACATGACGCCCGCGAACACGCCGGTCGGGCTGCCCTGGAGCGTCGTCGGATCGATGCCCGCGCGCTCGAACACCTCCCAGGAGGTCTCCAGCAGCAGCCGCTGCTGCGGGTCCATCGCGAGGGCCTCGCGCGGCGAGATGCCGAAGAACGCCGGGTCGAACTCGGCGGCGTCGTGCAGGAAGCCGCCCTCGCGGACGTACGGCTCCTGGCCGCTGTCCGGCTCGGGATCGAAGAGGATGTCGGTGCCCCAGCCGCGGTCGGTGGGGTACGGCGAGGCCGCGTCACCGCCGCGGGCCACGAGGTCCCACAGCTGCTCGGGCGTACGGACACCACCCGGGTAGCGGCAGCTCATCGCCACGATGGCGAGGGGCTCCTGCTCGCGCTCCTCGACCTCGCGCAGCCGCCGCCGCGCCTCGCGCAGGTCGGTGGTGGCCCGCTTGAGGTAGTCGAGGTACTTCTCTTCGTTCGCCGTCGCCATTACGCCGTCTCCGCGGTGCTGAGATGAGTCGATGAGCTCTTGTGGAGCCGGTCAGGAGAGCCCGAGCTCGTCGTCGAGGAGATCGAAGATCTCGTCTGCTGTCGCGGACTGGATTTCACGGTCTTGTGCGGTGCTGTCCGTAGCACTGTGCGATTCGTTCCACTTCGACAGGAGGTCGCGCAGGCGGGTGGTGATGCCGGGGCTCTCGGCGTCATCGGGGGCGATCGTGGCGAGGATCGCTTCCAGCTTGTCGAGCTCCGCGTGCACGGGCTGGTGTGCGGTCGCGCTGTCCAGGCCGAGTTCCTCGCGCAGATACCCGGCGAGGGCGGTGGGCGTCGGGTAGTCGAAGATCAGCGTGACCGGCAGCCGCAGTCCGGCGGCGGCGCCCAGCCGGTTGCGCAGGTCCACGGCGGTGAGCGAGTCGAAGCCCAGGTCGAGGAAGCCGCGCCCGGCGTCGACGTCGTCGGGTGTGGCGTGTCCGAGGACGGCCGCCACATGGGTCCGTACGACCTCCAGGAGTTCCCGGTCGCGTTCGGTGTCCGAGAGCCCCGCGAGCCGCTCGGTGAGCGAGCCGGTGTCGGCCGCTCCGGCCGTTCCGGCGGCACCGGTGGCCCCGGTGTCGGCGGAGCGCCGTACGGGGGTACGGACCAGGCCGCGCAGCAGCGGCGGCAGCAGCCCGGCAGCGGCCTGGCCGCGCAGGGCACCGGTGTCGACGCGGATGGGTACGAACACGGCGGAGTCGGTGCCGGTGAGGGTGTCGGTCAGGTCGAACAGGGCCAGGCCCTCGTCCTGCGGCAGCGCCTCGTAGCCACCGCGCGAGATGCGGCTCACGTCGGTGGACTCCAGGCTGCCCGCCATGCCGTCGGCCGCCTCCCACAACCCCCAGGCCAGCGAACTCGCGGGCAGGCCGTGCGCGACCCGGTGCTGGGCGAGGGCGTCCAGGAAGGTGTTCGCCGCGGCGTAGTTGCCCTGCCCCGAGCTGCCGAAGGCTCCGGCGGCCGAGGAGAAGAGCACGAACGCGGACAGGTCCAGCTCACGGGTCAGCTCGTGCAGGTTCCACGCGGCGTCCACCTTGGGGCGCAGCACGGCGTCGATCCGCTCGCCGGTCAGCGAGCTGATCACACCGTCGTCCAGGACGCCCGCGGTGTGCACCACGGCGGTGAGCGGGTGCTCGGCGGGGATCGCGGAGAGGACGGCGGCCAGCGCGTCCCGGTCGGCGGTGTCGCAGGCCGCCCACGTGACGGTGGCGCCCAACGTGCCGAGTTCGGCGGCGAGTTCGGCCGCGCCGGGGGCGTCGCCGCCGCGCCTGCTGAGAAGCAGCAGCTGCCGTACGCCGCGCTCGGCGACCAGGTGGCGGGCGAACAGCCCGCCCAGGGCGCCGCTCGCGCCGCTGAGCAGCACGGTGCCGTGCGGGTCGCCGAATCCGGCCGGTTCCGGGGTGTCCGGTGTATCCGGGGTGTCCGGGTCGGCCGGGACGCGGGCGAGCCGGTAGGCGTGTGCGGTGCCGGAGCGCAGCGCGAGCTGCGGTTCGTCAGTGGCGAGCGCCGTCGGCAGCGCACGCTGCGAGGCGTCGGTGCCGTCGGTGTCGACCAACGCGAACCGGCCCGGGTTCTCCGACTGGGCGGACTTGACCAGGCCCCAGACGGTGGTGTGGGCCAGGTCGGCGATGTCCTCGCCGGTCCGTGCCGCGACCGCGCCACGGGTCACGAACACCAGGCGGCTGTCGGCGAACCGCTGGTCGGCCAGCCACGTCTGGACGAGGTCCAGGGCGTCCCGGGCGGCGGCCTTGGCCGCCTCGGGCAGCGGCGCCGAGCCACCGGGGAGGGGGACGAGCACCACATCGGGGGCGGTGCCGCCGAGGTCGTCGGCGAGGGCCGCCACGTGCGGGTAGTCGTCCAGCCGCTCGCCCGCCGCCGTGAACGTGGCGTCGGTGTCGGTATCGGCGTCGGCGCCGAGGGTCACCCAGCGTTCGCCCAGCGGGATGCCGGTGGCGGACAGGGGCAGAGCCGTCCACTCCGGGCGGAACAGCGACTCGTGGTGTGCGGTGCGCGAGGCGTTGACCTGGTCGGCCGACAGCGGGCGCAGCACCAGGCCGTCGATGGTGGCGACGGTGGCGCCGGTGCCGTCCGCGAAGTGGAGCGCCACGCCTTCGGCGGCCGGACGCAGCCGTACCCGCAGCGATGCGGCACCCCCGGCGTACAGCCGTACGCCGGTCCAGGCGAACGGCAGTCGCGCGCCTTCGCTCTCCGCGCCGCCGTCCGGGGTGTCGAGGCCGAGGGTGTGCAGGGCGGCGTCCAGCAGCGCGGGATGCACCCCGTACGTGGCGGCCTCGGGCTCGTGGCCGCGCGGCAGCCGGAGGTCGGCGAACAGTTCGTCGCCGCGCCGCCAGGCGCTGTGCAGGCCCTGGAAGACCGGGCCGTAGCCGAGTCCGGCGGCGGCCGCGTGCTCGTAGAACGCCTCGGTCGGCAGGGCGGTGGCGTCGGCCGGGGGCCAGACACCGAGGTCGGCGTCCGACGCCTGCTCGGCGGGTCCGCCCGGAGTGAGGAAGCCGGTGGCATGCCGCGTCCACGGCTCGTCGGCGGGGACGTCCTCCCGGCGGGAGTGCAGGGTCAGCCGGCGCCGCCCGGTGTCGTCGGCCGCGGCCAGTTCCAGCCGCAGCTGTACGCCGCCCTGTTCGGGCACGACCAGCGGCGCCTGCAGCGTCAGCTCCTCGACCGTGTCGCAGCCCGCCTCCTCACCGGCCCGCAGGGCCAGCTCGACGAAGGCCGTGCCGGGCAGCAGGACGGTGTCCATGACGGCGTGGTCGGCCAGCCAGGGGTGCGTCAGCAGCGAGAGCCGCCCGGTGAACACATAGCCACCGGTGTCGGGGAGTTCCACCGCCGCGCCCAGCAGCGGGTGGCCCGCCGTGTCGAGGCCCGCGTAGGCCACGTCCTCGGCGGAGATGCCCACGTCGAGCCAGTAGCGCTGACGCTGGAAGGGGTACGTCGGCAGCTCGACGCGGCGGGCGCCGCGACCGGCGTAGACGGCCGTCCAGTCCAGAGCCACGCCGCGCACATGGAGCTGGGCGAGGGCGGTGGCCAGCGCCCGGGCCTCGGGGCGGCCGTTGCGCAGGGCGGGGACGAACGCCGCCTGGTCCTCGTTGTCCTCGGTCTCCGTCTCTGCGAGGCAGTTCTCGCCCATCGCGGAGAGCACCCCGTCGGGGCCGAGTTCCACGAAGGTGGTCACGCCGCTGTCGCGCAGGGTGCGCACACCGTCGACGAAGCGGACGGACTCGCGGACGTGGCGGACCCAGAAGTCCGGCATGCGGATCTCGTCGGCCGTGGCCACGGTGCCGGTGAGGCACGAGACCAGCGGGATCGTCGGGGCGTTGAACGCCAGGCCCTCCGCGACCTTGCGGAAGTCCGCGAGCATGGCGTCCATGCGCGGCGAGTGGAAGGCGTGGCTGACCGTGAGCCGCTTGGTCTTCCGGCCCTGAGCCTCGAAGGACGCGGCGATCTCCAGGGCCACGTCCTCGTCGCCCGCGATGACCACGGACGTCGGGCCATTCACAGCGGCGATCGAGACACGGTCGGTGAGCAGCGGCGCCACCTCGTCCTCCGAGCCCTGGATGGCGACCATCGCGCCACCGGCCGGAAGCTCCTGCATCAACCGCCCGCGCGCCGCCACCAACTTCGCCGCGTCCGCGAGCGAGAACACACCCGCCACATGCGCGGCGGCCAGCTCACCGATCGAGTGCCCGGAGAGGTAGTCGGGCCGCAGCCCCCACGTCTCGACGAGCCGGAACAGCGCCACCTCGACCGCGAACAGCGCAGGCTGGGTGAAGCCGGTCCGGTCCAGCGCCTCGGCGTCGTCACCGAAGAGAACGTCACGCAGCGGCCGTTCGAGGTGAGCGTCCAGCTCCGCACACACCGCGTCCAGCGCCCGCGCGAACGCCGGGAACGTCTCGTACAGCTCGCGCCCCATGCCGAGCCGCTGGCTGCCCTGCCCGGTGAACAGGAACGCCATCTTGCCCTCGGCGGCGACCCCGCGCAGCTCTGCCGCCGGGTGCTCGCCGCGCGCCAGTACGTCGAGCGCACCCAGCACCTCGTCGTGGCCGTCGGCGACCAGGGCGACGCGGTGTTCGAGCGCGGCGCGGGTGGTCGCGAGGGAGAACCCGAGGTCGGTGAGGTCGGCCCCGGCCCCGGCGGCGATCCGCGAGCGCAGCCGCCGCGCCTGGGCGCGCAGGGCGTCCTCGTCGCGCGCCGACAGCAGTACGGGGACGTACGGCAGGGCCGTGGTGTCCGCCGGGGCGTCGTTCGCCTCGGGGGCGGGCGGCTGCTCGATGATGGCGTGGGCGTTGGTGCCGCTGATGCCGAACGAGGACACGCCCGCGCGGCGCGGACGGCCGGTCTCCGGCCACGTCTGCTGCTCGGTCAGCAGCGAGACCGCGCCCGCCGACCAGTCGACGTGCGGCGACGGCTCGTCCACGTGCAGGGTCTGCGGCAGCACCCCGTGGCGCATCGACAGCACCATCTTGATGATCCCGGCGACGCCGGAGGCGGCCTGCGTGTGGCCCAGGTTGGACTTGACGGAGCCCAGCCACAGCGGCTGCCCCGCGTCCCGCTCCCGGCCGTAAGTGGCGAGCAGCGCCTGCGCCTCGATCGGGTCGCCCAGCGTCGTGCCCGTGCCGTGCGCCTCGACGACGTCGACCTCGCCGGTGGCCAGGCGGGCGTTGGCGAGGGCCTGCCGGATGACGCGCTGCTGGGACGGGCCGTTCGGCGCCGTCAGACCATTCGACGCACCGTCCTGGTTGACGGCCGAACCGCGCACGACCGCCAGTACCTCGTGGCCGTTGCGGCGGGCGTCGGACAGCCGCTCCAGCAGCAGCATGCCCGCGCCCTCGCCCCAGCCGGTGCCGTCGGCCGCGCCCGCGAACGACTTGCAGCGGCCGTCGCGGGCCAGCCCACGCTGACGGCTGAAGTCGATGAACGTACCCGGGGTGAACATCACCGTCACACCGCCGGCCAGCGCGAGCGAGCACTCGCCGTTGCGCAGCGCCTGCGCGGCCAGATGCAGTGCCACCAGCGACGACGAGCAGGCCGTGTCGACCGTGACGGCCGGGCCCTCCAGCCCGAAGGTGTACGCGACGCGGCCGGAGACCACGCTGCTGGAGCTGCCGGTGCCGAGGTAGCCCTCGACCCCGTCGGGCACGGAGTGCAGCCGGGACCCGTAGTCGTGGTACATGACGCCCGCGAACACACCGGTCCTGCTGCCGCGTACGGACGAGGGGTCGATGCCCGCGCGCTCGAACGCCTCCCACGTGGTCTCCAGCAGCAGCCGCTGCTGCGGGTCCATCGCGAGGGCCTCGCGCGGGGAGATCCCGAAGAACGCCGGGTCGAACTCGGCGGCGTCGTGGAGGAATCCGCCGTCGCGGGCGTACGAGGTGCCCGGGGTCTCCGGGTCCGGGTCGTACAGGGCGTCGAGGTCCCAGCCGCGGTTGTCCGGGAAGCGGGTGATGCCGTCCTCGCCCGCGGCGAGCAGCTGCCACAGCTCCTCGGGGGTGGTGACCCCGCCCGGGTAGCGGCAGCTCATCGCCACGATGGCGATCGGGTCGTCGTCGGTGGCGGCCGTGACCGGCACCGGCGTGTGCACTGCCGCCTGAAGCTCGTCGCCCACCAGCTCGGTCCGCAGGTGGCGGGCCAGGACCTGCGGGTCCGGGTAGTCGAAGATGAGGGTCGCGGGCAGCCGCAGCCCGGTGGCGGCCTTGAGCTGGTTGCGCAGCTCCACGGCCGTCAGCGAGTCGAAGCCCAGATCCTTGAACGCCCGTCCGGAACCGATGGTGTCCGCACCCGCGTACCCCAGCACCGTCGCGACCTGCGCCCGGACCACGTCCAGCAGCAGCCGCTCCTGCTCCGCCACGCTCAGCCCGGCCAGCCGACCGGTCAGCCCGGCGTCGCCACCGGCCGCGACCGCGTCCACCGCGCGCCGCGCCGGGATGCGTACCAGGCCACGGAAGAGGGGCGAGATCGCGGGCTGGTTGCGCAGCGCGGCGAGGTCCACCCGCATCGGCACCAGTGCCGCAGCGTTCACGGTCAGCGCGGTGTCGAGCAGCGCGAGGCCTTCCGCGACCGGCAGCGGCGGCAGTCCGGCCCGCCGCATCCGGTTGATGTCGGCCTCGTCGAGGGTGTCGCCCATACCGGCCCCGGACCACAGGCCCCATGCGAGGGAGGTGGCGGGCAGGCCCTGGGCGGCGCGGTGCTGGGCGAGGGCGTCCAGGAAGACGTTGGACGCGGCGTAGTTGCCCTGTCCCGGACCGCCGAAGACGCCGGAGGAGGACGAGAACAGGACGAACGCCGAGAGGTCCAGCTCGCGGGTCAGCTCGTGCAGATTCCAGGCCGCGTCGACCTTGGGGCGCATGACGTGGTCGATGCGCTCGGGCGTCAGCGAGCCGATCACACCGTCGTCCAGCACACCGGCCGTGTGCACGACGGCCGTCAGCGGATGCTCGGCGGGGACGGTGGCCAGGGTCGCGGCCAGCGCGTCCCGGTCCGCCACATCACACGCGGCCCAGCGCACCTCAGCGCCCAACTCGGTCAGCTCGTCGGCCAGTTCGGCCGCGCCCGGCGCCTGGTCGCCACGGCGGCTCACCAGCAGCAGCCGCCGTACGCCACGCTCCGCCACCAGGTGGCGGGCCACCAGGCCGCCCAGCGAACCGGACGCGCCGGTCACCAGCACCGTGCCCTCGGGGTCCAGGTCGCGGCTCTCGCCCGGCTCCGGCTCCACGGCCACCCGGGACAGCCGTGGCGTCGACACCACACCCGCGCGGATCGCGAGCTGCGGCTCGCCCGACGCCACGGCGGCGGGCAGCGCTGCCGCCGACTCGTCCCGGCCGTCCACATCCACCAGGACGAAACGGCCCGGGTTCTCCGACTGCGCCGAGCGCAGCAGACCCCATACGGCCGCACCGGCCGGGTCCGCCACCGGCTCACCGTCGGCGGCGGCCACCGCGCCACGGGTCACGACCACCAGCGGCGCGTCCCCGAACCGCTCCTCGCCCAGCCACTGCTGAACGGTGGCGAGGGCGTCGGCGGCGGCGCGGTGCGCGCCCGAGGCCACGTCGTCGCCGTGGTGTTCCATGGACGGCGCCACGGCCACGTACTCGGGCGACGGAGCCGTACCCGAGGCGATGGCCCCGGTCAGCGCCGCGAGGTCCGCGTACGCGGTGCCACCGAGCCCCGGCGTGTCCGTGCCCAGAACGGCCCACCGGCCCTCGGCCGGGGTGTCCGTCATGGCCACGGGCCCGTTCGCCGTCCACTCCAGGCGGAACAGCGAGTCGTGGTACGCCGTACGCGCGCTCCGCAGCTGCTCGGCCGACACCGGGCGCAGCCCCAGCGTCTCGACGGCCCCGACCGGCGCACCCGTGGTGTCGGCGATCTCCAGCCGCACCCCGTCGTTGCCCGAGGGCACCAGGTGGACGCGCAGCGCGGACGCGCCGCTCGCGTACAGCGACACCCCGGTCCAGGCGAACGGCAGCCGTCCCTCGCCGCCGGTGTTGCCCAGGCCGTCGAGTCCGATGGCGTGCAGGGCGGAGTCCAGCAGCGCCGGATGGAGGCCGAACACGGCGGCGTCCTCGGCCACGTCCTCGGGAAGCGCCACCTCGGCGAACACCTCGCCGTCGCGCTGCCACGCCCTGCGCAGGCCCCGGAACTCCGGGCCGTACGCGAAACCGATGGCGAGCAGGCCGTCGTAGCGGCCGTCGAGGTCGATCTCGGTGGCGTCGGCGGGCGGCCAGGCGCCCAGCTCGAACGTCGCCTCGGGACGACCGCCCGCCGCCAGGACACCGGTCGCGTGCCGGGTCCACGGCTCCTCGGCGGGCAGGCTCTCGACGCGCGAGTGCAGCGAGAGCGGACGGCGGCCCATCTCGTCGGCCGCGCCCACCGAAAGCCGCAGCTGAACGCCGCCCTGCTCGGGCAGGACCAGCGGCGCTTCGAGGGTCAGCTCTTCGAGGTAGTCGCAGCCGACCTGGTCACCGGCGCGGATCGCCAGCTCCACGAACGCGGTGCCGGGCAGCAGCACACTGTCCAGGATCGTGTGGCCCGCGAGCCAGGGGTGGGTGGACAGCGCCAGACGGCCGGTGAACAGCACGCCGTCCGAGTCCGGCAGTTCGGCGCTCGCACCGAGTAGCGGATGCGCGGCCTCGCCCAGTCCCACCGCGGCCACGTCGCCGAGGAACAGCGACGACACCTTCGGCCAGTAGCGCTGGCGCTGGAAGGCGTACGTCGGCAGCTCGACCTGCGCGGCACCCGTACCGGCGTAGAACGCCGCCCAGTCGACCGTCACACCACGGACATGCGCCCGCGCGAGGGCGGCCGTCAGCGCCTCGGCCTCGGGCCCGTCCTTGCGCAGCGCCGATACGAAGGCGGCGTCGTCGTCGGTCACGCACTCCTGGGCCATGGCGGTGAGCACACCGTCCGGACCCAGCTCGACGAACGTGGCGACACCCTGGGCCTCCAGGGTCCGGACACCGTCCAGGAAGCGGACGGCCTCACGGACGTGCCGCACCCAGAAGTCCGGGGTCGCGATCTCCTCGGCGGAGACGACCTCCCCGGTGAGGTTGGAGACGATCGGGATGCGGGGCGCCTCGTACGACACCCCCTGCGCGACCTCGCGGAACGCGTCCAGCATTCCGTCCATGCGCGGCGAGTGGAACGCGTGGCTGACCGTGAGCCGCTTGGTCTTGCGGCCCTGCGCTTCGAACGAGGCCGCGACCGCAGCAACAGCGTCGTCGTCACCCGCAATGACCACGGACGACGGCCCGTTGAGCGCGGCAATCGAGACACGGTCGGTCAGCAGCGGCGCCACCTCGTCCTCCGACGCCTGCACCGCGACCATCGCGCCACCGGCCGGAAGCTCCTGCATCAGACGGCCACGCGCCGCCACCAACTCAGCAGCGTCCGCCAGCGAAAGCACACCGGCCACGTGCGCGGCAGCCAGCTCACCGATGGAGTGGCCGGACAGGAAGTCCGCCTTCACACCCCACGCCTCGACCAGCCGGAACAGCGCCACCTCCACCGCGAACAGCGCAGGCTGGGTGAACCCCGTCTGGTCGAGCACAGAGGCGTCATCCCCGAACAGGACGTCGCGCAGCGGCCGTTCCAGATGCGCGTCCAGGTGCGCACACACCGCGTCCAGCGCGTCCGCGAACACCGGATACGCCTCGTACAGCTCACGGCCCATCCCCAGCCGCTGGCTGCCCTGCCCCGTGAACAGGAACGCCACCTTGCCGCTCGCCGCCGAGCCCTCGACCAGGCCCGGCGCGGGCCGGTCCTCGGCCAGAGCGTCCAGAGCGGTCAGCAGCGCGGCGCGGTCGTCGGCGACCAGTGCGGCCCGCTCCTCGAACGCCGTACGGCGGGTGGCGAGCGTGAACGCCACGTCGCGGCCGTCCAGCTCGGGGCGGGAGTCGAGGTGTGCGCGCAGCTGTGCGGCCTGGCCGCGCAGCGCCTCGGGGTTCTTGGCCGACAGCACCCAGGCGGCCGGGCCGCCGGACCGGGAGACTGTCCCGGTTTCCTCATCAGGGGCCGGGGCCTGCTCGATGATGGTGTGCGCGTTGGTGCCGCTGATGCCGAACGAGGACACGGCGGCCCGGCGCGGACGGCCGGTCTCCGGCCACTCCCGCGCCTCCGTCAGCAGCGCGACCGCGCCCGCCGACCAGTCGACCTCGGGTGTCGGCTCGTCCACGTTGAGGGTCTGCGGCAGCACGCCGTGCCGCAACGCCAGCACCATCTTCATCACGCCCGCCACACCGGCAGCCGCCTGCGTGTGGCCGAAGTTGGACTTGATGGAACCGAGCCACAGCGGCTGGTCGGCGTCCCGCTCCTGGCCGTACGTGGCCAGCAGCGCCTGCGCCTCGATCGGGTCGCCCAGCCGGGTGCCCGTACCGTGCGCCTCGACCGCATCCACCTCGGCGGCGGACAGACCGGCACCGGCCAGCGCCTGCCGGATGACACGCTGCTGGGACGGACCGTTCGGCGCCGTCAGGCCATTGGACGCACCGTCCTGGTTGATCGCGGAACCGCGCACCACCGCCAGCACCGGGTGGCCGTTGCGCCGTGCCTCCGACAGCCGCTCGACGAGCAGCATGCCGACACCCTCGCCCCAGCCGGTGCCATCCGCACCCGCCGCGAACGCCTTGATACGACCGTCCGCCGCCAGCCCACGCTGACGGCTGAAGTCCACGAACGAACCCGGCGTCGACATCACCGTCACACCACCGGCCAGCGCCAGAGAGCACTCCCCCGCCCGCAACGCCTGAATCGCCCAGTGCAACGCGACCAGCGACGACGAACACGCGGTGTCGACGGTGACGGCCGGACCCTCAAGACCCAGCGCATACGACACGCGCCCCGACATCACACTGGCCGCGTTGCCCGTCCCCAGGAAGCCTTCCGACCCGTCGGGGGCGGAGAGGATCACAGGCAGGTAGTCCTGGCCGTTGGTACCGGCGAAGACGCCGACCTGCTGACCGCGCAGCGTCGTCGGGTCGATGCCCGCCCGCTCGAACGCCTCCCACGAGGTCTCCAGCAGCAGCCGCTGCTGCGGGTCCATGGCCAGCGCCTCGCGCGGCGAGATCCCGAAGAAGACGGGGTCGAACTCGGCCGCGTCCGCGAGGAATCCGCCCTCGCGCACATAGCTGGTGTTCTCGGTGCCGGACTCCGGGTCGTACAGCGACTCGACGTCCCAGCCACGGTCGGCCGGGAAGTCCACCACGGCGTCCTGGCCGGAGGCCAGCAGCCGCCACAGCTCCTCGGGGGTGCGGACACCGCCGGGGAAGCGGCAGCTCATGCCGACGATCGCGATCGGGTCGTCGTCGACGGCCACGCCCACGGACGACGCTCCGGTGACGGCCGGGCGGGAGCCGATGATTTCGGCCTGGAGGTGGTCGGCGAGGGCGATCGGGGTCGGGTAGTCGAAGATGATGGTGGCGGGCAGCCGCAGCCCGGTCAGCGTGGAGAGCAGGTTGCGGATCTCGACGGCGGTGAGCGAGTCGAAGCCGAGGTCACGGAAGGCGCGGCTGGGTTCCACCGAGTCCGGCCCGGGGTGGCCGAGGACGACGGCGACCTGGGTGCGGACGAAGTCCAGGGCGAGCCGGTCGCGTTCCTCGTCGGTCGCGGCGCCCGCCAGCTCCCGCGCCAGCGAGGACGGGTCTCCGGGCGTGGCGCCGGGGGTGGCGGTCACGGCGGCGCGGGCCGCGTCGAGGGCGCGCCGGGCGTCGGGGAGGTCGTCGATCAGCGGGTTGGGGCGGTTGGCGGTGAGGCCGGGCGCGAAGCGGTCCCAGTCGATGTCGACGACGAGGGAGAAGGTCTCGCCCAGGTCGAGCGCGGCGCCCAGCGCGGTGGTCGCGGCTTCGGGGGCGAGGGCGGGCAGCCCGGACTGGCGGAGGCGTTCGGCGACGAGTTCGTCGGTGGCCATGCCGCCCTCGGCCCAGGCGCCCCAGGCAATAGAGGTGGCGGGCAGACCCTCGGAGCGGCGCTGTTCGGCGAGCGCGTCGAGGTAGGCGTTGGCGGCCACGTAGTTGGCCTGGCCCGGGGCGCCGAAGGTGGCGGCCATGGAGGAGAACAGCACGAAGGCGGAGAGGTCGTGTCCGCGGGTCAGCTCGTCCAGGTGGCGTGCCGAGTCGGCCTTGGCGCGCAGCACGTCGGCCATGCGCTGCGGGGTCTGGGCGTCGAGCACGCCGTCGTCCAGCACACCGGCGGCGTGGACGACGGTGGTCAGCGGGTGTTCCGCCGGTACGGTCCCGAGGAGCGCGGCGAGGGAGTCCCGGTCGGCGACGTCGCAGGCGGCGAGCGTGACCTCGGCGCCCTGGGCGGTGAGTTCGTTGGCCAGTTCGGCCGCGCCGGGGGCGTCGGGGCCTCGGCGCCCGGCGAGCAGCACGTGGTCGGCGCCGTGGGCGACCAGCCAGCGGGCGACGTGGGCGCCGAGGGCGCCGGTGCCGCCGGTGATCAGCGCGGTGCCGTGGGTGGTCCAGCCGTCGCCGGTGGTCTCGTGGTGGGGTGCGCGGGCGAGCCTGCGGGCGTGGATGCCCTGCGGGCGGATCGCGAGGTGGTCCTCGTCGCGGAGCGCGTCGGGGCGGGCGAGGAGGTCGGCGAGGCGGGCGAGGGAACGGTCGTCGGCGGTCTCGGGGAGGTCGATCGACCCGGCCCAGCGGTCGGGCTGTTCGAGGGCGACGGTGCGGCCGAGGCCCCAGATCTGGGCCTGGACGGCGCTGGTGAGCCGGTCGGAGCGGCTGACGGAGACGGCGCCGCGGGTGGCGGACCACAGGGGCGCGTCGGTGGCGGCGTCGCCGAGGGCCTGGACGAGGGCGAGGGTGCCCGCGAGTCCGGCGGAGAGCGCGGGGTGCGCGCTGTGGGGGCGCTCGTCGAGGCCGAGGAGGGACAGCACGCCGTCGAGGCGGGTCTCCTGCTCCCCGTCCTCGGTGCGCAGGGCGGTACGGATCTGGTCGGTGACCGTGGCGCGGTCGCCTGTGGTGCCGTCGACGATGACCTGGTGGACGCGTATGCCGCGTTCGGCCAGGGTCCGCAGCGGCCCCGCGACCCAGGGGTGGCCGTCGTGTCCGGCGGGGGTGGCGACGAGCCAGGTGCCGGTGAGCGGTGTGGTCTGGAACGACGGCAGCGGATTCCACGTGGTGCGGTAGCGCGAGCCGTTGACGGTGGTGTCGACGTGGCTGCGGTGGCGCCACGCGGACAGCGCGGGCAGCACCTCGCTGAGCGGCTGGTCGCCGTCGAGCCCGAGGGTGTCGACCAGGGCGGCCAGGTCCTCGCTGTGGACGACCTCCCAGAACCGGGCGTCGGCGAGGGCCGGTGTGCTCGCGTCGGCGGCGGATTCGAGGTCGTACGCGAACGGGTTGGCGGGCCAGTAGCGCTGCCGCTGGAAGGCGTAGGTGGGCAGCTCGACGCGGCGGGCGCCGGTGCCCGCGTAGTACGTGCTCCAGTCGACGGGTACGCCGCGGACGTGGGCGTGGGCGAGCGCCTGGTGCACGGTGCGGGTCTCGGGGCGGCCGGGGCGCAGGGCGGGCAGGAACGCGAACGTCCTGGCCTTCGCCTCGGTGACGCAGTCCTGGGCCATGGCCGAGAGGACCCCGTCGGGGCCCAGTTCGACGAAGGTGGTCACGCCGAGGTCTTCGAGGCGGCGCACCCCGTCGAGGAAGCGGACGGCCTCGCGGACGTGGCGGACCCAGAACTCGGGCGTGGTGATCTCGTCGGCGCTCACCAGGTCGCCGGTGAGGTTGGAGACGATGGGGATCTGCGGGGCCTCGTAGGTGAGGCGCCGGGCGACCTGGCGGAAGTTGTCCAGCATCGCGTCCATGTGCGGCGAGTGGAACGCGTGGCTGACGGTGAGCCGCTTGGTCTTACGGCCCCGCGTCTCGAAGGACGCCGCGATCTCGGCAGCCGCGTCCTCGTCACCCGCGATGACGACCGACGTGGGCCCGTTCACCGCGGCGATCGAGACACCCTCGGTCAGGTGCGGCAGCACCTCTTCCTCGGACGCCTGCACGGCGATCATCGCGCCGCCGGCGGGGAGTTGCTGCATCAGCTGGCTGCGCGCGGCCACCAGGGCGGACGCGTGGGTGAGGGAGAGCACCCCGGCCACGTGGGCGGCGGCGATCTCGCCGATGGAGTGGCCGGCGAGGAAGTCGGGCCGCAGTCCCCACGCCTCGACGAGGCGGAACAGCGCCACCTCGATCGCGAACAGGGCGGGCTGGGTGTAGCCGGTCCGGTCGAGCGCCGCGGCGTCGTCGCCGAACAGCACGTCCTTCAGCGGCCGGTCGAGGAAGCGGTCGAGCTGGGCGCAGACCGCGTCCAGCGCCTCGGCGAACGCCGGGTGGCTCTCGTAGAGTTCGCGGCCCATGCCGAGCCGCTGGCTGCCCTGGCCGGTGAAGAGGAACGCGATGTTGCCCTCGACGGCCAGGCCCTCGGTGACCTCGGGGTGGTGGCGGCCCTCGGCGAGCGCTTGCAGGCCCGCGAGGAGTTCGTCCCGGTCGGCGGCGGCGACCACGGCGCGGCGGTCGAGGGCGGCGCGGGTGACGGCCTGCGAGTAGCCGATGTCGGTGGGCCGGTAGCCGGGGTTCGCGGCCAGGTGGGCGTGGAGCTGGGCGGCCTGGGCGCGCAGTGCGTCCTGGTTCTTGCCGGACAGTGCGACCGGTGTCAGGGGCGGGGTGGCCTGCGCCGGGTCCGGCTCCGCGCGACCGGGCACGACGTTCGTGCGGTCGGCATTCGCGTAGTCGGCACCCGCACCGTCGGCGTTCGTACGGTCGGTGGCGGGGGTGGCCGGAGCGGGGGGCTCCTCCAGGATGGTGTGCACGTTGGTGCCGCTCATGCCGAACGACGAGACGCCCGCGCGGCGCGGCTCGGCGCTGTCGGGGTCGTGCGGCCACTCGCGGGTGGCGGTGAGCAGTTCGACGTCCCCGGCGGTCCAGTCGACGTGCGGGGTGGGCTCGGTGAGGTGGAGGGTCTTGGGCAGCGCTCCGTGGCGCATGGCCATGACCATCTTGATGACGCCGCCGACACCGGCGCCCGCCTGGGCGTGGCCGATGTTGGACTTGATGGAGCCGATCAGCAGCGGCTTGCCCGCGGGCCGGTCCTGGCCGTAGGTGGCGAGCAGCGCCTGCGCCTCGATCGGGTCGCCCAGGGCGGTGCCGGTTCCGTGTGCCTCGACGGCGTCGACCTGGTCGGGCGAGAGCCGGGCGTTGGCGAGCGCCTGGAGGATGACGCGCTGCTGGGACGGGCCGTTGGGCGAGGTGAGGCCGTTGGACGCGCCGTCCTGGTTGACGGCGGAGCCACGGATCACGGCGAGCACCGGGTGGCCCCTGCGCTGGGCGTCGGAGAGCCGCTCGACGAGGAGGATGCCGACGCCCTCGCCGAGGCAGAAGCCATCGGCCTCGGGCGCGAAGGGCTTGGAGCGGCCGTCGAGGGCGAGCCCCCGCATCTTGCTGTAGTCGACGAAGACGCCGGGCGCGCACATCAGGGTCGCGCCGCCGGCCAGGGCGAGCGAGCATTCGCCCTGCCGCAGCGCCTGCACGGCGAGGTGGAGCGCCACCAGCGACGACGAGCAGGCGGTGTCGACGGTGACCGCCGGGCCCTCGAAGCCGAAGGTGTACGAGAGGCGGCCGGAGGCGATGCTCGCGGCGTTGCCGGTGCCGAAGTAGCCCTCGAAGTTTTCGTTGGAGCTGAGGATCGCCCCGAGATAGTCGTGATTACTGGTGCCGACGAAGACACCGACCTGCTTGCCGCGCGCCGAAAGCGGGTCGATTCCGGCCCGTTCGAAGGCTTCCCAGGAGGTTTCCAGCAGCAGCCGCTGCTGGGGGTCCATGCCGAGCGCCTCACGGGGGCTGATGCCGAACAGCGACGGATCGAAATCGGCGATTCCGTCGACGAATCCGCCCTCGTGCACATAGCTCGTGCCGGGGTGATCCGGGTCCGGGTGGTACATCCTGTCGACATTCCACCCGCGGTCGACCGGGAAGTCGCTGACCGCGTCGACGCCTTCGCTGACGATGCGCCACAAGTCCTCGGGCGACCGGACGCCTCCGGGGTAGCGGCAGCCGATCCCCACGATGGCGATGGGGTCATGGTTCTTCGCCTCGGCCTCTTGCAGGCGGAGGCGAGTCTGATGCAGATCCGCCGTTACCAGCTTGAGGTAGTCCCGCAGCGTCTCTTCATTCGCCATTTACGCAATCCATTTACGGCAGAGGGCATCGGAAATGCTCCACAGATCCTCAACAGGGGAGCCGGTAACCAACAACCAAATTAGTCGACTTCTCCACAAGAGGCTATGTCTGGGTTAACCCTCCCGACAACCCCTAGATGCCCCCTACGAACCCCTGGCGACCCAGGGAATCGATAGGGGGCAACCGGTATTGGAGAACTCTATTCAAGGGTGGGGAAAATCCTGTCCGACATCGGGAACGACGTCAATAGCAGAATTCCCGTCACGCCCTTCCGAGACCCTTGTTGATGAATGCGAACAGCTCCTCGTCGCTGGCCGACTGAAGCTGATCGGCCTCGGCCGCGCCCTGGGCGAGAGCCTCGGACGGCGCCGCCGCGGGCTCGGCCGGGGCGGCCGTGTCATCCGACTCGTTCCACTTCGCCAGCAGCGACTGGAGGCGCATGGTGATGCGCGCCCGGGTGATGTTGTCGGGCGTGCTGTCCCCGAGCACCGTTTCCAGCTTGTCGAGTTCTTCGAGCACCGGGGCGCCGGTGGCCGCCGCGTCCGGCACGATCTCGGCCCGCATATGGGCCGCCACGGCGGCCGGGGTCGGGTGGTCGAAGATCAGGGTCGGCGGCAGCTTGAGCCCGCTGGCCGCGCCCAGCCGGTTGCGGAGTTCGACCGCGGTGAGCGAGTCGAAGCCCAGGTCCTTGAACGCCCGGCCCGCCTCGATCGCCTCGGCCCCGGTGTGTCCCAGCACGGCGGCGACCGCGCCGCGCACCAACTCCAGTAGCACCCGCTCCCGTTCGGCATCCGGCAGCGTCGCCAGCCGGCCGGCCAGCGCGTCCCCGGCGGCGGCCTCCTCGGCGGAGTCCGCCCGCATCTCCTCGGCGATCTCGCGGGCCTCGGGCAGTGCGTCCAGCAGCGGACGCGGCCGGTCGGCGGTGAAGGCGAGGGTGAAGCGGCGCCAGTCCATGGCGATGACGGTGAGCGCCGTCTCGTCCCGGTCCAGGGCGTGCTGGAGCGCGGCGGTGGCGGGCAGCGGCGCCATCTCGTGGATGCCGTGGCGGCGCATCCGGTCGCCGGTGGCGCCGTCGACCGTGCCGCCGTCGCCCCACGGGCCCCAGGAGAGGGTGGTGGCGGGCAGCCCGTCCGCGCGGCGCTGCTCGGCGAAGCTGTGCAGGAACGCGTTGCCGGGCGCCTGGTTGCCCTGGCCCGGTGCGCCGAACGTCGCGGAGAAGTGCGAGAACAGCACGAACGCGGTGAGGTCCAGATCCTTCGTCAGCTCGTGCAGATGGCGCGTGGCGTCCACCTTGAGCCGCAGGACGCGCCCGGCCTGCTCCGGGGTCAGCCCCTCGATCACACCGTCCTCGATGACGGCGGCGGTGTGCAGGACGGCCGTCAGCGGCTGGTCGGCCGGGATGGCCGCGAGGGTTTCGGCGAGCGCCCCGCGGTCGGTCACATCGCAGGCGGCGAGGGTGACCTTGGCGCCGAGCCCGGTCAGTTCGGCCTCCAGCTCCACCGCGCCGGGGGCGTCCGCGCCCCGGCGGCTCGCCAGCACCAGGTGTTCGGCGCCGTTGCGGGCCAGCCAGCGGGCGACCTCCGCGCCGAGCCGTCCCGTACCGCCGGTGACCAGCGTGGTGCCGGACGGCTTCCAGGACCGCACGGGGGGCGTGTCGGCGAGCGGGGCGCGCACCAGACGCGGCCCGAAGACGCCCGCCTCGCGGATCGCCACCTGGTCCTCGTCATGGTCGGCGGCGAGGACGCCCATGAGGCGGGACAGCGCCTGCTCGTCGGGTGCCCGGGGCAGGTCGACCAGACCGCCCCAGCGCTCCAGATGTTCCAGCGCGGCCACCCGGCCCAGGCCCCAGACGAGGGCCTGTTCGGGGCATTCCGGCCGGTCGGCGCCTCCGGTGGAGACCGCGCCCTGGGTCAGGCACCACAGCGGCGCGCCGATTCCGGCGTCGCCGAGCGCCTGGATCAGCGCGAGCTGGGCGGCGGTCCCGGCGGGCAGGGCAGGGGCCTGAGGGTCCGTGCCCCCGGCGGGCGCGAGCAGCGACAGCACTCCGGTGAAGCCGCCCTCCGCCTCCGCGAGCGCGGTGCGCAGCCGCTCGGCGAGCTGTTCGCGGCCGTCCGTGCCGGGGTCCACCACGATCTGCTGGACGGAGGCACCGCGCCCGGTGAGCGCGCCCGTCACGGCGGCCGTCCACGCGTCGTCGGTGCTGGCCGCGACGACGAGCCAGCTGCCGTCCGGGAGCGCGGACCGCGCCTCGGTGAGCGGCTGCCATGTCACGCGGTAGCGCCAGCCGTCCACCGTGGACTGTTCGCGGGCCTGCTTGCGCCACGAGGCGAGGGCGGGCAGGACGGCGCTCATCGGCTGGTCGGCGTCGACGGTCAGCTCGGCGGCCAGGGCCTGCCAGTCCTCGGCCTCCACCGCCGCCCAGAACTTGGCCTCCACGGCGTCGTGCGGGGTCTCCCCCGCCGCGCGCCCCGCCCCGGCCTCGGGCCAGTAGCGCTGCTGCTGGAAGGCGTAGGTGGGCAGTTCGATACGGCGGGCTCCGGTGCCGTCGAACACCGCGTGCCAGTCCACGGCGACACCGCGCGACCACGCCTCGCCGACGGAGGCCCAGAAGCGGTCGAGACCGCCCTCGTCGCGGCGCAGCGAACCGATGGCGGCCGCGTCAAGACCGGCGTCCTCGGCGGTTTCCTGCACGCCCATGGTCAGCACCGGGTGGGCGCTGGACTCGATGAACACGCCGAAGCCCTCGTCGAGCAGCCGCCGGACGGCGCCTTCGAGTTCGACGGTGCGGCGGAGGTTGGTGAACCAGTACGCGGCGTCCAGCTCCGGGCCCTCGGCCCACTCCCCCGTCACGGTCGACAGGAACGGCACCCGGGCGGCCTTGGGCTGGACGGGGGCGAGCAGCTCCAGCAGCTCCTCGCGCAACAGCTCGACCTGGGCGGAGTGCGAGGCGTAGTCCACCGGCACCCGGCGGGCCCGGACCTCGTCCGCCTCACAGGACGCCAGCAGCTCGTCCAGCGCGGCCGGTTCGCCCGAAACCACCACGGCCGACGGCCCGTTGACGGCGGCCACCGAGATGCGTTCCTCGCCCCACGGCGCGATCCGCTCCCGCACCTGGGACACCGGCAGCGCCACCGACACCATGCCGCCCTTGCCCGCCAGCACCCGGCCAATCGCCTGGCTGCGCAGCGCCACCACGCGTGCCGCGTCCTTCAGCGTCAGAATCCCGGCCACGCACGCGGCGGCGATCTCGCCCTGCGAGTGGCCGACCACGGCGGCCGGTTCGACGCCGAGGGTGCGCCACAGCTCGGCCAGGGACACCATCACCGCGAACAGCACCGGCTGGACCACGTCCACCCGGTCCAGCGACGGCGCCCCGTCCACCCCGCGCAACACCTCCACCAGCGACCAGTCGGTGAACTCGGCGAGCGCGGCGGCGCATTCCTCGATACGGGCGGCGAACACCGGCGAGGCGTCCATCAGCCCCACGCCCATTCGCACCCACTGGGACCCCTGCCCCGGGAAGACGAACGCCGTCTGACCCGCGACGACGGAACCCCGCTCGACGCCCGCCGCCATGCCGCCGTCGGCCAGCGCGGCCAGCCCGGCCACCAGTTCCTCGCGGTCCCGGCCCTGGACCACACCGCGTACGTCGAGCGCGGCGCGGGTCGTGGCCAGGGACAGGCCCACGTCCACCGGGCGCAGCGCCGGTTCGTCCTGGAAGCGGTCCAGCAGCCGCCGGGCCTGGGAGCGCAGCGCCGCCTCGCTCTTGCCGGACACCACCCACGGCACCACGCCCGGCTGCCTGGACACCAGTTCCACCGGCTCCTGCTCCTCGGCGGGGGCCTGCTCGATGATGGTGTGCGCGTTGGTGCCGCTGAAGCCGAACGAGGAGATGCCCGCGCGGCGCGGGCGGCCCGTCTCGGGCCACGGGGTGGCCGATGTGACCAGCGAGACCCCGCCCGACGACCAGTCGATGTGCGGGGACGGCTCGGCGATGTGCAGCGACTCCGGCACCACACCGTGCCGCATGGCCAGCACCATCTTCATGACGCCCGCGATGCCCGCGGCGCCCTGGGTGTGGCCGATGTTGGACTTCACCGACCCCAGCAGCAGGGGCAGTTCCTCGGGGCGCTCGGCGCCGTAGGTGGCGAGCAGCGCCTGCGCCTCGATCGGGTCGCCCAGCGACGTCCCCGTGCCGTGTGCCTCGACCACGTCCACGTCGGCGCCGGACAGCCGCGCGTTGGACAGCGCCTGCTGGATGACGCGCCGCTGGGACGGGCCGTTGGGGGCGGTGAGGCCGTTGGACGCGCCGTCCTGGTTGACGGCGGAGCCGCGGACGACCGCGAGCACCTGGTGGCCGTTCTTCCGCGCGTCGGAGAGCCGCTCCAGCAGCAGGACGCCCACGCCCTCGGCCGGGCCGAAGCCGTCGGCGTCGGCCGAGAACGCCTTGCAGCGGCCGTCCTGGGACAGCCCGCGCTGACGGCTGAACTCGATGAACAGCCCCGGTGTGGACATCACATGGACGCCGCCCGCCAGCGCGAGCGAGCACTCGTCGAGCCGCAGCGACTGGACGGCCAGGTGCAGCGCCACCAGGGACGCGGAGCAGGCCGTGTCCACGGTGACGGCCGGGCCCTCCAGGCCGAAGGCGTAGGAGAGGCGGCCGGAGACGACGCTGCTCGCGTTGCCCGTGCCCAGGTGTCCGCCGAAGTCGTCGTCGGCGCCGAGCGCCACCGTCAGATAGTCGGAGGCGTTCATGCCCGCGAACACACCGGTACGGCTGCCGCGCAGGGCGGCCGGGTCGATACCCGCCCGCTCGAACGCCTCCCACGACGTTTCCAGCAGCAGCCGCTGCTGCGGGTCCATGGCGAGGGCCTCACGCGGCGAGATGCCGAAGAACGAGGCGTCGAACCGAGTGGCGTCGTGGAGGAAGCCGCCCTCGCGGGTGTACGTGGTGTCCGGGGTGTCCGGGTCCGGGTCGAACAGGTTCGGCAGGTCCCAGCCCCGGTCGGCGGGGAACGCGGTCTGCGCCTCGCCACCGGAGTCCATGAGCCGCCACAGCTCCTCGGGCGTGTGCACACCGCCGGGGAAGCGGCAGCTCATGCCCACGATCGCGATCGGCTCATGGGCCTGTTCGTCGACCTCCTGCAGCCGCCGGTGGGCGGCGGTGAGGTCGGTGGTGACCTTCTTCAGATATTCGCGGAGCTTGGCTTCGTTGGCAGTCGCCATGGACGTTCACCTATTCGCAGTGCTCTGGATCGTCGGGGGTCCGGGAGTGGGTGCCGTTCGCGGTCAGCCGTTGCCGAACCTCTTGTCGATGAAGTCGAAGAGTTCGTCATCGCTGACCTCTTCGAACGCGTCCGTCCCGTCGTCCGCCCCGTCGTCGTCCGCGGTGCGACGCACGTCGTGCCACTTCGCCAGCAGCGTCTGCAGGCGCACCGTGATGTTCGCATGCGCGGCCTCGTCCGCCGCGACCACCGCCAGCTCCTCCGGCGCCAGCGAGGACAGGCTGTTCTCCAGCCGCTCCAGCTCCTCCGTAATGGACATTCCGCCGTCCGCGGCCTCCGGCGCCACCTCGTGGCGCAGCTGCCGCGCGAGCGCCACCGGCGTCGGGTGGTCGTACACCAGCGTCGCCGTCAGCTTCAGCCCGGTGGCCGCGTTCAGCCGGTTCCGCAGTTCCACGGCCGTCAGCGAGTCGAAGCCCAGCTCCTTGAACGCCTGCTCGGCGCCCACCTGCTCCTTCGACGCGTAACCGAGGACGGCGGCCACCTGGCGGCGCACCAGGTCGAGCACGGTCCGCTCCTGCTGGGCCTGCGACTGCCGCGCCAGCTGCTGGGCCAGGGTCTCCGCCCCGGCACCCTCGGTCGCATCGGCGACGGCCGGGCCGCCGCTGTCGGCGGCCCGGCGCACGGGGGTGCGCACCAGGCCGCGGTAGAGCGGCAGCAACTCCCCGGCGGACGCGGCGCCGCGCAGCGCCGCCAGGTCCAGCCGTACGGGCACGAGCACGGCCTCGCCCGGCACCGCGCGGGCCGCGTCGAACAGGGCCAGGCCCTCCTCGGCGGACAGCGGCAGCACACCGCCGCGTGCCGCCCGCGCCAGATCGGCCTCGCCGATCCTGCCGCCCATGCCCCGCTCCTCGGCCCACATGCCCCACACCAGGGACTGCGCGGCCCGGCCGGTGGCGCGGCGGTGTCCGGCGAGCGCGTCGAGGAACACGTTCGCCGCCGCGTAGCCGCCCTGGCCCGGGCCGCCGATCGTCCCGGCCGCGGCCGAGAAGAGCACGAAGGCGGACAGGTCCAGATCGCGGGTCAGCTCGTGCAGGTTGACCGCCGCGTCGATCTTCGGCCGCAGTACGCGGTCGACCCGCTCCGGCGTCAGCATGTCGATGACACCGTCGTCGAGGACGCCCGCGGTGTGCACCACGGCCGTCAGCGGACGGTCGGCCGGAATCCCGGCCAGCAGGGCGGAGAGGGCCTCCCGGTCGGCCGCGTCGCAGGCGACGACGCGGGCCTGTGCGCCCAACTCGCCGAGTTCGGCGGTCAGTTCGGCCATGCCGTCGGCGGCGGGGCCGGTGCGGCTGGTCAGCAGCAGATGGCGAGCGCCGTGCACGGTGGCCAGGTGACGGGCGACCAGCCTGCCCAGACCGCCGGTGGCGCCGGTGATCAGGACGGTGCCCTCGGGGTCGATCCCGGTGTCGGGCTCGGTGTCGGGCTCGGTGGCCGGGGCCTCGACCCGGGCCAGGCGCGGTGCGTACGCCGCCCCCGCGCGCAGCGCGAGTTCGGGCTCGCCCGAGTCCAGCGCCGCCGCGATCGCCGGGTACGACACCTCGCCGTCCACGTCGAGCAGCACGAACTGCCCCGGGTTCTCGGTCTGGGCGGACCGCAGCAGCCCCCACAGGGGCGCGTTCACCAGGTCCGCGACCTCGGTGTCCCCGGCCGCGGCGACCGCGCCCCGGGTGACCAGCACCAGCCGGGCGCTGCCCGGCCGACCTCCGTTCAGCCACTCCTGGACCAGGCCCAGGGCCCGGTGGGTGGCCGCGTGGGCGTCCGCGGCGAGGTCGCCGCCACGGTCGGCCACCAGGGGCACCAGGACCGTGTCCGGCGCCGTCCCGTCCATCACGACCGCCATGTCCAGCGCGGTCAGGTCGTCGTGGACCGTGGCGGTGTGCCCGGCCGCGTCGAGGGCCACGCTCAGCTTGAGTTCGTCGCCGCCGACCACGGCGAAGCTCGCCGAGGCCCCGCCCGAAGCCCCGCCCGAAGCCGCCACCGGGGCCCAGTCGACCCGGAACAGCGTGTCCTGGCGTCCGGTCGTCGCCACCGCTCCGGCGATCCGGGCCGCGTCGAGCGGTGCGACGGTCAGCGCGTCCACCGACGCGACGAGCGCGCCCGCCTCGTCGGCCGCCACCAGCGACACCGTGCCGTCCGCCGCGTCCACCGCCGGGGCCAGCCGCACGCGCAGCGCCTCGGCACCCACCGCGTACAGGCTCAGCCCCCGCCAGGTGGCCGCCACCGCGGCACCGTCCACGTCCACGCCCAGACCCAGCCCCAGCGGCTGGAGCGCGCCGTCCAGCAGGGCCGGATGCAGGGCGAAGCGGGCGGCGTCCGCCTGCTGCGCCTCGCCGACGCGGACTTCCGCGTACAGCTCCTCGCCCCGCCGCCACACGCCGCGCACGCTCTGGAACGCCGGGCCGTGCAGCAGCCCGGCGCGCGCCATGCCCGCGTACAGCGCGGCGGTGTCCACCGGCTCGGCGTCGGCGGGCGGCCATACGGCGAACTCGCCGACGGGGGCCGCCGGAACCCCGGCCGGGGCGAGGACGCCATCGGCGTGCCGCGTCCACGGCCGGTCCTGCTCCGCACCCTCCGGGCGCGAGTACACCGCCAGCGGACGGCGGCCACCGTTGTCCGGCTCGCCGACCGACACCCGCAGCTGCACCCCGCCGCGCTCCGGCAGGATCAGCGGCTCCGCAAGGGCCAGCTCCTCCAGCAGCGCACAGCCCGCCTGGTCCCCGGCGCGCACCGCCAGCTCCACGAACGCGGAGCCGGGCAGCACGGCCGCGTCGGCCACCGTGTGGTCCGCCAGCCAGGAGTGCGACGCGAGCGAGAGCCGCCCGGAGAAGAGGAACGCGTCCGCGTCAGGCAGTTCCACCGCCGCACCCAGCAGCGGGTGACCGGCCGAGCCGAGCCCGGCCGAGGCCACCTCGTCCAGGGTCAGCAGGGCGTCGACCCAGTAGCGGCTGCGCTGGAACGCGTACGTCGGCAGCCCGACCTTGCGCGCGCCCGTCCCGGCGAAGAACGCCTCCCAGTCCGGGGCCGGGCCACGAACGTACAGCCGCGCGAGGGCATGCGTCAGCGCCTCGGCCTCGGGCCGGTCCTTGCGGCAGACGGAGACGAACGCGGCGTCGGCGTCGTCGCCGGTCACGCAGTCCTGGGCCATGGCGGTGAGGACACCGTCCGGGCCCAGCTCGACGAAGGTGGTGACGCCCCGCGCTTCGAGGGTGCGTACGCCGTCGAGGAAGCGGACGGCCTCACGGACGTGGCGCACCCAGAAGTCGGCGGTCGCGATCTCCTCGGCGGAGACGACGTCCCCGGTCAGGTTGGACACGATCGGGATGCGGGGCGTCTCATACGTCAGCCCCTGCGCCACCTCGCGGAACGCGTCCAGCATCCCGTCCATCCGGGGCGAGTGGAACGCGTGGCTGACCGTGAGCCGCTTGGTCTTACGGCCCTGCGCCTCGAAGAACGCCGCGATCTGCACGGCGTCCTCCTCGTCACCCGCGACCACGACCGACGTGGGCCCGTTGAGTGCCGCGATGCTGACGCGCTCGGTCAGCAGCGGCGCCACCTCGTCCTCGGAGGCCTGGACGGCGATCATCGCGCCACCGGCCGGAAGCTCCTGCATCAGACGGCCCCGCGCCGCGACCAGCTTCGCCGCGTCCGCGAGAGACAGCACACCGGCCACATGCGCGGCAGCCAGCTCGCCGATGGAATGGCCAGAGAGGAAGTCCGCCTTCAGCCCCCACGCCTCGACCAGCCGGAACAGCGCCACCTCGATGGCGAACAGCGCGGGCTGGGTGAACGCGGTCTGGTTCAGAACCTCGGCGTCGTCCCCGAAGAGGACGTCGCGCAGCGGCCGTTCCAGATGCGCGTCCAAGTGCGCGCACACCTCGTCGAGGGCGTCCGCGAACACCGGGTAGGTGTCGTACATCTGACGGCCCATGCCGAGCCGCTGGCTGCCCTGCCCCGTGAACAGGAACGCCACCTTGCCACCGGCCACCGAGCCCTCGACCAGGCCCGGCACCTCGGACTCGCCCCGTGCGAGCGCCGCGAGACCGGCCAGCAGCCCGTCCCCGTCGTCCGCTGTGAGTACGGCCCGGTGGTCCATGGCGGTGCGGGTCGTGGCCAGCGAGTAAGCCACATCGGTGTGGGCGACGTCGGTGGGTGCGGCCTCGCCGCCGAGGTGGGCCAGCAGCCGCGCGGCCTGACCTCGTACGGCGGCCGGGGACTTGGCCGACAGCACCCACGGCACCACCGGCAGCTCCGCATCGGAAGCCGGGGCCTGCTCCAGGGCCGGGGCCTGCTCCAGCACGGTGTGCGCGTTCGTACCGCTGATGCCGAACGCCGACACGGCGGCCCGGCGCGGACGGCCGGTCTCCGGCCACTGCCGCGCCTCCGTCAGCAGCTCCAGCTCCCCGGCGGACCAGTCGACGTGCGGCGTCGGCTCGTCCACGTGCAGCGTCTGCGGCAGCACGCCGTGCTGCAACGCCAGCACCATCTTCATCACGCCCGCCACACCGGCCGCGGCCTGCGTGTGGCCGATGTTGGACTTGATGGAGCCGAGCAGCAGGGGCCGATCGGCGTCCCGCTCCTGGCCGTACGTGGCCAGCAGCGCCTGCGCCTCGATCGGGTCGCCCAGCGTCGTACCGGTGCCGTGCGCCTCGACCGCGTCCACCTCGGCGGCGGACAGACCGGCACCGGCCAGCGCCTGCCGGATGACGCGCTGCTGCGACGGCCCGTTCGGCGCCGTCAGGCCATTGCTCGCGCCGTCCTGGTTGATCGCGCTGCCGCGCACGGTCGCCAGCACGGTGTGGCCGTTGCGGCGGGCGTCCGACAGCCGCTCGACGAGCAGCATGCCGACACCCTCGCCCCAGCCGGTGCCATCGGCCCCGGCCGCGAAGGCCTTGATACGACCGTCCGCCGCCAGCCCACGCTGACGGCTGAAGTCCACGAACGAACCCGGCGTCGACATCACCGTCACACCACCGGCCAGCGCGAGAGAGCACTCCCCCGCCCGCAACGCCTGAATCGCCCAGTGCAACGCGACCAACGACGACGAGCACGCGGTGTCGACGGTGACGGCCGGACCCTCAAGACCCAGCGCATACGACACGCGCCCCGACATCACACTGGCCGCGTTACCCGTCCCCAGGAAGCCGTCGCCGCCGTCCTGCGAGTGGAGGACGAGGGACATGTAGTCCTGGCCGTTCGTACCGGCGAACACGCCGACCTGCTGCCCGCGCAGCGTCGTCGGGTCGATGCCCGCCCGCTCGAACGCCTCCCACGAGGTCTCCAGCAGCAGCCGCTGCTGTGGGTCCATCGCCACGGCCTCGCGCGGCGAGATCCCGAAGAACGCCGCGTCGAAGTCCCCGGCGTCCGCCAGGAATCCGCCCTCGCGGACGTAGGTGGTGTACTCGTCGCCGGGCTCCGGGTCGTACAGCGACTCGACGTCCCAGCCACGGTCGGCCGGGAAGTCCGTCACCGCGTCCTGGCCGGAGACCAGCAGCCGCCACAGCTCCTCGGGCGAGTCCACCCCGCCCGGGAAGCGGCAGCTCATGCCCACGATCGCGATCGGATCGTCGTCGACCACGACGCCCACGGACGGGGACGTGGTGGCGGCGTCGGCCGCGCTCTCGTCGCCCAGGAACTCCGTACGGAGGTGGCCGGCGAGCGCCGAGGACGTCGGGTAGTCGTAGACCAGGGTGGGCGGCAGCCGCAGCCCGGTCACGGTGTTCAGCCGGTTGCGCAGCTCGACGGCGGTCAGCGAGTCGAAGCCCAGCTCGCTGAACGCCCGGCCCGCCTCCACCGCCTCCGCGTCGGCGTGGCCGAGTACGTCCGCCACGGCGGAGCGCACCAGGTCCAGCAGGACACGTTCGCGCTCGGCCGCCGGAACGTCCGCGAGCCGCCGCGCGAGCGAGGACTCGCCGCCACCGGTGGTACCGGCCGTCTGCGCGGCCAAGGCCTCCAGCGCCGTACGCGCCTCGGGCAGCTCCCGCAGCAGCGGGCTCGGCCGGGACGCGGCGAAGCCGGGGGCCAGCCGCTCCCAGTCGATGTCCGCGACCGTCACCGCGGCCTCGTCCAGGTCCAGGGCGCGCTGCAGCGCGGTGATGGCCAGCTCGGCCGCCATCGGCGGCACACCGGCGCGGCGCATGTGCTGCTCCAGCGCGTCGTCCGCGGCCATGCCGCCCTCGGCCCACGGGCCCCAGGCGACGGAAGTGGCGGGCAGGCCCTCGGCCCGGCGCCGTTCGGCGAGCGCGTCCAGGAAGGCGTTCGCGGCGGCGTAGTTGGCCTGACCGGCGGCGCCCAGGGAACCGGCGAACGAGGAGAAGAGGACGAAGGCCGTGAGGTCCAGGTCCCGTGTCACCTCGTGCAGGTTGGCGGCGGCTTCGGCCTTCGCGCGCAGCACGGTGGCGAAGCGCTCGGGGGTCAGCGACTCCAGGACACCGTCGTCCAGCACCCCGGCCGCGTGCACGACCGCCGTCAGCGGCAGTTCGGCCGGAAGCCCGGACACCAGCGCGGCCAGCGCCTCGGGGTCGGCGGCGTCGCAGGCGGCGACGGTGACCCGGGCGCCCGAGGCGGTGAGTTCGTCCCGCAGCTCGGCCGCGCCGGGCGCGTCGAGGCCCCGGCGGCTGGTGAGCACCACGTGCTCGGCGCCCTTGTCGATCAGCCAGCGGGCCACATGCGCACCCAGTGCGCCCGTCCCGCCGGTCACCAGTACCGAACCCGCACCCGGCCGCCAGTCACGGCCGTGCGCGTCCCCGGTGGCCCGGGTCAGCCGACGGCCGAAGACACCGGAGGCGCGTACCGCCACCTGGTCCTCGCCCTCGGCGCCGGTCAGCACCCCGGCCAGTCGGGACAGCGCCCGGTCGTCCACCGTCTCCGGCAGGTCGACCAGACCGCCCCACCGCTCGGCCAGTTCCAGGGCGGCCACCCGGCCCAGGCCCCAGACCCGTGCCTGCCACGGGTCCACCGGACCGTCGGACCGGCCGGTGGATACCGCGCCACGCGTGGCGACCCACAGCGGCGCGGCCACGCCCAGATCGCCCAGCGCCTGCGTCAACGCGGCCGTACGGAGCAGTCCTTCGGCGCCCTCGGCGACGGACGGCAGCGCGAACACGCCCGCCACCGGGCCCTCCGCGACCGCCTCGCGCAGCCCCTCGGCCATGCCCGCACGGTCCTCGGCGACCAGCTCGACCGGCTGGGCCTCGGCGCCACGTGCGGACAGTGTCCGTACGACCCCCTCGGCCCAGACGTCGCCCGTCCCGTCGGCGGACGCGACGACCAGCCACCGGCCGCTCAGCGTCCCCGCGCCCCGGGTCGGCGTCACCGGCTTCCACGTCACCCGGTAGCGCCAGGCGTCAACGGTGGACCGCTCGCTCTGCCGACGCCGCCACGACGACAGCATGGGCAGGACGGCGCTCAGCGAGGACAGCTCGTCCGCGTCCTCGGACCGGAGCGTCCCGGCGAGCGCGGTCAGATCCTCGCGCTCCACGGCCTCCCAGAACCGGGCGTCCACAGAATCCATGGCCGCCACCGCCTCGCGGACCTCTTCCGGGTCCTCCACCCAGAAGCGCTGCCGCTGGAAGGCGTACGTCGGCAGGTCGACCCGCGCGGCGCCGGTACCGGCGAAGAAGGCCCGCCAGTCCAGGGCGACGCCCCAGGTGTGCAGCGCGGCCAGCGCACCGGTCAGCGACTCCGGCTCGGCGCGGCCCTTGCGCAGCGCGGTCACGAACGCCCCATCATCACCGGTGGCGCACTCCTGTGCCATGGCGGTGAGCACACCGTCCGGGCCCAGCTCGACATACGTGGTGACGCCCTGCGCTTCGAGCGTCCGCACACCGTCGAGGAAGCGGACCGCCTCGCGGACGTGGCGCACCCAGAAGTCGGGGGACGTGATCTCCTCGGCGGAGACGACGGCACCGGTCAGGTTCGACACGATCGGAATGCGCGGAGCCTCGTACGACAGCCCCTGCGCCACCTCACGGAACGCGTCCAGCATCCCGTCCATGCGCGGGGAGTGGAAGGCGTGGCTGACGGTCAGCCGCTTGGTCTTACGACCCCGCTCCTCGAAACCAGCCGCGATCTCCAGAACCGCGTCCTCGTCACCCGCGATGACCACGGAGGTGGGCCCGTTGAGGGCGGCGATCGAGACACGCTCGGTGAGCAGCGGCGCCACCTCGTCCTCCGAGCCCTGGATGGCAACCATCGCGCCACCGGCCGGAAGCTCCTGCATCAACCGCCCACGCGCCGCCACCAGCTCAGCGGCGTCCGCCAGCGAGAGCACACCCGCCACATGCGCGGCGGCCAGCTCACCGATGGAGTGCCCGGACAGGAAGTCCGGCCGCACACCCCACGCCTCGACGAGGCGGAACAGCGCCACCTCGACCGCGAACAGCGCGGGCTGAGTGAACGCCGTCTGGTCCAGAGCCTCGGCATCCTCCCCGAACAGCACCGTCTTCAACGGCTGTTCGAGGTGCCGGTCCAGCTCGTCGCATACGGCGTCCAGCGCCTCCGCGAACACCGGATACGCGCCGTACAGCTCACGGCCCATCCCGAGCCGCTGGCTGCCCTGGCCCGTGAACAGGAACGCCACCTTGCCACCGTCGGCAACCGCCCCCGCGGCGGACTCGCCGCGCGCCAGCGCCTCCAGGGCTGTGACGAGCCCGGCGCGGTCCACGCCGACCACCGCCGCGCGGTGGTCCAGGGCCGCCCTGCCAGTCGCCAGCGCGTAGCCGATGTCCGTGGCATCCAGGTCGGGGTGGGTGCCGAGGTGGGCCAGGAGCCGTTCGGCCTGGCCGCGCAGTGCGGCCTCGGACTTGCCCGAGAGCACCCACGGCACCGTCGGCAGCTCCACGTCGGAAGCCGGGGCCGGAACCGGGGCCGGGGGCTGCTCCAGGATGGTGTGCGCGTTCGTACCGCTCACGCCGAACGACGACACGGCCGCCCGGCGCGGTCGGCCGAGTTCCGGCCACGGCCGGGCGTCGGCCAGCAGCTCGACGTCGCCCGACGCCCAGTCCACGTGCGGGGTGGGCTCGTCCATGTGCAGCGTCCGGGGCAGCACACCGTGGCGCATCGCCATGATCATCTTGATGACGCCCGCGACACCGGCGGCGGCCTGCGTGTGGCCGATGTTCGACTTGAGGGAGCCCAGCCACAGCGGCTGCCCCTCCGGCCGCTCACGGCCGTACGTGGCGAGCAGCGCCTGCGCCTCGATCGGGTCGCCCAGCGTCGTACCCGTACCGTGCGCCTCGACCACGTCGACGTCGGCGGTGGTGAGCCGGGCGCTGGTGAGCGCTTCGCGAATGACGCGCTGCTGGGACGGGCCGTTCGGCGCCGTCAGGCCGTTCGACGCACCGTCCTGGTTGATCGCGCTGCCGCGCACCACGGCCAGCACCCGGTGGCCGTTGCGACGTGCGTCCGACAGCCGCTCCACGAGCAGCATGCCCGCGCCCTCGGCCCAGCCCGTACCGTCTGCCGAGGCCGCGAAGGACTTGCAGCGGCCGCTGGTCGACAGACCGCCCTGGCGGCTGAAGTCGATGAAGGTCTCCGGGGTGGCCATGACGGTGACGCCACCGGCCAGCGCCATCGTGCACTCGCCGTTGCGCAGCGCCTGCGCGGCCAGGTGCAGCGCCACCAGCGACGACGAGCAGGCAGTGTCGATGGTGACCGCCGGGCCTTCGAGCCCGAAGGTGTAGGCGACCCGGCCGGAGGCGACACTGCCCGCGGAGCCGGTGCCCAGATAGCCTTCGAGCCCGTCGGGGACAGCGTTCAGGCGGGACAGATAGTCGTGGTACATGACTCCGGCGAAGACACCGGTCTTGCTGCCGCGCGCCGCCGCCGGGTCGATCCCGGCCCGCTCGAACGCCTCCCACGACGTCTCCAGCAGCAGCCGCTGCTGCGGGTCCATCGCGAGGGCCTCACGCGGCGAGATCCCGAAGAAGTCCGGGTCGAACTCGGCCGCGTCGTGGAGAAAGCCGCCCTGGCCCGTGGCGCTGGTGCGCGCGTTGCCGGGATCGTCGCTCCGCAGCCCGTCCAGGTCCCAGCCACGGTCGGCCGGGAAGTCGGAGATGGCGTCCACGGACCCCATGACGAGCTGCCACAACTCCTCGGGCGTGCTGACCCCGCCCGGGTAGCGGCAGCTCATCCCGACGATGGCGATCGCGTCGTCGTCGGTGACGGCGGCGGTCGGCACAGGGGCCGCCGTGCCCTCGTCCGTCTGATCGCCCACCAGCTCGGTCCGCAGATGGCGGGCCAGGACCCGCGGGTCCGGGTAGTCGAAGACCAGGGTGGCGGGCAGCCGCAGTCCGGTCACCGAGTTGAGGTGGTTGCGCAGTTCGACCGCTGTCAGCGAGTCGAAGCCCAGCTCCTTGAACGCCCGCGCCGATCCGATGGTCTCCGCGCCCGCGTACCCGAGCACGGTCGCCACCTGGTCACGGACCAGGTCCAGCAGCAGCCGCTCCTGTTCCGGCTCCGACAGCCCCGAGAGCCGCCGCGTCAGGTCCGACTCGACCGCCCCGGCGACGGCGTCCACCGCACGCCGCGCCGGTACCCGCACCAGACCGCGCAGCAGCGGCGAGACGGCACCGGCCGCGGCCTGCGTGCGCAGGCCCGGGAGATCCACGCGCATCGGCACCAGGGACGCTTCGCCCATGGACAGCGCGGTGTCGAACAGCGCCAGGCCCTCCGCCACGGGCAGCGGGGGAAGTCCGGCCCGCCGCATACGGGCGATGTCGGCCTCGTCGAGCGTGTCGCCCATGCCGTCACCGGCCCAGAGGCCCCACGCCAGGGAGGTGGCGGGCAGGCCACGCGCCGCACGGTGCTGCGCCAGCGCGTCCAGGAAGGCGTTGGCGGCGGCGTAGTTGCCCTGCCCCGGGCTGCCGAACACCCCGGCCACCGACGAGAACAGCACGAACGCCGTCAGGTCCAGGTCCTGGGTCAGCTCATGCAGATTCCAGGCCGCGTCCACCTTCGGACGCAGGACCGCCGCCAGCCGCTCCGGCGTCAACGAGCCGATCACACCGTCGTCCAGCACACCGGCGGTGTGCACCACGCCGGTCAGCGGATGCCCGGCGGCGAGGGTCGCGGCCAGCGCGTCCCGGTCCGCCACATCGCACGCCGCCCAGCGCACCTGAGCGCCCAACTCGACCAGCTCGGCGCCCAGTTCGGCGGCGCCGGGCGCCGCCTCGCCACGACGGCTGACCAGCAGCAGCTGCCGTACGCCGTGCTCGGCCACCAGCCGCCGGGCGACCAGGCCGCCCAGCGAGCCGCTGGCACCGGTGACCAGCACCGTGCCGTCCGGATTCCCTTCCGGGGCGCGGCTGTCGGCCCCGGACGCGGCGCGGGCGAACCGGGGAATCCTGAGGGCACCCTGCCGTACGGCGATGTCGGGCTCGCCGCTCTCCAGCGCCGCGGGCAGCGCGTCGAGCCAGCCCTGACCGCCGTCGACATCGATACGGCCGTCGACGTCGATGAGGACGAAGCGGTCCGGGTTCTCGGACTGCGCCGTACGCAACAGGCCCCGCACCGCGGCGCCCGCCAGATCCGCCACCGGCTCACCGGCCTCGGTGGCCAGCGCCCCCGAAGTCAGCACCGCCAGCCGCGCGTCCGCGAGCCGCTCGTCGTCCAGCCATGCCCGCACCAGCGCCAGCGCCTCGGCGGCGGCCCGGTGCGTGGCGCCTGCCACGTCCTCGCCGCCCCGCGCGGACGGTGCCACCAGCACGACCCGTGGTACGGCCGCACCGGCCTCGATCGCCGCGGTCAGCTCCGCGAGGTCGGCGTACGACGCGACGTCGGAGCCCACGCCCGCCACGTCACGCGCGAGGTCGTCGGTGCCCAGCACCGCCCACCGACCGCCGCCATCCGTACCGGCCACACCCGCGAGTTCGGTCCACTCCACGCGGAACAGCGACTCGTGATACTCGGTACGCGCACTCCGCAGCTGCTCGGCCGAAACCGGACGCAGCCGCAGCGCCTCCACCGCGGCGACCGGCACCCCGGCCGTGTCCGCGATCTCCAGCCGCACCCCGTCGCCGCCCGCGGGCGCCAACCGCACCCGCAGCGCCGAGGCACCGCTCGCGTACAGCGACACCCCGCTCCACGCGAACGGCAGCCGCCCCTCGCCATCTGTGTTGCCCAGCCCTTCAAGCCCCACGGCGTGCAGAGCCGAATCCAGCAGCGCCGGATGCAGACCGAACCGGCCCGCCTCCTCCGCGGCGTCCTCGGGCAGCGTCACCTCGGCGAAGATCTCACCGTCACGCTGCCACGCCCTGCGCAGCCCCTGGAACACCGGCCCATACGCGAAACCAATGTCCCGCAGGCCTTCGTAGCGGCCGCCGAGGTCGATCTCGGTGGCATCCGCCGGAGGCCACACACCCAGCTCGAAGGACGCCTCCGGCCGGCCACCGGGCGCCAGCACACCACTGGCATGCCGGGTCCACGGCTCCTCGACCGGCAGACCCTCCTGACGGGAGTGCAGCGACAACGACCGCCGACCCGCATCGTCGGCGGCGCCGACGGCAAGCCGCAGCTGCACACCGCTCTGCTCGGGCAAGGCCAACGGCACTTCCAGCGTCAGCTCTTCCAGATAGTCGCACCCCACCTGGTCACCCGCCCGGACCGCCAGCTCCACCAGCGCCGTGCCCGGCAGCAGAACCGTGTCCAGGATGGTGTGCTCGGCCAACCACGGATGCGTGGACAGCGCCAGACGGCCGGTGAACAGCGTCCCGTCCGAGTCCGGCAGTTCGGCGGTCGCCGCCAGGAGCGGATGCCCCGCCTCGCCCAGGCCCACCGCGGCCACATCACCGAAGAACAGCGACGACACCCGCGGCCAGTAGCGCTGCCGCTGGAACGCGTACGTCGGCAGCTCGACCCTCGTCACGCCCCTACCGGCGTAGAAGGCGGTCCAGTCCACCGTCACGCCGCGCACATGCGCCCGCGCGAGGGCGTTCGTCAGCGCCTCGGCCTCGGGACGGTCCTTGCGCAGGGCGGACGCGAAGGCGGCGTCCTCGCCGGTCACGCACTCCTGCGCCATCGCGGTGAGCACACCATCGGGGCCCAGCTCGACGAAGGTGGTGACACCCTGCGCTTCGAGCGTCCGCACACCGTCGAGGAAACGCACGGCCTCCCGGACGTGGCGCACCCAGAAGTCGGGCGACGTGATCTCCTCGGCGGACACCACGGCACCGGTCAGATTCGACACGATCGGAATACGCGGAGCCTCGTACGACAGCCCCTCCGCCACCTCACGGAACGCCTCCAGCATCCCGTCCATACGCGGCGAATGGAACGCGTGGCTCACCGTAAGCCGCTTGGTCTTACGACCCTGCGCCTCGAAACCAGCCACGATCGCCAGAACCGCATCCTCGTCACCCGCGATGACCACAGAGGTGGGCCCGTTGAGGGCGGCGATGCTGACGCGGTCGGTGAGCAGCGGCGCCACCTCGTCCTCCGACGCCTGCACCGCGACCATCGCGCCACCCGCCGGAAGCTCCTGCATCAGACGGCCACGCGCCGCCACCAGCTTCGCCGCATCCGCGAGCGACAGCACACCCGCCACATGCGCGGCAGCCAACTCACCAATGGAGTGGCCGGACAGGAAGTCGGGCCGCAGCCCCCACGCCTCCACCAGCCGGAACAGCGCCACCTCAATGGCGAACAACGCGGGCTGGGTGAAGCCCGTCCGGTCCAGCACCGAGGCGTCATCCCCGAACAGGACGTCACGCAGCGGCCGGTCCAGATGCGCGTCCAGCTCCGCACACACCTCGTCCAGCGCATCCGCGAACACCGGATACGTCTCATACAGCTCGCGGCCCATGCCGAGCCGCTGGCTCCCCTGTCCCGTGAACAGGAACGCCACCCGGCCGCCGGTCACCGACCCCCGGACCAGCCCGGCGGCGGAGCGGCCCTCCGCGAGCGCCTCCAGACCGGCCAACAGCCCGTCGCGGTCCTCCGCGACCAACGCCGCCCGCTCGTCGAGCGCCGACCGGCCGACAGCCAGGGAGAAGGCGAGGTCCACCAGCCGGACCCCGTCCTCCCCCACGAGGTGCTCGCGCAGCCGCCCGGCCTGCGCCCGCAGCCCCTCCTCCGTCTTGCCCGAGAGGACGAGCGGCAGCACACCGTCCGCCTCCCCCGCGACAGCCCCGGCCGACTCCACCTCGGCCACCGGCGCCTGCTCCAGCACCGCGTGCGCGTTGGTTCCGCTGAAGCCGAACGAGGAGACGCCCGCACGACGCGGCTGACCGGTCTCCGGCCACGGCCGGGTGTCGGCCAGCAACTCGATGTCGCCCGCCGACCAGTCCACATGCGGCGACGGCTCATCCACGTGCAAGGTCCGCGGCAGCACACCGTGCCGCATCGCCAGCACGACCTTCATCACACCTGCGACACCCGCGGCCGCCTGCGTATGGCCGAGGTTCGACTTCACCGACCCCAGCCACAGCGGCCGGTCGTCGGGGCGGTCCTGGCCGTAGGTGGCCAGCAGCGCCTGCGCCTCGATCGGGTCGCCCAGCGCCGTACCCGTACCGTGCGCCTCCACCACGTCCACTTCGGTGGCCGACAGACCCCCGTTGGCCAGCGCCTGCCGGATCACCCGCTGCTGCGACGGGCCGTTGGGCGCCGTCAGACCATTCGACGCACCGTCCTGGTTCACCGCCGTACCGCGCACCACCGCGAGCACCGGGTGGCCGTTGCGGCGCGCGTCCGACAGCCGCTCCACCAGCAGCATGCCGACGCCCTCACCCCACCCCGTGCCATCGGCGGCCGCCGCGAACGCCTTGACCCGGCCGTCCTGCGCGAGTCCGCGCTGACGGCTGAACTCGATGAACGCGCCGGGGGTGGACATCACGGTCACACCACCGGCCAGCGCCATGGAGCACTCACCGGCCCGCAGCGCCTGGACCGCCGTGTGCAGGGCGACCAACGAGGAGGAGCAGGCGGTGTCGATGGTGAGGGCCGGGCCCTCCAGGCCGAAGGTGTACGCCAGTCGGCCCGATATCACGCTGGCCGCGTTGCCCGTGCCCACATGGCCGTCGATGCCGTCCTGCTCACCGCTCAACAGCACCGACAGATAGTCCTGGCCATTGGTGCCGACGAAGACACCGGCCGCCGAACCACGCAGCGTCGCCGGGTCGATCCCGGCCCGCTCGAACGCCTCCCACGAGGTCTCCAGCAGCAGCCGCTGCTGCGGGTCCATCGCGAGGGCCTCACGCGGCGAGATCCCGAAGAAGGTCGGGTCGAACTCCGCCGCGGCGTCGAGGAAACCGCCGTCACGGGCGTACGAGGTGCCCGGCTGATCCGGGTCCGGGTCGTACAGCGCCTCCAGGTCCCAGCCCCGGTCCGTGGGCATACCCGAAACCGCGTCCGTACCGGACATGAGCAGCTGCCACAGCTCCTCGGGCGTCTCCACACCACCCGGGAACCGGCAGCTCATCGCCACGATCGCGATCGGCTCGTCGTCGGCCTCCACGGCCCCGGCCACCGCCGGGCCGTCGGCACCGGCCACCTGCCCGCCGAGAAGCTCGGTGAACAGATGGTCGGCGAGGGCGATCGGGGTCGGGTAGTCGTAGATGAGCGTGGCAGGAAGCCGCAGCTCGGTGGCGGTGTTCAGACCGTTGCGCAGCTCCACGGCGGTGAGCGAGTCGAAACCGAGATCCCGGAACGCCCGCTCGCCACCGACCTCCGCCACATCGGCGTGGCCCAGCACGCCCGCGACACGCGTACGCACCAGATCCAGCAGCGCACGCTTCCGCTCCGCTTCGGGCAGTCCGAGCAGCCGCCCGGCCAGCGCGGAAGCCGACTCGGCACCGCCCTCGCCACGCGCGCCGGAATCCCGTTCGCCGACGTCCCGGACCGGCGCCAGCTCGGTCAGCAGCGGACTCGGCCGAACAGCGGTGAACGTCGACAGGAAGAGTTCCCAATCGACATCCGCCACCGTGACGACGGCCTCCGGGCGGGACAGCGCCCGCTGGAGCGCGACCAGATTCAGATCCGGCGCCATCACCCGCAGGCCACGGCGGCGCAGCTGTTCCTCGGCGTCGCCCTCTGCGGCCATACCGCCGTCCGCCCACGGCCCCCAGGCCACGGCGGTCGCGGGCAGGCCACGGGCCCGGCGCCGCTCGGCCAGCGCGTCCAGGAACGCGTTGCCCGCGGAGTACGCGCCCTGGCCGCCGCTGCCCCAGATACCGGCGATGGAGGAGAAGAGGATGAAGGCGTCGAGGGGGTCGGACGACTCGTCGAAGATGCTGTCGAGGTGGATCGCCCCGGCCGTCTTCGCCTCCATGATGCGGGCGAACTCGGACCAGTCCCCGTCGGTGCCGGGCTCCTGGGAGACACCGGCCGCGTGCACCACCGCCCGCACCGGCGCACCGTCCGCCGCAAGCCTGTCCACCAGCGCCTCAAGCGCCTCGCGGTCGGCCACATCGCACGCCTCGACGGACACGACGGTACCGGTCCCGGACAGCTCGGCCACGAGCTCGGCCGCGCCCGGGGCGTCCGGGCCACGGCGGCTGAGCAACACCAGCCGCTCGGCGCCATCGCGGGCCAGCCAACGGGCCACATGCTGCCCCAACGCGCCCGTGCCGCCGGTCACCAGCACCGTGCCACGCGGCGTCCACGGCTCGGTGGAGGCGGCGGCCGCGTCGCGCGGAGCCCGCACGGCACGCCGTACGAAGACCCCGGCGGCGCGGATCGCCACCTGATCCTCGCCGCTCACTCCGGTGAGCACACCCGCGAGCCGGTCCAGCGCACGCCCGTCCAGCGACTCCGGCAGATCGACCAGACCGCCCCACCGCTCGGGCCAGCCCAGCCCCACGGCCCGGCCCATGCCCCAGAGCTGCGCCTGTGTCACGCTGTCGAGCCGGTCCGCGCCACCGATCGAGACCGCGCCCCGGGTCACACACCACACCCGTGCTGAGGCATAGCCGTCCTGCTGGTCCAGCGCTTCGACCAGCGCACCGGTCAACGCGAGACCGACCGGCACCGCCGGATGCTCCGGATGCGGGCGCTCGTCCAGCCCCAGCAACGACAGGACCCCGGCCACCGGACCATCGGCCGCCGCCGACGCGAGCCGCCCGGCGAGCGCTTCCACATCGGCATCGGCCACGTCCAGCTCGGCCCGCACCACCCGCACGCCACGCCGCACCAGATCATCGGCCACCGCGGCGACCCAGGGATCGTCCCCACGGCCCGCCGGAACCGCCAGCAACCAGGTGCCCGTCGGAGCGGCCGTCTCCGACGCACCACCCCGCACACGGGACTGGGGCCTCCAGACGACGTGGTAGAGACGGCCGTCGACCGTGGTCAGCTCCCGCTGTTCACGGCGCCACGACGACAGGGCGGGCAGCACCGCGCTCAGCGGCTGGTCGCCCTCGACCCGCAGTTCGCCTGCGAGCGCTTCCCAGTCCCCGCGCTCCACCGCCTCCCAGAAGCGTCCTTCGACCACGTTGACGGCCGGGGCTCCCGACGCCGCCGCCTCGGGAGGCGCCTCGAGCCAGTACCGGCGGTGCTGGAACGCGTACGTCGGCAGCTCGACCCGGTCGGCGCCCGTGCCCGCGTAGAACGCGGACCAGTCCACCGTCACCCCGCGCACATGCGCCCGCGCGAGGGCGTTCGTCAGCGACTCGGCCTCGGAACGGCCCTTGCGCAGCACCGGCACGAAGCAGGTCGCCGCCCCCGGGACACACTCCTCCCCCAGGGCGCTGAGCACACCGTCCGGGCCCAGCTCGACGAACGTGGTCACGTTCTGGGCTTCGAGCGCACGGACACCGTCCAGGAAGCGGACGGCCTCACGGACATGGCGCACCCAGAAGTCCGGGCTGGTGATCTCCTCGGCGGACACCACGGCACCGGTCAGATTCGACACGATCGGAATGCGCGGAGCCTCGTACGACAGCCCCTGCGCCACCTCGCGGAACGCGTCCAACATGCCGTCCATACGCGGCGAGTGGAAGGCGTGGCTGACGGTCAGCCGCTTGGTCTTCCGACCCCGCTCCTCGAAACCGGAAGCGATCTCCAGAACCGCGTCCTCGTCACCCGCGATGACCACCGACGACGGCCCGTTGAGCGCGGCAATCGACACCCGCTCGTTCAGCAGCGGCGCCACCTCGTCCTCCGACGCCTGCACCGCGACCATCGCGCCACCGGCCGGAAGCTCCTGCATCAGACGCCCACGCGCCGCCACCAACTCAGCAGCGTCCGCAAGCGACAACACCCCCGCCACATGCGCGGCAGCCAACTCACCGATCGAGTGCCCGGACAGGAAGTCCGGCTTCACACCCCACGCCTCGACCAGCCGGAACAGCGCCACCTCGACGGCGAACAGCGCGGGCTGGGTGAAGCCGGTCCGGTCGAGCACCGAGGCGTCGTCCCCGAACAGGACGCCCTTCAAAGGCCGTTCCAGATGCGCGTCCAGCGCGTCGCACACCGCGTCCAGCGCCTCCGCGAACACCGGATACGCCTCGTACAGCTCACGGCCCATCCCCAGCCGCTGGCTCCCCTGCCCCGTGAACAGGAACGCCACCTTCCCCGGCACCGGCGAGCCCTGCACCAGCCCCGGGGCGTCCTCCGCGCCCGCCAGGGCGTCGAGTGCGGCCCGGAAGCCGTCGCGGTCGGCCGCCACGACCACCGCGCGCTGCTCGAAGGCCGAGCGGGTGGTGGCGAGCGAGTGGCCGAGGTCGAGCGGGCGCAGGTCGGGGTGGGCCCGCACATGCGCGGCCAGGCGCCCGGCCTGGGCGCGCAGGGCGGCGGCGCCGCGTCCGGACAGGACCCACGGCAGCACGGCGGGTGCCACGGTGGGCGTCGCGGTGGCCGTGGCCGGTTCGGTCTCCGGCGCCTGCTCGATGATGGTGTGGACGTTCGTCCCGCTGACGCCGAACGACGAGACGCCCGCGCGGCGCGGGCGGCCGTCCGTCTCCGGCCACTCCCGCGCCTCCGTGAGCAGCGACACCTCGCCCGCCGACCAGTCGACGTGCGGGGTGGGCTCGTCCACGTGCAGCGTCTGCGGCAGCACACCGTGCCGCATCGCCATGACCATCTTGATGACGCCGCCGATTCCGGCGACGTTCTGGGTGTGGCCGATGTTCGACTTCAGCGAGCCGAGCCACAGCGGCTGCCCATCCGGCCGGTCCTGGCCGTAGGTGGCGAGCAGCGCCTGCGCCTCGATGGGGTCGCCCAGCGTCGTCCCCGTGCCGTGTGCTTCCACGGCGTCCACGTCGGCGGCGGTCAGGCGGGCGTTCTCCAGGGCCTGGCGGATGACGCGCCGCTGCGACGGCCCGTTGGGCGCCGTCAGACCATTCGACGCACCGTCCTGGTTGACGGCCGAGCCGCGCACCACCGCCAGCACCGGGTGGCCGTTGCGCCGCGCGTCCGACAGCCGCTCCACCAGCAGCACACCGACACCCTCGGACCAGCCGGTGCCGTCCGCCGACGCCGCGAAGGACTTGCACCGGCCGTCGGCGGACAGCCCGCGCTGACGGCTGAACTCCACGAACACATCCGGGGAGGACAGCACGGTCACGCCCGCCGCCAGGGCGAGCGAACATTCGCTCTGCCGCAGCGCCTGGACCGCCAGATGCAGCGCGACCGAGGAGGACGAGCAGGCGGTGTCGACGGTGGCCGCCGGGCCCTCCAGACCCAGGGTGTACGAGAGCCGCCCGGACGCGACGCTGGCGGCGGTACCGGTCAGCAGATGACCCTCGACGCCCTCCGGCAGGTCGTACCCGCCCGCCCCGTAGGCCTGCGTGGAGGCGCCGACGAACACACCGGTGCGCGAGCCCCGCATCGTCGCCGGGTCGATCCCGGCCCGCTCGAACGCCTCCCACGACGTCTCCAGCAGCAGCCGCTGCTGCGGGTCCATCGCGAGGGCCTCACGCGGCGAGATCCCGAAGAACCCGGGGTCGAACTGGTCCGCGTCGTACAGGAAGCCGCCACCGCGGGCGTAGAAGGTGCCCGCGCGCTCCGGGTCCGGGTCGTACAGCGCCTCCATGTCCCAGCCACGGTCGGCCGGGAAGCCCGAGATGGCGTCCTGGCCGCCCGCGACGAGCTGCCACAGCTCCTCGGGGCTGCCGACGTCGCCGGGGAACCGGCAGCTCATGCCGACGATCGCGATCGGTTCCCGGGACGCGTCGGTGAGCTGCTGGTTCTGCCGACGCAGCCGCTCGGTTTCCTTCAGCGAGGCCCGCAGCGCGTCAACGAGTTTTTCGTTGGGGGTTGTCATCGTGATACTCCGTGCTTTGGGTCCGCGTCAGGAATCGTTGCCGTCGAGGCCGTCGATATCGAGCGCCATGTCGATGAGGTGCTGCACGTCCATCGTGTCGATGGACTCGGTGTCGTCTTCGACGCCGCCGGTCCCGGAAGTGGCCGCTTCCGGTTCGGCCAGCCGGAGCAGCGTGTCCAGCAGCCCGGCTTCCCGAATCCGGCTCATCGGGAGGCTGGTCAGGACGCGGCGCAGCTCGGCGTCCCGCGGATCGGTGTCCAGATCGGCCGACGCGTGGCGCGGGCCGTCCGGGACCAGTTCGGTCAGGAGGTGCTGGGCGAGCACGGCCGGTGTCGGGTAGTCGTAGACCAGGCTCGCGGGCAGCCTGAGGCCGGTGGCCGAGCCCAGCCGGGTGCGCAGTTCGACCGCGGTGAGGGAGTCGAAGCCCAGCTCCTTGAAGGCGCGTCCGGCCTCGACCTCGTCGACGGAGGCATGGCCGAGTGCGGTGGCCACATGGGTGCGGACCACCTCCAGCAGCGCGTCCTCACGGTCGGCCGCGGCCAGCCCGGCCAGCCGCTCGCGCAGCGCAGACACTCCGTCGGCCGCCGCCTCGCCCTCGCCCTCGCTGCCGCCCCGCAGGGCCTTGACGACCTGGGCCAGATCGTCGATCAGCGGGCGGGGGCGGGCCGCGGTGAAGGCCGGGGCGAAACGCTCCCAGTCGACATCGGCCACGGTCACGGCGGTCTCCCGGCGGGAGAGCACCCGCTGGAAGGCGGCCATGTTCAGGTCCGGCGCCATCGGCGGCAGCCCGCGGCGGCGCAGCTGCGCCTCGGCGTCACCCTCGGTGGCCATACCGCCCTCCGCCCACGGGCCCCAGGCCACGGAGGTGGCGGGCAGGCCACGGGCGCGGCGCCGCTCGGCCAGGGCGTCGAGGAAGGCGTTGCCCGCCGCGTACGCGCCCTGGCCGCCGCTGCCCCATACCCCGGCGATCGAGGAGAAGAGCACGAACGCGTCCAGCGGCTCGGCGTCCTCGCCGAAGAGGGCGTCGAGGTGGACCGCTCCGGTCGTCTTGGCCGCCACGATCCGGGCGAACTCCGGGAGTTCGGTGCCCATGCCGGGCTCCTGGGAGATCCCGGCGGCGTGCACGACGGCCCGTACCGGGGTGCCGTTGGCCGCCAGCTTCTCCACGAGCGCTTCCAGCGCCTCGCGGTCGGCCACATCGCACGCCTCGACGGACACGGCGGTGTCGGTGCCGGACAGTTCGGCCACGATCCCGGCCGCCCCCGGCGCGTCGGGGCCACGGCGGCTGAGCAGCACCAGCCGCTCCGCGCCGTTCCGGGCCAGCCAGCGGGCGACATGCCGCCCCAGCGCGCCCGTGCCCCCGGTCACCAGCACGGTGCCGCGCGGCGTCCAGGGCTCGGCGGAGGCGGCGGCCGCGTCACGCGGGGCCGGGACGAGGCGGCGTACGAAGACCCCGGCGGCGCGGATCGCCACCTGGTCCTCGTCGTCGGACCCGGCGAGCACACCCGCGAGCCGGTCCAGCGCGCGTGCGTCGAGCGTCTCCGGCAGGTCGACCAGACCGCCCCACCGCTCGGGCTGTTCCAGGGCGACGACCCGGCCGTAGCCCCAGACCTGGGCCTGGGTGACGCTGTCCAGCCGGTCGGCGCCGCCGGTCGAGACGGCGCCCCGGGTGGCACACCACAGGCGCGCGGTGGCGTCGTCGCCCTGCCGCGCCAGCGCCACGGCCAGCGCACCGGTCAGCGCGAGGCCGACGGGCACCGCCGGATGCTCCGGATGCGGCCGCTCGTCCAGCGCCAGCAGCGACAGGACTCCGGCCACCGGGCCGTCGACCGATGCGAGATGGACCGCGAGGGCGTCGGGATCGGTGTCCGCCACGTCCAGTTCGACGCGTACGACGCGCACCCCGCGCCGCGTCAGGTCGTCGGCCACCGCGGCGACCCGGGGGTCCCCGGCGAGGCTCGCGGGGACGACGGTCAGCCAGGTCCCGGCGGGGGCATCGGCGGGGGTTCGCGGGCGCGGCTTCCACGTCACGTTGTAGAGGCGGCCATCGGCGGCGGACTCTTCGCGCCGGGCACGGCGCCACGACGACAGCGCGGGCAGCACCGCGCTGAGCGGCTGGTCGCCCTCGACACGCAGTTCGGTGGCCAGCGCCTGCCAGTCCTCGCGCTCCACGGCCTGCCAGAACCGGGCATCCACGACGTCCGCCGTGGCCTCGACGGCCCCTTCCGGGGCGGTGTCGGGCCAGTAGCGGCGGCGCTGGAAGGCGTACGTGGGCAGGTCGACGCGGGACGCACCGGTCCCGGCGAAGAACGCCGCCCAGTCCACCGCGGCGCCCCGGACGTACGCCTGGGCGAGCGCCGTGGTGACGGCCTCGGCCTCGGCACGGCCCTTGCGCAGCGCGGCCACGAAGGCGGCGTCGTCGCCGGTGACGCACTCCTGCGCCATGGCGGTGAGCACACCGTCCGGGCCCAGCTCGACGTACGTAGTGACGCCCCGCGCTTCGAGCGTCCGCACACCGTCGAGGAAGCGCACGGCCTCCCGGACGTGGCGCACCCAGAAGTCGGGGCTGGTGATCTCCTCGGCGGACACCACATCGCCCGTCAGGTTGGACACGATCGGGATACGCGGAGCCGCATACGACAGCCCCTGCGCCACCTCCCGGAACGCCTCCAGCATCCCGTCCATACGCGGCGAATGGAACGCGTGGCTGACGGTGAGCCGCTTGGTCTTCCGACCCTGCGCCTCAAAGCCCGCAGCGATCTCCAGAACCGCGTCCTCGTCACCCGCGATGACCACGGACGACGGCCCGTTGAGCGCGGCGATCGACACCCGCTCGTTCAGCAGCGGCGCCACCTCGTCCTCCGACGCCTGCACCGCGACCATCGCGCCACCGGCAGGCAATTCCTGCATCAGACGGCCACGAGCGGCCACCAACCTGGACGCGTCCGCGAGCGAGAGCACACCCGCCACATGCGCGGCGGCCAGCTCACCGATGGAGTGGCCGGAGAGGTAGTCGGGCCGCAGACCCCACGCCTCGACCAGCCGGAACAGCGCCACCTCGATGGCGAACAACGCGGGCTGGGTGAAACCGGTCTCGTCCAGGGCCTCCGCATCGTCCCCGAACAGCACGGTCTTCAGCGGCTGTTCCAGATGCGCGTCCAGCGCATCGCACACCACGTCCAGCGCCTCCGCGAACACCGGATACGCCTCGTACAGCTCACGGCCCATCCCGAGCCGCTGGCTGCCCTGCCCCGTGAACAGGAACGCCACCTCGCCACCGGCCACCGAACCCTCGACCAGGCCCGGCGCGCCACGCCCCTCGGCCAGCGCCGCGAGCCGCTCGCCGGGGAGTTCGCCGTCCCGGCCGAGCAGCACGGCGCGGTGCTCCAGGGCGGAACGGGATGTGGCCAGGGAGTACGCGAGGTCGAGCGGTCGGACCACGTCGTCCCCGCCGTTCGCGACGGCGCGCAGACGCTCGGCCTGGGCCCGTAGCGCGTCCTCCGTACGGCCGGAGACCGGCCAGGCGAGGACGGGCAGGGTCCGCTCCGGAGCGACGGAGTCGGCCGCAGACGCGGCATCGGCGGTCACGGTGTCCGGGCCCTGCTCGATGATCGCGTGCGAGTTGGTGCCGCTGAAGCCGAACGACGACACTCCCGCGCGGCGCGGATGGCCGGTCTCCGGCCACGGCCGGGACTCGGTCAGCAACTCGATGTCACCCGCCGACCAGTCCACATGCGGGGTCGGCTCGGTGACGTGCAGAGTCCGCGGCAGCACGCCGTGCCGCATCGCCATCACCATCTTCATGACTCCCGCGGCACCCGCCGCGGCCTGGGTGTGGCCGATGTTGGACTTCATCGAACCCAGCCACAGCGGCCGGTCTTCGGGCCGCTGCTGGCCGTACGTCGCCAGGAGCGCCTGCGCCTCGATCGGGTCGCCCAGCGAGGTTCCCGTGCCGTGGGCCTCGACGACGTCGATGTCCGAGGCCGAGAGATCGGCGTTGACGAGGGCCTGACGGATGACGCGCTGCTGGGACGGGCCGTTCGGCGCCGTCAGCCCGTTCGACGCACCATCCTGGTTGACGGCGGTGGAGCGCAGCACGGCGAGGACCGGATGGCCGTTCTTCCGGGCCTCGGAGACCCGTTCCACCAGGAAGAGCCCCACACCCTCGGCCCAGTTGGTCCCGTCCGCGTCACCGGAGAACGCCTTGATCCGGCCGTCGGCGGCCAGCCCGCCCTGGCGGCTGAATTCCACGAAGACCCCGGGGGTCGACATGATGGTGACGCCGCCCACCAGGGCGAGCGAGCACTCGTCGTTGCGCAGGGCCTGCGCGGCCAGATGCAGCGCCACCAGCGAGGACGAGCACGCGGTGTCGACGGTGAGCGCGGGTCCTTCGAGACCGAAGGCGTAGGACAGGCGGCCGGACGCCACGCTGGAGGCGTTGCCGGTGCCGAGGTGTCCTCCGAGCTCCGGTGAATCGTCCAGCAACAGGTTCAGATAGTCCTGTTCGTTGGAACCGATGTAGACACCGGTCCTGCTGCCGCGCAGCGACTGCGGGTCGATCCCGGCCCGCTCGAACGCCTCCCACGACGTCTCCAGCAGCAGCCGCTGCTGCGGGTCCATCGCGAGGGCCTCACGCGGTGAGATGCCGAAGAACGACGCGTCGAAGTCGGCCACGTCGGACAGGAAGCCGCCCTCATGGGTGAAGGTGGCGCCTTCGGCGTCCGGACCGCCGCCGTAGGGGGTGGTCAGGTCCCAGCCCCGGTCGGCGGGGAAGCCGGTGATGGCGTCCTCGCCGGAGACCAGGAGCTGCCACAGCTCCTCCGGCGACCGTACGCCACCGGGGAAGCGGCAGCTCATGGCGACGATCGCGATCGGGTCGTCGTCGCGGTCGGCCGAGGTGGTCATCCGGTGGGGGACGATCGCGTCGGCCACGTCGCCGACCAGCTCGCCGCGCAGATGGCCCGCGAGGACGGCCGCGTTCGGGTAGTCGAAGACCAGCGTCGGCGGCAGCCGCAGCCCGGTCACCTCACGGAGGCGGTTGGACAGTTCGACGGCGGTGAGGGAGTCGAAGCCCAGGTCCTTGAACACCCGGCCCTCTTCGAGGGCCTGCGGGTCCGCGTATCCGAGCACCGCCGCGACCTGGCTGCGGACCAGGTCCAGCAGCAGCCGGTCCTGTTCGGCCGCGCTCAGCCCGGCCAGCCGCCCGGCCAGGCCGGAAGCGCCACCGCCCGCGGCGTTGTCCACCACGCGCCGTACCGGAACGCGGACCAGGCCGCGCAGCATCGGCGCGAGCGTGCCCGCCGCGGCCTGGGCGCGCAGCGCCACGGCGTCGACCCGCATGGGGACCGGCGCCACCTCGCCCGAGCCGAGCGCCGCGTCCAGGAGGGCCAGGCCCTCCGCCGGGGACAGCGGCGGCAGCCCCGCGCGCCGCATCCGGCTGATGTCGATCTCGCTCAGGCCGCTGCCCATACCGGAGCCCGCCCACAGGCCCCACGCGAGCGAGAGGGCCGGGGCCCCCTCGGCGCGACGGTACGACGCCAGCCCGTCCAGAAATGTGTTGGCGGCGGCGTAGTTGGCCTGGCCGGGGCCGCCGAACACGCCCGAGACGGCGGAGAACATCACGAACGCCGCCAGGTCCGCGTCCCGCGTCAGCTCATGGAGGTTCCACGCGGCGTCCACCTTCGGACGCAGCACGCGCTCGACGCGCTCGGGCGTCAGCGAACCGATGACGCCGTCGTCCAGCACACCGGCGGTGTGCACCACGGCCGTCAGCGGATGTTCGGCGGGGATGGCGGCCAGCACCTCGGCGAGCGCTTCGCGATCGGCCGCGTCACACGCGGCGACCGTGACCTCGGCGCCCAGCGCGCGCAGCTCGGAGGCGAGTTCGGCCGCACCCGCGGCCCGCTCACCGCGGCGGCTGGTGAGCAGCAGGTGCCGCACCCCGCGCTCGGTCACCGCATGCCGGGCGACGAGGCCGCCCAGGGCACCGGTGCCGCCGGTGATCAGTACCGTGCCGTCCGGGTTCCATTCGGCGGGCACGGTCAGCACGACCTTGCCGACGTGGCGCGCCTGGCTCATGTAGCGGAACGCGTCCGGGGCCTGCCGCACGTCCCAGGCGTTGATCGGCAGTGGCCGCAGCGCCCCCTGGTGGAACAGGTCCAGCAGCTCGCACAGCATCTCCTGGATGCGGTCGAGACCCGCGTCGAACAGGTCGAACGCCTGGTAGGCGACACCGGGGTACTGGGCGGCCACCTCCTCCGGCTCCCGGATGTCGGTCTTGCCCATCTCGACGAACCGGCCGCCGCGCGGCAGCAGCCGCAGCGAGGCGTCCACGAACTCCCGCGCCAGCGAGTCCAGCACCACATCGACGCCGCGACCGCCGCTGGCCTCATGGAACGTCGACTCGAAGGCCAGATCGCGCGAGGAGGCGATCCGGTCGTCGGCCAGCCCCAGCGCACGCAGCGTGTCCCACTTGCCCGGGCTGGCGGTGGCGAACACGTCCATGCCCCAGTGGCGGGCCAGTTGCACGGCGGCCATACCCACACCGCCGGCGGCCGCGTGCACCAGCAGCGATTCCCCGCTCTCCACAGCGGCCAGCTCGCGCAGCGCGTAGTAGGCCGTCATGAAGACGATCGGCACTCCGGCCGCCTCGGCGAACGTCCAGCCCCGCGGCATCGGGGCCACCATGCGCCGGTCCGCCACCACCAGGGGCCCGAACGCCCCCGGCAGCATGCCGAAGACGCGGTCGCCGGGGGCCAGATCGGTGACATCGGGGCCGGTTTCCACGACGACACCGGCGCCCTCGATGCCCATCACCGGGGCATCGCCGGGGTACATGCCCAGCGCGTTCAGCACATCCCGGAAGTTCAGTCCGGCGGCCCGGACCTCGACCCGCACCTGCCCGGCCTCCAGCGGCGCGGCCGCCTCGGGGCACGGCAGCAGCGCCAGGTTCTCCAGCGTGCCCTTGTCCTCGATGTCCAGCCGCCACGCCCGCTCCCCGGCCGGAGGCACCATCGGGCCCCCCGAAGCCACCCGCGCCAGCAGCGGCGCGTGGACCGTGCCACGGCGCAGTGCGCACTGCGGCTCACCCGAGGCCAGCGCGGCACCCAGCGCCTCGTACGAGGCATCGGTGCCGTCCACATCCACCAGCACCAGCCGGTCCGGATGCTCCGACTGCGCCGAGCGCACCAGACCCCACACCGGGGACCGCGCCGGGTCGTCCGCCCCGGCGCCGCCCCCGGCGCCCACCGCGCCCCGGGTGACCAGGACCAGACGGGACGTGGCGAGCCGCTCCTCGGCGAGCCACGCCCGCACCAGAGCCAGCGCGTCCTGTGCGGCGGTGTGGGCGGCACCGGCCACATCGTCCTCGGCGGTGTCCCCCGGGCCGAAGTACGCGAGAAGATACTCGGGCGCCCCCGTCCGCCCGGATTCCACCGCATCGCCCAGCGCGGCCAGGTCGGCGTGGACCACGGCACCGGCCGTGAGCGCGACCGGCGCACCCGCACCGAGCACCGCCCAGGCCACACCGGCCCCGGACTTCTCTGCGGGAACCGGCACCGTGGCCCAGTCCAGCCGGAACAGCGACTCGTGGTACGCCGTCTGCCAGGCCAGCGCCCGTTCGGCCGGAACGGGGCGCAGGACCAGCGAGTCCACTCCGGCGACCGGCGCACCGGTCGAGTCCGCGATCTCCAGCCGGATGCCCTCCGCTTCCCGCAGCACCAGCCGCACCCGCAGCGCCGAGGCGCCACTCGCGTACACCGACACCCCGTTCCAGACGAACGGCAGTCCGCCCTTGTCGCCGTCGGCCGGGCCGAGCAGGGCGAGCGCGTGCAGCGCGGAGTCGAACAGCGCCGGATGCAGGCCGTAGTCCCGCGCGTCGGACGCGACGGAGTCGTCGAGCCGGACCTCGGCGAAGAGTTCGTCCCCGCGTCGCCAGGCGGCCGTGAGCCCCTGGAACGCCGGGCCGTACCGCAGACCGGCGTCGGCGAGGGTCGCGTACAGCTCCTCGGCATTGGCCGCCTCGGCGCCCTGCGGCGGCCACGCGGTCAGCGCGAACTCCGGCCGGGGCGCGCCCGAGGCGAGCACACCGTCGGCGTGCCGCGTCCACGGCTCCTCGACCGAGGCGTCCTCGGCCCGGGACAGCACGGTGAGGGACCGCCGTCCCGTCTCGTCCGGCGCGCCGAGCGCGACCTGAAGCCGAACGCCGCCACGTGCGGGCAGCACCAGCGGGGCGTGCAGGGTCAGCTCGTCGAGCAGGTCGCAGCCGACCTGGTCACCCGCGCGGACGGCGAGCTCCACGAACGCCGTGCCCGGCACCACCACCGCGCCCCGCACCGCATGGTCGGCCAGCCACGGATGGGTGTCCACGCCCAGCCGACCGGTGAACACCAGCCCATCGGACTCCGCCAGGGGCACGGCCGCACCCAGGAGCGGATGCCCGGCCAACTCCAGCCCCACGAGCGCCACATCGCCCACCGACGCCGCATCCGGCTCCAGCCAGAACCGCTCGTGCTGGAAGGCATACGTCGGCAGATCCACCCGGTCCGCGCCGGTCCCGGCGAAGAACCCGGCCCAGTCCACCGCAACCCCACGGACCTGCGCCCGCGCCACGGCGGTGGTCAGCGCCCCGGCCTCGGGACGGTCCTTGCGCAGGGCGGAGATGAACGCCGCGTCCTCGCCGGTCACGCACTCCTGCGCCATCGCGGTGAGCACACCGTCGGGGCCCAGCTCGATGAACGTGGTGACGCCCTTGGCCTCCAGGGTGCGCACACCGTCGAGGAAACGCACAGCCTCACGGACGTGGCGCACCCAGAAGTCGGGGGACGTGATCTCCTCGGCGGACACCACGGCACCGGTCAGGTTGGACACGATCGGGATGCGGGGGGCCTCGTACGACAGCCCCTGCGCCACCTCACGGAACGCGTCCAGCATCCCGTCCATACGCGGCGAGTGGAAGGCGTGGCTGACGGTCAGCCGCTTGGTCTTACGACCCCGCTCCTCGAAACCGGAAGCGATCTCCAGAACCGCGTCCTCGTCACCCGCGATGACCACGGAGGTGGGCCCGTTGAGAGCGGCGATCGACACCCGCTCGTTCAGCAGCGGCGCCACCTCGTCCTCCGACGCCTGCACCGCGACCATCGCGCCCCCCGCCGGAAGCTCCTGCATCAGACGCCCACGAGCAGCCACCAACTTCGCCGCGTCCGCAAGCGACAGCACACCCGCCACATGCGCGGCGGCCAGCTCACCGATCGAGTGCCCGGAGAGGTAGTCGGGCCGCACACCCCATGCCTCGACCAGCCGGAACAGCGCCACCTCAACCGCGAACAACGCGGGCTGGGTGAAGCCGGTCCGGTCGAGCACCGAGGCGTCATCACCGAACAGAACACTCTTCAGCGGCCGTTCGAGATGCCGGTCCAGCTCCGCGCACGCCGCGTCCAGCGCCTCCGCGAACACCGGATACGCCTCGTACAGCTCACGGCCCATCCCGAGCCGCTGGCTCCCCTGACCCGTGAACAGGAACGCCACCTCGCCACCGGAGACCGCGCCCTCGATCAGCCCGGGCGCCGACTCCCCGCGCGCCAGTGCCTCCAGGCCCGCGACCAGCCCGGCGCGGTCCTCGCCGACGGCCACCGCGCGCCGCTCCAGCGCCGCCCTGCCGGTGGCCAGCGAGTAGGCCACATCGGCGGTGCCGAGTGCGGGTTCACGGTCGAGGTGGGAGAGGAGGCGCCGGGCGTTGTCCCGCAGCGCCGCCCCGTTCCTGGCGGACAGGGCCCACGGCAGTACGGCGGCGGTGACCGCGGCCGTGGTGCCAGTGCCGGTGCCGTCCTCGTCCGTGGTCTGCGGCTCCTCCGGCTCCGGGGCCTGCTCCAGGATGGTGTGGGCGTTGGTGCCGCTCACCCCGAAGGCCGAGACACCGGCCCGGCGCGGCCTGCCGGTCTCGTCCCACTGCCGGGCCTCGGTCAGCAGGGACACCTCACCCGCCGACCAGTCGACGGTCGGGGACGGCTGGTCGACGTGGAGGGTCTGCGGCAGCACACCGTGGCGTATCGCCATGACCATCTTGATGACGCCCGCGACACCGGCCGCCGCCTGGGCGTGGCCCAGGTTGGACTTGAGCGAACCCAGCCACAGCGGCCGTCCCTCGGGCCGGTCCTGGCCGTAGGTGGCGAGCAGCGCCTGCGCCTCGATGGGGTCGCCCAGCGTCGTCCCCGTGCCGTGTGCCTCGACGACGTCGATTTCGGCGGCGGACAGCCGGGCGTTCTCCAGGGCCTGGCGGATGACACGCCGCTGCGACGGGCCGTTCGGCGCCGTCAGACCATTGCTCGCACCGTCCTGGTTGACGGCCGAACCGCGCACCACCGCCAGCACCGGATGCCCGTTGCGCCGCGCGTCCGACAGCCGCTCCACCAACAGCACACCGACGCCCTCGGACCAGCCGGTGCCGTCCGCCGACGCCGCGAAGGACTTGCACCGGCCGTCGGGGGCAAGGCCGCGCTGACGGCTGAACTCCACGAACACGTCCGGGGTGGGCATCACCGCGACGCCGCCGACCAGGGCGAGCGAGCATTCGCGCTGACGCAGCGCCTGGGCCGCCCAGTGCAGGGCGACCAGCGACGACGAGCACGCCGTGTCGATCGTGGCGGCCGGGCCCTCCAGGCCGAAGGTGTAGGCGATACGGCCGGACAGCACACTGGTGGCGCCGCCCGTGAGCAGCAGGCCCTCCAGCTCCTCGGGCGCGTTCCGGGTATCGAGGCCGTACCCCATGGCCGAGGCGCCCACATACACGCCGGTGCGGCTGCCCTTGACCGACGTCGGGTCGATGCCCGCGCGCTCGAACACCTCCCAGGAGGTCTCCAGCAGCAGCCGCTGCTGCGGGTCCATGGCGAGGGCCTCACGCGGCGAGATGCCGAAGAAGCCGGGGTCGAACGTGGTGGCGCCGTCGAGGAATCCGCCGCCGCTGTTGTAGAAGGTGCCCTTGCGGTCGGGGTCCGGATCGGCCAGTCCTTCCAGGTCCCAGCCACGGTCGTCGGGGAAGCCGGAAATGGCGTCACCGCCGTCCGCGACCAGCTGCCACAGATCCTCAGGAGAGCCGACGCCGCCGGGGAAACGGCAGCTCATCGCGGTGATCGCGATCGGTTCCTGCGCGTCCGCCTCCACCTCGGTCAAGCGGCGACGGGTCCGGCGCAGCTCAGTGGTCATCCACTTCAGATTGTCGAGAAGCTTCTCTTCGTTCACGCTAGCCACGGAAACGTCACCTCCTGATGTCGGTTGAAGAGCGGGGGGCGGTCATCACGTCAGGACCTTCCGAATTCACTGTTGATGATGTCGAAGATGTCTTCGGCGGAGGCGGAGTCAAGGTCACGTTCTTCCTCGTCGGTGCCGTCGCCGACCGCGGCGTTCTCGGTCTCGTTCCATGCCCGCAGCAGCGCTTCGAGCCGGGCCGTGACCCGCTCCCGTTCCGCCGTGTCGTCGGAGACGCCCGAGAGGGTGAATTCCAGCTTGTCGATCTCGGCGAGGACCGGGAGTTCCGGTGTGGTGTCCTCGTCGAGGAGGTCGGCACGCAGGACACCGGCGAGCGCGCCGGGCGTCGGATGGTCGAAGACCAGGGTGGCGGTGAGCTTCAGCCCGGTCGCCGCGTTCAGCCGGTTGCGGAGTTCGACGGCGGTGAGCGAGTCGAAGCCCAGCTCCTTGAACGCCCGGCCCGCCTCGACGGCCGTGGTGTCGTCGTGTCCGAGGACGGCGGCGACCTCCGTACGGACGAGGTCGAGCAGGACCCGGTCGGCCTCGGGCCCGGTGAGCCCCGCGAGCCGCTGCCGTAGGGACTCCGCCGGTGCCTCGGCCGTCCCGTCGCCCGCGTCCTCGGCCCGGTCCGCCGCGAGGGCGCGGACGACCTCGGGCAGATCGGCGATCAGCGGACGGGGGCGGGCCACCGTGAAGGTGGTGGCGAAGCGGTCCCAGTCGACGTCGGCGACGGTGACGGCGGTGTCGTTCCGGTCCAGCGCCTGCTGGAGTGCGGCGATGGCGGATTGCGGGGCCATCACCGGCAGGCCGAGGCGGCGCAGTTGCGCGGCCGCCTCGTCGTCGGCGACGAGTCCGCCGTCCGCCCACGGGCCCCAGGCCACGGAGGTGGCGGCGGCGCCCCGGGCGCGGCGCTGCTCGGCCAGCGCGTCGAGGAACGCGTTGCCCGCCGCGTACGCGCCCTGGCCGCCGCTGCCCCACACCCCGGCGATCGAGGAGAAGAGCACGAAGGCCTCCAGCTCGGTTTCGCCGAGCAGCGCGTCGAGGTGGGCCGCGCCCGCGACCTTCGCGGCGACCACGTCGGCGACGTCCGCCGGGGTGGTCTCCGCGAGCGGTGCGAACTGCCCCGCGCCCGCGGTGTGCACGACCGCGGTGAGCGGGTGGTGCGGGTGTGCGTCGCCGATGCGGGCCAGCAGCCCGGCGACCGCGTCCCGGTCGGTGACATCGCACGCGGCGACGGTCACCTCGGCGCCCTTCGCGGTCAGTTCGGCCGCGAGCTGCTCGGCGCCGGGGGCCAGCTGCCCACGGCGTCCGGCCAGGACGAGGTGGTCGGCGCCGTGGTCGGCCAGCCAGCGCGCCACATGGGCGCCCAGCGCACCGGTGCCGCCGGTGACCAGGACCGTCCCGTGGGGCCGCCACGGCGCTCCGGTGGCCGGGGTGCGCTCGGCGCGGACGAGGCGGCGGGCCAGGACTCCGGCCGTACGCAGCGCCAACTGGTCCTCGTGGCCGTCGCCGTGTCCGCCGAGCACTCCCGCCAGGCGGTCGGCGGTCCGTTCGTCGAGCGTCGCGGGCAGGTCGATCAGACCGCCCCAGCGCTCCGGGTGCTCCAGCGCGACCACCCGGCCCAGGCCCCAGATCTGCGCCTGTGCGGCGCTGACCAGCGGCTCCGAGGCGGCGGTGGCGACGGCGCCGGTGGTGGCGCACCACAGCGGTGCGTCCAGGCCCGCGTCCCCGAGCGCCTGCACCAGCACTCCGGTGCGCAGCAGCCCGGTGGGCACGGCGGGGTGATCGGGGTGGGGTCGCTCGTCCAGGGCCAGCAGGGACAGCACACCGTGGACGGGGTCACCAGCCGCGGCGTGGCGGACGCGGTCGGCGAGCGCGTTCCGGTCGAGGTCCCGGCCACGGACGACGCGCCGGATGTCGGCTCCCCGCTCGGCGAGTGCGTCCACAACAGCCCGCACGGTGTCGGCCCGACCGGCCGGTTCGACGACCAGCCAGACGCCGGGGACGGCGGCGAGCCGCGGCTCCTCCAGCGGCTTCCATGTGACGCGGTAGCGCCAGCCGTCGAGTGCGGACTGCTCACGTTCACGGCGCCGCCACTCCGACAGCTCCGGGAGCAGCGCGCTCAGCGGCCGGTCCACGTCGATGCCGACCGCGTCCGCCAGCGAGGTGAGGTCGTCGCTCTCCACGGCCTCCCAGAACCGGGCGCCGGCCGTGTCGGTGGCCGTGGCCGCCTGGTCGGGGGTGTGCCGCGCGGCGCCGTCGAGCCAGTAGCGCCGCCGCTGGAAGGGGTACGTGGGCAGCTCGACGCGGTGTGCGCCGGTCCCGGCGAACAGCGCCTCCCAGTCCAGGGCCGCGCCCCGGACGTGCAGGGTGGCGAGGGCGCCGGTCAGCGTCTCCGCCTCGGACCGCCCGCCGCGCAGCACGGACACGAAGGCCACGTCGTCCGGGCCCTCGTCGGTGACGCAGTCCTGCGCCATGCCGGACAGCACCCCGTCCGGGCCGAGTTCGACGTACGTGGTGACGCCCTGGGCCTCCAGGGCGCGGACGCCGTCGAGGAAGCGGACGGCGTGGCGCACATGGCGCACCCAGTAGTCGGAGGCCATGCCCAGCTCGTCGGTCACCGGCTGTCCGGTGACGGTGGAGACGATCGGGATGCGCGGGGCGTTGTAGGTGAGGCCTTCGGCGACCTTGCGGAACCCGGCGAGCATCCCGTCCATGTGCGGGGAGTGGAACGCGTGGCTGACCGTGAGCCGCTTGGTCTTGCGGCCCCGCGCCTCGAAACCGGAAGCGATCTCCAGCGCCACGTCCTCGTCGCCCGCGATGACCACCGACGTGGGCCCGTTCACCGCGGCGATGCTCACGCCGTCGGTGAGCAGCGGCGCCACCTCGTCCTCCGCCGCCTGCAGCGCGATCATCGCGCCACCGGCCGGAAGCTCCTGCATGAGACGGCCGCGCGCGGCCACCAGCGTGGCGGCGTCCGCCAGCGACAGCACCCCGGCCACATGGGCCGCGGCCAGCTCGCCGATGGAGTGCCCGGCCAGGACGTCGGGCCGCAGCCCGGCGGCCTCGGCCAGCCGGAACAGCGCGACCTCGACGGCGAACAGCGCGGGCTGGGTGAATCCGGTCCGGTCCAGCGGCTCCTTCTCGGCGCCGAACAGCACGTCGTACAGCGGCCGTTCGAGGTGCCGGTCCAGCTCGGCGCAGACCGCGTCCAGCGCCTCGGCGAAGACGGGGCTCGCCTCGTACAGTTCACGGCCCATACCGAGCCGCTGGCTGCCCTGCCCGGTGAAGAGCACGGCCGTACGGCCTTCCGTGGGCACGCCCCGGACCAGCTGTGCGGCGGACTCGCCCCGCGTGAGCGCGGTGAGCCCCGCCAGCAGCCGGTCCCGGTCCGGGCCGAGGACCACCGCGCGGTGCTCCAGGGCGGACCTGGTGGTGGCCAGGGAGTACGCCACGTCCACGGTGTCGAGCCCGGTGTCGGCCTCGAGGTGGGCGCGCAGCCGCCCGGCCTGGGCCCGCAGCGCGTCCTCGCCCTTGGCCGACAGCGGCCAGGCCACCACATCGGGCCGGACGAGGGGGCGCTTCGGCTCGCCGTCCTCGGCCTGCCCGGGGAGCGCGGCCGGCTCCGGGGCCTGCTCCAGGACCGTATGGGCGTTGGTGCCGCTGAAGCCGAACGAGGAGACGCCCACCCGGCGCGGACGGCCGGTCTCCGGCCAGGGCCGGGCATCGGTCAGCAGCTCGATGTCACCCGCCGACCAGTCGACGTGCGGCGACGGCTCGTCGGCGTGCAGGGTGCGCGGCAGCACACCGTGGCGCATGGCGAGCACCATCTTGATGACGCCCGCCACACCGGCGGCGGCCTGCGTGTGGCCGATGTTGGACTTGATGGCGCCCAGCAGCAGCGGCCGCTCCGGGTCCCGCTCCTGACCATAGGTGGCCAGCAGCGCCTGCGCCTCGATCGGGTCACCGAGCCGGGTGCCGGTGCCGTGCGCCTCGACCGCGTCCACGTCCGAGGCCGACAGGCCCGCACCGGCCAGCGCCTGCCGGATGACGCGCTGCTGCGAGGGCCCGTTCGGCGCCGTCAGACCATTGGACGCGCCGTCCTGGTTGATGGCGGAGCCACGGACGAGCGCGAGGACCGGATGGCCGTTGCGGCGCGCGTCCGACAGCCGCTCGACCAGCAGCATGCCGACGCCCTCGCCCCAGCCGGTGCCGTCCGCACCCGCCCCAAAGGCCTTGCACCGGCCGTCGGGGGCCAGGCCGCGCTGACGGCTGAACTCGATGAACGCGCCGGGGCTCGACATCACCGTGACACCACCCGCGAGCGCGATCGAGCACTCGCCCTGGCGCAGCGCCTGGATCGCCCAGTGCAGCGCCACCAGTGAGGCGGAGCAGGCCGTGTCGACGGTGACCGCCGGGCCTTCCAGCCCGAAGGTGTAAGCGAGGCGGCCGGAGACCACGCTCGCGGCGTTGCCGGTGGCGAGGTAGCCCTCGACATCCTCGGGGACCGTGTGCAGCGAGGCCTGATAGTCCTGCCCGTTGGAGCCGACGAAGACACCGGCCGAGGTGCCGCGCAGCGTCGCCGGGTCGATGCCCGCGCGCTCGAACGCCTCCCACGACGTCTCCAGCAGCAGCCGCTGCTGCGGGTCCATGGCGAGGGCCTCACGGGGTGAGACCCCGAAGAACGAGGCGTCGAAGTGTCCCGCGTCGTAGAGGAATCCGCCCTCGCGTGCGTAGAAGGTGCCCCGCTTGTCGGGGTCCGGGTCGTAGAGGGCGTCCAGGTCCCAGCCACGGTCGGACGGGAACTCCGCGATCGCGTCCCCACCCGCCGACAGCAGCTGCCACAGCTCCTCGGGCGAGCGCACCCCGCCCGGGAAACGGCAGCTCATCGCCACGATCGCGATCGGATCGTCGTCGGCCGCCACCGTCACGGGCGTCGGCCCCGAGGTGTCGACGGTGGTGTCGGCCGCGGTGTCCGGGCCGACCAGTTCGCTCCGCAGATAGCCTGCCAGGGCGGAGGCCGTCGGATAGTCGAAGACCAGCGTCGCGGGCAGCTGAACGCCCGTCGCCGCGATCAGCCGGTTGCGGAGTTCGACCGCGGTGAGCGAGTCGAAGCCCAGCTCGCTGAAGGCCCGCTCGACACCGATCGACTCCGAACCGTCATGCCCCAGCACCGCGGCCACCTGGCCCCGGACCACATCCAGCAGCAACCGGTCCCGCTCGGCCTCACCGAGCCCGGCCAGCCGCCCGGCCAGCCCGCCATCTTCGGACGTGCCACCGGTGTTCTGCTGTGTCTGCGCCACGCCCGCGAATTCCGCGAATTCCGCGATGAGGCGGCTCGGCCGGACGGCGGTGAACTCCGGTGCGAACCGGACCCAGTCGATGTCCGCGACGGCCACCGCCGCGTCGTCCAGGTCCAGCGCCCGCTGGAGGGCGGCGATCGCCACCTCGGCGTCCATCGGCGGCAGACCGCCACGGCGCAGCCGCTGCTCCAGGGCGTCGTCCGCGGCCATGCCGCCCTCGGCCCACGGGCCCCAGGCGATCGACGTGGCGGGCAGCCCCTGGGCACGCCGACGCTCGGCCAGCGCGTCCAACGAGGCGTTGGCGGCAGCGTAGTTGCCCTGACCCGCAGCACCGAACGTGCCACTGATCGAGGAGAACAGCACGAACGCGGACAGGTCCAGCTCACGCGTCAGCTCGTCGAGGTGCGCCGCAGCGGACACCTTGGCGCGCAGAACATTCGTGAAGCGCTCGGGGGTGAGCGCGTCGAGCACGCCGTCGTCCAGCACACCCGCCGTGTGGAACACACCGGTCAGCGGAAGCTCCTCCGGAAGCCCGGCCAGCAGCTCCGCGAGCGCGTCACGATCGGCCACATCGCAGGCGGCCACGGTCACGCGGGCGCCGGCAGCGGTGAGTTCGTCCCGCAGCTCGGCGGCGCCGGGGGCGTCGAGGCCACGGCGGCTGGTGAGCACCACATGCCCGGCGCCACCCGCCACCAGCCAACGAGCCACATGCGCACCCAACGCACCCGTGCCGCCCGTCACCAGAGTCGTACCGGCACCCGGCGACCAGGAGCCGTCGGAGGACGACGCGGTGGCCTGCACCAGTCGGCGTCCGAACACGCCCGACGCACGCACCGCCACCTGATCCTCGCCACCGACCCCGGCCAGCACCTCGGCCAGCCGGGCCAGCGCACGGTCATCAGCCGTCTCCGGCAGATCGACCAGTCCACCCCAGCGCTCGGGCAGTTCGAGCGCCGCGACGAGGCCCAGACCCCATACCTGTGCCTGGTCCGGGCTGACCGCACCGTCCGAACGGCCCACGGCCACCGCGCCCCGCGTGGCCACCCAAAGCGGCGCGCCGATGCCCGCATCGCCGAGCGCCTGCGTCAGCGCGGCCGTGGTCAGCAGACCATCGCCACCGTCCGCAAGGGCCAGCAGCGACACCACACCACCGGACACGGCCTCGTCGCCGACGGCCGAGGTCAGCCGAGCCGCCACCGCGGCACGGTCCTCATCGGCAGCCAACGCGACCTGCGCGACGTCGACACCACGGTCGTTCAGCATCCCGACGACACCGGCGGCCCACGCGGACCCGGTCGCCTCAGCCGGTACGACGACCAGCCAACGGCCGCTCAGAGAAGCGGTAGCGCGATCGGTGACCGGCTTCCACGACACCCGGTAACGCCAGCCGTCCACGGTCGAACGCTCCGACTGCCGTCGCCGCCACGAAGAAATCGACGGCAACAGGGCTTCCAGTGCGCCGTTGTCCTCGGCGCCGAGGTTCAGGGTCGCCGCGAGCGACTCCAGGTCCTCGCGCTCGATGGCCTCCCAGAAACGGGCGTCCACCGCATCCTGGGCCGTGGCCCCGGACGTGGCCGTCGACAGGTCGAGCCAGTAGCGGCGGCGCTGGAAGGCATACGTCGGCAGCTCCACGCGCCGCGCACCGGCCCCGGCGAAGAACGCCTCCCAGTCCACGGCCACGCCCCGGACCTGCAACGCGGCGAGGGCAGCCGTCACCGACTCAGCCTCCACCCGCCCCTTGCGCAGCACGGCGGTGAACGCGGCATCCTCGCCGCTCACACACTCCTGCGCCATAGCGGTGAGCACACCGTCGGGACCCAGCTCGACGAACGCCGTCACACCCTGCGCTTCCAACGTGCGGATGCCATCGAGGAAACGCACCGCCTCCCGGACATGCCGCACCCAGAAGTCAGCAGTCGCGATCTCCTCAGCAGAGATGACCGTCCCGGTCAGATTCGACACGATCGGAATACGCGGAGCCTCATACGACAGCCCCTCGGCCACCTCACGGAACGCCTCCAGCATCCCGTCCATACGCGGCGAGTGGAAAGCGTGGCTGACGGTGAGCCGCTTGGTCTTACGACCCCGCTCCTCGAAACCAGCCGCGATCTCCAGCGCCGCATCCTCATCACCGGCGATAACGACCGACGTCGGCCCGTTGAGCGCCGCGATCGAGACCCGCTCGCCGAGCAGCGGCAGCACCTCGTCCTCCGACGCCTGGACGGCGATCATCGCGCCACCAGCCGGAAGCTCCTGCATCAACCGCCCACGCGCCACCACCAGCTTCGACGCATCCGCAAGCGACAGCACACCCGCCACATGCGCGGCAGCCAACTCACCGATCGAGTGCCCGGAGAGGAAGTCGGGCCGCACACCCCACGCCTCGACCAGCCGGAACAACGCCACCTCGACGGCGAACAGCACGGGCTGAGTGAATCCGGTCTGATCCAGCGCCTCAGCATCGTTCCCGAACAGCACCGTCTTCAACGGCGTTTCGAGGTGGGCATCCAGCGCATCGCAGACCGCGTCCAGCGCCTCGGCGAACACCGGGTAGGCCTCATACAGCTCACGGCCCATCCCGAGCCGCTGGCTGCCCTGGCCCGTGAACAGGAACGCGAGCTTTCCGGCGACCGGCGAGCCCTGCACCACACCCGTGGCCGGTTCACCGGAAACCAACGCCTCCAGAGCACGCAGGAAACCCTCACGACCGTCGGCCACCAGCACCGCACGGTCCTCGAACGCGGTACGCCCGGCAGCCAGGGTGTAACCGATCCCGGCCAGGTCCACATCCCCATCAGCGGAACGCAACCGGTCGAGCAGACGACGGGCCTGCTCACCCAGCGCCTCACGCCCCACAGCCGACAACGGCCACGGCAAGACCGGCGGCACGACAAACGGCGCCCCGCCTTCACTCTTCTCGACAACCGGCGGCTGCTCGATGATGGTGTGCGCGTTGGTGCCACTGATGCCGAACGACGACACACCCGCGCGACGCGGACGACCCGTCTCCGGCCACTCCACCCGCTCGGTCAGCAGGGAGACCGCGCCATCCGCCCAGTCCACGTTCGGCGACGGCTGATCCACATGCAGCGTCTGCGGCAGCACACCGTGCCGCATCGCCATCACCATCTTGATGATGCCCGCGACACCGGCCGCGGCCTGCGTGTGACCGATGTTCGACTTGATCGAGCCCAGCCACAACGGCTGCCCGTCAGACCGCTCCCGGCCGTACGTGGCCAGCAGCGCCTGCGCCTCGATCGGATCGCCGAGTGTCGTACCCGTGCCGTGCGCCTCCACGGCGTCCACATCGCCAACCGACAGACCGGCGGCGGCCAGCGCCTGCCGGATGACGCGCTGCTGCGACGGACCGTTCGGCGCCGTCAGACCATTCGACGCACCATCCTGGTTGATCGCCGAGCCACGCACGACCGCCAGCACCGGGTGGCCGTTCTTCTCCGCGTCCGACAGCCGCTCCACCAGCAGCATGCCCGCGCCTTCACCCCAGCCCGTACCGTCGGCCGAGGCCGCGAACGACTTGCAACGGCCATCCGTGGCCAGGCCCCGCTGCCGGCTGAAGTCCACGAACGTCTCCGGCGTGGCCATGACCGCCACACCACCGGCCAGCGCCATCGTGCACTCGCCGGAGCGCAACGCCTGAATCGCCCAGTGCAGGGCCACCAGCGAAGACGAGCAGGCGGTGTCGATCGTGACCGCCGGGCCCTCCAGCCCGAAGGTGTACGCCACCCGCCCGGAAGCGACACTGCCCGCGTTGCCCGTGCCGATGTAGCCCTCGACACCATCCGGGATGGCGCCGGTCCCGGCGAGGTAGTCGTGGTACATGACGCCCGCGAAGACGCCGGTCCGGCTCCCGCGCACGGTCGACGGGTCGATGCCCGCCCGCTCGAACGCCTCCCACGACGTCTCCAGCAGCAACCGCTGCTGCGGGTCCATCGCCAGAGCCTCACGCGGCGAAATCCCGAAGAACCCCGGGTCGAAGTCCCCCGCGTCATGCAGGAAGCCGCCCTCGCGGGTGTAGCTGGTGCCCGCGTGGTCGGGGTCCGGGTGATACAGGCCATCGAGATCCCAGCCACGGTCGACGGGGAAGCCGGAGATGCCATCGCTGCCCATGGCGACGAGGTCCCACAGGTCCTCAGGGGTACGTACCCCGCCGGGGAAGCGGCAGCTCATCCCGACGATGACGATCGGATCGTCGTCCACCGCCCGGCTTGCCTCCACCCGCACGGGAACGAGGGGCGCCACGATCTCCTCGGCCCCCAACAGCTCCTCGCGCAGATAGCCCGCGAGGGCGGTCGGGGTCGGGTAGTCGAAGACGAGCGTCGCCGGAAGCCTCAGCCCGGTGACCGTCTTGAGGTCGTTGCGCAGCTCGACCGCCGTCAGCGAGTCGAAGCCCAGCTCCTTGAACGCCCGCCCGGCCTCGATCACATCGGCGCCACTGTGCCCCAGCACTGCGGCGACCCGCCCGCACACCAACTCCAGCAGCTCACGCTCCTGTTCGGACCGCGCGAGCCCGACGAGACGCTGGGCGAGCGAGGAACCGTCGATGGCCGTCCCGGCCCCGGCAGCAGCCCGCCGGGCCGGAGCCCGCACCAGGCCACGGAACAGGGCGGGGACGATACCGGTCGCCGTCGCCTCGGTGCGCAGCCCCGCGTAGTCGAGCCGCATCGGGAACAGCACCGCCGTGCCGTCGGCGCGCGCCGCGTCGAAGAGCGCGAGCCCCTCGTCGGCAGCGATCGGGGCGACCCCGCCACGTGCGATACGCCGCAGGTCGACATCGTCGAGCGTGCTGCCCATGCCCGCACCGGCCCACAGGCCCCAGGCCAGAGCGGTGGCTGGAAGTCCCTGCGCCACACGCTGCTGAGCAAGCGCCTCCAGGAACGAGTTGGCCGCCGCGTAACTCGCCTGCCCCGGAGCACCGAACACTGCCGCCGCACCGGAGAACAACACAAACGCCGACAGGTCAGCATCCCGCGTCAACTCATGCAGATTCAGCGCCGCATCAACCTTCGGACGCAACACCCCAGCCACCCGCTCAGGCGTCAACGAACCAAGAATGCCGTCATCCAGCACACCCGCCGTATGCACCACACCGGTCAGCGGATGCTCAGCCGGAACCGACCCCAGCACACCAGCCAGCGCCTCCCGATCCGCCACATCACACGCCGCCCACGTCACGGTGGCCCCGGCCGCCGTCAAATCGGCAGCCAGCTCATCCGCACCATCGGCATCCGCACCACGACGGCTCACCAACAGCAACCGCCGCACGCCATGAACCGAAACCAGATGGCGCGCGAAGAGACCACCGAGAGTTCCGGAGGCGCCAGTGATCAGCACCGTGCCGTCCTCATCGAACGACGGAGCGGTGTCGGTGTCGTCGGTGACCGGCACCCGGGCCAGCCGTGGCGCCAGCACCACGTCCCCGCGAAGCGCCAGCTCACCCTCATCCACGCCCAGCGCCGCAGGCACCGAACCGTACGAGTTCTCGTCGCCGTCGACGTCCAGCAACACCAGACGGCCAGGGTTCTCCGACTGCGCGGAACGGAACAGACCACGCACAGCGGCCTGCGACAGATCCGCCACACCCGCACCCGGCACGGTCTCCACCGCGCCCCGCGTCACCAGCACCAACCGCGCCCCGACAAACCGCTCATCAGCCAACCACGCCTGAAGCAAAGTGAGCATGCCCTGCGTGGCCTCGTGCACGGCCGGTGCGTCGCCACCGCCACCAAGACCGGCCACCACCACGGTGTCCGGCACGGACACCCCGGCGTCCACCGCCGTACCCAGCGCCGCAAGATCACCGTACGCGGCGAGCCTGATTCCGGACCCGAACGCGCCATCCAACGCGGCCAGTTGCTCATCGTCCGCGCCGAGCACCGCCCACTCGCCCGTCCCCGCACCCGCAGCGGGTGCCGGAACCGCCGACCACTCCAGCCGGAACAGCGACTCATGCAACCCACCCCGCGCCGCACGCACCTGGTCGGCCGAGGCCGCCCGCAACGCCACGGACTCGACCGTGGCCACCGCACGACCCGTACCGTCGGCCACCAGCAGCGAGACCACGTTGGACGACTGCTCCGACAGCCGCACCCGCAGCGCACCAGCCCCCGCCGCGTGCAACTGCACACCACTCCACGCGAACGGAAGCAGCGCACCCTCCGCCGACGCCGCATCGTGGTCGACTCCCTCACTGCCGAGGGCATGCAGCGCGGCGTCCAGCAGCGCCGGGTGCAACCCGAACCGCTCGGCTTCAGCGCCCGACGTCACCACCGCGTCGTCAGGGAAGCCGACCTCGGCGTACAGGTCATCGCCGAGCCGCCAGGCTCCCCTGAGCCCACGGAACACCGGCCCATAACCGAGGCCCGCCTCGGCCAGCTCCTCGTACAGCCCGTCGACCGCGATCGGCGTGGCGCCCTGCGGCGGCCACACACCGAGCTCCTCCAGGTCAGCACCCCGAACGCCGACCGCGAGCACACCGGTGGCATGCCGCGTCCACGGCTCCGCCCCCAGCGCGTCCTGCCGCCGCGAATGCAGACTGAACGAACGGCCACCGGACTCATCCGGCCCCTCCACAACAAGCTGCACCCGCACCCCGGTGTGCTCCGGCAACACAAGCGGCGCTTCCAGAGTCAGTTCGTCCAACCGCTCACAACCCACCTGCGCTCCGGCAGCACACGCCAGCTCCACAAAGGCCGTACCGGGCAGCAGCACGGTGCCCATGACCTCGTGATCCGCCAACCACGGATGCGTGCGAGGGGAAAGCACTCCCGTGAACAGATAGCCATCGTCATCCGCGAGCGCGACGGCGGCACCCAGCAGCGGATGCTCGATGTCGCCCAGCCCGACCGACTCCAGGTCGCCCACCACGAGGGCGGCGACGCTGGGCCAGTACCGCTGCCGCTGGAAGGCATACGTCGGCAGCTCCACGCGCCGCGCGCCGGCCCCGGCGAAGACGGCCGTCCAGTCCGGCGTCGCACCACGGACATGCGCCCGCGCGACGGCCGAGAACAGCGCCTCGGCCTCGGGGCGGTCCTTACGCAGCGCGGCAGCGAACGCGGCATCCTCGCCGGTCACACACTCCTGCGCCATCGCCGAGAGCACACCATCGGGACCCAGCTCGACGAACGTCGTCACGCCGTGCGCTTCCAACGTGCGGATGCCGTCGAGGAAGCGGACCGCCTCCCGGACATGCCGCACCCAGAAGTCGGCAGTCGCGATCTCCTCAGCGGAGACCAGCTCACCCGTCAGGTTCGACACGATCGGAATACGCGGGGCCTCGTACGTCAGCCCCTGCGCGACCTCGCGGAACGCATCCAGCATCCCGTCCATACGCGGCGAGTGGAAGGCGTGGCTGACGGTAAGCCGCTTGGTCTTACGACCCCGCTCCTCGAAGCCCGCAGCGATCTCCAGCGCCGCATCCTCATCACCGGCGATAACGACCGACGTCGGCCCGTTGAGCGCCGCGATCGAGACCCGCTCGCCGAGCAGCGGCAGCACCTCGTCCTCCGACGCCTGCACCGCGACCATCGCGCCACCAGCCGGAAGCTCCTGCATCAACCGCCCACGAGCGGCCACCAGCGTGCACGCGTCCGCCAGCGACAACACACCCGCCACATGCGCGGCAGCCAACTCGCCAATGGAATGCCCGGACAGGAAGTCCGCCCTCACACCCCACGCCTCGACCAGCCGGAACAACGCCACCTCAACCGCGAACAACGCGGGCTGAGTGAAACCAGTCTGACCCAGCGCCTCGGCGTCGTCGCCGAACAGCACATCCCGCAGCGGCCGCTCCAGATACAGATCCAGGTGCGCACACACCTCGTCCAAGGCATCGGCGAACACCGGATACGCCTCGTA